>NZ_JBJNOF010000012.1:0-226038 GCF_052166775.1 Serratia sp. CY74737
ACCTGGCGTCCGTGTGACCAGGTGGAATCGGCGGTGGCGTGGCAGTACGGCATCGAGCGCAACGACGGCCCGACCACGCTGGTGTTCTCGCGCCAGAACCTGACCCAGCAGCCGCGCACCGCAGAGCAGCTGGCGAACGTGTACCGCGGCGGCTACGTGCTGAAGGACTGCGCGGGCACGCCGGACGTTATCCTGATTGCCACCGGCTCCGAAGTGGGTATCACGGTTGAGGCGGCGGACAAACTGACCGCGGCGGGCCGCAAGGTGCGCGTGGTGTCGATGCCGTCGACCGACGCGTTCGACAAGCAGGATGCGGCGTACCGCGAGTCGGTGCTGCCGGCGGCGGTAACGGCGCGCGTGGCGGTGGAAGCGGGTATCGCGGACTACTGGTACAAGTACGTGGGCCTGAACGGCGCTATCGTGGGCATGACCACCTTCGGTGAGTCGGCGCCGGCGGAGCAGCTGTTCGCCGAGTTCGGCTTCACCGTGGACAACGTGGTGGCCAAGGCGCAGGCGCTGCTGAAGTAAGCCGCCGGGCGCAAGCCGATAAAAAAGCCGGTCATCATGACCGGCTTTTTTTATGGGCGGAAATCGCGATTACGACGCGGCCTTGACGCTTTCGGCGCTACGCAACCGGTCGTAAGCCGCCGCCAGCAACAGCACCAACAGCGTAGGCTGCAGCCAGACCAGACCCTGCTCGGCCAGCGGCAGCTTATCGAACCAGGCGGGCAGCAGGCCGCTGAAGCTTGAAGCCTTCAGGCCGTCGGCCAGGCCGAACACCAGGCTGGTAGCGATCACCGGCGCGAAGACGCGTCTGGCGCTGCGCCAGCGGTTCTGGCTGAAGCTGAGCAACACCAGCGCGATGCAAGGCGGGTAGATCGCCGTCAGTACAGGCAGTGAGACGCGTATCAGATTGGCCAGCCCCATGT
The DNA here is from genome assembly GCF_052166775.1 of Serratia sp. CY74737. Taxonomy (NCBI): domain Bacteria; kingdom Pseudomonadati; phylum Pseudomonadota; class Gammaproteobacteria; order Enterobacterales; family Yersiniaceae; genus Serratia; species Serratia sp. CY74737. The sequence continues at coordinate 930 of NZ_JBJNOF010000012.1, forward strand.
TGGAAACCAGCATGGCGAAGAGGGCGAGGATGACCACCAGCGCGCGATAAGAGAGCGGCAGGTAGCGGGAGAAGAAGTCCGCGCAGGCGCAGGTCATGCCGACCGCCGTCACCAGGCAAGCGATGAACATCAGCACCGCCATAAAGACGCTGCCCAGATCGCCGAAGGTGTGCTGCACATAGGCGTGCAGGATTGCCGCGCCATCCTGAGCACCGCTGCCGACCAGGCTGCCGCTGCCGGCGCCGAGCTTGAACATGCAGATATAGACCAGCGTCAGGCCGACGCCGGCGATCAGGCTGGCCCACAGGGTGTAGCGCAGCAGCAGGCCGCTGTCGCTGACGCCGCGCGAGCGGGCGGCGGTGACGATAATCGAGCCGAACATCAACGCCGACAGCGTGTCCATGGTTTGATAACCCTGCACGAAGCCGGTGGAAAACGCCGCGGCCTGATAGCTGCCGACGGCGGAGACCGGCGCACCGGCGGGCCACACCAGGGCGGCGATGCCGAGCGCGGCCAGCGCCAGAATTTTCAGCGGCGCCAGAATATGGCCGACGTTATCGAGCAAGCGGCCGGGATACAGCGACACAACCATCGCCAGGGTAAAGAACAGCAGGCTGTAGATGAACTGCGGCAGGGCGCCGTCGCCGGTGAAGGGCGCGATGCCGAGGGCGAAAGAAACATTGGCGGTTCGCGGGGTGGCGAACAGCGGGCCGAGCGCCAGATAGCAGACGGTCGCCAACAGCAGGCCGGCGGTGCGGCCGATGGGGCCGGTCAGCAGGCTGATGCTGCCGCCGACGCGCGCTAGCGCGATCACGGCGATCACCGGCAGAGCGACGGCGGTCACCATAAACCCGAGGGCGGCCGGCCACAGATGTTCACCGGACTGCAGCCCCACCAGCGGGGGGAAAATGATGTTGCCGGCGCCGACAAACAGGGCGAAGGTCATAAAGCCCAGGGCGATAATGTCTTTCGGGGATAAACTCTTGGTCATAACGGTATGGCACTGCCTGTATTCATGAAATAAACGGCCTGGCTGCGAAATGAAGCGCTGCAGAAGGAGGCGCGTGGGGCTGCGTACGCCCGCAAAAATTTTCGTCCGGCAGGATATAATAATTCGGCGACAAAAACCTGATTAATACAGCGCTGTTTATCCTGGCGTGAACCGGCTGCACAGAGGGATCATGGCGGCCGGCCCGGCAGCGCGCTAGCGCGCCACCCTGTCTATCGACAGCGGAATTTCGATGTGCGGCTTGAAAGAGACGTGGCCGTCTTCGACCGGTTTACGGGGGAAAAAGATCGGCATATCGCGGGTCGAATGCCGGCTTTGTTCTGACGTTGCCGGGGCGCCATCGTACAGCGAATTCGCCTGCTGCAGCGCTCACGCCTGGCAGAATAGTCTGCGACACGGATGACCGCAAAGCCCGCGCCGCCGGGCGTGGGTATTGACTGAAAAACGTCCAACCTCACAAAACCGAAAGATAACAAGCAACGCCGTTGCCTCGTTGCAATTATTAACTGTATGTTAATTTTTGGTTTATTAAATGTGATCTGGGGATGGATGATGATGAAAAAAATCAGCGCTACCGTGGCTGCAATCACCTTACTGGGCTCCGTTTCCGCCTATGCGGCCTTCCCGGCGGGCTACCCCGCCGACTATCAGAAACTGGTCGACGGCGCGAAGAAAGAAGGCAAGGTGGTGATTTACTCGACCACCGACACCAAGGCGGCGGCGCCGCTGATCCAGGGATTTGAGGCGTTGTATCCGGGCATCAAGGTCGAATACAACGACATGAACAGCACCGAACTGTATAACCGCTTCATCAGCGAGCAGGCGGCCGGCGGCACCAGCGGCGACCTGGTGTGGAGTTCGTCGATGGACACCATTTTGAAACTGGCGGGCGATTACGCGCAGGAGTATGCCTCTCCGGAGCGGGCTCAGCTGCCAAAATGGGCGGTATGGCAAGATAAAGTGTATGGCACCACCTATGAGCCGGTGGTGTTCATCTATAACAAACGCTTGATCCCGCAGGGCGATGTGCCGGATTCGCACGCGGCGTTGGCCAAGCTGATCGCCAGCCAGACGGACAAATTCAAGAAGAAAGTCACCACTTACGACATCGAAAAATCCGGCGTCGGCTTCATGCTGTCGGTGCAGGACTTCAAGGCCGATCCCAACTACTTCAAAACGCTGGCCGACGTGGCCAAGGGCGGGCTGGCGGTGCAATCCTCAACCGGCACCATGATGGAACGCGTTTCCTCCGGTGAAAACCTGATCGGTTTCAATATTCTCGGCTCATACGCCGAGGCCCGCGCCAAGAGCGATCCGTCGCTTGGCATCGTCTATCCGAAAGACTATACCCTGGTGCTGTCGCGCGTGAGCTTCATCAGCAAAGAAGCCGGTCACCCTAACGCCGCCAAGCTGTGGTTCGACTACGTGCTGTCGGAGAAAGGGCAAAATATTCTCGCCAATCAGGCTGATATCCCTTCGATCCGCAACGATGTCGAAGGCAAGAACGACATCGACGGCATGACCAAGCTGCTGGGCAACGCGCTCAAGCCGATCCCGGTCGACGACAGCCTGCTGGAGTATCTGCAGCCGGCCAAGCGTCTCGACTACATCAAACAATGGCGCGCCGCCGCGGCGAAATAACAGGGACTGCATTCGGACGCGCGCCTGACGTACAGGCGCGCGCCCTTTGGTCGTCGTTTACAACCATAGGGAGCATTTATGCAAGCATGGCGCAGAAAGTGGCAGAGCCTGCCGCGCGGCCTGGTGGTGTTGATAACCGCGCTGGTTATCTATGTCCCCCTGTCGTTTATCATCATTCAAAGCTTCCTCTCGGCTCCGTTTTTCTCTCCCTCCAAGGTCTTCAGCCTGGAGGCCTTCGAGTTCATCTTTACCGATCCGGATTTCTACAAGGCGCTGAGAAGCGGCTTTATTCTGGCATTCGGCCTGGTGATCATCGCTATCCCGCTCGGCGGCATTTTGGCCTTCCTGATGGTGCGCACCGATCTGCCGGGGCGGCGGATCATCGAACCGCTGATTTTGGTGCCGATCTTCGTGTCGCCGATGGTGCTGGGCTTCGGTTACGTGGTGGCGGCGGGGCCGGTGGGCTTCTTCTCGCTGTGGGCGGAGGCGCTGCTGGGCTTCGTGCCGTGGAACATCTATTCGATGGCCAGCATCGTGGTTATCGCCGGGTTGACGCACGTGCCCCACGCCTACCTGTACATCTCCTCGGCGCTGCGCAGCGTGGGCTCAGACGTTGAAGAAGCGGCGCGCACCGCCGGCGCTACGCCGCTGCAGGTGATGACCGCCGTCAGCCTGCCGATGGTGCGGCCGTCTATCCTGTACGCCGGGGTGCTGCTGTTCTTCCTCGGGCTGGAGGTGTTCGGCCTGATGCTGGTGCTGGGCGATCCGGAAGGCAACCTGGTGCTGGCGACCTACCTGTATCAGTTGACCAACAAGCTGGGCACGCCGTCTTACCACCTGATGGCGGCGGTAGCGGTGGTGCTGATCTGCATCACCATTCCGTTGGTGATGCTGCAGCGCAGGCTAATGCGTACCGCCAACCGTTTCGTCACCGTCAAGGGCAAAGCCTCGCAGGCGCGCGCGTTGCCGCTGGGCAAATGGCGCTGGGTGGCCGGCGCGGTGGTGATGTTCTGGCTGACCGTGACCATCGGCGTGCCGCTGATCGGCGTGGTGCTGCGCGCCTTTATCTCCAACTGGGGCGTGGGCGTGTCTGTCTGGGACGAACTGTCGATCAACACCTTCCGCACCATCTGGGCGCAGCCCAACCTGCTGCGCGCCATCGTCAACTCAATGGCGATTGGGGTAATCGGCGGGGCGCTGGCGGTGGCGTGCTACCTGTTTATCGGCATCGCCATGCACCGCAAGCCGGATGGCGCCACGCGCTTCCTCGACTACAGCGTGCTGGTGCCGCGCGCGGTGCCGGGGCTGCTGGCCGGTCTGGCGTTCCTGTGGGTGTTTCTGTTTCTGCCGATGTGGCTGGACAAATCGCTCAAGGAGGGTTGGCTGTCGGCGCTGCCGATGGCCGAATGGCTGCGCGAGAACGTGATCGTCTGGCTGCGTTCGCTGCGCAGCACCATCTTCAGCGTCTGGCTGGCCTATACCGTGGTGTGGATGGCCTATGGCCTGCGGCTGATCTCTTCCACGCTGCTGCAGGTGGGGCCGGAACTGGAGGAAGCCGCGCGCAGCGCCGGCGCCAGCCGCGGCCAGATCACCCGACACGTTACCATTCCGCTGTCGCGCTACGGCCTGATCGGCTCCTGGCTGCTGATGTTCCTGATCTTTGAACGCGAATATTCCACCGGGGTTTATCTGCTGTCTCCGGGCACGGAAACCATCGGCTCGATGCTGGTTTCCCTGTGGGCCGCGGGCGCCATCGATATCGTCGCCGCGCTGTCGTTCATCAATATCCTGCTGGTGGTGCTGGGGCTGGGGATCGCCTTGCGCTTTGGAGTGAAATTACATGATTGAACTTTCGGTAGAGAACCTGCATTTGACCTATGGCGACAACCCGGTGCTGAAAGGGGTGTCGATGGATCTGAAACGGGGCGAAGTGGTCTCGCTGCTGGGCCCGTCGGGCAGCGGCAAAACCACGCTGCTGCGGGCGGTGGCCGGGCTGGAGAAGCCGAGCCAGGGGCGGATCGTCATCGGCGACAGCGCGGTTTACAACGGCAGCGCGCGCAGCGAAATTCCCGCCGAAGAGCGCAACCTGGGGCTGGTGTTTCAGTCCTACGCCCTGTGGCCGCACAAAACGGTGTTTGAGAACGTCGCTTATCCGCTGAAGCTGCGTAAGACCGCCTCGGCGGAAATCGCACAACGGGTACAGGCGGTGCTGGATCAGCTCGGGCTGGGGCATTTGGCCAAGCGTCATCCGCACCAGCTCTCCGGCGGCCAGCAGCAGCGGGTGGCGATCGGCCGTGCGCTGGTCTACAACCCGCCGGTGATCCTGCTGGATGAGCCGCTGTCCAACCTCGACGCCAAGCTGCGCGAAGAAGCGCGGGTATTTCTGCGCGAGCTGATCATCAAGCTCGGTCTGTCGGCGCTGATGGTGACCCACGATCAGAACGAGGCGATGGCCATTTCCGATCGCATCCTGCTGCTCAATAACGGCAAAATCGAACAGCAGGGCACGCCGCAGGAGATGTACGGTTCGCCCGCCACGCTGTTCACCGCCGAATTCATGGGCAGCAACAACCGGTTGCCGGGCAAGATCGTGGCGCTGGAAGACGGCCGGGCGCGCATCGAAGGTAAGGATTGGGCGCTGTGGGGCAAAGCGGGCGAAGGCGTGCAGGTCGGACAGGAGGGCACTGCGGTGATCCGCGTGGAGCGCGTGCGGTTGGGTGAAGATCCACAGGGTAATCAGCTTGAGCTGCCTTTGCTGACCAGCATGTATCTCGGCGATCGCTGGGAATACCTGTTCCGCACCGTGGCCGAAGATTTCGTGGTGCGCGCCTATGGCCACGAGGCGCGCGATCGGGCGCTGTGCCGGCTCTCCCTGCCGGCCGAGCATCTGTGGATATTCCCGAAAGCTTAACCAGGACGCCCGCCGATGCGGGCGCTCCCTTTACAAATCCAGCACCAGCCGGCTGCCTTTGGCGCGCGAGCAGCAGATCAACAGGGTCTGCTGCGCCGCGCGCTCTTCCTCGCTGAGATATTGATCGCGGTGATCGGCTTCCCCTTCGACGATGCGGGTTTCGCAGGTGCCGCAAATGCCTTCGCGGCACAGGCACTCGACCTTGGCCGCCTTGCTGTTTTCCAGCGCCTGCAGGATGGTCATGTCTTGCGCCACTTCAAGCTCAATACCCGATCGAGCCAGCACCAGTGTAAAGGCGCCGCCCGCCGTGTCTTCGGCGGCAAAGGCTTCGCTGTGCAAGCGACCGGCATCGATACCCCGTTCGGCGGCGATCCGGTAGACCGCTTCGTTCAGCGCCGCCGGGCCGCAGACGTAGATATGGGCGCCGGGTTCCACATCGACCAGCGTGCGCGCCAGATCCAACCGGCCGCCAAGGCTGGAGACATGGCAACTGACGTTGTCTGCGAACGGCGCTTGCATCAGCTGCTGCTGGAAGGCGTTGTGCTCTTCACTGTGGAAGCAGTAGTGCAGATGGTAGCGTTGGCCGCTGCGTTGCAGCTCATGCAGATGGGCCATAAACGGCGTGATGCCGATGCCGCCGGCGATCAGCACGTGATGTTGCGCTTCCGGCGCCAGCGCGAACAGGTTATTCGGGGTGCTGATGGTCAGCGTATCGCCGACCGCCAACCGGTCATGCATGAAGTCGGAACCGCCTTTGGAAGGAGACTCGCGCCGAACGGCGATCTGGTAATGCTCGAGTTCGAACGGTGAGCTGAGCAGCGAATAGGCGTTGCTGTAGCGCTGCTCGCCGTCCTGCATTTGCACGATGATGTGGCTGCCGCCGCTGAAGGCGGGCAGCGGCCGGCCTTGCGGATCCGCCAGGGTAAAGCGCTTGACCCGTGCGGTGACGGTTTCGATGTCGACGACGCGGACATCAAGCATCTGATAGCTGGTCATTCATTGGCTCCAAAGCGCGGGCGTCCCCGCGCATGAAAAAGTTATACCGCTTGGCACAGGTATTTGAGCTCCAGATAGTCTTCGATGCCGTATTCGGAGCCTTCACGCCCCAGCCCCGACTGTTTCACGCCGCCGAACGGCGCCACCTCGTTGGAGATAAGCCCGGTATTGATGCCGACCATGCCGTACTCCAGCCGTTCCGAAACGCGCCAGATGCGCGCCGCATCGCGGGTGTAGAAGTAGGCGGCCAAGCCGTAAATGGTGTCGTTGGCCTGGCGGATCGCCTCGGCTTCGTCATCAAACACCACCAGCGGCGCGACCGGGCCGAAGATCTCTTCTTCCAGCAGCAGCGAGCCGGGCTGCACGTCACCCAGCACCGTCGGCGTGAAGAAATTGCCGCCCAGCGCGTGCGGCGTGGCGCCGGTCAGCACCTGAGCGCCTTTGCTCAGCGCGTCATCGAGCAGCTCCAGCACCTTGTCGCGCGCCTTGCGGTTGATCAGCGGGCCGATCTGCACGCCGGGTTCGAAGCCGTTGCCGACCTGCAGCGCCGCCACGCGGGCGACAAACTTCTCGGCGAACTGGGGATAAACGCCGCGCTGCACGTAGAACCGATTGACGCAAACGCAGGTCTGCCCGGCGTTGCGGTATTTGGCGATCAGCGCGCCTTCCACTGCGGCATCGATGTCCGCATCGTCAAACACGATGAACGGCGCATTGCCGCCCAGCTCCAGCGACACTTTCTTGATGGTGTCCGAGCTTTGGCGCATCAGCAGCCTGCCCACCGGCGTGGAGCCGGTAAAGCTCAGCTTGCGCACCTGCGGGTGGCGGGTCAGCTCGGCGCCGATCGCCTGCGAGTTGCCGGTCACCACGTTGAACACCCCGGCGGGAATGCCGGCGCGCTCGGCCAGCTCGGCCATCGCCAGCGCCGAGTAAGGGGTTTCGTTGGCGGGTTTGACCACCAGCGTGCAGCCGGCCGCCAGCGCCGGCGCGGCCTTGCGGGTAATCATCGCCGCTGGGAAGTTCCAGGGCGTGATCGCCGCGCACACGCCGATGCCCTGCTTCAGCACCATCAGGCGTTTATCGCTGCTCGGCGACGGAATGATGTCGCCGTTGGCGCGCTTGGCCTGTTCGGCGAACCATTCGATAAAGGAGGCGGCGTAGCGGATCTCGCCCAGCGACTCCGCCAGCGGCTTGCCTTGCTCCAGCGTCATCAGGCTGGCCAGATCCTGCTGGTGTTCCAGCATCAGTTCGAACCAGCGGCGCAGCAGCTGCGCGCGCTGTTGCGCCGGCAGCGCGCGCCAGCCTTCCAGCGCCTGCTGGGCGGCGTCGATCGCCCGTTGGGTTTCGGCCGTCGCCATGTTGGGCACGCTGCCGATGAGTTGGCCGGTGGCGGGATCGCTCACCGGCAGGGTTTCCTGGTTGTCGGCGTCGCGCCATTGGCCGTTGATATATGCCTGTTGGCGGAATAGCGCCCGATCGGAAATATTCACAAGAACCTCACAAGTCAGGGGAAAGGGGCCTGCGGGCCCCGTCGCATCAAGGTTGATAAACCTGCGCCAGCAGGTTGTGGAAGTGGGCGATGCCGTGTTCGCTGACGCCGCTGCCGGCGCCGTCGGCCATGATGCGCCCCTGGCCGCGATAGCCGCGCGACTTCAGGCCTTTTTGCACGCTTTCCACCAGCCGCAAATCTTCCGGGCGGAACACGTCGCGGTACCAGTCGATCAGTTTGAGCTGTTCGTCGCTCAAATCGGCGTTGGTGAAGTAGATGTCGTAGTGCTGCAGGGTGGTTTCCGCATCGACCGGGAACTCATAGATCACCGTCATCATGCCTTCCAGCGGCGGCATGTTGAACATGGTGCACGGCCACAGCCAGATGCCGTGGAAGCTGGCTTCTTTACCCTCTTCAAACTTGAACGACTGCTCGGAAGGGCGGGCGTAGCCGAACTGCAGCGTCCAGTTGCCGTGCAGGGTGTGCCAGTAGCGGTCGACCTGCACCGAGTCGGCGAAACCGGGGTGTGCCGGGCCGCAGTGGTAGCACTCGAGGTAGTTGTCGACGATGTTCTTCCAGTTGGCCGGGGTACGGGTGACGAAACGCGCTGCCAGTTTGAGATCGTCGACCTGCGGGCAGGCTTCGCGCACTTTGGCGCCGAGGCCCGGCAGCTGGTCTTCCACCGTGCCGGCCTGCGAGTCCAGATTGACGTAAATAAACCCGGCGTACTCTTCGACCCGCACCGGCATCAGGTGCGAGTTTTCCTTATCGAAGTTCTGCACGTTTTCGCAGTTGCGCGCGTGCGCCAGTTCGCCGTCCAGCTTGAACGCCCAGGCGTGATAAGGACAGGTGATGACGTTTTTCGCCCGGCCGTCGCCCGCCAGCAGCTGGTGGCCGCGGTGCGGGCAGACGTTGTAAAAGGCGCGCAGCACTTTGTCGCGGCCGCGCACCACCAGAATGTTTTCACCGATGATCTCGCGGGTGATGTAGTCGTTCGGTTCGGCGAGCTCGCTGCGGTGCGCCACGCAGATCCAACTGGTGGCGAACACCTGCTCTTTTTCGTGCTCGAACGCCGCCTGGTGGGTATAGAACCGGGCCGGAATGGTGTAAGCCTCGCGGGCGTCGGCGCAGAAATCTTTCGGTAAGGTAAATTCAGGGATCAGAGTGCTCATAAGTTAACCTTCCTCTTTTCTTATTGTCATTTCGCCATAGGGCGCGGTTGATACGACGATGGCGCGGAGAGTTCGGCGGCCGCCGGCGCGCTGCTTTCGATCAGGTGTGCCGGAATGGCCGCATAGTCCTGCTTCAGCCAGCGGGCGAAGCCGTAGGTTTTCACCAGCAGCACCAGCAGGAACGGCAGCGCGGTCAGGATCACCGTGGTTTTCATGGTGTCCAGCGAGGCGCCGGTGAACAGGATCGACAGCGGGATCAGGGTGATCACCACGCACCAAAACAGGCGCAGCATCGGGCTGGGATCTTGCCCCTCCTGCAGGTTGCGGGTGCTGGTGGCGGCCATGGTGTAGGCCACCGCGTCCATGTGCGAGGCCAGGAAAATGATCATGATGAACAGATAGGCGGCCAGGAACAGCTTGCCGAGCGGCAGCGCCGTCAGCAGCATCTGCACGGCGGTTTCGCCGCCCTGGGTGCTGAGGATCTCCGGCACGTTGAGCTGCCCGCTGATGAACTGATGCATGGCGTAGCTTTCCAGCGAGCCGAAGAAGAACCAGCAGCCGAGGGTGCTGCCGAGCAGCAGGGCCCAGATCACCTCTTTAATCTTGCGGCCGCGCGAGACGCGGGTGACGAACATCGCCACGCCCGGGGTGTAAGAGATCCACCACAGCCAGTAGAACACCGTCCAGCTGCGGCTGAAGCTGCCGTCGCCCATCGGATCGGTAAACAGGCTCATCTGCAGGAAGTTTTGCGCCGTCAGGCCGATGGCGTTGATGGTGTTGTTGATGGTGAACTCGGTGGGGCCGACCAGCAGCACCAGCCCGGCGAAGGCGAATGCGCCCCAGCCGACCATTTTGCTCAGGCGCTGCATGCCGCCGTCGATGCCGATGTAGGAGCTGAGACAGAAGATCACCGCCGCCAGCAGGATCACCGTCGCCTGCACCACGAAATTGTCGGGGATGCCGGTCAGCGCCGTCAGTCCGCGAGTAAAGGTGGAGGCAGTCAGCACCAGCGAAATGGTGAGGGCGCCGACGGTGGCGACCAGGAAAATCAGATCCACCAACCGCCCGATCGGGCCGTTGGCGCGCACGCCGGTGATGGCGGAAATGATCCCCGACAGGCTGAGCCCTTTGTTCTTACGCACGTGGAAGTGGTAGGCCATGATCAGCGAGGCGAGGGCGTAGGTTGCCCAGGCGCTCAGGCCCCAGTGGAAGAAGGAGTAGCTGATGCTGTATTCCAGCGCCTTTGGGGTGCGCGGCGCGATGTTCAGCCCCGGCGTCTGGTAGTAATACGCCCATTCCATCACCCCCCAGTACAGGGTGGACGAGCCCAGGCCGGCGCAGATGAACATGAACAGCCAGGCCAGCGTGGAGTATTGCGGTTTGCCTTCGCCGAGGCGGATATTGCCGTATTTGCTCAACGCCAGATACAGCACCACCAGCAGGGCGATCAGCACCAGGATTTGAATGGTTGAACCGAACAGCCGGGTGACGCCGTTGAAAATGGTGTTGGCGATAAGCGCGGATTGAGCCGGAAAGAGCATCAGGCAAAGGGCGATCAGCGCAATGCTGCACAGGCTGATGGCGATGAGCGTGACATCCTTTTTGGGATTGCTCTGCATGGGAGTGAACTCCTGTTATCGGTGGTGGGCCGGTGCGCAAAGCGTAGGGTGCGCCCGGGCCTTATTGGTTTGAACCCTTTGTTTTGTTACACCGCGAGGAGCAAACCGCCCGGTGGGTCGCTACCGGGAATATTCACTCTTCATTAACATTTTCGAGTGTGCACAAATTACAGGAGGGCCACAATTGGGGCATCTGTAAAAGGATAAAACACAGTATGTAAACAATTTGTTGTGATCTTGACCGGGGTATTGGCGTGCCTTCTACGGTGGTTTTCAACGGATTTGCGGCAGCGATCGAAGCGGAAAAACGGACGTGGCAAAGCAGGGCGCGGAAGGGCGCCCTGCGCGGGAAAATCTGCGGCGTTCAGCGTTGCAGCAGGGCGGCGATCGCCTGGCCGACTTGCTGGGTGGAGGCGTCGCCGCGCATGTCCGGCGTGCGCGGCCCGTCGGCGATAATGCGCTCAATCGCCTGCAGGATGCCGTCGTGCGCCTGGCGGTAGCGGGCATCGCCGTCGCCGAGGAAGTCCAGCATCATCGCGCCGCTCCAGATCATGGCGATCGGGTTGGCGATGTTTTTGCCGAAAATGTCCGGCGCTGAGCCGTGCACCGGCTCGAACAGCGACGGGAAGTTGCGCTCCGGGTTCAGGTTGGCCGACGGCGCAATGCCGATGGTGCCGGTGCAGGCCGGGCCGAGATCCGACAAAATATCGCCGAACAGGTTGGAGGCCACCACCACGTCGAAGCGTTCGGGGTTCAGCACGAAGCGCGCGCACAGAATATCGATGTGCTGTTTGTCCCAGGCGATATCGGGATACTGGCGCGCCATCTCCGCCACGCGCTCATCCCAGTACGGCATGCTGATGGCCATGCCGTTGGACTTGGTGGCGGCGGTCAGGCGCTTGCGCGGGCGCTGCTGCGCCAGCTCGAAGGCGTATTTCAGGATGCGGTCCACGCCCTGACGGGTGAAGACCGACTCCTGGATCACCATCTCGCGTTCGGTGCCTTCGAACATTCGCCCGCCGAGCGAGGAGTATTCCCCTTCGGTATTTTCGCGCACTACGTAGAAATCGATATCGCCCGGCTGTTTGTTCGCCAGCGGGCAGGGCACGCCGGGAAACAGCCGCACCGGGCGCAGGTTGACGTACTGCTCGAAGTCGCGGCGGAATTTCAGCAGCGACCCCCACAGCGAAATGTGATCGGGCACCGTATCCGGCCAGCCGACGGCGCCGAAGTAAATGGCGTCGAAGCCCTTGAGCTGCTCAAACCAATCGTCGGGCATCATCTGGCCGTGGTGCTGGTAGTAGTCGCAGCTGGCCCACTCGAAGGTGGCGAATTCCAGCGACAGATCCCAGCGCGCCGCCGCCGCCTGCAATACCCGTATGCCTTCCGGCAACACTTCCCGCCCGATACCGTCCCCGGGGATGGCGGCAATCTTGTAAGTTTTGCTCATACAGAGGTCTCATTTGTAGGTAGGGGAGATTGACAACACTCTTATCCTATAATTGACTAACTGTTAATCAACCATGAAAACGATGAAACATAAAACACGAATCATGAACAATATGCCGATCCTGAGTGACCTGCGGGTGTTCGTGCTGGTGGCGCGCCGCGCCGGGTTTGCCGCCGCCGCCGAAGAGCTGGGCGTGTCGCCGGCCTTTATCAGCAAGCGCATTGCGTTGCTGGAAAAGGCGCTGGACGTGTCGCTGCTGCACCGCACCACGCGGCGGGTGGCGATCACCGAGGACGGCGAACGCATCTACGAATGGGCGCAGCGTATTCTCAACGACGTCGATCAGATGATGGACGAGCTGTCCGAGGTGCGTCAGGCGCCGCAGGGCATGCTGCGCGTGGTCAGCAGCTTCGGCTTCGGCAGGCGCTTCGTGGCCCCGGCGCTGTCGGCGCTGGCGCGGGAGTATCCGCAGCTGGAGCTGCGGCTCGACGTTTCCGATCGGCTGGTGGATCTGGTCAGCGAAGGGTTCGATCTGGATATCCGCATCGGCGACGATATCGCCCCTAATCTGATCGCGCGCAAGCTGGCGGACAACCAGCGCATCCTGTGCGCTTCGCCGGCATATCTGCAGCGCCACGGCGTGCCGAAAAGCCTGGCGGAGCTGGCGGGCCGCACCTGCCTGGTGATCAAGGAGCGCGATCATCCGTTCGGGCTGTGGCGGCTGCAGGGGCCGGGCGGTGAAGAAACGGTAAAGGTGACGGGGGCGCTGGCGTCGAACCACGGCGAAATCGTGCACCAGTGGTGCCTGGATGGGCAGGGCGTCGCGCTGCGTTCCGCCTGGGACGTGAAAGAGAACATCGACAGCGGCAGGTTGGTGCACATTCTGCCGGAGTATTTTCAGCCGGCCAACATCTGGGCGGTGTACGTTTCCCGGCTGGCAACGTCGGCGAAAGTGCGGGTGACGGTCGAATTTTTGCGCGACTATTTCCGTGAGCACTACGGCGAAACGGGGGCGGCGAGTGAAAATCCGCCGCGGCCTTAAGGCCAAAAATGTGCGCCAGATCATCTTATGCTCGTAAAACTCCCCTCCGTTACTTGTGGAACTGTTGCACCTGTTCCTTTTGCCAAAACTTTGGTTTATGCTCAGCTGAAGCGTTTCAGTTGAAGCACTCTTCGACAGAAATGCCGATGTGACGGCGGCGAAAAGCCGCTGAAGCGCGGGAATAATGCAAACGCGGCGATTCACAGCGGGCGGTGCGATCCACTACTCTATGCGGGTTAGTGAGACAACCAGTCAGCGCCGGCCCGGCGCCGGTGAGTCAGCCCGGCGGGGACGGCCCTTTTTCAGGAGCAGCATGACCATCCGCATAGCGATAAACGGCTTTGGCCGCATCGGCCGCAGCGTATTGCGCGCACTGTACGAATCGGGACGACGGGCGGAAATCTCCGTGGTGGCGATCAACGAGCTGGCGAATGCCGAGGGCATGGCCCATCTGCTGAAGTACGATTCCAGCCATGGCCGCTTCGCCTGGGATGTGCGGCAAGAGCGCGACACGCTGAGCGTTGGAGACGACGCGATTCGCCTGTTGCATCAGCCGGCGGTGGAGCAGTTGCCCTGGGGCGAGCTGGGCGTCGACGTGGTGCTGGACTGCAGCGGCGTGTACGGCAGCCGTGCGGATGGCGAGGCCCATCTGGCGGCGGGGGCGAAGAAAGTGCTGTTCGCCCATCCGGGCGGCAACGATCTGGACGCCACCATCGTGTTCGGCGTCAACCATCAGACGCTGCTGGCGGAACATCGCATCGTGTCCAACGCCTCGTGCACCACCAACTGCATTATTCCGGTGATCAAGCTGCTGGACGACGCCTACAGTATCGAGTCCGGCACCGTGACCACCATTCACTCGGCGATGAACGATCAGCCGGTGATCGACGCGTATCACGCGGATTTGCGGCGCACCCGCGCGGCGAGCCAGTCGATCATTCCGGTCGATACCAAACTGGCCGCGGGCATCACCCGCATCTTCCCGCAGTTTTGCGATCGCTTCGAGGCTATCTCGGTGCGCGTGCCGACCATCAACGTGACGGCTATCGATCTTAGCGTCAGCGTGAGCGCCGCGGTGAAGGTGGCGGAGGTCAACCAGCTGTTGCAAAAGGCCGCACGGGAATCATTTCGTGGTATAGTTGACTACACGGAATTACCATTGGTCTCGATCGATTTTAACCATGACCCGCACAGCGCTATCGTCGACGGTACGCAGACCCGGGTCAGCGGGCAGCACCTGATAAAGACCTTGGTCTGGTGCGACAATGAATGGGGCTTTGCCAATCGGATGTTGGATACAACACGGGCAATGGCCGCCAGCGGTTTCTAGTACGGCGGCGCCGGCGTGATTGGCGCGCTGCTCAGGCAATTTTATAGAGATTCAATAAAGAGGGTTCACCATGTCTGTAATTAAGATGACCGATCTGGATCTGGCGGGTAAACGCGTACTGATCCGCTCCGATCTGAACGTGCCGGTAAAAGACGGTAAAGTGACTTCCGACGCGCGTATCCGCGCTTCCCTGCCGACTATCGAAGCTGCGCTGAAGCAAGGCGCCCGCGTGATGGTAACCTCCCACCTGGGTCGTCCTACCGAAGGCGAGTACAACGAAGAATTCTCCCTGCTGCCTGTGGTCAACTACCTGAAAGATCACCTGAAATCCCCAGTGCGTCTGGCGAAGGATTATCTGGATGGCGTCGACGTCGCCGAAGGTGAACTGGTGGTGCTGGAAAACGTCCGTTTCAACAAGGGCGAGAAGAAAGACGACGAAACCCTGTCCAAGAAATACGCGGCGCTGTGCGACGTGTACGTGATGGACGCGTTCGGCACCGCGCACCGCGCGCAGGCTTCCACCCACGGCGTGGGCAAGTTCGCGCCTGTCGCCTGTGCCGGCCCGCTGCTGTCCGCCGAGCTGGAAGCGCTGGGCAAAGCCCTGGGCAACCCGGCCCGTCCGATGGTCGCCATCGTGGGCGGTTCTAAAGTCTCCACCAAACTGACCGTGCTGGATTCCCTGTCCAAAATCGCCGATCAGCTGATCGTCGGCGGCGGCATCGCCAACACCTTCGTGGCGGCGCAGGGCAACAACGTGGGGCAGTCCCTGTACGAACCGGATCTGATCCCGAACGCGCAGAAACTGCTGGAAACCTGCGACATTCCGGTGCCGACCGACGTGCGCGTGGCGACCGAGTTCTCTGAGACCGCGACCGCGACCGTGAAGCAGGCCAACGAGATCCAGGACAACGAGCAAATTCTGGATATGGGCGACGTCTCTGCCGAGCGTCTGGCCGTTATCCTGAAGAACGCCAAAACCATTCTGTGGAATGGCCCGGTTGGCGTATTCGAGTTCCCTAACTTCCGTAAGGGCACCGAAATTGTCGCCCGCGCGATCGCCGATAGCGACGCTTTCTCTATCGCTGGCGGCGGCGACACTCTGGCAGCCATCGATCTGTTCGGTATCGCTGACAAAATCTCCTACATCTCCACCGGCGGTGGCGCATTCCTGGAATTCGTTGAAGGGAAACCGCTGCCTGCAGTCGTGATGCTGGAAGAGCGCGCTAAGCAGTAATTCAGACAACGGGAGGCGAAAGCCGCCCGTTTGTTTTATACCGCGCGGCAAATGCTGCGCGGCGTGAAAACATCGATTTACATCCATCTACGGCCGACGAAACAGGACAAAGTAACATGTCTAAAATTTTTGATTTCGTAAAACCGGGTGTCATCACGGGTGATGACGTTCAGAAAGTCTTCGCAGTTGCTAAAGAGAACAACTTTGCGCTGCCAGCGGTAAACTGCGTGGGTACCGACTCCATCAACGCAGTGCTGGAAGCCGCGGCTAAAGTGCGCGCGCCGGTCATCGTTCAGTTCTCCAACGGCGGCGCCGCATTCATCGCCGGCAAAGGCGTGAAGACCGATGTGCCGCAGGGCGCAGCGATTCTGGGCGCTATCTCCGGCGCACACCACGTTCACCAGATGGCTGAACACTACGGCGTGCCGGTGATCCTGCACACCGACCACTGCGCGAAGAAACTGCTGCCATGGCTGGACGGCCTGCTGGACGCCGGCGAGAAACACTTCGCCGCTACCGGCAAACCGCTGTTCTCTTCCCACATGATCGATCTGTCTGAAGAGTCTCTGGAAGAAAACATCGAGATCTGCAGCGCCTACCTGAAGCGCATGGCCAAAATCGGCATGACGCTGGAAATCGAACTGGGCTGCACCGGCGGTGAAGAAGATGGCGTGGACAACAGCCATATGGACGCTTCCGCTCTGTACACCCAGCCGGAAGACGTGGCTTACGCGTACGAAAAACTGAACGCCATCAGCCCGCGCTTCACCATCGCTGCATCGTTCGGTAACGTGCACGGCGTGTACAAGCCAGGTAACGTTAAGCTGACTCCAACCATCCTGCGCGATTCTCAGGATTACGTGTCCAAGAAATTCAACCTGCCGCACAACAGCCTGAACTTCGTGTTCCACGGCGGTTCCGGTTCTACCGATGCAGAGATCAAAGAGTCTGTGGGTTACGGCGTGATCAAGATGAACATCGACACCGACACCCAATGGGCGACCTGGGACGGCATCCTGCAGTACTACAAAGCTAACGAAGCTTACCTGCAGGGCCAGTTGGGCAACCCGAAAGGCGCCGATCAGCCTAACAAGAAATACTACGATCCACGCGTATGGCTGCGCGCAGCGCAGACCAGCATGGTGACGCGTCTGGAGCAGGCCTTCAAAGATCTGAACGCGGTAGACGTTCTGTAATCTTCGGCACCTGTTGCATGATGTACAAGGCTCCCTGCGGGGAGCCTTTTTCGTTTTCAGCCCAGCAGGCCGGCGCCGACGTTGATCGACAGGCCCAGGATCAGCATGTTGAACACGAACGAAATAACCGACTGCACGAGCGCGATTTTACGTACCTCCGCGGCGCCGACCGCCACATCGGCGGTTTGCGACGCGACCGCGATGGTGAAGGAGAAGTAGGCGAAATCCAGATAGGTGGGATCGGCGAGATTGCCGGGGAACAGCAGCGGCAAAGGATCCTGCTGTGCGCCCTGGCGATAAAATTGATGAGCATAGTGCATGGTGAAGGCGGTCGGCAGAAGCAGCCAGGAGACCGCCAGCGTGGCGCCGGTCAGGAGCAAATGCAGCGTTTTCAGAGAGCCGACCACCTGTTTGGCGCTGCTCAATTCAAACAGGATCGCCAGTAAGCTGACCAGGCAGCCGAGGCTGACTAACGCCAGCACCATGCTGGCGCTTTCGTCCTGCCGCCGGGCGATTTGGCGAATGTGCTGCGGCGTGCTGACCAGCATCAGCCGCCAGAGAAACAGCAGGTAGAGCCAGGCCAGCGTATTCCAGCCGATCATCAAGCGTTGCAGCAGCGAGAGCTGGGCGGGCAGCAGCAGAAAGCACAGCAGCCCGGCGCCGACGGAAAACAGCAGCCTGGGCCGCACTTGCCAATAGTGTTTGAGCGAAGAGCGAATGTGCATGAAGAACGGATCCCTTGTCGTGAAATGGCCAACGCGCTGTTCTCAGCATAGAAGAAGCGGCGGGCAGTTTCGGCTATTTTTAATGCTGATGGTTGGCATGAGCCTTTAATGTTGGTTACCCTTAGGCGTGGTTTCCTACTGGCCGCCGAGGCCAGTGTATTTTTGCGAGTTTCTCCCGTTAGGGACTGAGTTAGGACGACACGAATGAAAGATTTGAATGTAGTAGACGGCATCAACGGTGCCGGCGACTGGTTGGTGAAGAATCAGGATCTGTTGATCCAGTACGCGGTGAATATCGTCGCCGCCATCGTTATCCTGATCATCGGTTCGATCGTGGCCCGCGTGGTCGGCAATGCGCTGAACCGCGTGATGAAGCTGCGCGGCATCGACGCCACGGTGGCCGACTTCCTGTCGGCGATCGTGCGTTACGGCGTGCTGGCGTTCACCTTCATCGCCGTGCTGGGGCGCGTCGGCGTGCAGACCACCTCGGTGATCGCGGTGCTGGGTGCCGCCGGTTTGGCCGTCGGCCTGGCGCTGCAAGGCTCGCTGTCCAACTTCGCCGCCGGCGTGCTGCTGGTGATCTTCCGTCCGCTGCGCGTGGGTGAATATGTCGATCTGGGCGGCGTGGCCGGTACCGTCGATCAGGTACAGATTTTCTCCACCACCCTGCGCACCGCCGACAACAAAACCATCGTGGTGCCGAACGGTAAAATCATCGCCGGCAACATCATCAACTACTCCCGCGAACCGAACCGCCGCGTGGATATCGTGGTGGGCGTGGCCTACAACGCCGATATCGACGTGGTGAAGAAGGTGCTGGGCGACGTGATCGCCGCCGACAAACGCATCATGCACGCCAAAGGCGTGACCGTGCGTCTGAACGAGATGGCGCCGTCCTCGCTGAACTTCGTGACCCGTTCCTGGACCACCAATGCGGAATACTGGAACGTGTACTTCGATCTGATGGAAAACTTCAAGCGCGCGCTGGATGCCCACAATATCGGCATTCCGTTCCCGCAGATGGACGTGCACCTGTATCGCACCGAAGACGCTTCCGCCAAGGCGGAATAACGCAGAAGGGGGCCTTGGCCCCCTTTTTCATGACAGGCCGAGACGCCATCGAAGGCGTCTCGGCCTTTTATTTTCCGCGAGGTCAGATGCCCGCAGCCGGTTCCGTGAGCGGCGTGCGGCGGCGCAGGCTGAGGCGATAGAGCAGGAAGATGGCGGCGGCGCCCAGCAGCGCCGGCAGCGCCAGCCAGAGGAAGAACACTTCCGTCGAGCCAGCGGCGGCCATCATCCAGGCGCCGAGCATCGAGCCGACAATTGAGCCGAAGCGGCCATTGGCCATGGCCCAGCTGACGCCGGTGACGCGGGCTGCGGTCGGATAAAGGGTGGCGGAAACCAGGTTCAGGCCGTTTTGCGCGCCGGCCACGCCGAAGCCGATCAGGAACACGACGGCGGCCAGTGTGTAGACGTCGCCCATCAGATACCCGGTCGCGCCAATTACCAGCGCGGCGCCCAGGTAGGAGACGGCCAGTACGCGGTAAGGCCCGATCCGATCCATCAGCAGCGCCATCAGGATGGCGCCCAGGGTGCCGCCGAGCGGCACCATCGCGCCGATACGCGAGGCGTGGGCGATGTCGTAACCGGCGTCTTTGAGCAGGGTCGGCAGCCAGCTGGTGAGCAGGTAGAACACGAACAGCGAACAGAAGAACGCCGCCCACAGCAGCAGGGTGCGTACGGCGCGGCCTTCGATAAACAGGTGTGATATCGGCGACCTGGCCTGCGCCGGGCGCTCGTCATCGACGATGGTTATCCCCGTCCAACGCTGGCCGGTGATGCGTTCGACCACCCGGCGCAGCCGATCGGCATGTTTGGCGCTGGCGGCCATAAAGCGTACTGATTCGGGCATCTGCCAGGCCAACAACGGCAGCAGCGCCAACGGCGCGATGCCACCGACCAGCAGCAGGCCGCGCCAGCCGAACGCCGGGATGATCTGCCCGGCCAGCAGGCCGCCCAGGGCTAACCCAGCGGTAAAGCCGCTCCAGCTCAAGGTGACCATCAGCATGCGGCGGCGCGCCGGTGAGTACTCCGAGCTGAGGGTGATGCAGGTCGGTATCGCGCCTCCGAGGCCAATGCCGGTGATGAAGCGCAGCAGGGTCAGGGATTCGATCGAATGCGTATAGGCCGAAGCCAGAGTACAGCCGCCAAACACCAGCACCGCGACGAGCAGCACGCGTTTGCGGCCAATGGCGTCGGCGATCGGCCCGAACAGCAGGCTGCCGATCAGCAGGCCGAACAGCCCCGCGCCGAAGGCGGGGGAGAGCTGAGCGGGCAGCAGATCCCACTCTTCGCGCAGCGCCGGCGCGATATAGCCGATGATGGCGGTATCGAAACCGTCCAGAAGGGCAATGAGGAAACACAGGGTCAGGATCAGGATTTGGTAGGGGGAGATCCTGGCGCGATCGATGATTTCGCTGATGCGAGCGGTATTTGGGCTCATGGTTATTCCACTGTTATTCGGCTTGTGTGGGCTGGCTGAGGGCTGTTCAGGCCAGGCCTGAACCAAAACCGCTGTGGCTGGCATCGCGTAGAAATCCGAGTATACACCAGAGCGGGGGCGTTGCGGGGAGGGGGAATTGCTGATAATCGCCCGCCGCAGGAGGTGTCTGTGGCGGGCGCAGGCAAGGTTATTTGGCTAACAGCTCTCGGCGCACGATCTCGGCGCCTGCGCTTAACGCATTCAGCTTGCCGCGGGCGACCTGACGGGGCAGGGGGGCCATGCCGCAGTTGGTCGACGGATAGAGCTTGTCGGCATCGACAAACTGCAGCGCTTTGCGCAGCGTGTCGGCCACTTCCTCCGGCGTCTCAACGGCATGATTCGCTACGTCGATGGCGCCGACCATCACCTTTTTGCCGCGGATCAGTTCAAGCAGATCCATGGGCACGTGCGAGTTATGGCACTCCAGCGAGATGATATCGATGTTAGACGTTTGCAGTTTCGGAAACGCCTCTTCATATTGTCGCCATTCCGAGCCCAACGTCTTTTTCCAGTCGGTATTGGCTTTAATCCCATATCCATAGCAGATATGTACGGCGGTTTCACACTTAAGCCCTTCAATGGCTCTTTCCAGGGCGGCGATGCCCCAGTCATTCACCTCGTCAAAGAACACGTTAAATGCGGGCTCATCAAACTGAATAATGTCGACGCCTGCGGCCTCGAGCTCTTTGGCTTCCTGATTGAGGATCTTCGCGAACTCCCAGGCTAATTTCTCGCGGCTTTTATAGTGGTTGTCATAGAGTGTGTCGATCATGGTCATCGGCCCCGGCAGGGCCCATTTAATCGGCTGTGTGGTCAGCTGGCGTAAAAATTTGGCGTCTTCAACGAAAACGGGTTTTTGACGCGAGACTGCCCCCACGACCGTCGGCACGCTCGCCTCATAGCGATTGCGGATTTTAACCACTTCGCGTTTTTCGAAATCGACGCCGCTGAGATGCTCGATAAACGTCGTGACGAAGTGCTGACGGGTTTGTTCGCCATCGCTGACGATATCGATGCCGGCCTGTTGTTGCTCTGCCAGTGACAAACGCAGGGCGTCCTGTTTCCCTTCGATGAGTTCTTCATTCTGCAATTTCCAGGGCGACCACAGGGTTTCCGGTTGGGCCAGCCAGACCGGTTTGGGCAAGCTGCCGGCGGTCGATGTGGGGAGCAATATTTTCATGATAGGTGACCTGTATTTAAGTGAATCAAAGCGCGTAGTGAGCAGACCATTGCTCAAGAATAGGCTTGTAGGGTTTGATAAATTGCTCTTCCGTAAATTTCCCCTGCTCAATCGCTAACTGGCTACGCTCTTCGCGATCGTAAACAATCTTGGTTAATGAATGATCCTGGTTATTCAAGCTTGGCTGATAGCATTGCCCCGCCGCCGAGTTGGCATTGTAAATTTCAGGCCGATAGATTTTCTGGAAGGTCTCCATCGTGCTGATGGTGCCGATCAGTTCCAGGTCGGTGTAATCGCTCAGCAAATCCCCGGGGAAATAAAAGGCCAGGGGCGCAACGCTATTTTTCGGCATGAAATAGCGCACCTGCAGGCCCATTTTTTTAAAATACCGGTCGGTCAATGAAGCGCCGTCTTGCCGATACTCGTCGCCCAACACCGGGTGTTGATTGCCCGTCCGATTGTAGGTGTCTTTGCTGGATACGCTGAGGCAGATCACCGGCGGTTTGCTGAAATTTTCATGGTATTCGTTTGAATTGACGAAGTGCTTAAAGATATTGCCGTGCAAATCGCCAAAATCATCCGGAATGGTAAATTCCGCCGCGTTTTTATTGTGCGCCGGC
Organism: Serratia sp. CY74737; assembly: GCF_052166775.1. Lineage (NCBI taxonomy): Bacteria > Pseudomonadati > Pseudomonadota > Gammaproteobacteria > Enterobacterales > Yersiniaceae > Serratia > Serratia sp. CY74737. Next base: position 23,086 of record NZ_JBJNOF010000012.1, read on the forward strand.
AGCAAGACGCTAAAGTCGTAATCGCGCACGTAAGACGAGAAATTGTTCCCGACGATGCCCTCGATACGCTTTTGCGTTTTTTTATCGATGATGTTGGTTTTCAGGATTTCGATAACCGGAAAGCTGGCGCCCTGATCTTCAATGCGCATCTCAACCGAGATGATTTCCAGCTCGACAGAGTAGCGATCGGCCTTGGGGTTATCCCAATAGGCTAATGCATTAAAGCGATTATCGATCATCACCAACGTGTTGCGCAGGTTCTCCCGGCGGTTTTTCCCTCTGGCCAAATTGGCAAAGTTGGTGGTGATACGCGTATTTTCAGAAGGGTTATAATCTTCGTCGAAAGAACTGCTCTTAATCGTAAAGGTAAAGTCTGTATTCATCGTCTTATAGCATCCTGTTATATGATATGAAGGCTGGATTTATCCATTTCTTTCAATGGCTTGTTTTTCTATTTTTTTATTCAGCCGATTTCATATTGTCTGTCGTTAATGAGGTCTATTTTTGCCAGAGTCTCGGAGGGAGTGAAAGAGACTTAATTTCATTACCACATGAGCGGTATTCATGATCTGGCATTCGGGCCGTTTTACCGCCGTTGCTCTGCGGCGCAAACCGCCGGTGGGTTGCGCCGGCAACCTGGTGCAGCCTGAAAAATTACGGGTATAATCCCTCCATGATCCCACGGCTTCAGACACGAACATGACAAAACTCACCTTACAAGAGCAGATGCTCAAAGCGGGCTTGGTAACCAGCAAGAAAATGGCCAAAGTCCAAAGAACGGCTAAAAAATCACGCGTTCAGGCCCGCGAGGCCAGAGAGGCGGTGGAAGAGAATAAAAAGGCGCAGCTTGAGCGCGATAAGCAGCTGAACGAGCAGCAAAAGCAAGCCGCGCTGTCCAAAGAATACAAGGCGCAGGTGAAGCAGCTGATCGAGATGAATCGCATCGTGCTGGCGAAAGGCGATATCGGTTTTAACTTTACCGACGGCAACCTGATCAAAAAAATCCTGGTGGATAAGGCGACGCAGACCCAACTGATCAATGGCCGCCTCGCCATTGCCCGCTTGGTGGTCGAGAACCGGGAAGAGTGTGAATACGCGATTATCCCCGCGAGCGTCGCCGATAAAATCGCGCAGCGCGATGCGGGCAGCATTGTGTTGCACAGCGCGCTGAGTCAGGAAGAGCAGGATGAAGACGATCCGTACGCCGACTTTAAAGTGCCTGACGATTTGATGTGGTAAGCCGCGTTCAGAACGGCGCGGCGTGACGAGCGGTTATCCGCTCTCCGCGGATGGGGTGCACAAAGTCCAGTTCGCTGGCGTGCAGCATCAGCCGCGGCGTCTGCTCGGTACCCGGCAGCAGGCGCCCGCCATACAGATCGCAGCCTAAAATAGGATGGCCCAATTGCCGGCTGTGAATACGCAGCTGGTGGGTGCGCCCGGTCTCTGGGGTAAGCTGCACCCGCGTCAGCGGCAGCGAGATCCCGCCTTCCGTTTCACGATAAAAACGCTCGACGACCCGATAGCGGGAGCGAGCGGGCTTGCCGTGAAGGGCGCAAATCGACATCAGCGGGAACAGCGCCGGATCTTTGGCGATCGCCGCGTCTATTACCCCTTCGTTATCCGCCACATGGCCGCAGAGCAGCGCGCTGTAGACTTTACCGACGGTGCGCTCGCTGAACTGCCGGCAGAGCGCGGCATTGACGGCCTTATTGCGGGCCACCACCATCAACCCGGACGTGCCGAAATCCAGGCGGTGCGCCAGCGTGCAGCAGGGGAAGATCTGCACCAGCCGGTGGTGTACCGAATCGAGATTTTGCGGATTTTTGCCCGAAAGGCTGAGCAACCCGGCGGGTTTATTGATCAGCGCCAGATGATCGTCCTGATAGAGGATCTCTATCTGGTCATGACAGGGCGGGGCGATGAAGGTATCGGTAATCGTAGACATCGGTCGGCCGGCTGGAGGGGAGAGGGGCGGATGATAGCGAATTTTTCGCCGATGGGCGAATCTGGCGGCGCTGGCCTGGCGCCCACAGGGTATTAGCATCTCTGATACTTGATTAGAAACATCAATTTCACCTAATGATCGCTTCCTCGTATGATGCGCGTGTTGACCGATACGCGCCCACGTCCGGCGCCTTTTATCATTCGAGGAATTTCCCATGCTAGCCGTCTTCCTGCAGGGCTTTGCCCTGAGCGCCGCCATGATCCTGCCGCTGGGCCCGCAGAACGTATTCGTGATGAATCAGGGCATTCGCCGTCAGTATCATCTGATGATCGCCTCATTGTGCGCGCTGAGCGATATCGTGCTGATCTGCGCCGGTATTTTCGGCGGTAGCGCGTTGCTGACCCGCTCGCCGCTGCTGCTGGCGTTGGTGACCTGGGGCGGGGTGGCGTTTCTGCTGTGGTACGGCTGGGGCGCGTTCCGTTCCGCCTTCAGCCCGCAACCGGCGCAGGCCGCGGCGCAGGAGCTGGCGCAGAGCCGCTGGCGCATCGTGGTCACCATGCTGGCGGTCACCTGGCTGAATCCGCACGTCTATCTGGATACCTTCGTGGTGCTCGGCAGCCTGGGCGGACAGCTGACGGCGGACGTGCGTTCCTGGTTCGCGCTTGGCGCGGTCAGCGCGTCGGCGGTGTGGTTCTTTGGCCTGGCGCTGCTGGCCTCCTGGCTGGCGCCGTGGCTGAACACCCAGCGGGCGCAGCGCATCATCAACGCGCTGGTCGGGCTGGTGATGTGGGGCATCGCGCTGCAGCTGGCCTGGCAGGGGGCAAATTTATAAGAATTTGTCACTAATCCGAATTCAAAACGCCGCGCGATATGCTACGTTTGATGCCAGGAAACCGGCGGTTCTCACAGGGAAAAGCCGGCGATCAGAGACAGCCTGTCATTAAGGAGACACTGTGAAGCTAAAAGCATTGGCTATGGCCGCAATGGTCGGATTAGGGACGTTACCGATGGCGCTGCAGGCGGCTGAAGTGCCTGAAGGGCCGCACGTCGTCACCTCCGGCACCGCCAGCGTGGACGCCACGCCGGATATCGCCACCCTGGCGATCGAAGTGAGCGTCTCCTCCAAAGACGCCGCCCAGGCGAAGAAGCAGGTGGACGAGCGCGTGGCGCAGTACTTTGATTTCCTGCAGAAAAACAACATCGAGAAGAAAGACATCAGCGCCGCCAACCTGCGCACCCAGCCGGAATACGATTACCTGAAAACCGGCGAGTCGGTGCTGAAGGGCTACCGGGCGGTGCGTCAGGTGCAGGTGACCCTGCGCCAGTTGGACAAGCTGAACGAGCTGCTGGACGGTGCGCTGAAATCCGGCCTGAACGAGATCCGCGCGGTGGAGCTGGGCGTCGCCAAGCCGGACGTGTATCGCGAGCAGGCGCGGCAAAAAGCGATCGAGAACGCGACTCAGCAGGCCGAATCCCTGGCCAAGGGCTTCCACGCCAAGCTGGGGCCGGTGTACAGCATTCGCTACCGGGTCGCCAACTACCAGCCGATGCCGGTGGCGCGGATGTATAAGGCGGCCGGCGCGGCGGTGGAAAACGACGCGGCGCAAACCTATGAACAGCAAAGCATTCACTTCGACGATCAGGTGGATGTGGTGTTCGAGCTGCAGCGCAACGCCGCGCAGTAAGGGTGTTGTCATGAAGAAAAGGTTCGCTGCGGCGAACCTTTTTTCGTTTTAATCCTGGCGCAGCACCTGGTGACCGTGCTCCAGCAACGCGTCGGTCACTTTACGCATCATGCGGCTCTCCGGCGCGAAGCGGTGCCAGTACAGCATACGGCGCTGGTACAGCCCCGGCGTCAGATCGATCAGTTCGCCGGATGCCAGCTCCTTTTCGATCTGCAGATGTGGGATCATACAGCAGGTGGTGCCCTGACGGGCCAGCTGCACGAAGGCTTCCGATGAGTTCACGATGTGGCAGGGCACGCTGCCCGGCGACAGATCGAAGTTCTGCTGCAGGAATGCCTGGTGCATGTCGTCGAGATGATCGAAGGCCACCGCCGGCGCTTTCAACAGCGCGGAGCGGGTGACGCCGTTCGGGAAATAGCGCTCGGCGAAGCCGCTGGAGGCCACGAACAGGTAGTCTAGCGCCCCCAGCCGATCCACCAGGCAGCTCGGCAGCGGCTGCGGCTGAATACTCACCGCGCCCACCACCTCACCGCGGCGCAGTCGCTCCTGGGTGCGGGTTTCATCTTCCACCTGCAGATTCAGACGAATGGGGGAGTCCGCCAGCACCGGCTTCAGCGCCGGCAGCAGCCAGGTCGCCAGACTGTCGGCGTTGACCGCCAGCGACAGCAGCAGCGGCGTATCGACGCCGGTGTCGTTACCCAGCCACTCTTCTTCCAGCAGCTCCACCTGATGCAGCAGCGCCAGCAGCTTTTGCCCCTGTTCGGTCGGGCGCGGCGGCACGGTGCGGACCAGCAGCGGTTGGCCGAACAGGTTTTCCAGCTGTTTGATGCGTTGGGATACCGCCGATTGCGTGATGCAGAGTTTTTGCGCGGCGCGCTCGAAGCCGCGCTCACGGATCACCGCGTCCAGCGCTTGCAGCGTACGATAGTCTGGGCGTTTCATCGGAAAGATATCCCTTAAATTAGAATGATACCGGCACTATGCCACATTTTGCGTGCGGCGCAGGTGGAAAAATCACGCCCCCAGCTCGCCGCCAAGCGGGTAAAAATGCGGGCTGCGGTAAATAAGTGTGATCCTGCCGGCGTGAAAAACAGCGTTTTACCCTATAATACGCACACGTTTTCGTACAGAGGCAAGGGACATATTATGACGCAGGATGAACTGAAAAAAGCGGTGGGCTGGGCGGCGCTGGAATACGTGACGCCGGGCACCATCGTCGGGGTGGGCACCGGCTCTACCGCCGCCCACTTTATTGACGCGCTGGGCTCCATCAAGCACCAGATTGAAGGCGCGGTGTCCAGCTCAGACGCCTCCACCGCCAAGCTGAAAAGCCTCGGCATCCATGTGTTCGACAGCAACGAAGTGGACTCGCTCGATATCTACGTGGACGGCGCGGACGAAATCAACGGCCACATGCAGATGATCAAAGGCGGCGGCGCGGCGCTGACGCGCGAGAAGATCATCGCCGCCATCGCCAAGAAATTCATCTGCATCGTCGACGCCAGCAAGCAGGTGGATGTGCTGGGCAAATTCCCGCTGCCGGTGGAAGTGATCCCGATGGCCCGTTCCTATGTGGCGCGTGAGCTGGTGAAACTCGGCGGCCTGCCGGAGTATCGCCAGAACGTAGTGACCGACAACGGCAACGTGATCCTCGATGTGCATAACCTGAACATCACCGATGCCATCGCGCTGGAGAACAAGATCAACGGCATCGCCGGCGTGGTGACCGTGGGGCTGTTCGCCAACCGCGGCGCGGACGTGGCGCTGGTCGGCACCCCGGAAGGCGTGAAAGTGGTCAAATAAGCCTCTGCGGCCTGTGGCCCGGCAGTGCCGGGCCGCATATTTCTTCGGTTAAAACATCTTTTCTGAAAAGCGGCAAATTTGGTGACTTATGTCACATTGTGAAAACTGACTCCCCAAAGCTTCTGCCGAAAACTTTCCCTATGGCATTTTCTGCCGTAAACCGCCATCAACGCTGCGCCTTGTCCTGCCGGGCAGGCAATCGTTTGTATTGCCGCCCGCGTTATTTTTGTTATGTTGGATGGGAGCTGTGTTGTCACAGCCGCTTCTGAAGTCTGAACATAGGGTCGGGTAAATGGCAAAAGTATCATTGGAGAAAGACAGGATTAAATTCCTGTTGGTGGAAGGGGTTCATCAGAGCACGGTCGATAATTTGCGTGCCGCCGGTTATACCAACATCGAATACCACAAGGGTGCGTTAGACACCGAATCGCTGAAGGCCTCCATCCGCGATGCGCACTTCGTCGGCATCCGATCGCGCACGCATCTGACCGAAGAGGTGTTCGCCGCCGCAGAAAAACTGGTGGCGGTGGGCTGCTTCTGCATCGGCACCAACCAGGTAGACCTGAAAGCGGCGACCAAACGCGGCATTCCGGTCTTTAACGCCCCGTTCTCCAATACCCGATCCGTGGCCGAAATGGTGCTGGGCGAGCTGCTGTTGATGCTGCGCGGCATTCCGGCCGCCAACGCCAAGGCGCACCGCGGCGTGTGGCACAAACTGGCCGTGGGCTCCTATGAAGCGCGCGGCAAAAAACTGGGCATCATCGGCTACGGCCATATCGGCACCCAGCTGGGCATTCTGGCCGAAGGGCTAGGCATGAAGGTGTTCTTCTACGATATCGAGAACAAGCTGCCGTTGGGCAACGCGCAACAGGTGCGTCATCTGTCCGATCTGCTCAATATGAGCGACGTGGTGACGCTGCACGTGCCGGAAACGCTGGCGACCAAGAACATGATGGGGGCGGAAGAGCTGGCGCTGATGAAACCGGGCGCTATTCTGATCAACGCCTCGCGCGGCACCGTGGTGGATATCCCCGCGCTGTGCGACGCGCTGGCCAGCAATCACCTGGCGGGGGCGGCGATCGACGTCTTCCCGGAGGAACCGGCGACCAACAGCGATCCGTTCAACTCGCCGCTGTGTGAGTTCGATAACGTGCTGCTGACGCCGCACATCGGCGGTTCCACTCAGGAAGCGCAGGAAAACATCGGCGACGAAGTGGCCGGCAAACTGGCGAAATATTCCGATAACGGTTCGACCCTGTCGGCGGTCAACTTCCCGGAAGTGTCGTTGCCGGCGCATGGCCCGAACGCCAGCCGTCTGCTGCACATCCACGAAAACCGTCCGGGCGTGCTGACGCAGATTAACCAGATCTTCGCCGAAGAGGGGGTTAACATCGCCGCGCAGTATCTGCAAACCGGGCCGGAAATCGGCTACGTGGTGATCGACATCGAAGCGGAAACCGCGCGCGCCGACGCCGCGCTGCAGCGCATGAAGGCCATCGACGGCACCATTCGCGCCCGTCTGCTGTTCTGATTCGGCGGCTCGCCGCAACGAAAAAGGCCGGAGCGATCCGGCCTTTTGCTATTTGGGCTCCCGCCACGCCCAGCTGCAGAGCGGGGTGAGGATTTCCGGCAGCGGGATATCCCAGTGCTCGGTCGGCAGGTGCTCCACCTGCTGGCAATCATGGGCCAGGCCGATGGGATAGGGGCCGCCGCTGCGCCAGTTTTGCAGGGTGCGATCGTAAAAGCCGCCGCCCATGCCCAGACGCTGTCCGGTATGATCGAATGCTACCAGCGGCGTCAGCACCACCTCCAGTTCACCCAGCGGCAACACCTGGCGCACATCGAGACGCGGCTCGAGAATATTGAAGCGATTGCGCACCAGCGGCGTTTCCGGCGCATAGCGCAGGAACAACAGGTGTCCCGGGCTGAACGGATGCAGCACCGGCAGGTAAACCCGTTTGCCGAGCGTCCACAGACGCTCGATCAGCGGCCCGGTATCGAGTTCGCCGTCAAACGACAGAAAGACCGCGATGCTGTGCGCCGCTTGAATGCGCGCGTGTGCGGTGAGGCGTTCGGTTATCTTTTCTGCGGCAAAGCGTTGCTGCTCGGGCGTAAGCTCGCGCCGACGTTGGCGAATGAGTTGACGAATGGCTTGGCGCTGCTGCGCGAATTGGGGTTGAAAAGACATCGTATCAGGCTTGCTCAGTGTGGCGTTCAGCACACAAAACCGCTGAGAAGGGGAATCTCCGAGATGCCGTCGCAGGCTGTAACCCTTGAACCCATGGTTCAAGGTGAACGTGCCGTCGCAATCTTAAGGCTTCTCGGCGCACCGAGCGTGCTCACCGATCGCGGAGCAACACATTCTGTTTGTACTAAATATCGGCTCAGGGGACTGGCCCGCTGACGAACATCTCAGAGAAATTTTGTACTCGTTGCCGAAAACTTGGCTTTCAACAACTTAAGTTATTCGAATTGTGCGTCCTGACGTTCAGAGATGCGACCTTGTTCAAGCAGCGCTTGTTCAATGGTCTGCTGCAGCATCCGTATGCGTTGTTCCATATTGGACGCATAGTCACGGGTTTTCAACCGTTCTTGAGCAAGTTCGTGACAGACGTTCAATGCCGCGATGAAAACCAGTTGCTCAGTATTGGAGACTCTAGTGCGAACTTTAAGATCTTGCAACCGTTGGTTAAGATCGTCCGCCGCCATATTCAACGCATCTTGTTGTTCTGGCGGGCAATTGACTCTTAACGAGCGGCCAAAAATTTGAATATCTACCGGTTGTGCAGACATGCCACCTTCCTGCCTAAATTTCGCGCCAGCCTTGTCCGCCCGGGCCGGGCCGTCAAAGCGGGCGCCACTATATATACCTCGGTACCAAGATACAACCCCTTTTTCAGTACCTGGTTGTAATCTACTGTGGCGGACATTGCCAGTCAAAAAAGGGTTTCAAAATGCGTATTTACCGCACTTTCGTCACCCGCCGGCGCAGTGTGAAACCTGCCACATCGCGATTATAACTAGCCACTGAGGTGTCGCGCTTATCTGGTATAGCGACGGACCTTGGTGGTAGCATAACACGAACTTATCCTGCCAACGATGACGAATGCGCATGTCTATACAGAATACATTTCCAAGTTACCAATCTTTGACCGTGGCCCTCAACCAGCAGTCGGTGGCGCTGACCGCGGCAGAAATGCACGGCCTGATCAGCGGCCTGCTGTGCGGCGGCAGCCGTGACGCCGGCTGGCAGGCGCTGGTGCACGATCTGACCAACGAAGGCGTCGCCTTCCCGCAGGCGCTCAGCCAACCGTTGCAGCAGCTGTATGAAGCGACGCGTGACACGCTGGAAGATGACGAATTCCTGTTCCAACTGATGCTGCCGGAAGGGGAGATCGTCAGCGTGTTCGATCGCGCCGACGCGCTGGCCGGTTGGGTCAACCACTTCCTGCTCGGCCTGGGGATGATGCAGCCGAAGCTGGCCCAGGTGAAAGACGAAGTTGGGGAAGCGATCGACGATCTGCGCAACATCGCGCAGCTGGGCTACGACGAAGACGAAGATCAGGAAGAATTAGAACAGTCGCTGGAAGAAGTGGCGGAGTATGTGCGGGTTGCCGCCATCATGTGCCACGGAGAGTTCACCCGTCACAAACCAACGGCGCCGGAAAACATCAAACCGACGTTGCACTAAGCGTCTTATCGCCCCTCCGCCGGCGGTGCGGATGGCATGATTTCAGGAGAAGGTAATGACTCAGCAGGAATTCAACAACCGCCGCCAGGCGCTGTTGGCGAAAATGGCGCCGGCCAGCGGGGCGGTTATTTTCTCTGCGCCGGAAACGACGCGCAGTGCAGATTCAGACTATCCCTATCGGCAGAACAGCGACTTTTGGTACCTGACCGGCTTCAATGAGCCGGAAGCGGTGCTGGTGCTGATCAAAAGCGACGAAACGCACAACCACAGCGTGCTGTTCAACCGGGTGCGCGATCTGACGGCGGAAATCTGGTTTGGCCGCCGCCTGGGGCAAGACGCTGCGCCGGCGAAGCTGGGCGTGGATCGCGCGCTGCCGTTCGATGAAATCAATGATCAGCTGCACCTGCTGCTCAACGGCCTGGACGTGGTCTACCACGCGCAGGGCGAATACGCCTACGCCGATCAGATCCTGTTCGGCGCGCTGGACAAACTGCGCAAGGGGTTCCGCCAGAATCTGCAGGCGCCGGCCACCGTGACCGACTGGCGGCCGTGGCTGCACGACATGCGCCTGTTCAAATCGCCGGAAGAGCTGGCGGTGATGCGCCGCGCCGGTGAGATCAGCGCGCTGGCGCATACCCGCGCGATGGAAAAATGCCGCCCTGGCATGTTCGAATACCAGATGGAAGCGGAAATTCACCATGAATTCACCCGCCTCGGCGCCCGCTACCCATCTTACAACACCATCGTCGGCAGCGGCGAAAACGGCTGTATCCTGCACTACACCGAGAACGAGAGCCAGATGCGCGACGGCGATCTGGTGTTGATCGACGCGGGCTGCGAGTACCAGGGGTACGCCGGCGACATCACCCGCACCTTCCCGGTCAACGGCAAGTTCAGCCGGCCGCAGCGCGCGGTGTACGACATTGTGCTGGCGTCGCTGCAGCGCGCTTTGGAACTGTTCAAACCCGGCACCAGCATTCGCGAAGTCAATGACGAAGTGGTGCGCATCATGGTGGTCGGGCTGGTGGAACTGGGCGTATTGAAAGGTGAAGTCGACCTGCTGATCGCCGAGCAGGCGCACCGTCAGTTCTTCATGCACGGGCTGAGCCACTGGCTGGGTCTCGACGTGCACGACGTTGGCCACTACGGCACGCCGAGCCGCGATCGGCTGCTGGAGCCAGGCATGGTGCTGACCGTGGAGCCGGGGCTGTACATCGCGCCGGATGCGGACGTCCCGGCGGAGTACCGCGGCATCGGCATCCGCATCGAGGACGATATCGTGATCACCGCCGACGGCAATGAAAACCTGACCGCCACCGTGGTGAAAGACGCCGATGCCATCGAGGCCTTGATGGCGGCGGCAAGGTCGTAGCATGAGCGTTATTATCGTTGGTGGCGGTATGGCGGGCGCGACGTTGGCGCTGGCTATCTCGTCGCTTACTCAGGGAAGAATGGCGGTGGATCTGGTCGAGGCGACTCGGCCGGATGACCGCAGCCATCCGGGCTTTGACGCCCGCGCCATCGCATTGGCGCAGGGCACCTGCCAACAGCTGGCGCGCATCGGCGTTTGGCCGGCGCTGAGCGATTGCGCTACGCCGATCACTCAGGTGCACGTCAGCGATCGCGGGCACGCCGGGTTTGTGAATCTGCAGGCGCAGGATTATCAGGTCGATGCGCTTGGCCAGGTGATCGAACTGCACGACGCCGGGCAGCGGCTGTTCGCGCTGCTGGCGAAGGCGCCGGGCGTTACGCTGCATTGCCCCGCGCGGGTGGTGGACGTGATTCGCACCGCAGAGCGGGCGGAAGTGCAACTGGATACCGGTCTGCGCCTGTGCGGGCAGCTGCTGGTGGCGGCCGACGGTTCGCGTTCGGCGCTGGCGCAGGCCTGCAACGTGCAGTGGCGGCAGGAGGAGTATCCGCAGTTCGCCACCATCGCCAACGTCACCACGGCGGAAGATCCGCAGGGGCGCGCCTTTGAGCGCTTTACTCGCTATGGGCCGCTGGCGCTGTTGCCGATGTCGCAGGGGCGCAGTTCACTGGTATGGTGCCATGCGCGCGAAGATCGCGCCCAGGTGGATGCCTGGGACGACGAGCGGTTTATCGCCGAGCTGCAACAAGCCTTCGGCTGGCGGCTGGGGCGCATCCTCAAAGCCGGTAAACGGCACAGTTACCCACTCGGTCTGCTGACCGCCGATCGCCATGTCAGCCACCGGCTGGCGCTGGTGGGCAACGCGGCGCAAACGCTGCATCCTATCGCCGGGCAGGGGTTCAACCTTGGCCTGCGCGACGTGATGTCGCTGGCGGAAACGCTGGCGGAAGCGGCAGACAGTGGCGAAGACGCCGGCGGTTACGCACTGCTGAGCCGTTATCAGCAGCGGCGGCAAAACGATCAGCGGGCGACGATCGGCGTGACCGATGGGTTGATTCATCTGTTCGCCAACCGTTATGGCCCGCTGGTGATTGGCCGCAATCTGGGGCTGATGGCGATGGAACGTTTGCCGGCGATACGCGATGCCTTCGCCAAGCGTACGCTGGGCTGGGTGGAACGTTAGAGACATGGTCGGGCGCTTTAACGCGCCCAAAGCGCGGCGCGGCAAGGCGTCGCGCGTTATTTAAGGAAATCGAGCAGCATGCAATCATTTGACGTGATTATCGCCGGTGGCGGTATGGTGGGGCTGGCGTTGGCCTGCGGCCTGCAGGGCAGCGGACTGCGCGTGGCGGTGCTGGAGCAGCGCCAGCCGGAGATGGCGCCGCCGTCGGAACAGCCGGCCCTGCGCGTCTCCGCCATCAATGCCGCCAGCGAGCGGTTGCTGCAGCACATCGGCGTATGGGACGACATTCTCCAGCTGCGCGCCAGCGCCTATAACGCGATGGAAGTGTGGGATCGCGACAGCTTCGGCAAAATCGCCTTCCGCGGCGACGAGTGCGGCTTCAGCCATCTCGGCCACATCATCGAAAATCCGGTGATCCAGCAGGCGCTGTGGAAACGCGCCGAAAGCCTGTCGGACATCACGCTGATTACCCCGGCCGCGCTCAAGCAGGTGGCGTGGGGCGAGAACGACGCCTTCGTCACGCTGGAGGACGGCCGCATGCTGACCGCCCGGTTGGTGATTGGCGCCGACGGCGCCCAGTCGTGGCTGCGCCAGCATGCCGATATCCCGCTCACCTTCTGGGATTACCGCCACCACGCGCTGGTGGCCACCGTTCGCACCGAAGAACCGCATCAGGCGACGGCGCGGCAAATTTTCCACGGCGACGGCATTCTGGCGTTCCTGCCGTTCAGCGATCCGTATTTGAGCTCTATCGTCTGGTCGGTGACGCCGGAAGAAGCCGAAAGGCTCAAACGGCTGGAACCGGCGCAGTTCAACCGCGAACTGGCGATGACCTTCGACATGCGCCTGGGGGCTTGCAGCCTGGAAAGCGAACGGCTGGCGTTCCCGTTGACCGGCCGCTATGCGCGCAGCTTCGCAGCGCACCGCCTGGCGCTGGTGGGCGATGCGGCGCATACCGTGCATCCGTTGGCCGGCCAGGGCGTTAACCTGGGCTTCATGGACGCCGCCGAGCTGATTTCCGAACTGCGCCGCCTGCAGCGGCAGGGCAAGGATATCGGCCAGCACCTCTATCTGCGCCGTTATGAGCGCCGCCGCAAACATGGCGCGGCGGTAATGCTGGCCAGCATGCAGGGTTTCCGCGAACTGTTCGACGGCAATCATCCGGCCAAAAAGCTGCTGCGCGACGTGGGCCTGCGGCTGGCGGACAGCCTGCCAGGCGTCAAACCGAAGCTGGTGCGTCAGGCGATGGGCCTGAACGATCTGCCCGAGTGGCTTGCCTGATCCCTTCCTTCTGCGGGCCCGCACCGGGCTCGCGCTTCCCGCCTTATTCCATCGCTTTTCCTTATATAACCCTTCATTTGAAATAATCTAATTTCAGCCGCTTTTTATCATTACTTTTTCTAATTCCATGTTCGGTTATCAAAAGTCCGGATCCCATGTGAGGCCATAGGTTTGTTATATAAGTTCGGTGTTTTGCCGCTTTAATTGTTAATTTTGTGCCTTAAGACGCATTTTTCCAGTGAAAAACTCTGCACACTAGCCCGGCGTTTTACCGCCCCGGAACGGCGATGAGCCTATTTTAACTTATGGTTAATGTGGTCGTTCGGTGATAAGTTCGAGGGAAAGGTATCGTTTGCGTCACGGCGGTTGCACGCAGTTTCCGCCCGTCCCGGCGCAGCATTTGTGTTGAGCAGTCAGTGCGCCATGGCGATCGGGCCGCGAGCCAGGCTCCGCCGCATTGCGTGGCAGCACCCTAACTTCTAGCGACGAGTGGAAAGAGGGAAAAGATGGCAAAGCAAACCCCACTGTACGACCAGCACGTGGCGTGCGGTGCGCGCATGGTAGACTTTCACGGCTGGATGATGCCGCTGCACTACGGCTCGCAGCTCGATGAGCACCACGCGGTGCGTCAGGATGCCGGCATGTTCGACGTGTCTCACATGACCATTGTGGATCTGCACGGCGCCCGCACCCGCGAGTTCCTGCGCTACCTGCTGGCGAACGACGTCGCCAAACTGACCCAACCCGGCAAAGCGCTGTACACCGGCATGCTGAATGCCTCCGGCGGCGTGATCGACGACCTGATCGTTTATTTCCTCACTGAAGACTATTTCCGCCTGGTGGTGAACTCCGCCACCCGCGACAAGGACCTGGCCTGGATCGAAGAGCACGCCGCGCCGTATGGCGTCGCGCTGACGGTGCGCGACGATCTGGCGCTGATCGCGGTGCAGGGCCCGCAGGCCAAAGAGCGCGCCGGCACCCTGTTCACCCCGGAGCAAAAAAGCGCGGTCGAAGGCATGAAGCCATTCTTCGGCGTGCAGGCCGGCGAGCTGTTCATCGCCACCACCGGTTACACCGGCGAGGCCGGCTATGAGATCGCGCTGCCGAAAGAGCAGGCTGCGGATTTCTGGCAAAAATTGCTGGCCGCGGGCGTCAAGCCGGCCGGTCTGGGCGCGCGCGACACCCTGCGCCTGGAAGCGGGCATGAACCTCTACGGGCAAGAGATGGATGAAGGCGTTTCGCCGCTGGCCGCCAACATGGGCTGGACTATCGCCTGGCAGCCGGAAGATCGCCGTTTCATCGGCCGCGAAGCGCTGGAACAACAGCGCGAGCAGGGCACCGAGCAACTGGTCGGCTTGATCATGACGGAAAAAGGCGTATTACGTAATGAGCTGCCGGTGCGTTTCACCGACGCGGCGGGGCAAATCCACGAAGGCGTGATCACCAGCGGTTCGTTCTCTCCGACGCTGGGCTTCAGCATCGCGCTGGCGCGCGTGCCGGCAGGCATCGGCGAGCAGGCTATCGTGCAGATCCGCAACCGTGAAATGCCGGTCAAAGTGACCAAGCCCGGTTTCGTTCGCGCCGGCAAGCCGCTGACAAATTGATTTTTTATTGATTGATTCTTTTATTTCTTCGAAGGAGTAACCGGCGATGAGCAATGTGCCAACAGAATTGAAATACGCATCCTCCCACGAGTGGGTTCGTGCAGAAGGTAACGGCGTTTACACCGTAGGCATCACCGAACACGCGCAGGAACTGCTGGGCGATATGGTGTTTGTCGATCTGCCGGAAGTGGGCCGCACAGTCGCCGCCGGTGAAGATTGCGCCGTGGCGGAATCCGTCAAGGCGGCGTCGGACATTTACGCGCCAATCAGCGGCGAAATCGTGGCGGTGAACAGCGAGCTGGAAAGCTCCCCGGAACTGGTGAACAGCGAACCTTACGGTGACGGCTTCCTGTTCCAGATCAAAGCCTCCGACGAAGGCGAGCTGGCGAACCTGCTGGACGCCGCGGCTTATCAGGCCTCGATCGACGAGTAATCGTGACCACGCCCCAGGCTTCTCGGCCGGGGCGTTTTAGTTACCGTTCAAGCTATATCCCGTATCACGCAAGCATTCAGGAATTTGTAGCAATGACTCAGACACTCAGCCAACTCGAACACAGCGAAGCGTTCATTGAACGCCACATCGGCTCTTCTGCGGAACAACGCCAGGAGTTGCTGGCAGCGGTGGGCGCTCGCTCGCTCAGCGCGCTGATCCAACAGATTGTGCCGGCGGACATTCAGCTGCCGGGGCCGCCGCCGGTCGGCGACGCGGCGACCGAACATCAGGCGTTGGCTGAGCTGAAGGCGATCGCCTCGCAGAATCAGCGCTACAAATCCTATATCGGCATGGGCTACAGCGCCGTGCTGACGCCGCCGGTGATCCTGCGCAACATGCTGGAAAACCCGGGCTGGTACACCGCTTATACCCCCTATCAGCCGGAAGTGTCGCAGGGCCGTCTGGAAGCGCTGCTGAACTTCCAGACCGTGACCCTCGATCTGACCGGTCTGGATCTGGCCTCCGCATCGCTGCTGGATGAAGCCACCGCCGCCGCTGAGGCGATGGCGTTGGCCAAACGCGCCAGCAAGCTGAAAGACGCCAACCGCTTCTTCGTGGCTGACGACGTGCATCCACAGACGCTGGACGTGGTGCGCACCCGCGCCGAAACCTTCGGCTTCGACGTCATCGTCGATAAAGCGGAAAAAGTGCTGGAGCTGGACGGCGTGTTCGGCGTGTTGCTGCAGCAGGTGGGCACCACCGGTGAACTGCACGACTACAGCGCGCTGCTGGCCGAACTGAAATCGCGCAAAATCATCACCAGCGTGGCTGCCGACATCATGGCCCTGGTGCTGCTGACCGCGCCGGGCAAGCAGGGCGCCGACGTGGTGTTCGGCTCCGCGCAACGCTTCGGCGTGCCGATGGGCTACGGCGGCCCGCACGCCGCCTTCTTCGCCTGCCGCGACGAGTTCAAGCGCTCGATGCCGGGCCGCATCATCGGCGTTTCCCGCGATGCCGCCGGCAACACCGCGCTGCGTATGGCGATGCAGACCCGTGAGCAGCATATCCGTCGCGAGAAGGCCAACTCGAATATCTGTACCTCGCAGGTGCTGCTGGCCAACATCGCCAGCCTGTACGCGGTGTACCATGGCCCGCAAGGGCTGCAGCGCATCGCCGGGCGTATCCACCGCCTGACCGACATTCTGGCCGCCGGGCTGCAGAAGGCCGGCCTGACGATGCGTCACCACACCTGGTTCGACACCCTGACCGTTGAAGTGAAAGACAAGGCTGCCGTGCTGGAGCGCGCGCTGAGCTTCGGCATCAACCTGCGTACCGACATTCACGGCGCCGTCGGCATCACGCTGGATGAAGCCACCTCGCGTGAAGACGTGCAAACGCTGTTCGCACTGCTGGCCGGCGACAATCACGGTCTGGACATCGACGCGTTGGACGCGGCGGTGAGCAAAAACAGCCAATCGATCCCGGCCGCCATGCTGCGCCAGGATCCGATCCTGACCCACCCGGTATTCAACCGCTATCACAGCGAAACCGAGATGATGCGTTACATGCATCGCTTGGAGCGCAAGGATCTGGCGCTGAACCAGGCGATGATCCCGCTGGGTTCCTGCACCATGAAATTGAACGCCGCGGCGGAAATGATCCCGATCACCTGGCCTGAATTCTCAGAGTTGCATCCGTTCTGCCCGCCGGAGCAGGCGGCCGGTTACCAGCAGATGATCGGCCAACTGTCTCAGTGGCTGGTGCAACTGACCGGCTATGACGCGGTGTGCATGCAGCCGAACTCCGGCGCGCAGGGCGAATACGCCGGCCTGCTGGCGATCCGCCGCTACCACGAAAGCCGCAACGAAGCGGGCCGCCACGTCTGTCTGATCCCGAGCTCGGCACACGGCACCAACCCGGCCTCCGCCCAGATGGCGGGCATGAGCGTGGTGGTGGTGGCCTGCGACAAGAACGGCAACATCGATCTGCACGATCTGCGCGTCAAGGCGGAGCAGGCAGGCGAAGAACTCTCTTGCATCATGGTGACCTACCCGTCGACCCACGGCGTGTATGAAGAAACCATCCGTGAAGTGTGCCAGATCGTGCATCAGTTCGGCGGTCAGGTGTATCTGGATGGCGCCAACATGAACGCCCAGGTGGGCATCACCACGCCAGGCTACATCGGCGCGGATGTTTCGCACCTCAACCTGCATAAGACCTTCTGTATCCCGCACGGCGGCGGCGGCCCGGGCATGGGTCCGATCGGTGTGAAAGCACACCTGGCGCCGTTCGTGCCGGGCCACAGCGTGGTGCAGATCGACGGCGTGACCACCCAGCAGGGCGCGGTCTCCGCGGCGCCGTTCGGCAGCGCCTCCATCCTGCCTATCAGCTGGATGTACATCCGCATGATGGGCGCGGAGGGCCTGAAGCAGGCCAGCCAGATGGCGATCCTGAACGCCAACTACATCGCCACCCGTTTGAAAGACGCGTACCCGATTCTGTATACCGGCCGCGATCACCGCGTGGCGCACGAATGTATCCTCGATATTCGTCCGCTGAAGGAAGAGACCGGCATCAGCGAAATGGACATCGCCAAGCGCCTGATCGACTTCGGTTTCCACGCCCCGACCATGTCGTTCCCGGTGGCGGGCACGCTGATGGTCGAGCCGACCGAGTCGGAAAGCAAGGTGGAGCTGGAT
The DNA here is from genome assembly GCF_052166775.1 of Serratia sp. CY74737. Taxonomy (NCBI): domain Bacteria; kingdom Pseudomonadati; phylum Pseudomonadota; class Gammaproteobacteria; order Enterobacterales; family Yersiniaceae; genus Serratia; species Serratia sp. CY74737. The sequence goes on from NZ_JBJNOF010000012.1 coordinate 40,779, forward strand.
CGCTTTATCGATGCGATGCTGGCGATCCGCAGCGAAATCGACCGCGTCGCCAAGGGCGAATGGCCGCTGGAAGACAACCCGCTGGTGAATGCGCCGCACGTGCAGGCGGAGCTGGTCAACGACTGGCAGCATCCGTACAGCCGCGAACTGGCGGTGTTCCCGGTGGCCGGCGTACGCGAGAACAAGTACTGGCCGAGCGTTAAGCGTCTGGACGACGTGTACGGCGACCGTAACCTGTTCTGCTCTTGCGTGCCGATGAGCGACTACGAATAACACGTTCGGCAAAGTTTGTGTTCGGGGGACACCGCATCATGCGGTGTCCCTTTTTATTTTATAGCGGCCTATTCTTTCCTGTACGTTCCCACGATTTGAGGAGTCACCATGCAAGCGGCAATCGTAACAGCGCTGGGGCAACCCCCGGTTTTCGGCACCTTTGAGGAGCCTCAGGCGCAGGCGAATGAAGTGCCGATCGACGTTCTGGCGGCCGGCATCAAACAGCTGGATCGCGCCACCGTCGCCGGAACCCACTATTCCAGCCCGAAGCAATTGCCGATCGTGCCCGGCACCGATGGCGTGGGCCGTACGGCGGACGGGCAACGGGTGTACTTCGCCTCTTTCCGTCGCCCTTACGGCGCGATGGCAGAGCGCAGCGTCGCGTCCTGGACGGTGCCGGTGCCGGCGACGGTGGACGACGCCACGGCGGCCGCGCTGATCAATCCGGCCTTCGCCGCCTGGCTGCCGCTGCGCTGGCGGGCGGATCTGCAGCCCGGTGAAACGGTGCTGATCATCGGCGCCACCGGCACCTCGGGCAAGCTGGCGGTCGCGGCGGCGCGTCAGGCGGGGGCCGGACGCATTGTTGCCGCCGGCCGTCGACTGAGCGTGCTTGAGGCATTGGGTGTAGACGCCACGGTGGATCTGAGCCTGCAGGGCGAGGCGCTGACGCAGGCCTTCGCGGCGGCGGCGGGGCCGGGCGATTATCAGGTGATCGTCGATTACATCTGGGGCCCGGCGACTGAAGCGCTGCTGGCAACGCTCAACAATCACGATCTCTCGTCTTACGCCGGCGGACGCGGCATTCGCTTGGTCAACGTCGGTTCGATGGCCGCGCCGGACATCCGGCTGCCGGCGGCGGTGTTGCGCAGCAATCAGCTGCAGATCCTCGGCAGCGGCACCGGCAACTTCCCGCCGATCCCGGAGATGCAGCGCTACGCGACCGAGATTTTGGCGCTGGCGGCGACCGGAGCGCTCACTATCGAGACGCAGGAGCACGCGTTGGCGGAGATCGCCGAGGTGTGGGATCTGAACAAGAAAAGCGACGTGCGTTCGGTGATACGCATCGCCCGTTAGGCCCTTGCCGTTAACGGCAAGGGCAGACCAGGTGAATATCCTCCGGCTCACGGGCGAACAGCTCGACATCCGGGCGCTCGATGAGCCGGCAACCCTGCGCCAGATAGAAGTCTACGGTGCTTTTATTGGGGATGGAGGAGACATACAGCCCGGCGGCGCCGTCTTGCGCCGCCTGACGCAGGCAGAGCTGGAACAGCTGCCTGCCCAGCCCCTGGCCGCGTTGGTGCGCGCTGACGTAAAAGAACAGCAGCTGGCGCAGATCCCGCTGTGGGCCGCGCGGCTCGGTGTCCAGCGCCGCCGCCGCCACGATCTCCTCGCCTTCGAACAGCGCGAAGAACGCGCCGCCGCGATCGAAGCACGCTTCGTGGATTGGCGTATAGGTTTCCCGATCGTGCGGATCCCATCCGCGCACGTCGTAGTACTCCGCATAGGATTGCAACTTGCCGTCCTGCAGGCGATACAGAGTGTCGATAATTTCGCTGCGGTCGATATCCCATAGCCGGTCGAGTTGCTGCCGTTGCAGCAGAACAGGGGCAATCATGGTCGTGGTTCACTCTCAGTCTGTGGCCGATAACTTTCCGGCAAATCGATGATGAAGCCGATGCCGCGATCGTCAAGGCCTTCGGTGACGCGCAGCTGCGCGCCGATTTTGTCGGCCAGGTTTCGGGCGATGGCCAATCCGAGCCCGCTGCCGGTTTGCTGCGTGCCGGGCACGCGGTAAAAGCGTTCAAACAGGCGGGAATGGTGTTCTTCGCTCACCCCCGGGCCGTTATCGCGCAACGTAATATAGCAGCCGAGCGGTGCCAGCGAGCGGATATTGGCCTCGATGCGGCTGCCGGGCGGCGCGTACTTGAGCGCGTTATCCAGCAGGTTGGTGAAGATGGCGATCAGCGCATGGCGGTCGGTACTCACCACCACATCCTCGCTGCCGTCGAGCGACAGTTCGACATCTTTTTCCAGCGCATAGGGGACGTGCTGTGCGATGCATTTGCCGATCTCCGCATAGATATCCACCGCCTCAATCTTCAGCGGAAAATCTTCCGCCTCCAGCTTGGCGAGGTTGATCAGCTGGCGTGACAGCGACGCCGCGCGATCCAGCCCTTGCTGCATGTCGCCGATGATTTCCCGGCGCTCCTGCTGCTCGCTGACCTGGGTCAGCAAATGCAGCTGCGCCAGCACGGCGGCGATCGGCGTGCGCAGTTCGTGCGCGGCGTCGGCCATAAAACGTTTCTCGCGCTGATTGGCCGCATCGATGCGCGCCATCAGCTTGTTGACTTCCACCACCACCGGCCGGATTTCCTGATATTGCTCGCTGACGCTGATCGGCGATAGGTTGCCCGGCTGGCGATCGGAGATGGTACGGGCGATCTGGCGCAGCGGCCGCAGGCTGAAGTAGGCGGTAAACAGCAAGGTGATGATGATCGCCGCCAGAATGCCCAGTAACGGCATGGCGGTGCTTTCCGCCGGATTGCCGAACAGCGTGGTGCGATCGTTGAACGACTCGCCGACGATCACCCGGTACTGGCGCTTTTCGCTCCAGCTGCCGGCAAGGTGCCAGTTGGCGCCAGCGTAATTAACGGAGCCGGACAGCACCGAAGGCGGCAGGCGCAGCGGTTCTTTTTGCGCTTGCGAACTGTAAAGTACCCGGTTATCCCGATCGTAAACCACGAACAGCGGATGATAGTCGATTTGATCCTGCATGCCATTATTGATGGAATCAATGTACATGCCTTCGATGGTTTTGATGATGCCGCGGTAATCGATATTGTCGGTGCCGGTTTCATCGAGAATATTGGCGATGCCTACGGCGACGATGCGCTGCTGGTTATCGAAATATTTCTCCATGTCGGGGTAATACCAATATTTCACCCAGGCGACGAGGATCCCCCACAATAATAAAATGGCCAGGACCTGGAAAATAATGGTGCGCATAAAGAAGGATTTGAAACCGATCATCCCGCTACTCTTTTTTCAGCAAATAGCCAATGCCGCGTACGGTAATGATTCTTTCTTTACCAATCTTGCGGCGTAAATTATGCATATGCACTTCCAGCGAGTTGCTTTCCACGCTTTCGCCGTGGCCGAACAGCCGCTGTTCCAACACCGCTTTGCGCACCACGGTGCCGGCGCAGCGCATCAGTTCGTGCAGCAGGTGATACTCTTTTTTCGACAGCATCAGCAGTTCGTTATCCAGCATGACCTGATGGTTGACCGGATCGAGATACAGTGTGCCGAGGCTCCAGGTTTGCGAAGCGAAGCCCGCCATGCGTCGGTTGACAGCCTTGACGCGCGAGATGAGCTCGGGCAGCGCAAAGGGTTTGGCCAGAAAGTCGTCCGCGCCGGAGTCGAGGCTGTTCACCAGGCTCTCGATGCGATCGCGGGCGGTCAGGATGATGATCGGAATATTTTGCCCGGCGGCGCGCCAGGCGATCAGCTTCTGCAAACCGTCGCCGTCCGGCAGCGTGAGATCCAACAGCATCAAATCGAACCCGCCGGGTGAAAGTTTATTTTCCGCGTCGGTGAGCAGGCGCACCCAGCACAAATTAAAGCCGGCCAGCTCCAATGCTCGACACAGCGCCTTGCCTAATTGCAGGTCGTCTTCCACCAACAGTATGTTCACGTTATTTCCGCTGAGATCCTTGAGTCGCGATTATCTAACTATAACGCTGACGGGAAGACAACGGGGAAAACCGCCCTGCCTGCGCGTTCTTAAGCAAACCTTAATCTGGCTTTAATCTCGCGTTAAGGGAGCGCGGGAGAATTTCGGTTATTTTGCTGCCATTCGAAATCATGACAGAGGGAGCGCAACATGCAGACTGAAGGTTTCCCGAACGCGGGCGCTTCGCGGCGGCTGATGTATTCAGGCGTGGCGATGCTGCTCGTTCTGTTGATGTTGTCTTTTCGCGGCGATGCGCAGAGCCATAGCCATGGCAGCCATCATGCTTCCGCTTTGCAGCGGGTGCATCAGGCAACGACGACGGACGCCTACGGCTGCGCCAAGTCGCGCATTAAAAAGCAGCTGCGCCGCCTGGCTCAGCTTTGAAGCGTTTTTTAGGGCGCCGCTCTATACTCTGACGGGCAAACGGAAGGCCTGTGCGCAGGCCGTTGTCGACATCGCCAACCAGAGAAAAAATACGATGACGAAAGTGGCATTGGTGACCGGCGCAAGCCGGGGAATTGGCCGCGCGACCGCTTTGCTGCTGGCCCGGAAGGGCTATGCGGTGGGCGTGAATTACCTGCGCGACGAAAGTGCGGCGCGGCAGGTGGTGGCGGAGATTGAGGCGCAGGGCGGCAAGGCGCTGGCGCTGCAGGCCGACGTGGCCGATGAAGCGCAGGTGATGGCGATGTTCAGGGCGCTGGATGCCGAGCTGGGCACGCTCAGCGCGCTGGTCAACAACGCCGGCATCCTGTTCCAGCAGGCGAACATTGAACAGTTGACCGCCGAGCGCATCAATAAGGTGCTCGGCACCAACGTCACCGGGTATTTCTTGTGTTGCCGCGAGGCCGTGAAGCGCATGGCGCGGCGCCATGGCGGGCAGGGCGGCGCTATCGTCAATGTGTCCTCCGCCGCTTCCCGTTTAGGCGCGCCGGGGGAATATGTGGATTATGCCGCCTCGAAAGGCGCCGTCGATTCGTTGACCATCGGGCTATCGCTGGAGGTGGCGGCGCAGGGCATCCGCGTCAACGGCGTGCGGCCTGGGCTTATCTATACCGAGATACACGCCAGCGGTGGCGAACCCGGCCGGGTGGATCGCGTGAAGAGCAGTTTACCGATGCAGCGCGGCGGCCAGCCGCAGGAAGTGGCGGAGGCGATCGCCTGGCTGCTGTCTGACGCCGCGTCTTATGTGACCGGCACCTTTATCGAGGCCGCAGGCGGGCGTTGAACGCATCCGGAGAATTTTGACATCCCTTCGGAGGTGATGTATTTTGATTAAATAACAACCAAAATGTAGTTACAAAAATGTATGTTTATTTTGAATGGAATCAGGATAAAAATCACAGTAACCAGCGCAAACACCGTGTCAGTTTTGAGATAGCGCAACGGGTTTTTCTGGATCCCAACCATTTGGCTGTGCTGGAAAGGATCGAGGATGGAGAAGAACGTTGGCAAACGATCGGTATGGTCGGATCCTGTTTGCTGTTGCTGGTGGCACATACGACGATCGAAACGGATGTCGAAGGCGATACAGTAGAGATCGTGCGTATCATTTCAGCACGCAAGGCCGATGGCAAAGAGAGGGGAAGATATGAAGCGCAAAAATTCCGCCAAAAATCTGGCCCATAGCGTACTCCCGCCGTTGACGGAGGAGCAGAAAGCGCAAATTGCTTCACTGAGTGCGTTGCCGGACGAGGGCATCGATTATGCCGATGCGCCGGCGCTGGGGGAAGAAACGTGGCAGACTGCGGTTCAGGGGCGTTTTTATAAGCCGATGAAAGTGTCAAAAACCATCCGAATCGATGCAGATGTGTTGGCTTGGCTTCAGCGACCAGGCAAAGGCTATCAGAAACGCCTGAACGCCGTGTTGCGTGAGGCGATGTTGAAAGAGCATGAGCACGAGGAATAATTTGTGTCAGGCGGCGAACGATCCGGTGAGATTCTCACCGGATTTTTTTTGCTGTTTTTTTAGGTAATGCGTTATCAACGCCGGCTGTCTCCTTGCGGCGCTCGGTCAAAACCACATAAACGGTCATTAACGGTCATGCCGCGGAACGTGGAATTGTGACCGTTTACCGTTTCTCTCCTGTCTGCCTCAGGCGGTCGTGCATCATAACTGTCTGTTACTCCACACTTTCGTAATTATTCATTTCATTTCCTTCCCGATTTTTTTGACAACTATCACAGCGCGATCGTTGACCGATCGCGGGGCGATGCGCTTTGCGTCTGCGCGCAAAACGCGGCGCGGCAAATCGATATCGTAATCATCGTCGTGGAGGAGAAAAGAAACATGCTGCCTGTAGAACGTCATCGCTTTATTACCGAAGTCTTGAGCCAGCGCGGCCGCGTGATGGTGCAGGAGGTGGCGCAGCTGTGTCACATCTCTATCGAGACGGCGCGGCGTGATCTGGCCCTGCTGGAACGGCGCGGCCTGCTGCTGCGCAGCCACGGCGGCGCGGTCTTCGTCGAGCCGCCGGCGGTGGAAAAAACCTATGTGCCCGCCGAGATAGATCAGGGGGAGTCCTTCCGCCAGCGCAGCAATGAGTCGCCGGAGCAGAAGACGCGCATCGCCAAACGCGCGCTGGAGTTTATCGCGCCGGGGGATTGCCTGCTGCTGGACAGCAGCTCCACCAGCTGGTTTTTGGCGCGCCAGCTGCCGGATATCTCGCTGGTGGTGCTGACCAACTCGCTGCACATCATCCAGACGCTGGCCTGCAAGGCCAACGTGCGCACCATCGGGCTGGGGGGCGAGTATTCCGCCAAGTACGAGGATTTTATCGGCGTGCTGGCGGAGCAGATGCTGAAAGAGTTCGTGATCAACAAGCTGTTTTTCTCCTGCCACGGCATTTGCCAGGACGGCGGCATCCGCGAGAGCAATGAGCACCATGCGCGGCTGAAGCAACAGATGCTGCTGGCCTCGGAGCGCAAGTTCCTGCTGGTGGACAGCAACAAGTTCGGCCGCCGCTCGTTCGCCCGCATTTGCCATTACCGGGAAATAGATACGCTGATCACCGACAGGCTTGGCGACGATGAGTTTCGTCAGGAATTGGCCTGGAACAACGTCGATGTGATTGAAGTTTCACCCGCCGCGAAAAGGGCGGCGCGATAACAACAACGAAAACCTTTTATTACAGCCAACACTTGTGGAGAGAGAACAATGAAAAAATCCGTACTGGTCGGTCTGTTTGCCTCGCTGCTGCTGTCGGTCTCCGCGCAGGCGGCGGACAAGCTGAAAATGGGCGTGGTGGTGAAGATCGGCGGCATTCCCTGGTTCAACGCCATGGAGGCCGGCATCAAAAGCGAGAGCGCCAAACGCGGCATCGACGCCTGGATGGTCGGGCCGACGGCGGCGGATCCGGCGCTGCAGGTGCGCGCCATCGAGGATCTGATCGCGCAGAAGGTGGACATCATCGGCGTGGTGCCGAACGACGCCCGGGTGCTGGAGCCGGTGCTCAAGCGCGCGCAGGAGGCGGGCATCAAGGTGATCGTGCACGAGTCCCCCGGCCAGAAGTACGCCGACTGGGATTTTGAGCTGGTGGACGCCTCGCAGCACGGGGTCAACCACATGAAAGCGCTGGCCGCCTGCATGAAAGAGCAGGGCAAGTACGCGGTATACGTCGGCAGCCTGACGGTGCCGCTGCACATCACCTGGTCGGACTCGGCCATCAATTACCAGAAGCAGCACTACCCGAACATGCAGCTGGTGGGCGACAAGTTCGGCGTGGGGGAATCGCTGGATGACAGCGTGCGCACCACCAACGATCTGATGGCCAAATATCCCGATCTGAAAGGCGTGCTGGCGTTCGGTTCGCAGGGGCCGATCGGCGCCGGGCGCGCGGTGCTCAACCGCGGCAAAAGCAACGATATCTGCGTCATCGGGCCGTTCAGCCCGGGCCAGGGCGCTTCGCTGGTCAATCGCGGCGCCATCAAGGGCGGTTATATCTGGAACCCGATGGTGGCGGGCGAAGTGTTCGTGCGCATCGCCGACATGATGCACAAGGGCGAAAAAATCACCGATGGCATGACCATCGAAGGCATGGGCAAGGTGCAGGTGGATGCGCAGCAGCACACCATTCTCGGCAACGCCACCGAAAGCCTGGATAAGCAAAACCTGCCGAAGCTGGTGAAGATGGGGCTGTAATCATGGCGATTTCCGGCAATACGGCAACGCGGGGCGCGCCGCTTATCGAACTGCAACAGCTGTCGATGACCTTCGGCGGGCAGCGCGCGCTGAACGATATTTCATTGGCGCTGATGCCGGGGGAGGTGCACTGCCTGGCCGGCACCAATGGCTGCGGCAAGAGTACGTTGATCAAGGCGATCGCCGGCGTGTATCAACCGGATGACGGCAGCCGCATTACCTTCGATGGGCAAACCTTCGGCCGGCTATCGCCGGATCAGGCGCGCGCCTTCGGCATTCAGGTGATCTATCAGGATCTGTCGCTGTTTCCCAACCTGACGGTGGCGGAAAACATCGCCTTTGAGCACAACCTGCACGGGCTATTGGGATGGCACCGCCCGGCGAGGCTGCGGCGCACCGCCGAGCGCCTGCTGCAGGAGCTGAATTTCAATCTCGATCTCGACAAACCGGTAGCGGAACTGCCGATCGCCCAGCGCCAGCAGGTGGCGATTTGCCGCGCGCTGGTGGCGCAGGCACGGCTGGTGATCATGGATGAACCGACCGCCTCGCTGACCCGCACCGAGGTCAATCAGCTGCTGCGCACGGTGGATTATTTGAAAGTGCAGGGCATCTGCGTGGTGTTCGTCAGCCACCGGCTGGACGAGGTGCTGGAGATCTCCGATCGCGTCACGGTGATCCGCGACGGCAACAAGATCGGCACCTGGCCGGCGGCGGAGATCACCGGCGATCGCCTGACCGAATTGATGACCGGCCTGACGCTGGACTATCGCCTGAAGTCACCGAGCATGAATAAGGATCGGGTGATGCTGGAGGCGGATCGTCTCAGCCGCGCCGGGCAGTATCACGATGTCAGCTTCCGCCTGCATCAGGGCGAGGTGCTCGGGCTGTGCGGACTGCTCGGCTCCGGGCGCACCGAGCTGGCGCTGAGCCTGTTCGGCATGACCCGGCCGGACAGCGGCAAGCTTTACCTCGACAGTAAACCGGTGCGCTTTCGCGGCCATGAGGACGCGATCAGGGCCGGCATCGGTTATGTCTCGGAGGATCGCCTGACGCTGGGGCTGGTGCAGCAACAGTCGGTGGCGGACAACGCGGTGCTGACCATTCTCGATAAGCTGCGCGGGCGTTTTCGCCTGATCGATGATTACCGCAAGAATCGCATCGTCGCGGAGTGGATCGCCAAACTCGACGTGCGGGTGGCGGATCCGGATCAGGCGGTTTCGACGCTGTCCGGCGGTAATCAGCAAAAGATCGTGCTGGCCAAGTGGGTGCTGACCCAACCGCGGATCCTGATCCTCGACTCGCCGACCGTCGGTGTCGACGTCGGCGCCAAGGCCAGCATCTACCAACTGATCCATCTGCTGGCGCAGGAGGGGATCGCGATTCTGCTGATCTCCGACGAGGTGCCCGAGGTGTATTACAACTGCGATCGGGTGCTGCACTTTAGCGGCGGCAGCGTGATCGGCGAGTACCTGCCGGAGCAGGTGAGCCAGCAGCAGCTGGCGGAGGCGGTTAATGCGTAGATTCAGTCTGAAACCGCGCGGCAACGAAGGCTACCTGGCCTGGGTGTTGCTGCTGACGGTCATCGTCTTTTCGCTGCTCAGCGATCAGTTTTTGACGGTGCAAAACCTGCTCGACCTCAGCGAAAGCTACGCGGTGAGCGGCATATTCGCCCTCGGCCTGTTCGTGGTGCTGGTGACCGGCGGCATCGACATTTCCTTCGCCGCAGTCGCCTCGGTGGTGCAGTACCTGATCGCCACGCTGGCGACGCATTACGGCCTGGTCAGCCCGACGGGCAGTATTTTGCTGGCGTTGGCGATCGGCGCCGCGCTCGGCATGGTCAACGCGCTGTTGATCTACTGCCTGCGCATCGTCTCGATCATCGTCACCATCAGCATGCAGGCGTTGTTGTTCGGCATGCTGATGTGGCTGACCAACGGCCGCAGCCTGTACGCATTGCCGGACTGGTGGACGCTGCCGCGCAGCGTGCTGCCGTTCCAACTGGGTGAGCAGAGCTATCAGCTCGGTTTGCCGACGCTGGTGATGCTGGCGGTGGCGCTGCTGACCTGGCTGCTGCTGAACAAAACGCACCTCGGGCGCCAGCTGTTTGCCGTGGGCGGGGATGCGGAGTCGGCGCGGCGCATCGGCATCCGCGTCGGCCTGCTGCATCTGTTCGCCTATGGCTATCTGGGCGCGATGGCGGCGATCGGCGGCCTGGTGCAGGTGTATCGCATGGGGGAAGTGGTGCCCAACGCGCTGGTGGGCGGTGAGCTCGACGTGCTGGCGGCGGCGGTGCTGGGTGGCGCCAGCCTGAACGGCGGCAAGGGCAGCGTTGTCGGCACGCTGATGGGGGTGTTCCTGATCGGCGTGCTGAAAAACGGCCTCAACCTGATCGGCGTGTCCAGCTACTTCATGAACGTGGTGATCGGTCTGGTGATCGTCGCGGCGATCACCGTCACTCACTACAAGAAACGCAAAGAAACCGACGTCGGTTTCGCCTGAGGAGCGCTTGATGGGCAACAACCTGAAATTTCGTCCGGACGGGGCCGCCGTCGGTTTGCTGGCCTTGCTGCTGGCGGTGGTGCTCGCCTTCAGCCTGCTGATGCCGGGGCGCTTCTTCAGCGGCGCCACCTTCACCAGCGTGGCCTTCCAGCTGCCGGAGCTGGGTCTGCTGACGCTGGCGATGTTCATCCCGATCCTCAGCGGCGGCCTGAACCTGTGCATTATCGCCAGCGCCAACCTGACCAGCCTGCTGATGGCCTGGCTGTTCATCAGCTACCTGCCGGCGGACGCCGGGCTGGGCTTGCAGGCGCTGTGGCTGGCCTTGGCGCTGGCGGCGGCGATGCTGCTGGCCGGGCTTATCGGCGCGGCGACCGGCGCACTGGTGGCCTACGTCGGCGCGCACCCGATTCTGGTGACGCTGGCCACCATGACCACGGTCAACGGCATCGGCATCTACCTGACGCGCGGCGCAGCCCTGAGCGGCATGCCGGAGATCGTGCGGTTTATCGGCGCCGAGAGCGTGCTGGGCGTGCCGGTGCCACTGTGGATCTTCCTGGCGGTCGCCGCCTTGCTGGCGCTGTTCCTGCAGAAAACCCGGCTCGGCAAATGCATCTACATGAGCGGCAGCAACATCAACGCCACCCACTTCAGCGGCGTGAATACCCATCGGGTGCTGATCGCCATTTACACCCTCTCCAGCCTGCTGTGCGTCATTGCCGGGCTGGTGATGATGGCGCGCTTCAACTCGGCGCGCATGGGCTACGGCGACTCTTACCTGCTGCTGACGGTGCTGGCGATCATTCTGGGCGGCACCGATCCGTTCGGCGGTTTTGGCCGGGTCAGCGGCGTGGTGCTGGCGCTGATCGTGCTGCAGGTGATCGCGACCGGTTTGAATCTGATGAACGTCAGCCCGCATTTCAGTCTGGCGATGTGGGGCGCCGTGCTGATCGCGGTGCTGGCGCTGAAGTTTTTCCGGCATCGCTATCGGCAGCGGCGGGCGATGCGCCGCAGCGCGGCCCAGGCCAGAACTGCGGCGGGCCATTGATCCTTTTCCCTTTTGCGCAGGATAACGCTAATGAAATACCAGATTTCGCCTTCACTGATGTGCATGAACCTGATGGATATCCGCCAACAGTTGGCGGTGCTGAACCGCCGCGCCGATATGCTGCATATCGACATCATGGACGGGCACTACGTTAAAAACATCACGCTGTCGCCGTTCTTTATCGAACAGATCCGCCCGCACACCTCGTTGTTGCTGGATGTGCATCTGATGGTGGAGAACCCGACCGACTTTATTGAGCCAATCGCCAGCGCCGGCGCGGACTTTATCTGCCCGCACGCTGAAACCATCAACCGCGACGCGTTTCGGGTGATCAATCAAATCCGCGCGCTGGGCAAAAAAGTGGGGGTGGTGCTGAACCCGGCCACGCCGGTGGAGTTTATTCGTCACTACCTTCACCTGCTGGACAAGGTCACCGTCATGACCGTCGATCCGGGCTATGCCGGGCAGCCGTTTATTCCCGAAATGCTGGAAAAGATCCGCCAATTGCGCGACCTGAAAAGCCAACAAAATCTGCGCTATTTGATCGAGATCGACGGATCCTGCAACCAGCGCACTTACCGCGATCTGATGGGCGCCGGTGCAGAAGTGTTGATCGTCGGCAGCTCCGGGCTGTTCAATCTCGATCCGGATCTGGAGACGGCATGGGAAAAAATGCTGGATCAGATGCGGCAGGCGGCCTGAGGCGGGGGACATGATGCGGTATTTTCTTGGCGTTGACGTCGGCGGCACCAATACCCGCCTGCTGTTGATGGATGATGAAGGTGAATTCAGCGGTTACCGCAAGATAGCGACCGCCGACTGGGCGCGGCAGGCCGATCCGCTGGCGGCGTTGGGCCGGCTGATCGCCGGGCATTGCCAAGATCGTCAGGTGGCGCAGGTGATGCTGGGGCTGCCGGGGATCCTCAGCCGCGATCGCTCGCGGGTGCTGTCGCTGCCGTTTATCCCGGCGCTGGACGCTCAGCCGGTGGCGGCGCTGTTGGCCGATTTGCTGGCGCTGCCGGTGCGAATGGACAAGGACGTCAATCATCTGCTGTGGTGGGATCTGCAGCAGCTGCCGGCGTTGCCGCAGGTGGCGGTCGGGCTGTATCTGGGCACCGGCATGGGCAACAGCCTGTGGCTGAACGGCGATTTTTACCACGGCGCGCACGGCGCCGCCGGCGAGCTGGGGCACATTCCCTGGCCGGGCCATCAGGGCGAATGCCCGTGCGGTAAACGGGGCTGCGTCGAGAGTCTGACGTCCGGTCACTGGCTAACCGGCTGGGCGCGCGCCAACGCGGCGCAAACGCCGTTTGACCGGCTGTTCGAACGCCACGGCGATCATCCGGATCTGCAGCGCTTCGTCGAGCGATTGGCGCAGACCATCGCCGTCGAAATGAACGTGATCGACCCCCAGTGCCTGATCCTGGGCGGCGGCGTGATCGCCATGCGCGGTTTTCCGCTGGTGCGGCTGGAGCAGGAGATCCGCCGTCATCTGCGCGCGCCGCAGCCGGCGCAGGGGCTGACGATCTCCGTCAGCCGCCTCAGCGACGAAACCGGCAGCAAAGGCGCCTGTCTGGCCGCCCGGCGCCACCTACAATTGAGCAGGGAGTACCAGCAATGAAAGGCAAAGTCTGCGTGTTCGGTTCGTTCAACCTGGATATCGTCGCCGGCATGGCGCGCTTTCCGCAGCCCGGCGAATCGCTGATCGCCCGCAACAGCATGATGGGGGCGGGCGGCAAGGGTGCCAACCAGGCGACCGCCGCGCTGCGCGCCGGGGCGCGGGTGCATTATATCGGCAAGGTGGGGCGCGACGACTTCGGCACGTTCGCCCGGCGCCACCTCGCCGCCGCCGGTTTCGATGCGGTGACGCTGTTCTCTACCGGCGATTGCCCCACCGGCAATGCGCTTATCTACGTTGCCGGCGAGGATGCGGAAAACATGATCGCCGTCGATCCCGGCGCCAACCTGACGGTCAGCGAAGACGAGGTGCGTCAGTGCCGGCCGGCGATCGCCGCGGCGGATATACTGCTGACTCAATTGGAGAACAACCTGCCGGCGATCGAGCAGGTGATCGCCATTGCCCGCGAAGCGCAAACGTTCATCATACTCAACCCGGCGCCGTTTCAGCCGGTGCCGGACAGCCTGTTGGCGCAGGTCGATCTGCTGACGCCCAACGCCACCGAGTGCACGTTGCTGACCGGCGTGCCGGTGCGCGATGTGGCTTCGGCGCGCCAGGCAGCGCAGGTGTTGCACGCCAAGGGCATTCGTTTGCTGATCGTGACGTTGGGCACGCAGGGGGCGTTGTTCTCGGACGGGGAAAACAGCGAGCTGATCCCGGCGTTTCCGGCACAGCCGAAAGACACCACCGGCGCGGGCGATGCGTTTAACGGCGCCCTGGCGGCGCAGCTGGCGAATCAGGTGCCGTTAGCCGAGGCGGTGCGCTTTGCCGCCGCCTATGCGGCGGTCTGCGTGGAGCGCGCCGGTGCGGCGGGGTCGATGCCGAGCTATGAGGAGGCGTTGGAACGCCAACGGATGTTCGCGTGACGATAACGGGCTGCGGCGCGGAGGCGGCAGCCCGGTTCCCTTATTTCAACCAGCCTTTGCGCTGCGCGTCCCGCAGATGTTGCTCCAGGTGGCGCCACAGCTCGGGATGCACGTCGGCGATCGCCGCATTGCGCGACAGTACCTGCTCCAGGCTGATGCCGTTTTCCACCCAGCTCTGGCCTTCGTTGTGCAGGTTCATCAGCATCGGCATGGTGCGATCCAGCAGCAAGGCGAAGCGGGCATCGGCGCTTTCGCCCTCTTCATACTCCTGCCATAAAGCGGTGAAATACTCGCGCTGTGTCTGCGGCAGCATGCCGAACAGACGGCGCGCCGCCGCCACTTCCTGATCGTGGATCGCCGCGCGGGCGGCCAGATCGTAGACCAGTACGTCACCGGCGTCGATTTCCACGATGTCATGCAGCAGCGCCATCTGGATCACGCGCTGAATGTCTACGTCATCACCGGCGTACGGGGCCAGGCTCATGGCGGCGATGGCGAAGTGCCAACTGTGTTCGGCGGAGTTTTCCTGGCGCTGGGTGCCCAGCACTTTGGTGCGGCGTTGCACGCCTTTCAACTTATCGATTTCCATCAGGAACTGGATGGCCTGGGTCATTGAACCGAAATCTAACGCGGGTACAGCGGATGACATGGTGTAAACCTCAAGGTGGGTGGGTTGAAGCCTGACGATTGTAGACCACCGGGCAGGGGATTTCGATGGTTACACGCGTTCACATTTTTATTTTAGCGTACACGTGTACACTGGAATTATTCTCAGTTAAGCTGCTTTGCGTTAATTTCGAACAAAGCAGGGCATTTTGAGGGGTTGCGCGTTATGGGGAAAACGGACGTAGTGAAAGCCGGGACCAATAAGATTGTCGCCGCGGCTTATCCGTGGGCGGAAGAGATCGCCAACAGCATCAGCCACGGCATCGGGCTGGTGTTCGGCATCGTCGGCCTGGTGTTGCTGTTGGTGCAGGCGGTGAATACCGGCGCCGATGCGACGGCCATCACCAGTTACAGCCTGTACGGCGGCAGCATGATCCTGCTGTTTCTCGCTTCCACGCTGTACCATGCGATTCCGCACCAGAAGGCCAAGCATTGGCTGAAAAAGTTCGATCACTGCGCCATTTATCTCCTGATTGCTGGCACTTACACACCGTTTTTGCTGGTGGGGCTGGATTCGCCGCTGGCGAAGGGATTGATGGCGGTAATCTGGGGGTTGGCGCTGCTCGGCGTGCTGTTCAAACTGGCCTTCGCCCACCGTTTTGAAGCCCTGTCGTTGGTGACCTACCTGACGATGGGCTGGCTGTCGCTGATCGTGATTTATCAGTTGGTCACGCGGCTGGAGGCCGGCGGCGTCACGCTGCTGGCGATCGGCGGGGTGGTCTATACCCTGGGCGTGATTTTCTACGCTTCCAAGCGCATTCGCTTTGGCCACGCCATCTGGCACGGCTTCGTGCTCGGCGGCAGCGCCTGCCATTTCATGGCGATCTACCTGTACGTCTAAGCGTTGCCGCTACGTCTGAATGCGTATTGAACTGGCGCCTCTTTTGTTTTAAAAAAGAAGCGCTTGCTTCTTTCGGGTATCCAGCAAGCCCGTTCCTTCATTTCTGAGCCCGCATACCGTTTCTTTAACCTCTGTTCAGGACTCACCAAGATGATCGTTCGCTTATCCAAAGCGCTGCTGGTCTGCGCTATCGCCTTGTTCGCTTCGCTGGTCGCCTTCGGCAACATCACCGACTACGGCTCCAACTTCGCCTTTGTGCGCCATGTCTTTATGATGGACACGATTTTCCCCGACGCCACCATCGGCTATCGCTCGATACAGACGCCGTGGCTGCATCACGCCGGTTATATTTTCATCATCGCGCTGGAAAGCCTGACCGCGCTGCTGTGCTGGATCGGCGGCCTGCGACTGTTGGGCGGCCTGAAACTGCCCGCCAGGGCCTTTAACGGCCGCAAAAAGCTGGCGGTGGTCGGCCTGACGCTGGGCTTCCTCACCTGGCAGGTCGGTTTCATGTCGATAGGCGGCGAGTGGTTCGGCATGTGGATGTCAAAGCAGTGGAACGGCGTCCCCGATGCCTTTCGTTTCTTCATCACCATCATTTTGGTGCTGATTTATCTGGTACAGCGCGACGGGGAGATGGACGAGTAACGAAGATGGCCGCAGGCAGGGCGCCTGCGGCCGACGGATTATTTCTCTTCGGCCAGCGAGTAGGGCAAGGGTTTGATCGCCAACTGGCTGGCGGCATCGTCGCGCACCCGCAGCTTGCTGTCGGCGTCCAAATCGTTGTTCATCACCACCTGCACCCACAGCGTGCCGTCGGCCAATTGGCTCGACGCCAGTACGGTGCCGGTGCGGCGCCAATTTTCACCCAGCTGCAGCTCCAGATCTTCCGCCGCCTGCGGGGCGCGAGCTGCTTTACCTTCCAGCCAGTAGAGCGCGCGTTTGTTGGCGCCGCGGAATTTGGCGCGCGCCACCATCTCCTGGCCGGTATAGCAGCCCTTGCTGAAGCTGATGCCTTCCAGCGCCTGCAGGTTGGTGGCCTGCGGGATCAGCTGCGCGCTGTTGGCGGCGTCGATAACCGGATAACCGGCTTCGAGCTCCAGCGCCAGCCACTGGCTGCTGTCATTCAGTTCCGCCTGATCATGCAGTTTCCCGATCAGCTGTTCGGCCACGGCGGGGCGGGTCACCAGCAGAAAACGTTCCGCCGGCGCAGCGAAGTGCAGCAGCGTGGTTTCGCCTTCCTGCACCACCGGGTGCTCGGCGCTCGGCAGCGTGGCGAACAGGCCCGCCAGCGCGGCGCGCGCCTGGAAACCGGCGACCCCCAGCAATACTGCGTCATTATCGGCGGCGATGGTGACTTTGGAGAACACCGCATATTTTTTGATTTCAGCCAGTTGGCTGTCCAGCACGCTGCGGCGCTCCAGATAGGCGAAGCCTTCGCCACGGTGGAACAGACGCAGGTTGCTCCACATTTTGCCCTTGGCGTCGCAGTGGGCGCACAGCACGTGTTGATCGGCCGCCAGCGCGTCGATGTCCGCCGTCACCTGGCCCTGGAGATATTTCACCGCGTCCGGCCCGTTCAGCGTCACCAGCGCCCAATCTTCCAGCGAGATCAGCGTCAGGGGCAGATGGGTGGAAGCGGAGGGCTGACGGGGTGGGAATGGAATGTTATGCGCCATAGTAAGTTCCTGCTCAACGTTTAGCTTACCTGAAGGGTATTGAACCCATGGTAAAAGAGGCGGCGGGCTTTGCAAACTGTTATTCGCGCCGCGGCGCCGGGGGGCGCTTTTTTTGGCATTTTGCGCTTTATTGCGTTTTCCGCCACAAAGCGCCTTCCCGGCGTGTATGTCAAATTGTTACTCTATAGGCTTGCGGCCAGGGCACCCTTGCAGACAGATCCCCGGTTGATGGAATTATATTGCGACGGCGTTGCCATACAGTGTGTCATTTGAACCCTGCGCTGGCGCTGCCGCGCTGAAAAGAGGTGAGTCATAACAACATGGATATTAACAACAAAGCACGTATTCACTGGGCTTGCCGTCGTGGCATGCGCGAGCTGGACATCTCCATCATGCCGTTCTTCGAATACGAATACGACAGCCTGAATGACGCGGACAAGGCGCTGTTCATCCGTCTGCTCGAGTGCGACGATCCCGATTTGTTCAACTGGCTGATGAATCATGGCGCGCCGCAGGACAGCGAGCTGCAAAGAATGGTGACCCTGATCCAAACGCGAAATAAAGATCGTGGCCCAGTGGCGATGTGATATCCGCATTTCCTGGCGCACCCAGCTGTTCTCTCTGTTGACCCACGGCGTCCTGATCCTGCTGATCCTGATTTCGCCCTGGCCGGAAGGCTTTGGTCCGCTCTGGCTGGTGTTGCTGACGCTGGTGGTGTTTCAGTGCATTCGCAGCCAGAAGCGCATCGCTGCGGTGCAGGGTGAACTGCGGCTGCTGGCGGACAGGCGTTTCAGCTGGCACGGCCGAGAATGGCGGCTGGCGAAAAAGCCCTGGATGCCGGGCTACGGCCTGCTGCTGACGCTACTGCCTATGGAGGGCAAAAAGCGCCGTCGGCTGTGGCTGGCTTCCGACTGCATGAGCAAAGAGGAGTGGCGCCACCTGCGGCAGCTGTTGCTGTATCCGCCGGCGGGTGACGGCGAACAAGACTGATAGGGGCGCCGGCGCGAATCATGTCGCCGGCGCTCGGCGTTTGGGGAAGATCGCCCGATAGCGGCTACAGCAGCGGCTCCATCTCCAACAGGATCTGTTCGCACCATTGCTGCAGGCGCTCTTCGCTCAGGTCGTATTGGTTGACCTCATCGAGCGCCAGGCCGACGAAGTGTTTGCCGTCGGCGCTCAGCGGTTTGGGGCTGGTGAACTCGAAGCCCTCAGTTGGCCAGAAGCCGATGAACTGCACGCCCAGCGGCGCGATGTGATCGTGCAGCATACCTAGCGCGTCGAGGAACCACTCGCCGTAACCGAGCTGATCGCCCATGCCGTACATGGCGACGATCTTGCCTTTCAGATCCAGCGCCGGCAGCTGCGGCCAGATCGCTTCCCAGTCTTCCTGCAGTTCGCCGAAATCCCAGGTCGGGATGCCGAGGATGAGAATGGAATAGTCCTCCATCAGCTTGGGCGAGACGTCTTTCAGGTTGTGCAGGTCGACCAGGTCTTCACCCAGAATCTCACGGATTTTTTCTGCCGCCATCTCGGTGTAGCAGGTGCTGGAGCCGTAAAACAGACCAATCTTCATGTGTAAACCGTTACGTTGCTGTTTAGAGAATTGCAGCGAGTATACCTGATTTGCGTCGGCTTAAGGCATAATGGCGCGGGTGGAAATGCAACGAAGAGAGGACCGCGTGCAACAGCAAGACAATGCGCTGATTGAGCAATTCCTGGATGCGCTGTGGCTTGAGCGCAATCTGGCGGAAAATACGCTGGCCTCCTACCGGCTGGATTTGCAGGCCCTGGGCGCCTGGCTTGGCCAGCAAAACACCGACTTGCTGCAGGCTCAGGCCTTGGATCTGCAGGCGTTTCTCGCCGAGCGGGTGGACGGCGGCTACAAGGCCACCAGCTCCGCGCGCTTGCTGAGCGCCATGCGTCGCCTGTTTCAGTATCTGTACCGCGAAAAGCTGCGCGCCGACGATCCCACCGCACAGCTGGCTTCCCCGAAGCTGCCGCAGCGTTTGCCGAAGGATCTGAGCGAGGCACAGGTCGATGCGCTGCTGCAGGCGCCCTGCGTCGATCAGCCGCTGGAGCTGCGCGACAAGGCGATGCTCGAGGTGTTGTACGCGACCGGGCTGCGGGTCTCTGAGCTGGTGGGGTTGAACATCAGCGACGTCAGCCTGCGTCAGGGCGTGGTGCGGGTGATCGGCAAGGGCAACAAGGAGCGGCTGGTGCCGCTGGGCGAAGAAGCGGTCTACTGGATAGAAAATTATCTGGAGCACGGGCGCCCGTGGCTGGTCAACGGCCAGACGCTGGATGTGCTGTTCCCCAGCAACCGGTGTCAGCAAATGACCCGACAGACGTTCTGGCATCGCATCAAACACTATGCCATCCTTGCGGGCATCGACAGCGAGCGTCTGTCGCCGCACGTGTTGCGGCACGCGTTCGCCACCCATTTGCTGAACCATGGGGCCGATCTCCGTGTCGTACAGATGTTGTTAGGCCACAGCGATCTCTCGACCACGCAAATTTATACTCATGTAGCGACCGAACGACTGAAACAGCTACATCAACAGCATCACCCGCGCGCCTGAGCGGCGGGTTCGAAAGGATTGGAACAATGAAAAAAGGTTTAATGCTGCTCTCTCTGCTGGTGGCTTCGGTGGCCGGCGCCGCCCATGCCGATGACGCGGCGATCAAAAAAGCGCTCGCCAGCCTGGGCATTCAGCAGGCGGACGTGCAGCCTTCGCCGGTCAACGGCCTGAAAACCGTGCTGACCGACAGCGGCGTGCTGTACGCCTCCGAAGACGGCAAGCACATCCTGCAGGGCCCGCTGTTCGACGTCAGCGGCAAAGAGCCGGTCAACGTGACCAACCAACTGCTGAGCACCAAGATGGACGCGCTGAAAGATCAGATGATCGTTTACAAAGCGCCGAAAGAGAAACACGTGATCACCGTGTTCACCGATATCACCTGCGGTTACTGTCACAAACTGCATCAGCAGATGAAAGAGTACAACGATCTGGGCATTACCGTGCGTTACCTGGCGTTCCCGCGCCAGGGGCTGGCTTCCCAGGCTGAAAAAGACATGCAGTCGATCTGGTGCACCGCCGACAAGGCCAAGGCGTTCGACGCCGCCATGAAGGGCGACGCCGTTTCTCCGGCGACCTGCAAAACCGACATCAGCAAGCATTACGAGCTGGGCGTGCAGTTCGGCATTCAGGGCACGCCGGCCATCATCCTGGAAAACGGCATGATGATCCCGGGCTATCAGGGGCCGAAAGAGATGGCCGCCATGCTGGACGCGCATCAGGCCGCCACCAAAGCCGGTGGTTAATCGCCGGTGAGTATCAAAACGCAACTACGCCGCCGCCCGGCGGCGGACGACACGCATCTGCCTGCCAGTTTGCCGCCGCTTCTGCGCCGGCTTTACGCCCTGCGCGGCGTGCAGGCTGAGCAAGAGCTGGAGCGCGGCGTCAAGGGCATGCTGCCCTGGCAACAGCTGGACGGCATCGACGACGCCGTCCAGCTGTTGCAGCAAGCGCTGGCCGACGGTCGCCGCATCATGGTGGTGGGCGATTTCGACGCCGATGGTGCCACCAGCACCGCGCTGACGGTGCTGGCGCTGCGCAGCATGGGCGGCGCAGCCGTCGACTATCTGGTGCCTAACCGTTTCGAAGACGGTTACGGCCTGAGCCCCGAAGTGGTGGAGCAGGCGGCGGCGCGCGGCGCAGAACTCATTGTTACCGTCGATAACGGCATCTCCTCCCACGCCGGCGTCGACGTGGCGCACGCCAAAGGCATGCAGGTGCTGGTGACCGATCACCACCTGCCGGGCGAGACCCTGCCGGCGGCTGAAGCGATCGTTAACCCCAACCTGCGTGGCTGCGGCTTCCCGTCCAAATCGCTGGCGGGGGTAGGCGTGGCGTTCTACCTGATGCTGGCGCTGCGCGCCCGGCTGCGGGACAGCGGCTGGTTCGAGCAGCGCGCGCTGGCGATGCCGAATCTGGCGGAACTGCTGGATCTGGTGGCGCTCGGCACCGTGGCCGACGTGGTGCCGCTGGACGCCAACAACCGCATTCTGGTGTATCAGGGATTAAACCGCATCCGCGCCGGCAAATGCCGACCGGGCATCCGCGCGCTGCTCGAAGTGGCCAACCGCGACGCCCGCCAACTGGCGGCCAACGATCTTGGTTTCGCCCTCGGCCCGCGGCTCAACGCCGCCGGCAGGCTGGACGACATGTCGATCGGCGTGGCGCTGCTGTTGAGCGACGACATCGCGCAGGCGCGCATGCTGGCCAACGATCTCGATGCGCTGAACCAGACGCGACGCGAGATAGAGCAGGGCATGCAGGTGGAAGCCCTGCAGCTGTGCGATCAGCTGGAGCGCACCAGCACCGAGCTGCCTTACGGGCTGGCGATGTATCACCCGGAATGGCATCAGGGCGTGGTGGGCATCCTCGCTTCGCGCATCAAAGAGCGTTTCCACCGTCCGGTGATCGCTTTCGCGCCGGCGGGCGACGGCATCCTGAAAGGCTCCGGCCGTTCGGTGCCCGGCTTGCACATGCGCGACGCGCTGGAGCGGCTGGATATGCTGAACCCCGGGCTGATGATGAAGTTCGGCGGCCACGCGATGGCGGCCGGGCTGTCGCTGGAAGAGGCCAAATTCGACGAGTTCCGCCAGCGTTTCGGCGAGCTGGTGGGCGAATGGCTCGATCCGGCGATGTTGGAAGGGGTGATCTGGTCCGACGGCGAACTGGCGATGCAGGAGCTGTCTCTGACGACGGCGGAGCTGCTGCGCGAGGGCGGCCCGTGGGGCCAGGCGTTCCCGGAACCGACCTTCGACGGCAAGTTCCGTATCCTGCAGCAGCGGTTGGTGGGTGAGAAACACCTGAAGCTGATGGTGGAACCGCTTGGCGGCGGCCCGCTGCTCGACGGTATCGCGTTCAACGTGGACACCACGCTGTGGCCGGACAGCAGCGTGCGCGAAGTGGAACTGGCCTACAAACTCGACGTCAACGAGTTTCGCGGCAACCGCAACGTGCAACTGCTGATCCAACACCTTTGGCCGCGCTGAAGTGAAATTGAACACAACTCGGGGATTGGGCTCTCCAATCCCCGGCATCCTTCCCGATCGCCACAAAAACTGACCAACTCGCTATAAACTGCCGCCCGGATCCGTTAGAATTAGCGGTTCCAATGGCATTCCGCCATCGACGACATCAACGTAAAAGAACGCAAAACCATGTTTGAAATTAACCCGGTAAAAAACCGAATTCAGGACCTGTCCGAGCGGACTGCGGTTCTTAGGGGGTATCTTTGACTATGATGCCAAGAAGGAACGCCTAGAAGAAGTCAACGCCGAGCTGGAGCAGCCGGACGTTTGGAACGAGCCGGAGCGCGCACAGGCGCTCGGCAAAGAGCGCGCCGCGCTGGAAGCCATCGTTGAAACCATCGATCACCTGCAGCAGGGCAGCGAAGACGTCAGCGGTCTGCTGGAGCTGGCGGTGGAAGCCGACGATGAAGAGACCTTCAACGAAGCGGTCGCCGAACTCGATCAACTGATCGCCAAGCTCGAGCAGCTGGAATTCCGCCGCATGTTCTCCGGCGAATACGACAGCGCCGACTGCTATCTGGACATTCAGGCCGGCTCCGGCGGTACCGAAGCGCAAGACTGGGCTAGCATGCTGCTGCGCATGTACCTGCGCTGGGCTGAAGCCAAGGGCTTCAAGACCGAAGTGATCGAAGAGTCCGACGGCGACGTTGCGGGCCTGAAATCGGCCACCATCAAGATCATCGGCGACTACGCGTTCGGCTGGTTGCGCACTGAAACCGGCGTTCACCGCCTGGTGCGCAAGAGCCCGTTCGACTCCGGCGGCCGTCGCCACACCTCGTTCAGTTCGGTGTTCATCTACCCGGAAGTGGACGACGATATCGACATCGATATCAACCCGGCGGATCTGCGCATCGACGTGTACCGCGCCTCCGGTGCGGGCGGTCAGCACGTCAACAAAACCGAATCCGCCGTACGTATTACTCACCTGCCAACCAACATCGTGGTGCAGTGCCAGAACGATCGTTCTCAGCATAAGAACAAGGATCAAGCGTTTAAACAGCTGCGAGCCAAGCTGTACGAGTTTGAGATGCAAAAGAAAAATGCTGATAAACAGGCGATGGAAGACAACAAGTCCGACATCGGCTGGGGCAGCCAAATCCGTTCTTACGTGCTGGATGACTCCCGCATCAAGGATTTGCGCACCAACGTCGAAACGCGTAACACGCAGGCCGTACTGGATGGCGACCTGGATAAATTCATTGAGGCAAGTTTGAAAGCCGGGTTATGAGGAATAGAAATGTCTGAACAACAAGTACAGGGCGCCGATCAGGCGCTGGATCTCAATAACGAGCTGCAGTCCCGCCGCGAGAAACTGGCCGGCCTGCGTGAGAACGGCATTGCGTTCCCGAACGACTTCCGTCGCGACTCCACCTCCGACAAGCTGCACGCCGCGTACGGCGATAAAGACAACGAAGAGCTGGAAGCGCTGGGCGTAGAAGTGACCGTCGCCGGCCGCATGATGACCCGCCGCATTATGGGCAAGGCATCTTTCGTTACGCTGCAGGACGTGGGCGGCCGCATTCAGCTGTACGTCGCGCGCGACGATCTGGCTGAAGGCGTATACAACGAGCAGTTCAAGAAGTGGGACCTGGGCGATATCCTCGGCGCGCGCGGCAAGCTGTTCAAAACCAAGACCGGCGAACTGTCGATCCATTGCACCGAACTGCGTCTGCTGACCAAAGCGCTGCGTCCGCTGCCGGACAAATTCCACGGCCTGGCGGATCAGGAAACCCGTTACCGCCAGCGTTACCTGGATCTGATCGCCAACGAAGAATCGCGCAACACCTTCAAGGTGCGTTCTCAGGTGATGTCGGCTATCCGTAACTTCATGGTGGAACGCGGCTTCATGGAAGTCGAAACCCCGATGATGCAGGTGATCCCGGGCGGCGCGTCGGCGCGTCCGTTCATCACCCACCACAACGCGCTGGATATCGACATGTACCTGCGCATCGCGCCGGAACTGTATCTGAAGCGTCTGGTGGTCGGCGGCTTTGAGCGCGTGTTCGAAATCAACCGCAACTTCCGCAACGAAGGCGTTTCTCCGCGTCACAACCCAGAGTTCACCATGATGGAACTCTACATGGCTTACGCGGATTACAAAGATCTGATCGAGCTGACCGAGACGCTGTTCCGCACCCTGACCGAGAAAGTGCTGGGCACCTCTCAGGTGCAGTACGGCGACGAAGTGTTCGACTTCGGCAAGCCGTTCGAGAAGCTGACCATGACCGAGGCGATCAAGAAATACCGTCCGGAAACCGATCTGGCTGACCTGGCCGACATGGGCAAAGCGGTGGCCATCGCGGAATCCATCGGCATCAAGGTTGAGAAGAGCTGGGGCCTGGGCCGCGTTGTGACCGAGATCTTCGAAGAAGTGGCGGAAAGCCATCTGATTCAGCCGACCTTCATCACCGAGTACCCGGCTGAAGTGTCGCCGCTGGCGCGCCGCAACGACGTGAACCCGGAAATCACCGACCGCTTCGAGTTCTTCATCGGCGGCCGTGAAATCGGCAACGGCTTCTCCGAACTGAACGACGCCGAAGACCAGGCGCAGCGCTTTGCCGATCAGGTGAACGCCAAAGACGCCGGCGACGACGAAGCGATGTTCTACGACGAAGACTACGTCACCGCGCTGGAGCACGGCCTGCCGCCGACCGCCGGTCTGGGCATCGGCATCGACCGTATGGTGATGCTGTTCACCAACAGCCACACCATCCGCGACGTGATTCTGTTCCCGGCGATGCGCCCGCAGAAATAATCGCGTTTAGCGTGAAACCACCGGTGCAGGCAACTGCGCCGGTTTTTTTTCGCCCACCGGACTTAACCGCTTAAAACATCGACAGTTACGCGCCATCTCCGCTTGCCCGCCGCCGATAACCGGTTATAATGCCTGTCGCACACCGATGCGGGTGTAGTTCAATGGTAGAACGGCAGCTTCCCAAGCTGCATACGAGGGTTCGATTCCCTTCACCCGCTCCAAGCCGGTTTACTCCTTCGTCTTACACGTTCACAGCACGCGCTAT
Organism: Serratia sp. CY74737; assembly: GCF_052166775.1. NCBI lineage: Bacteria > Pseudomonadati > Pseudomonadota > Gammaproteobacteria > Enterobacterales > Yersiniaceae > Serratia > Serratia sp. CY74737. The sequence goes on from NZ_JBJNOF010000012.1 coordinate 66,318, forward strand.
TTCCCGTTTCAGCCTCTGGCACTCATCTCGCCGAAGTCATTCTGACATTGCGCCTTGTCTCTCAATAAAGCAGGTCAGCGTTTGGCAAAGGCCGCCTGTATGCCGTTATTCTCCGCGTGCAGGGACCTGACATACTCGCTGGGCGACTGGCCCACCAGAGCGCGAAAATCGCGAGCGAAATGGGCCTGATCAAAATAGCCCAATTCCAGCGCCAGCCTGCTCCAATCGCGAGGCGTGTGAGCCTGCAGTTGCGCGATGGCTTCATGCAGACGATAGCGTTGGATCACCCATTTGGGGCCGACGCCTACGTATTTATGAAATAGCCTCTGTAGCGCGCGTTTGTCTATCGCCGCAGTGCCCAGCAATTGGTTTACCGACGTTATGCCAAGGTTGCCGGCGATAGCGGCCACGAGCCTGTTCGCTCGCGCGACGTTAGGATCGGGTTGGGGCCGCTGCGCCAGCAGGAAAGCCTCCGCCACGAGCGTCATCGCACTCGTCGTAGCGCACGTGGCGATACGCTTCGCCAGCGACTGGCAATCAGCGCCAAACACGGTCTGCGCAGGCATCGAGCGGTTCGCGAGCGTCGATATGGGCGCTTGCAGAAAGGGATGGAAGCCGCCCGGCTTAAACTTGATGCCGAAGGCGAAGCCTCGCCCTTCAAGGAGCCGCTCGAAGCGATCGGTGTGAACACCGTAAACGTATGATTCATTCCGTTCGATCACCAGATGCACGTTGGGGTGGGGCAGCGTCGCTTGCCGCTGAGGCGGTAACTCCCGCAGATCCCAGCGCACACACCAGTAGTGCTCGACCAGATCGGCCAACGCAGCTGATGGCGAGTGGCGCTCGTGTATAAACTGACTTTGCGTCGGCTGCGGATGCAGCACTCCGCGCGGTTTGGCATTCCCGGCCGTCATCTTGAGCTACCGTCATGCGGGGCGACTTGTCGCGTTTTTGCAATCATCTACCTGGTCGCTCCTGATACATTCACATATGTCTTCGCGCCGCGTTATGCGCCGCGATAGCTGCTGGAAGATAATGACGATTTTATAACTCGACAGATTGATCTGTATGGGCGCGTTTAATCTTTGCCGCGGCCATTGCCAGGAACGCAGCGCGCACCGATGCGTCTGTGTCATCAACCTTAACAAAGGGGTTTGTAAAATGCATGCGACAGGAACATTCGACATCAAATTGACGCCGCAAACCGCAACGGCCGAAATTGAGACGGCCAAGCTCAGTCGGATGACGATTGATAAGCAATTTCATGGTGACCTGACTGCGGCCAGCCTCGGAGAAATGCTGGCTGTACGCATGGATGCGCATGGCTCCGCCGGTTATGTGGCAATGGAGCGCGTAACGGGGACCTTGCATGGCCACAAGGGCAGCTTCGTGTTACAGCACAGCGGCACCATGAACCGTGGGGTTTCGTCGCTGCAGTTGACGGTCGTCCCCGATTCCGGGACGGGTGAGCTGACGCAATTGAGTGGATCGATGACGATCGAGATCGACCAAGGCACGCACCGCTACACGATGGATTATGTCCTTCCCTAGGGGGAATAAACGAGGTGAACGGCGACCCAAACTTGTGTCAGCGCCGTGGTGAAGAAAGCAGGGCAAAAAAATGCCGCCCCTGGGGACGGCATGTCGGCATTCAGCGCACCAGATGCAAGAAATGCAGATGCTTTTCGTACTGGTCGAGAATATCGTTTATCAACTGCTCCTGATTCCAGCCCATGACATCGTAGTTCTGGCCGCCTTCTTTCAGGTAGATCTCCGCGCGATAATATTTGTGCTGCTCGGCTTGCTGTTCATCATTATCCAGCCCGGCCAGGGCGAAGGTCGGCGAGCTGTAGCCGCGCAGTCTGACTTCATAGATAAAGTTAAGCTCATCGCCTAAATCAACCTCGAAACGAATGCGATCTTCCGCGCCGGTGTTGATACTGCTGAGCGTGCCTTGTTTACTCAGCTCCTCCTGCACCAGCGTCATGGCCGACTGGATGACTTCGTCCATAAAGCGCTTAACCAGCGAGCGCTTTGGCAGATAAGCGATATTACGCAGCCTGCGCTGCCAGGGGATAGGATTGCGGGCGGCGGTAGGGGCGATGGTGGCCATATTCTGGCTGTCGCGCTTGGTCAGATCGCGACGCAGCGCCTTAAGCAAACCGTAAATGGATATCAGCAAGATGGCCGAGAAAGGCAGCGCGCTGGCGATGGTGACGGTTTGCAACGCGCTGAGCCCCCCGGCGATCAGCAAGGCGATGGCGACGATGCCCATCAGCGACGCCCAGAAAATGCGTTGCCATACCGGCGTGTTGCTGGAGCCGCCCGAAGCCAGGGTATCCACGACCATGGCGCCGGAGTCGGCGGACGTGACAAAAAAGACGATAACCATCGCCATGGCGATAAACGAAAGCACGCTGGAGAATGGGAAATGCTCCAGGAAGTTAAACAACGCCAAGGCCACGTCTTGTTGTACCGTAGCGGCGAGATCTGTCGCGCCCTTTTCCATGATGAGGTAAATGGCGCTGTTGCCGAACACGGTCATCCACATGAGGGTGAAGCCGGCCGGGACGAACAGCACGCCCGTGACAAATTCGCGGATGGTTCGGCCGCGGGAAACCCGTGCGATGAACATCCCGACGAAAGGCGACCAGGAGAGCCACCACCCCCAGTAGAGCAGCGTCCATCCGCCTAGCCAGTTGCTGGATTTGGGTTCATAGGCATACAGGTTGAAGGTTTTGCTGACCAGCTCGGACAGATAGCCGCCGGTATTTTCCACAAAAGATTTCAACAGCAAAACGGTTGGCCCCAACAGCAAGACCAAGGCCAGGAGCAACAGCGCCAGGCTGAGGTTCAGCTCCGACAGAAAGCGTATGCCCTTCTCCAGCCCGGAAACCACGGAAATGGTGGCCAGCCCGGTAATCACCACGATTAATATCACCTGAACGGTTTCGTTGATTGGCACGCCAAACAGGTGGTTAAGCCCGGCGTTGACCTGCAATACGCCATAACCCAGCGAGGTCGCGACCCCGAATACGGTGCCGATGACGGCGAAGATATCGACGGCGTGGCCGATAGGGCCATAAATGCGATCGCCGATGATCGGATAAAGCGCGGAGCGCAGGGTCAACGGCAGGCCATGCCGATAGCTGAAGAAGGCCAGAATCAACGCCACGATGGCGTAGATCGCCCAGGCATGCAGCCCCCAGTGGAAAAAGGTCAGGCGCATGGCCTGTTTGGCCGCCTCGATGCTCTCGGGCGTGCCGACCGGCGGCGAGAGATAGTGCATAACCGGTTCCGCCACGCCGAAGAACATCAGACCGATGCCCATCCCCGCCGAAAACAGCATGGCAAACCAGGAGTGGTAGCGAAAATCGGGTTGCGCATGATCGGGGCCAAGTTTGATGTCGCCGTAACGAGAAAGCCCCAGAAACGTCACGCTGAGCAATATGAGCGCCACGGCCAAAATATAAAACCAGCTGGCGTTGGTGAAGATTTGTTGCTGCAGAAGCTTGAAGTTTTTGTCAGCGACGTCGGGGAAAAAGGCGGCGAAGGCGACCAGAAGAAAAATGAGGACTGCAGAGGTGAAGAATACCGCTTTGTTGATATGGCTTTGCGGCTTATTTAAGGAGGTGTCTTTCTCACTCATAAATTGATTTATTCCATTTGTTTGATTATCGCCCTGAATGGAGGAAAGGTGGTGACTGTAATATCGTAGCAAAATAGTCGGGCTGGCGCAGGAGGCCGGCGCCGCTCTATAGAGCGGAATTACCGCTGTCTTTACGCGGTAATTCCGAATAATTCACGTTGCCGTTAGTTAAATAAAAAGGCCAATAACCCCGTCACCTTATTCTTATTTTCCCATCCCTCCAATTTCATGCAGGCATTAACGTGTTCTTTTCTGCGCATTTCATTACGGTCCGAAGGAAAAACGACGCCGTGAGTATTGGGGATATCCGCACCGTTGATATTCATGGAGGAGAATACAGGCGAGCGGGTGTCTAAAGACTGGCTCACGGGATAGCGTTGTTCGGCTTCTTGTCGGCAGCTTGCTCTGGCGGCTTTAAGGGGTGTCGGAGCCGCCGTTTGCGCTTCCCACTTTTCCGGCGTGGCGCAGGAAGACATCATCAACGCGGCGGTGATAACGGCATATTTTCTCAACGTTAAAATCCCTTTTCAAAAAAATCCCGCCTATTCTACCCACCCCCTCAAACAGGGGGAGCGTTATTCACGTTTAACGCCTCCGGCGACACGCACGGCTATTTATGCGGTGTGGCCCGCCGGAAAACCGGGCGGGCCGTTATGGCGCATTAACCGAGGATCTCCTTGGCGAGTATTTCAAACAGCGTATCGATCTCATCAAGGGTGTTGTAGTGCATCATGCCGATGCGCAGCACGCCGCCGTCCTGCAGCCCCAGTTGCTGAATCAGGCCCAGCGCATAGAAATGTCCGCTGCCGGCGCAGATGTTGTGGTGCCCCAGCCGTCGGGCGATCGCGTCGGGCGCCTGGCCGCTGAAGGTCAGGGCGAAGGTCGGCGTGCGGCGTGCGCTGTCCGCCTGCGGATTGCCGTAGAGCCGCACGCCGTCGAGTTGCTGCAGCCGTTGCAAAAAGTGGCGGCACAGCGCCTCTTCATGCCGGTGGTAGGCGGCGAAGCTCTCCTGCAAGCGCTGCCTTAACGGCGCGCCGGGCGTGCCCCACTGCGCCAAATACTCGATAGCGGCCGCGACGCCGGCCAGCGCTTCGAAGCTCTGCGTGCCGGTCTCGAAACGGCCGGGGCCGACGTCGGTGGCCGGCTCGACTTTGTACGGCCGCAGGCGCTGCAGCCACTGCGGCGCGATGTAGGCCATGCCGACGTGCGGGCCAAAGAATTTGTAGGCGGAGCACACCAGGAAGTCACATCCCAACGCCTGCACGTCGATCAGGTTATGCGGCGCGTAATGAACGGCGTCGACATACACCTGCGCGCCCACCCGATGTGCGGCTTCAACGATGGTTTTGATATCGACGATGCTGCCGGTGACGTTGGACGCGTAGCTGACCGCCACCAGACGCGTGTTGGCGTTGATGCGCGCGCACACTTTTGCCGCGTCGAGAGAACAATCGGCGCTCTCCAGCGCTATCTGGTGCACCACGGCGCCTTTGTCGGCGGCGGCCTGCTGCCAGCTGGAGACGTTGGCGTAGTGATCCAGCGCGGTGACGATGACCTCATCGCCGTCCCGCCAATCGCGACTGATGATGCGGCTGAGATGAAAGGTCAGCGTGGTCATGTTCATGCCGAAGACGATGTTGTCGGGCGACGGCGCATTTAACAAGGCGCGCACCGATTCGCGCGCCTGACTCATCACCTCGCCGGTAACCCGGCTGGAGAAGTAGTGCCCGCCCAGGTTGGCGTTGTACTTCCCCAGGTAGTCGGTCATTTTTTCCAGCACGCCCCGGGAAACTTGCGCACCGCCGGGGCCGTCGAAAAAGATCGCCGGTTTGCCGTCGATCTGCCGGGACAGGGCGCTGAACTGGCGTCGGGCGAGCTCGGGGGTAAAGGTCATGCTTTCTCTCCCCGAGCGGTGAGGACGAAGAGATCCAGATAGCCTTCTTCATTCGGGCTTACGGTATTGATCGGCGTGGCGTTGTGCCACAGTTTACTGTCCGCCAACAGCACGGCTTCACCGTCGGCCAGCGCTTTTTTGAAGAAAGGATCGTGGCGGCTGTCGTCGTACAGCATGATTTCGCCGCCGACGATATTGTGGCGATGAATGGCAATCATCGCGATATGGTCGAAACCGTCCTGGTGAATGCCTTCCGGCGCCACCAGCGTATCTTTTTGGATGGCGACCACGCGCATCTGGTGGATCTCTATCTCGGCGCCTTCCGGCAGTTCGTTATTTTCGGCAAACAGGTTGCACATCTCCGCCATGCCGGCGCTCTGCAGCACGGCGCTGTCGATAGGCTCGAAGCGGCGCACCACGTTGCCCTGGAAATGGTTGATCTGATCCGACTGCATGAAGGTGCGCGGCCCTACTTCGGCGATGTTGGGGTTGAGGTATTTCACGACGGAATAACGGCGCAGGCGATATTTGCCGTCGGCATGTTGCGTGTGGGGCAAGGAAGAAAATGAGGGCATCAGCTCTTGGGTGGCTTGCGGGCTTAGTACAGTCATACTTATTACGTTTTCGTGTTTCTGTAACATAATCACCTCTAATAATAATAATTTCTGATGTTGTAGGGGGTAATTCGATTGAATTGTAGACGACTCTATAACCAACGCAATGTGGGGTTGGCGAGGTGTGATGGCGGTCGTAAAGTGGGGAGAGCGCAAAAAGATAACGTGGCGAAAAGTCGGCTGGTGCGGCGGTGAAACGGCGCGGCATCTTGCCCGCACCGGCAGGTATCAAGCGATGGGCGCGCGGCCCTCGTGTTCAGAATGTCTCGAAATAAAGCTCGCGCAACAGCCAGGAGATTTCGTTATTGGTGCGGTTCAGGACGTCTATTCTGTGAACCCCTATCGCTTCTGCGCGCAGGTCGAGCAGCAGGTTGCGAATCTGCCGGAATAATGGGGTTTGCGGGTTGGGTTTGGCCAACTGCTGTCCACACAGTTTGATACCGGCGTCGCAGCCGGTGGCGATGTCCGTCAGGCAGCACGGGCAAGCGGTTTTTTGGCGCGCCATATTGCGGCATTGTTGCCCGATTACCTGGTTGAAGTGGCGTAATTGCAGGCAGACTTCCCGCGAGTTCAACGGTTTGGAATGGGTTGTCATCGGTTTCAGCTCCCTTGTCTTCGCCTATATTGGCACTTACCGATGAAGATAACCACGGACAAGCTGAGGGGGTATCGCCTTGTTTTGTTTGCAAATGGGGAGGGGATGGCGGCCCGCCGTCGGCGGGCCGTTACGATCAGGCGCGTTTAAACAGATTCGCCGCCTGGAACAGGGCAAAGGAACTGACCAGCATCTCGATGCCGACGATCGCCGTCACCAGCGTCACCGATGCCGCAGGGCCTGAGCCGATCAGCATCCAGGCGATGATCAAATCGAGCACGCCGATGACGAACTGCAGCCAGTTGCCCGGCAGGCCTCGGCGCATATAGCCTGCCGCCAGGCGCGCGATGCCGCCGAGCGCAAACAGCACGGCGAGGTAGACCGCCAGCGCCAGAATGCCCGCCAGCGGGCTGGTGATGAACACATAGCCGATAATCAGGTAGGCCACGCCCAGCAGAATGCCGCCGATCATCGGCCAGGTATTCTGCGCCCGGTTGGCTATCATGGCGATAATCAGCCCGGCGCCGCTCAACAGCAGCAGAATGCCCACTACGATGCTCAGCGCTGCGCCGGAGGCGAAAGGATTCACCAGGCACAGTATGCCGCCCGCCAGCAGCAGGAAGGCGATGATCAGCAGGGTGGTGCGTTGCTTTTTGAGCAGCTCTTCGCTCAGGAGGGGCAGATTATTGCGGTCGAGGTTCAACATGACAGTACTCCATTTCGTCGTTGGGTAATTAATCAGTCATCCTTACCTGTTTAGCATAGACCGTCTGGGGGTTTTTGACTGACCCGGCGCAAATGTTACACTGTGCGGCTGACGCGTATCAGAACCGAAAAGACGATTGGGGACAGGATTTGAGCACAGGAAGCAAGCTGGCAAGGTGGCGCCGCATCGCGGTGTGTCTGACATTGGGGCTGCTGTTGGCTGGGTGTTCGGGTAAAAACACCTACAACCGCGACTACGACAAACTGCCGAAGGGCAGCTACACCGGCAAGTCCTACACCGTCAAACGGGGCGATACGCTGTACTACATCGCCTGGATCACCGACAGCGAAGTCGGCGATCTGGCCAGAATCAACAAGATACGCCCGCCCTATAATCTGGAAGTGGGGCAAAAACTGCGGCTGAGCGGCGGCGCGCCGACCAAAACCGCCGCTACGCGCCGTAAAACATCCTCGTCTTCCGCCGCGATCGCCAAGCAAACGCCGCCGCCGGGCGCCGCACGTTGCTGGCGCTGGCCGACCAGCGGCCGGATCGTGCAGGCGTACTCCAATGCCGATGGCGGCAACAAGGGCATCGACATCGCCGGTAAACGCGGCCAGCCGATCTATGCTTCCGCCAAGGGCAAAGTGGTGTACGTCGGCAACCAATTGCGCGGCTACGGCAACCTGATCATGATTAAGCACGGCGAAGACTTTATTACCGCCTATGCGCACAACGACACCACGCTGGTGCGCAACGGCCAGGATGTGAAAGCGGGGCAGAAGATCGGCACCATGGGCAGCACCGGCACCGATTCGGTGTTCCTGCATTTCCAGATCCGCTACCGCGCCACCGCGCTCGATCCGCAGCGCTATCTGCCGCCGCAGGGATCGTCGCCGTCCTGTTAACGTCAATCCGGCTCCTTGCGGGGCCGGATGTCAGCTATTTCAGCGGCAGATAAAGATCGGTCACCAATTCATATTCCGCTACCTCGTGCACGAAGTTGTGGTAGTGGAAATAGAGCGGAAAGTCGCGCAGCTCCTCGCCGCTGGCCGGCAACCACTCGCTGTAGAGATAGCGGGCGCTTTCCGAGAGCCCATCCAGCGATCCGAGATGGCGCAGCACCGCGCAGCGTCCGGCCGGCAGCATGCTGTTCACCACGCCGAAGGCGTTGTCCTCCGGGATCGGCGCCGTGACTTCCCCGCAGAGGTAGAAGCGGAAGTCCTGTGCTTCGGTGGTGGCCGGATCGTGCGGCGCGATGCCGTACGTGCGGCTGCTTCTGACCGGCGACAGGCCGCTGGTTTTACGCCACTCGATAAAGCGCGCGGCGGTTTCATTGACCAGCGCGGACGGGCCGCGATGTTCGAGCATCGCCACCGGCGTGGCCGGGCAGTCGACAATGTCTACCTTCATGGGGTGTTTCCTTCTGTGTTTCGGTTCGGGAAAGCGCTGCTGCCAATCGATCCAGGCCGGCTGTTTGCGAAACTGGCTCGGCGTTTGGCTGAACGCCTGTTTGAAGGCGCGGCTGAAGGACTCCGGGTTTTGAAAGCCGGCGTCCAGCGCGATGTCAATCACCGGCTCCAGCGGGTTATACGCCAGGCGATAAGAGGCGCGTTTAAGCCTCATCCACTGGATATAACGCCACACCGAGATGCCGCAATACGCGCTAAACTGGCGTTGAAAGTGGAAGCGCGAAAAATGGGCCACTTCGCTCAGCTTGTCGACGGTAAGCGCCTCGTCCAGGTGGCGGTCGATATAGTCAAAGACCTGCGCAAAGCGCTTTGCATACGTCTGGGTCATGTGATTGTCTCCTCCATGCCTGAACTTTGCCCGAGTCGCCGCCGCTTCTCCTGACGGATGATGCTGAGTTGCCATCGTAGGAAAACGGAATGGCTGCGGCGTTCGCCGCCGGCCAGGCCAAACTCATAACCCCCGCGCGGCCATGCGCCGCGAGCCCGACCGAGAAGATGAATATTACATGATGGATCGTTCCCGCTTGCTGAAATTCCTGCTGCCCTATCTGTGGCCGAAAGACAACCCGCGGCTGCGGGGGTATTTGGTGGTGGCCTTCGTGTTCATGGTGGCGGCCAAGGTCAGCACCACGCTGGTGCCGCTGGCCTACAAAGCGATGGTCGATGCGCTGAGCGGCGAGACGGCGAAAATGCTGGCGGTGCCGCTGGGGCTGATCGTCGCCTACGGCGTGGCGCGGGTGGGCGGCGCGCTGTTTGAGGAACTGCGCAACGTGATGTTTATCCACGTCAGCCAGAACGCCACGCGCCTGTTGGGCGTGCGGGTGTTTCGCCAGCTGCATGCGCTGAGCCTGCGCTTCCATCTGGAGCGCCAGACCGGCGGGCTGTCGTTGTCTATCGAGCGCGGCACCCAGGCGGTGTCCACGGTGCTGTCGCGATTGTTGTTCTCCATCGTGCCGATCCTGTTCGAGCTGACGCTGGTCACGGCGATCATGTGGCATATGCTGAATGGCTGGTTCGCGTTGGCGATCCTGACCACGGTCGGCTGCTACATCCTGTTCACCGTGCTGGCGGTGAGCTGGCGCACCCGCTTTCGCCGCGAGCTCAACAAGGCCAACGCCGACGCCAACAGCAAATCCATCGACAGCCTGCTGAACTATGAGACCGTGAAGTACTTCGGCAATGAAGCGTTCGAGGCTGAGCGCTTCGATCTGTCGCGCCGGCTGTACGAATACGCCGCCATCAAGAACCAATTCAGTTTTACCGCGATCAACCTGGGGCAAACCGCCATTATCTCGATCGGGCTGATCGTCATGATGGCCATGGCGGCGCAGGGCATTACGCAGGGGACGATGACGGTCGGCGACTTCGTGCTGGTCAACGCCTACCTGCTGCAGCTGTACCAGCCGCTGAACTTCTTCGGCTTTATCTACTCGGAGGTGCGCCAGGCGCTGATCGACATGGAGAACATGTTCGATCTGCTGCAGGAAAAGCGTGAGATCGTCGATAGCCCGGATGCGCAGCCGCTGCGCCTCGAGCGCGGCGAAGTGCGGTTCGACGCGGTCAGCTTCGGTTACGACACGCGTCGGCCGATCCTCAAGCAGGTGAGCTTTACCATTCCGGCGGGCCACACGGTGGCGGTGGTCGGCGCCTCCGGCGCGGGCAAGTCCACGCTGTCGCGCCTGCTGTTTCGCTTTTACGACGTGCAGGGCGGCGCCATTACCCTCGACGGCCAGGACATTCGCCAACTGACCCAGGCCAGTCTGCGGCAGGCGATCGGCATCGTGCCGCAGGATACGGTGCTGTTCAACGATACGCTGCGCTACAACATCGGCTATGGCAAAACCGGCTCCAGCGATGAAGAAATCGAGCGTGCGGCGCGGCTGGCGCATATCCATGATTTTATCGTCGGTCTGCCCGACGGTTACGACACCCGGGTGGGCGAGCGCGGGCTGAAGCTGTCGGGCGGTGAAAAGCAGCGGGTGGCGATTGCGCGCACCATTCTGAAAAATCCGGCCATCCTGGTGTTCGACGAGGCGACCAGCGCGCTGGATACCCAGACCGAGCGCGAAATCCAGGGGCACCTGAGCGAGGTGAGCCGCAACCACACCACGCTGGTGATCGCCCATCGGCTCTCCACCGTGGTGGACGCCGATGAGATCATCGTGCTGGAGGCGGGGGAGATCGTCGAGCGCGGGGGGCATGAGGCGCTGTTGGCGGCGAACGGCCGCTACGCCGCCATGTGGCAAACCCAGTACAGCGAAGAGCAGGAACCGCGCTGACGCTGCCGTTCACACCATCGATGACGCGGCCTTGAGCCGTTGTATCACGTAGTCGCAGGCGATGCGGTAATCCTGCTGAAGATCGGTGTCATCCCCGGCCAGGCTGCCGCGCAGCCAGAGCCCATCGATCATCGCCGCCAGCCCGCGCGCCGCGTCGCGCGCCTGCTGCAGCGGCAGCTCGCGGCGGAACTGGCTGCATATATTGGAATAGAGCCGCCGATCGTTGGCGCGCTGCAGGCGGCGCAGCACCGGCTGGTGCATGCTGGCGGCCCAGAAGTCGAGCCAGGCGCGCATGGAAATGGCGTTGGTTTGACTGGGGTGGAAGTTGCCCTGAATGATGGCGCACAGCTGCGACTGGCTGTCGCTCGCCGCCTGAGCGCGGCACTCGGCCACCGCGTCGCGCAGATCGCGCAGGATCTTGCGCATGGTCGCGCTCAACAATCCCTCCTTATCGCCAAAATAGTGGCTGACGATGCCGGTCGACAGCCCGGCTTCTTTCGCCACCTGCGACAGGGTGACGCCGGCCAACCCCACCACGCTGATGGTTTCGAAGGCGGCGTTAATCAACTGCTCCTTGCGCTGCTCAGGAATGTCTCTGCGGTACATATTTTCCCCAACTGATAGGCAAATCACACTTTGAATTTGATTGATTGAATGGTCAATCAATACTCTATATGCTGCGAAAATGTCAAATAAATGACGATAAAATGTTAATCAAAGGTTGCATTTAAATCGTCTGTCTTTCGCATCATGGAAGCCTGCCAATGACAATAAAAACTCCTCCATCGCTTGACGAAGAACCTGTCAGATTGAATGTCCCGGTATTTTTCGGCTCAGCCGCGGTGATCTTGCTGCTGGGGGCGCTGATTGTGCTGTTTCCCGCCGCTAGCAAACAGTGGCTGAATGTCGCGCAAAGTTGGGTGGCCGACGTGTTCGGCTGGTATTACATGCTGTTGATGGTCGCCTGTATGGTGTTCGTGTTCTGGCTGGCGCTGTCGCGCTTTGGCCATATTCGCCTCAGCCAGGATGACGAGCCGCCGCAGTTCAGCTATCCCTCCTGGGTGGCGATGCTGTTCTCGTCGGGCATTGGCATTGCGCTGGTGTATTACGGCGCCTATGAGCCGTTGGATCACTTCCTGTCGCCACCGGAAGGCAGCGGCGGCAGCGTACAGGCGGCGCGACAGGCAATGGCGCTGACCTTTTTGCACTGGGGGCTGCACGGCTGGGCGCTGTATGCGCTGATCGCCACCGCGCTGGCCTATTTCGCCTATTGTCGCGGTTTGCCGCTGGCGCTGCGTTCGGCGCTATACCCGATCTTCGGCGAGCGCATCCACGGCGGCGTCGGCCATCTGGTGGACAGCTTCGGCATTCTGGTGACGGTTATCTCGATGGTGACCAACCTGGGGATCGGCGCGCTGTTGGTGAACTCGGGGCTGTTCTACCTGTTCGACATTCCGCAAAGCACCGGCGTGCTGCTGGCGCTGATCGTGGTGATGATGGTGGTGGCCACGCTGGCGGCGGTCACCGGCGTCGAGAAGGGCATTGCCATGCTGTCGAACATCAACGTCGGCTTCCTGTGCCTGCTGTTGCTGTTCGTGTTTCTGGCCGGCCCGACGCTGAACCTGCTCAACGGCATGTTGCAGAACATTGGGGATTATCTGACCTCGCTCGTCAGCCGCAGTTTCGATATGTATCTGTACGGCAAGGCGCGCCAGTGGCAGGGTGCCTGGACGCTGTTCTATTGGGCCTGGTGGGTGGCGTGGGCGCCGTTTGTCGGGCTGTTTATCGCGCGTATTTCCAAAGGCCGTACCATCCGCGAACTGATCTTCGGCGTGTTGTTGATCCCGCTGGGGTTCACGCTGGCGTGGCTGTCGATCTTCGGCAATACCGCCATCAGTCTGGTGCTGGAGGGCGGGCAAGCGATTCTGGGGCAGGTGGCGCAAAGCGATCCGCCGATGGCGGTGTTCAAGCTGTTCGAATACCTGCCCTATACCCAGCTGACCGCCGGCTTTGTGGTGGTGATAAGCTTCGTGCTGTTCCTGACGCCGGTGGACTCCGGCACGCTGATGATAGCGAATCTGTCCTGCCAGGGCGGTTCCGCCCACGATGACGCGCCCGCCTGGCTGCGGGTGTTCTGGGCAGCGGTCACCACGCTGGTGTGCGCCGGGCTGCTGTACGCCGGCAGTTTCAGCGCGATGCAGACTGCCGTGGTGCTGTGCGGTTTGCCTTTCTCGGCGGTGATCGTGCTGTACATGCTCAGCCTGCGCAAGGATCTGCGCGGCTACGCCATGAAGCCGGCGCTCCCCTGAGGCGGCTTATTCGTCCGCGCGCGGCCGGTGATGCACGTATTCGATAATCGTGCCGTCCGGCAGGCGCGCATTGAAACAGGCGCCGGTGGGCACTTCCACCGGGCCAAAGAAGATATCGGCGCCGGCGGCCTGTAGCCGCTGGTGGTAGGGATAAATGTCATCGACCAGCAACGTGCCGACGGTGCTGCGAAAAGGACGCAGGTTTTCTTCCGAGCCTTCCAGGATCAGAAATGGCCCCACCGCCGCCAGCACCAGCCGATGCTCGGGGAAGTCGAAACGCATATCCGCTTTCACGCCGTGCAGCTGCTCGTAAAACGCGATGGCGCGGTCAATCTCGCCTTCGTCGACGTAGACTCGGATCAGCACGCGCGGCTCGCGCAGCGATGAAGAGTCGGCGGCTTTGCGCCAGAAAGCGGCTTTTGTCAGTGCTGTCGTCATGTTCATCTCCTTGCTGGTTACCTGCCGCTTATCATGCCGCCGTTTTTCCATCCGGGGTTGGAACGAGTTGGCATAAGCTAGCCGCGCCGGTAATAACCCGCTCGCAGGACGTTAAAGGGGATTCTGTTTGTGATTCCGGTCACGGCCTGCGCTTTTATTATTATTCAGCATTGATAATCTCATGGCGTGATTATTGATTAACACAATAGAGTTAATCGTTCGCGCCATAACCGCGATAAAGCAAACGGATTCAAATAATAAAGCGGGTGGGGCAATGCGGCCGATGAAAAGGGAAATAGCGTCAATTTATAAGGTGAGGTTAAGTTTTATTTGTTAACCTGTTTATAAATCACGGCATTTTGGCTTTTTCAATAAAAGTAAAAAGTGCTGGGTAATTTTATTTAAATCAGTAAAAACATAATGTTGATTTATTTTCATGTCATTCGCGCTCTGTGAAAAATACCTGATTTGCCACCCCGTCGTCGTTTTCAACGGCCCTTTGACATGCCCGTTACTTGAGATAAGTTTATATCGTTAATATGTTAATGAGTTGTTATCGTGACCGATGGCCAATGTTTCTCTTGGCTGCGCGCTTAACCGACTTATGCCATGGCCGCTCGCCATTCATAAGTTAACTTATGGACTAATGACGCTATGAATAATTCGCCAGGACAGCGCTCGCGATTGAGCGAAGAGAACCGATTGCTGATCATTTTGTTTTTCGTTTTCGGCTGCGTGTTCGTCGATCGTCTGACCATCTCGTTTCTGTTTCCGATGATTGCCGCCGACCTCAAGCTCAGCAACGTGCATCTCGGCACGCTGTCGGCGGTGTTGGCGCTAACCTGGGCGCTGTCCGGCGCCGGGTTGGGGGCGATAGCCGATCGCTTTAATATCCGTAAACCGATGCTGATCTTGTCCATCTTGGTGTTTTCGCTGTTCTCCGCGCTGTCGGGGCTGGTCAGCGGGTTTGCCATGTTATTGATCTTCCGTGCGCTGATGGGGATTGCTGAGGGGCCGGTATTGCCGATCGCGCAATCGTTGATGGTGGAAAGATCGCAGCCGCAGCGCCGCGGTTTCAACATGGGATTAATCCAGGGCGCGGCGCCGGGGCTGTTGGGCGGCATCATCGCGCCGCCGCTGATCATCTATCTGGCGCAGAAGTGGGGATGGAGCATGGCGTTTCACCTGACCGCCGTGCCGGGCATCATTCTGGCGTGGCTGATCTATCGCTATGTGAACGGCAAAAAGGATCCCGCTTTCAGCGCCGTGCCGGCGGCCGGTAAGCCGGCGGGCAAGGCCGCTTACGGCGAGCTGTTCAAAATCAAGAACGTGGCGCTGTGCATTCTGATCTCCTGCGTGTTCGTCACCTGGTTCATGATCATCATTACCTTCACCCCTAACTTTTTGGTGACCGACCGTGGCTTCGGTGAAGGCACGATGGGCGGCATCATGAGCGCCATCGGCGCCGCCTGGGTCTTCTGGGGCGTGGCGGTACCGGCGATCTCCGATCGCCTCGGGCGCAAACCGACGCTGATTTTCTTTTCGCTGCTGGCGGTGTGCTGCCCGCTGTTCCTGAGCTACGTCGCCAATCCGTGGCTGCTGGGCGTGCTGGTTTTCCTGTCTTATACCGGCCTTGGCTGTTTCACGCTGTTTATGGCCACCATCCCGTCGGAAACGGTGTCGCCGGCGCGCATCGCCACCGCGTTGGGGCTGGTGATGGGGATCGGTGAGGTGATTGGCGGCTGCCTGGCGCCGTTTATCGCCGGGCTGATCGCCGATCGCTACGGCCTGGTCAGCGTAATGTGGCTGGCGGCCGCCGGCGCCGTGTGCGCCGGGGTACTGAGTTGTTTTCTCGATGAAACCGCCCCTGCCGTGGTGAACCGCCGAGCGGTGAAGCCGGCGGGCGTCGCCGACGTTTGAGACGAGTTTTATCCCATTCAATCAAGGAGAGCGAAGATGTCAGCAGAATCATCCGTACTGAATCAAAATGCCGAGCCGGACTGGAAGAATTACGACGATTTCGCGCGTGGCATCGATACCAACCGGTTGCCGGGTACCCAGGACTGGCGCGGCAAAACGCTGCAGATCGCCTTTGAAGATGGCGGGGACATCACGCTGCGTTTCAGCGCCGACCGGCAACGGGTGCTGTGGGCCTGGGGAGGGGAGAGCGGTGAGGACGCTTACGAAGAGGTGCAAACCTCCGCCGCGCGCTATTTCTTCAATATTCCGCTGCAGTCGCCGGGCAACGAATGCCTGACGCTGGTGCTCAACCGCGGCAGCGGCCGGGCGCTGCTGGTGCGCAGCACGCTGTTGCCCGAACAAACGGTGGAAAAGGGATCCCGCCTCAAGCAAAGCTTCCACGTTGGGCTGATTGCCGGCGTCACGCCGGGCGGCATCGCGCCGCATTTGACCCGCGAGCTGATCGGTTATCGCACGCTGAACGTTTACAGCCCCAACCATTACTATGAGCACTTCTACGTCAACACCGAGCGTTATGCCTGGCAAAACCTGCGCGGCGAGCAGTTCGGGCACGGCGACATGGATTACGCCACTTACTACAAGTTTGAGGACGAGATGTTCCTGTTCACCTTCCGGGAAAAGATTATCCCGGTGTGCTCGGTGTTCTTCTTCGACTTTATCTCCGGGCGCTGCACCGGCACCTTCCTCGGGTTGGACGCCGCCGGCCGGGTTCTGGTGTCACCGGCCGGGGCCTTCATCAGCAAGATGAGCTACAACGCTTATCCGGAGGGCGTGCAGCCGCTGTGAGTCAGGCGTTTCTGACCAGCGATCCGGCGTTGATCTCCGCAATGGTTTTCGCGCCGGTGAGCGTCATGGCGACGCGCATTTCCTTGTCGATCAGATCCAGCAAGTTAGCCACCCCGGCTTCGCCGGCCGCCGCCAGCGCATAGACGAAGGCGCGCCCCAGCAGCACGCTGTCGGCGCCCAGCGCGATCATGCGCACCACGTCCAGGCCGCTGCGGATGCCGGAATCGGCCAGTAAGGTAATGTCGCCTTTCACCGCGTCGGCGATCGCCGGCATGGCGCGCGCGGTCGACAGCACGCCGTCCAGCTGGCGGCCGCCGTGGTTGGAGACGATGATGCCGTCGGCGCCGAAGCGCACCGCATCTTTGGCGTCTTCCGGATCCAGAATGCCTTTGATGATCATCGGGCCGTCCCAGAATTCGCGGATCCACTCCAGATCTTTCCAGGAAATCGACGGATCGAAGTTGGCTCCCAGCCAGCCGATGTAGTCTTCCAGGCTGGTGGGTTTGCCGCGGTAGGCCGAGACGTTGCCCAGATCGTGCGGCTTGCCGAACAGGCCGACATCCCAGGCCCACTGCGGATGGGTAAACGCCTGCAGCACGCGGCGCAGGGCGGCGTTGGGGCCGCTCATCCCCGAATGGGCGTCGCGGTAACGGGCGCCGGGCACCGGCATGTCGACGGTGAATACCAGCGTTTTCACGCCGGCGGCTTTGGCGCGCTCCAGCGCGTTGCGCATAAAGCCGCGGTCTTTCAGCACGTAGAGCTGGAACCACATCGGCCGATCGATCGCCGGCGCCACCTCTTCGATGGGGCAGACCGACACGGTGGACAGCGTGAACGGAATGCCTTTTTTGGCCGCGGCGCGCGCGGCCTGCACTTCGCCGCGGCGGGCGTACATGCCGGTCAGCCCCACCGGCCCCAGCGCCACCGGCATCGCCAACTGCTCGCCGAACAGCGTGGTCTCCAGGCTGAGTTCGGACATATTGCGCAGCACGCGCTGGCGCAAGGCAATATCGGCCAGATCTGCGGTATTGCGCTTCAGCGTATGCTCCGCGTAGGCCCCGCCGTCGATGTAGTGAAACAGAAACGGCGGCAGTTTGGCCTGGGCGGCGGCCCGGTAGTCGGTTGACGCGGAGATGATCATAGTGTTTACCTTCTTGTCTTCTTGCAAATAACGGGTTGTCAGTCAGAGCGAGAGGATCGCCGCCATACCGGCCGCGATCCCGCCGTACGCCAGCATCGGCAGCGCGGTCTTTCTGATGATTTTGCCTTCGGCGTTGCCGATCCCCAGGATCGAACAGACCGCGATAATATTGTTCAGGCACACCATGTTGCCCATGGCGCCGCCGACGGACTGCAAGGCCAGCGTCAGATTGACGTCGAGGCCGCTGCTCTGGGCGATCGATTGCTGAATGCCGCCGAACGTCAGGTTCGAAACGGTGTTGGAACCGGAGAAGAACGAGCCCAGCGCGCCGAGGAACGAAGAGAACAGCAGCCAGCTGTCGCCGGTCAGCGCCGCCAACGCTTTTCCGATCAGGATCACCGGCGCGTTGTCGCCGCCCAGCATCATCAGATTGACCATGACCAGCGCGCCGAACAGGGCGATAAAGGGGCGCGTGATGCGCCCGCCGGTTTCGCTGAACATTTGCCGCACCTGGCCGCCATTCAGACGGAACAGCGGAATGCACAACACCACCACCAACAGAAACGGGATCAGCGCCGGGACATACAGCGTTTTGTAGCCGGCCGCGGCGGAGGTGCCCAGCACTTGCCGCAGTTCGACGATCAGCGCTTGGCTGATGCGCAGCTCCCCGAGCCAGCCGAGGTTTTCCTGCCACAGCAGCGTGGTGGTGTTAAGCAGCGCCTTGAGGCCCAACTGGTGAATGCGCGTCACTATCAGGATAGCAATCAGCAGCAGGGTCGGCGTCATCGCCTTGACCACCTGCATGAACGGCACCGCCTGCGCGGCGTTCTGCGGTTTTTCCGCGCGGGCGAGGCCAATGCCGCCGCGCGCCAGCAGCACCGACAGCGCCAGGCCGAGAGCGCCGCCGACCAGCGCCGGGAACTCATAGTTCACCTGGGCCAGCAGCAGGTAGGGGACGGTGCAGCTCAGCACGCTGAGCAAGATAAACGGCAGGTTGCGGCGAATATCCTGCCAGGAAACGATAAAGCGCAGCGCCAGCAGAGGAATGACGAAGCCGGCGACAACGTGGATCAGCGCGGTTTGCCGGCCGATCTCCAGTAGGCTGGCGTCCGACAGGCCGAGGTTGGCGAAGCCGAACCAGGTGGGGGTGCCCACGGCGCCGAAGGAGACCGGTACCGAGTTCATCACCAGCGTCAGCAGGGCGACGCGCAGCGGGTTGAAGCCCAGCCCGACCAGAATCGGCGCGGCGATGGCGGCCGGAGTGCCGAAGCCGCTGGCGCCCTCGATCATAAAGGCGAACGCCCAGCCGATAATCATCAGTTGGGCCACCGGGTTGGGGCTAACGGTTTCCAACCAGCGGCGCACCACGTTTTCCGCACCGCTTATCTGCATCAGTTTGTTGAGTAGAATGGCGCCGGCAATGATGGTGATCGGCGTCAGCGTCGAGACCAGCGCGGTGATGATATTGGCATGCAGCAGCCGCAGTGAGGCATCGAACCACCAGAGCTGCAGGGCATATACCACGGCGGCCGTCAGCGGCAGGGCCAGATAAGAGGGCACACCATTCCTTTTGGTCATCATCCATATTAGCAGGACGATGGGCGCAATACTGAAAAGCAGGGGCATAAGATCCTCAGGGTTATTATTTTTATGGGCAGAGATATGTAACTGAAAGGTTAATTACCGCAACATTTTCATTCTAATCACAACGTTGGCGATGATGCCACGCGATAATTTTTTAACATCGGCGAATGGCGCCGGCGGTGGGAAAAATGCCGGCTGTTGAGGCTGAATTAAATTGATTTAAAATCAATTGGATGGGTTTTTATGTTGTGTAATGAATGCGCTGGATCACATTAATTAGGCGTTAATGTTCACGAGTTCATGTCCAAAAATGCGGTAATCCACGCGGTACTTTACGACGCGTGGAAATAATCAGGAGTGGAAACTTAAAAGTAGTGGCTGATATTTTGATAGGAACCGATGATATGTTCGATCAGCAGGCGAGTTTTTAACGGCAGATTGCGGGTGTAAGGATAGACGGCGTATATGCCCAATACCTTGCCGCAGTGGCCGGCCAGGATCTCCGTCAGTTTGCCGTCCTGCAAATCTTCATACACCATGCAGCGCGGCACCATGGCGATGCCGTGGCCGCCGATCACTGCTTTGCGGATCGCTCGCGCATTGTTGGCCGACAGGTTGCCGTTAACCTGCAGCTCGTAGATTTCGTTGCGCCCCGGCCGTTTCATCAGCCAGTTGGCGGTGCCGCTTTCCTGGTAGGTGTAGGTCAGGCAGTTGTGGTCGAGCAGGTCTTCGGCGCTGCGCGGTTCCGGGTGGCTTTCCAGGTATTCCGACGAGCAGACGATCACCCAGCGGGAATCGAAGATCGGCCGGGCAATCAGGCTCGAATCCGGCATGGTGCCGGTGCGGATCGCCAGATCGATACCTTCTTCCACCAGATCGACAAAGCGATTTTCCAGCCGCATCTCGACTTTCAGGTTGGGGTGCAGAGCGCAAAATTCCGCCACGCTCTCGCTCAGCAGCAGCTCGCCCGAGATGGTCGGCACCGACATGCGAATGGCGCCGGTCAATTCTTCGCTCTTTTCGCTGACGGCGTACAGCGCCTCCTGCACTTTGGCGCCGATCTCTTTGGCCTGCTGGTAGAGCGTCTGGCCGCTTTCGGTCAGCGTCAGGCTGCGGGTGGTGCGGTACAACAGCCGGGCGCCCAGCGATTTTTCCAGCCGCCCGATGCGTTTGCTGACCACCGAGCTGGTGATGCCGGCGCTCTCGGCGGCCTTGCTGAACGAGCCGCAGTCGACAATCAGGGCAAACAGAATCAGGTCGTTGGCGTATTCGTGAGTGGCGAGCATGGGCATCCTGTAGAGTGAGAGTCCTGCTGCCCAGTGTAAATCCGGCGCGGCAGGAAGCAATCTTTTCAGCGTGTTGCACGTCATTGCCAACTGGTCAGATCTGATTTTTTCTTATTTTATTTTTCATTTTATTGAGAATTATCCTTTTTTGTTTTCCTTGCTGTAACAGGAGTTGGTCTGGCTTTCTTGTTTTTGGTCCAATTTAAATTGGAATAGTCCCGTAATAGAGGGTTACTTATTCGATTAACTTTAACTTGCAGTGTAAATAATTGTATTGATCTGCTCGTTTGGGATGGCTATGCTTTTTCCCGAAGTGCTCTCATTGTTATTTATTAAATGTTTTTGAAATGTATTGAAGAATTGCTCTGTCTGCCGACAGAGTAATGGGTAGTGTGTTTATGTTTTAATATAAATAAGGATATTGTAATGAAGAAAATCAATCTGTCAGAAGCGGAAAACATCGTCGGCGGTACTTTTGTGTGTACCAAGGAGTTTGCCTGGGTGGGCAGCGGCAACAACCGCACCTGCCAGCTGGTGAAAACCTGTGCGAACAAATTCGGTGGCGTACAGAAGTTCTATTACCCTGCGCCGGTAGCAAGCTGCCCGTCTAACCCAACCACGCCAAGTTGATGCGGGTTGACCCCCTGCATTTAGATTAGCGGTGGGCAGGCGGGCAACGTTTGCGTTGTCCCGCCTGATACCGGGCGACAAAGTCGTCTTTACGTCCTCATTATTTACGGTATTAACTCTTTTTCACGTGTTCACTCTGCCAAGTGAATATTAATATATGCGCAGGATGCGTCCGTTATGTATAAACGTCCCTTGCTTTTCATCAGCTATACGCTCGTTATTATTTTGGCCTCTTCTTTTTTGACCGCATTTTATTTTCAGCATTACGTCATGCAACCGCCGGAGGCGGAAAGCCTGAGCTTTATCTCCCCGGAAAAAATCGAGCAAGGCCCGTTGCAAGACGATAATACCATTGTCGAAGTCTTCTCTTATGCCTGCCACTATTGTGAAGTCAACGAAAGCGGCGTGGCCGAGCTGGAAAAAAGTTTACCGGCGGGGGCCAAGTTGGTGCGCTTGCACCTCAGCGACGACAGTCAAGCCGGCATGGCGGCTTTTGCGCCCCTGTTCGCCACGCTGACGATCATGGGGATCGAAGCGCAGCATCGCCCCGCCGCTTACCGCGCCATTATCAAAGAAAATCTCAACCTGGCGGACGACAAACAGCTCAGCGCCTGGCTGAAGGCCAACGGCATCGACGAAGCCGCCTATCAGCAGGCCAGAGAGTCTGAGCGGGTCAAAGAGCTGTTGGCGTATATGACGGCAGTGAGCCGCTATTACCAGATCAACGCGACCCCCAGTTTTATCGTCAATCGCAAATGGCTTGCGCTGCAAGATCGTGAGTTTTCCGCTTTCAGCCAGCAGCTGCTGTCGCTGTTGCAGCACGATAAGCCGCTGGCCCCCTGATGCGCCTGCTCGCGGTTCGGGGCTATCTGGCCTGGCGTAACGGCCTGGACGCCGTGGCGCGTCTCTCGGCTGTCCGCACCGGGGTGAGCCGGAGTCTGACGTGCGCTCTGCTGCGGCGCGTGGATTATCGCCTGTGGCTAAAGATGCAGAGGCGGTTGAGGTGGGGTCTGCAGCAACGCCGTTTTCGCCACCGGCAAGCGGTCGCTGAGGCGAATCGCCAAAGCCTGTTGGGCGACGGCAGGCTGAACTTCGCCTGGCTGATGCAGCGGCGACAATGGCTGGATTTGGCGGCGATCCAGGCCCGCAACGCCGCGTTGATGGAGCATTTGGCGCAGTGCACCTCACAGCTCAATCAGGTGGTGGAGCCGCTGCATCGCGCCGGGGTGCCGGTGTTGTTGGCGCCGATGCACACGGTTTCCGATGTGCTGGCGACGCTGGTCGGCGCGGGCGTTTATCCCGGGCGGGCAACGGTGATCGTTTCCGGCGACGCACAGACGTTAGCGCGGCGAGCGCCTGAGGGGGAATGGCGGCAGCGGCTCGACTATTGCTCGATTCACGACGATCCCCGGCATATTGCCGGCACCTTGTCGCAGGCGCTGCTGGAGGCGACGGAGCATCGGCGCAACATCATCCTCTTCCCGGACATCACGCCGGATTACACCTTGAACAGCACCCGGGACGCCTCGGCCAAACTGGCTTGCCGTTTGTTCAACCGGCCAGCGCATTTGCATAGCGGCATCGTTCGATTATCTCGAGCGATGCGGGCTCGAGTGGTGTGCTATTCGCTTTATTACGATCGCGGCGTTCGCATTCACATAGAAGAACCGATTGCCACAGAGCTGGTCGGCCGCGCCGTGCCGGAGATCGTCGAGCGCACCCTGCGGCGACATGCGGATGATTGGTTGCTGTGGCATTCGCACTCTTTATTTTTTATCAACGAATAAGTCAGGGATATCACTACGCATGGAAAACACCCTCCCTACGCCGGTCTTGCAGAGCGAAATCAATGAGTGCGGGCTGGCCTGCATCGCCATGCTGGCGGAAACGCAGGGCGTTCGCGCGCCATTGACGGAACTGCGTGAGCGTTACCCCGCTTCGCAACACGGCACTTCGCTGGCGACGCTGTGCGCCATTTTAGGGGAGCTGGCGTTGCCGGCTTATCCGGTGGCGTTCGAGCACCGGGATCTGGCGGCGCTGCCTTTACCGGCGATTCTGCATTACGGCGCGGGCCACTATGTATTGCTGGCATATCGTCAGGGCGGTTACGTGTGCGTAATGAATCCGGCGTTGGGGCAACAGCTGCTGCCGTACGCCGCTTTGAAAGCGGAAATCAGCGGCTACGCATTGGTGCTCGATCGCGATGATTTACCGTCCACCGCCCCCGCTGCGCGGAGCCGCCGACGCGGCGCTTTCGCCAGTTTAAGCCTGAAGGATACCGCCGGCATCGCCGGCATTTATCGCCTGGCGGCGATGACGTTTCTTATCTCGCTGACGCTGTTCATCATGCCGATGATGGTCGCCAGCGCGATCAATCAGGTGTTCGCCATGGCCGGTGAGGTCGCGTTCCCTTACGCCTACTATCTGCTGGCGTTTGTGGCATCCACGGCGCTGGCCTTGATGGCGCGCATCATCACCGAGCGTTTTATCAAAAACTTCGTGTTGCTGCACGGCGCCGCCGGGTTTTCCCGCCTGCTGGAAAATTCGCTGAATTTCTTCAGCAAGCGCGCGCCCGGCGAGATTTTCAGCCGTTTCACCAGCTGGCAGATGGCCGCCGGCCAGAAAATCGAGCTGGATAACGGCCTGCGCACCGACTGGATCATCGCTGCTATCGCGCTGGCGGTGATGGGCTATTTGAGCCCGATGTTGGCGCTGGTGCCGATTGCCGGCGTACTGCTGATGGGGGCGATCAGCGTTTGGGCTATTTATCGCGATCGCCACTTCACCCAGCAGCTGCAGGTGAGAGGGGCGGCGCAGAATGATTTTATTCTGGAAACCATTCAGGGGTTTTCGACCATCAAGTCCGCCGGGCTCGCCGGCCAGCGGCAAGAGGGCTTTGCCGAGCATGCCCGTTCGCTGTTCAACTGCCTGCAGCGGCAAAAAGTCTATGAGCAGGTCAAGGGCAGCATTTATCAACTGATTGGCAGCCTGGAAATGGTGGTGTTCATGCTGCTGGCGCTGCCGCTGCTAAAGGGGGGCGAACTCAGTCTGGGGGCATTCTTCGCCTACAGCTTTCTGCGCGAAATTTTTACCTCTTACACCAGCAAGATCTTTTTTGCCGTCCTGCAGAAAAACCAACTGCACGTGATCGATGAGCGCGCGCGGGATCTGTTTCCTGCCGTATCTCTGCGTACCGGGTCTGGCGACGAAAGCGTGAACCATTTTGATGTGCAGTTGGCGTATCGGGGAGTGAGCTTTGCGTACGACGCCGGCCAACCGGTTTTGCGCGACCTGTCGCTGACGCTGGAACGGGGCGAGTGTATCGCCATCTGCGGCGGTTCCGGCGCGGGCAAGAGCACCTTGCTGAAGGTGCTCGCCTGTCTGTTGACGCCGCAGCGGGGGGAACTGACGCTGGATGGCCGCGTGCTGGCTAACGCCGCCGCGCAGCGGCTGTTCTTCCTGCAAAGCCAGGAGGACATTCTGTTCAATGCCTCGGTGTTGCAAAACGTCACGCTGTTCGCCCCGTCGGCGCCAGGCCAGCAGAGACAAGTGGAACAGGCGCTATGCAGTTTGGGGCTGGCGGATGCGGTGGCGCAACTGCCCGGAGGCGTAAACGCTCTGGTGAGAGAGAGCCATGCCGGGCTGTCGCTGGGGCAACGGCAGCGTCTGTTGCTGGCGCGTGCCATGTACAGCCGTTGTCCGGTGTTGGTGCTGGATGAACCGACGGCGAATCTGGATGAAAAAACCGCTGCGGCGGTGATGTCGGCTCTGGTAGCGCATTGCCGTGAGAAGGGTAAAACCCTGGTGACCGTGACGCATAACCCGCGGCTGCTGCCGTTGTTTGATCGGGTGCTGCACTTGTCGCAGGGCCGGTTGTTGGCCGCCGTTGACACCAGGATGAATGACTGTGCTGAGGTGGAGTGACGTGCCCGGAAAGAAACGCTGGCGGCGTGTGGCGCTGGTGGCGATCGTGTTGGGGGGGCTGGCCGGCGGGCTGTTAGGGTTGAATCGGGCGCCTGACGTATCACCGCCGCAGACGGCGCGCGTCGATCGCGGCGACATCGAAAAAAGCGTGTTGGCTACCGGCATTTTGAAACCGGCCCGGCAGGTGAACGTTGGCGCGCAGGTCAACGGCCAACTGAAAAAACTGTATGTCAAACCGGGGGACAGAGTGGCTCAGGGCCAGCTGTTGGCCGAGATAGATCCGACGTTGCAACTTAACGAACTGCGCAAGTCGCAGGCCGAATTACGCAGCGCGCAGGCGCAGAAATTGGCGAGTCAGGCGCAGCTCAAGCAGTACCAACTGGAGTTGACGCGGCAAAGGGCGTTGGCGCGAGATCGTGCCGGCGTGGCCAGCGATTTGGAAAAAGCGCAGGCGCAGCACGACGCGCAACTGGCGCAGTTGAAAGTGAACGAGTCGCAGATCGTTCAGGCCGAAGTCGCGCAGGAAACGGCGAGAGCCAACCTGGCTTTTACCCGTATTACCGCGCCTATCGACGGCGAAGTGCTGGGTATCGTCACTCAGGAAGGGCAAACCATCGTCTCATCGCAAAGCGCACCGACCATTTTGGTGATGGCAGACGTGGATACGATGATGGTGCATACCCGCATATCGGAAAATGACATCTTGCAGGTGAGGGCGGGGCAGCCGCTGTGGTTTTATGTCGCCGCCGATCCCCGCCGCCGATATGAGGGGGTCATGGGTGCGATACAGCAAGCGCCGGCAGAAGCGCTGGAAGCCGATCCGCTGGGCAGAAATTCAAGCCAGCAAACGGCGGCGGTGTATTACAACGGCGTATTTGCCGTCGCCAACGGCGAACGTCGATTACGCACCGCGATGACGGCGCAGGTATTCATCATTACCGAACGCGCCACGGGGGTGGTGCGGCTGCCGATGGCGGCATTGGGAGAGGCTCTGGATGGCGAGCGCTATCAGATCAGAGTGTTGGAAGGCCAGCGGGTCGTCGCGCGCAGCGTGCGCATCGGGAAGCGCGATCGCCGCTATGCGGAAGTGTTGGAAGGCGTGAGAGTGGGTGAGCAAGTGCTGCTGGAACACCAGCCAGATACGGAGGGTGAGCATGTCAGCTAGCACGGATCCCATTATCGTTTTGGAGAACGTTTCGCGCGAGTTTCAAGCCGGAGAGCAGAAAATCACGGTCCTCAAACGCGTTTCCCTGAGCATTCAGCGGGGAGAAATGGTCGCTATCGTCGGCGCCTCCGGCTCCGGAAAATCGACGTTGATGAATATTATCGGTTGTCTGGACAAGCCTTCTCAGGGGGACGTGTACATCAACGGGGTGGCGATTGGGCAAGCCGACGGCAATCGCCTGGCGCGGCTCCGCAGTCGGCATATCGGCTTTATTTTCCAGCGCTATCATCTGATGCCCTATCTGACGGCCGGTGAGAACGTGGCGATCCCTGCATTGTATACCGCCATGCCGGCCGCCGAGCGCCGCTTGCGGGCCGCGCATTTGTTGGCTCGCCTCGGGTTGGCGCAGCGCGGTGGCCATCGTCCGGCGCAGCTTTCCGGTGGGCAGCAGCAGCGGGTCAGTATTGCCCGAGCTCTTATGAACGGCGCGGAAATCATTTTGGCCGATGAACCTACCGGCGCGTTGGATAGCACCAGCGGTCAGGCGCTGATGGCCATTTTGCATGAGCTGAACGCTGTCGGACACACCGTGGTCATCGTGACGCACGATCGGCGGATCGCCGAGCAGGCGCAGCGGATCATTGAGATCGGCGACGGCGAGATCGTGGCGGATCGTCGCCACGATGCCGCCCGACAGCGTTTTGCGTTCGAGAGGCCGCTGGCGTTGGCTGCGCCGATGAAACGCATGAGCCCTTGGGCGGCGCTGCGAGAGGCGCTCGGCATGGCTTGGCGGGCATTATTAGGGCATCGGGTCCGGGCATTATTATCGATGCTCGGCATCATCATCGGCATTGCGGCGGTCGTTTCCGCCATCGCCATCGGTGAAGGCACACGCCAAAGCATCCTCAGGGAAATCAGCCAGCTCGGCTCCAGCACGTTGGACATTCGTCCCGGATTGGGATGGGAAAAAACGCGTCCCGATTTTGCGCGTTCGCTGAGTGCGCGGGATGCAGCGCTGCTGGCGGCCTTGCCTTATGTCGACAGCGTTTCGCCGGTCATCAGCACTCAACTGTCGGCCGTGCGCGAAGGCAAGCAGGTGCCGCTCGCCGTGATGGGCGTCGGCGAAGGGTATTTCCGCACGCAGGGCATTCGGCTGCTTTCCGGTGGCCTGTTTACTGCGCAGGATCTGAGTGACCGCGCACCGGTGGCGGTGATCGATCCCTTGCTGCAACAGGCTCTGTTTTCTTCCCGGCAAGATCCGGTGGGCGCGGTTTTGCTGATCGCGGGTGTGCCTTATCGGGTGATCGGCGTCGCGCAGCGCCGCGGCGCCCAATACGCCGGTTCTCAACCGCTTGCCTGGCTGCCCCATACCTCCCTGACTGGCCGCATCGCCGGCGATATGCCGCTGGAATCGATTGTGATGCGAGTGAATGAAAAATTGACGTTGGAAGCGGCAAGGCGGGATGTGACCCGGCGTTTGACCGTAGAACATGGCCGGCGGGATTTTTTCACGCTGACCGACGATCAGCTGACGCAATCCATTCAGCGTGCCTCCGACTCCATGCGATTGCTGATTACCGCGATTGCCGCCATCTCGCTGCTGGTCGGCGGGGTGGGGGTGATGAACATCATGTTGGTTTCGGTGACGGAACGAACCCATGAGATCGGTATTCGATTGGCGGTGGGCGCCGCTGAGAAAGACATTATGCGGCAATTTTTGATTGAGGCGGTGGTGATCTGCAGCCTGGGGGGCGTGTTGGGGATCGCCTGCGCCGCGCTGGTTAAAGGGATTCTGAGCAGCTTGGCGCCGCAGGTGACGATGATCTTTACCTGGCCGCCATTGCTGCTGGCCTGCGGGTTCTCGGCGTTGATCGGCGTCGGGTTCGGCTTCTTTCCAGCCCGTGCCGCCGCGCGCCTGCAGCCGGTGGAGGCGTTGGCGCGAGAATGAACCGACTTTTGATTTATGGACTGGTCATGCTGTCTTTGAGCGCTTGCGGAGGGCGGCCGATCGACGCCACGGCGCCACCGTCGTTGCCGCAGCAGTGGCGCGTGGTCGATGAACGTTCCGGTTCATTGCGGGCAGGCGTCGCCTGGTGGGAAAACTTCAATGATCCGCAGCTTTCCTCGCTGATCGATGGCGTGCTCATCGCGAATCAGGATCTGGCGCTGGCTGGATTGCAGTGGCGTGAGGCGATGTTGGAGGCCGGGTTGGTAGCCGGCAATGCGACCCCCGACCTGGCCGCCAGCCTGAGTGGCCGCAATACCAAGGCATTGCGCGGCGCGGCGCGGCCGCAAGAAAGTTACCGCGCAGGGCTGTCACTGAGTTATGAACTGGATTTATGGGGCAAGCTGGCGCGCATTCGCGAGCAGGCTCAGTGGCTGGCCGTCGCTTCGGAGTTGGATCGGCGCAATACCGCGTTGACTTTGATCGGCGCTACCGCTCGCGGGTATTGGCAGATCGCCGATTTGAATCAGCAAGTCAACCATCAGCAACAGGCGGTGGCGTTCGCGCGTGAGACTGTACGGCTGGTGGCGGCACGTCACACCGCTGGCGACGTCGGCCAATTCGAGTTGTTGCAGGCGGAGCAAAACCTATTGGCGCGGGAGAATCAACGGGATGAACTGGCTCGGCAGCGGGAAGACGCTCGCAACTCGCTGGCGCTGTTGTTCGGCCGTTCACCCTTGCTGCGATACAGCGAAAGGCGAGCGCTACCGATCAACGAGGTGCCCATTGCGCCACGTTTGCCGGCGGCGGTGATGGCGCGACGGCCGGATGTGCAGGCGGCGGAGCGGCGCCTGCGGGCGGCGCTGGCCGGTGCGGAGGCCGCTAAATTGCGTTTTTATCCGGCGTTGAGTCTGGATGCCGCACTGGATGCCGGCAGCGGGCTTTTCCGCCAATGGTTCAGTGAACCTTCGCGCTCGCTGGGTGCGACGTTGACGCTGCCGTTCATCGAGTGGCGCAAGATGCGCTTGTCCAGCGACAAAGCGGCGTTGCAGGCGCAGCGCGCGGAGATTCAATTTCGCGATGCGGTTTACCGCGCGCTGGCTGAGGTAGACAGCGCCATGCGGGAGCGTCTGGAAGCGCAGCGGCAAATCGGCAATCAGCAGCGGCATCTGGCGATGGAGCGACAAGCCGTGGCATTGGCCCGCCATCAATATCAGGCCGGTTCCGTCGCGCTGCAAACGTTGCTGGACGCGCAAGAGGCGGTGTTAGCCAGCGAGAATTCACTGTCGGCACTGCAATATCGCTACCTGAACGCCACGATGCAGCTCTGGCTGGCGCTGGGCGGCAACGAGGCTTTCGCATCCGGGCAAGGGGAGTAAGCATGGACAGAGAACGGAATACAAGACGTGTGGTGGTCACCGGTTACGGCGCCGTCACCGCGCTGGGTGGCAACGCGCAGCAAAACTGGCAGGCTATCATGGCCAACCGTTTGGCCTATCGCTATCACGATAAATCGGCGGCGGGGATCCACGCGCGCTTTTTTGCTTTGCTGGAGGTCGAACCGGCGCTGGAAGGTGTTGCCGCGCGGGTAAGCCGCCGGCTGCCCAGATTCGCCAGGCTGGCGCTGGCCGCCGCCTCGGAGGCGGTCGACATGGCGTTTTCATCCAGTTTTGTGGGGCCTGCGCACTTTTATTCATCGTTGGAGTGCGGGGCGATTATCGGCAGCGGCTGGGGCGGCCAGGATGAGATCATGCAAAACAATGCGGATTATCTGCAATCCGGCATAGGGCAGCTGTTTGGCTGTTTTCACGCGATGCCCAATATCGCGACCGCCATATGCGGCCAACATTGGTTGCTGCGGGGCTATCAGGGCTCGCCGGCGGCGGCCTGCGCGACCGGCGGCATCGCTATTGGCGATGCGTTTGAGGTGATCCGCAGCGGTCGCGCTTCAATGATGTTGGCCGGCGCGTCGGAATCACTGAGCGGCAATGGCGCGATATGGAACATCGACGCGCTGCGTTTGCTGAGTCGGGAGCAAAAGGATATCACCAAGGCCAGTTGCCCGTTCAGCCGGGAGCGCAGCGGCTTCGTGTTGGCGGAAGGGGCCGCCGTGTTGTGTCTTGAGGAGCGAGAGGCGGCTTTAGCGCGCGGCGCGACAATACTGGGGGAGGTCAAGGGATACGGCAACTTTTCAGACGCTTTCGATCTTACCGCCCCGGCGGAGGATCCGCAGGCCAAGGTGAAAACCATTCGACGGGCTCTAGAGCAGGCGGGGCTAAGCAATCATGAGATCGACTATATCAATGCGCATGGCACGTCGACGGCGCAAAGCGATGTGAACGAAACCGCTGCGATCAAGGCGGCTTTGGGGCACGATGCTTACCGCACACCCATTTCCAGCACGAAATCCTATACCGGGCACTTGCTCGCCGCATCCGGCAGCTTTGAGGCGATCGTCTGCCTACAGGCATTGCAGCAGCAAATGATGCCGGCAACCTGCCATTTGCACGAGAGCGATCCCGAATGCGATCTTGATTATATTCGCGAGGGGCATCGTCGCGGTCGTTTGCGCAATGTCATGAGCCTCAGCTTCGGTTTCGGCGGCGCCAATGCGGCGCTGGTATTTGGTTATCACAATGAATAACGGTAGGGCCTATGGAAAAGTATCATCGATTGTATGAGGCGATTTGCGGCCTGTTGTATGAAGCCAAAGGATTGGACAGAACGCTGCTGTCGGCCGATATGCCGCTGCAACAGTTGGGGTTGGACAGCCTGGATTATATGGAGTTGATGCTGCTGGTTAGGCGTGAGTTCGGCATTACGCTCAATGCGGAAATGTTTATCGAACGGCCTGACCTGACCCTTGGCGAGCTGTGTCACGTTATGACCAGTCAATAATTCTCCCCCCAGGCGGCCGTGTGATGCGGTCAGGCCTGGGTTATTCCCCATCGTGACTTTATTTCCTCCTGCCCTGATTTTTCCTCTTATCGATTCACATAAAGATTAATACTTATCGGTTTGGTTAAGATACGTTCGCGCCGGCGGATTTATTTCGTTTTTTTACGAGCCGTATAACGCTTTGAAACCCATGGCGCCTCGCGATTTTATTAGGATTTTTCTTTGTTTTGTCGGTTTGTTTGTCAATTTCAGCGCATGTGTGAAATGGAAGTATTAACGCAAACTAAAGTGAATCGGGAAGTATGCCGTGCTTATTATTTCTGACAGTGACAGTTGAGCTGCGGTTTTCATTAACGAGGGGGCCTCAAGGGGGGATTAATCCCTGTACACTGTTTGCGTTTGGCAAATCCGTTATACTCCGCGCTGGATGCAGGAACCTATCCATAGCCAGGGGAAACCCTGAGTGTCCATTGTGGTGATGTAAAAGGAAAATGACAGCCACATTTTTCCGATCAAAGTAATAGAGGTTGTATGTCTAATCGTAAACATCTGACGCCTTCTGAAGTGGAGAGACTGCTTGAGGTCACGCTGCATGGAAAGAATCCAGAACGCGATTATTGTCTGATTTATATGTGTTTTATTCATGGTTGCCGCGCCAGCGAAATTGGGGGATGGCGTTTGTCGGATATCGATCTGGAAGGCGGCAACATTTATGTTCATCGCTTGAAGAATGGTTTTTCCACGGTGCATCCGCTTTATCTGCGAGAAAGGCAATGTTTGCGGCGTTGGCTGGATAAACGCCGGCAACACCGCTGGGCCGATCAGGAATGGTTATTTCTTTCCAATCGGGGCGGGCGTTTGTCGCGCCAACGTATTTACGGCCTGCTTCGTCATTACAGTAAGGTGGCGAAACTGGAGATTAACGCCCATCCGCATATGCTGCGGCATGGTTGCGGATTTGCGTTGGCGGACCGAGGTATCGATACCCGATTAATTCAGGATTACCTCGGGCACCGAAATATTCAGAATACGGTGATTTATACCGCCAGCAATGCACAGCGCTTTAAAGAAATTTGGTAAGCACGATTTAATAGAGTAACGGCAAGGAGTCACTTTGAACTAAACTGAAACATACTGTAAGGACGCGTAAAAACAATGTCAATATTCCTACGCTCACTTTCCCTGATAAAGGAAAATCTTATTTAAAAACATAGTGTTGTGTTCATGCTTCATTTCTTCCGCACTCCAGCCATCTAAGCAAAATCCTAATCAAAGAAAAGTCAGTTTAAATCAATCGGCCAATCCCTTGGTTTTTTGGTCTGATTTGAGGTTATTTTGTTTTCTATTTAGCTTTAAATTCTGTCTTTTATTTGTTTTTTGGTTTTAAAAACCAAAGGAGTCACTTTAGTTCAAAATGAATCGTTTGGGTGAATAAGCCTTAGGCCATCAATAAGTTTGGTCAAGGGTATTTGCTCTTCGTGGAACTAAATAAAAGGGAATGACATTAAGGATATGTCGGAAATAAAACCATGCATATTTTGCATAATTTTAAGGAAAGTAGGATGAAAAAGAATCTGCTGGCTGTAGCTGTTTTGACCGCGTCTGCATTTACCACCTCCGTATTTGCCGCTGATGGCAAGCTGAATATCACCGGTAGCATCACCGATCAGTCGTGCACCGTCGATCCGGACTCCCAAAACAAGCAGGTCGCTCTGGGTAAGATCGCCAAAGATGCGTTTATTCAATCTAATACTGCAGGTGCCAAGGCATTCAACCTGGTGTTAAAAAACTGCCCGGCTACTGTCACTGGCGCCACCGTGCGTTTTGACGGCACTCAAGTTCAGGGCCAGTCCGGGCTGTTGAAGCTGACTGACGCCGCCGATGTTGCTGGTGGCGTTGGCGTACAGTTGCTGGATGATGCCAGCAACGTGCTCAATATTGGCAACGATTCCCGCGTATATACGCTGGCAGAGAACAAAGACAACGTTCTGGGCTTTGTGGCGCGTTATTACGCTTACGATACCGTTTCCGTCGGTAGCGCGAACGCCACTGCCAACTTCACTATTGTCTATCAGTAAATTCACGCCGTTATGTCGGCGTGAGCGTTAGAAAAATGGGCCAGAGGCTGCGTCTCTGGCTCTTTATTCATCGGGGAAGATAACAAAATGAAAGCGGGATATTTTGCGCTGACGGCAGCGTTATTGATGGCGCTTTGGGCTCCGGCTCAGGCCGGCGTGATCGTGGGCGGGACACGGCTGATATACGACGGAGGTAAAAAAGAGTCCGCTCTGAATATCAATAATCCGGATGCGGTGCCTTATTTGATCCAGTCCTGGGTCGATGCTCAAGAGGGGGAAAGCGCTAAAGCGCCGTTTATCATCACCCCACCGTTGTTTCGCTTGGACGGCGGCCAAAATAACCTGCTGCGCGTAGTGCGTGCGGTCGGCAATTTGCCGACGGACAGAGAATCGCTGTATTGGCTGAATGTGAAGTCTATTCCTTCGGTAGAAAAGAAAGAAAACACGCTGCAAATTGCGATCAAGACCCGCATCAAGCTGATTTATCGTCCCCAGGGGCTGGCCGGCAATCCGGAAGAAGCGGCCGGCAAAGTAACGTGGCGGCGCAGCGGCGATCGGCTGCAGGTGACCAACCCTTCACCCTATTACCTCACCTTTTTTAATTTGAAGCTGAACGGCAGTGCCATTACCGGCAACACCATGGTTGCGCCGCAAGCTACCGCCAGTTTTCCGTTACCGACGGCGCAGGGTGGGGGAGGCAGCCTGAGCTGGCAAATCATCAACGACTATGGCGGAACCGGCCAGACCTATACCGGCACGTTATAGCCGGGCCGCGATGCGTGTTTTTTGGCCCCGGAGTAACGCTGGGGCCGGCGTTCGGCTTACCTGAATTTTAGGCGGCTGAGCCAATCGGGACAGGGAGTTAAAAGGATGAATAACCCGAATAGCATTGGTTTACCAGGGACACGATCGATTTTGGCCGGTTTGATGTCTTGCCAGGTGGCGCTGCTTTATCCAATCGGTGCGGCGCATGCGCGTGATTACTTCAACCCGGCGCTGTTGGAGATTGACAACCCGGCGCTGCGCGGCGCCGATCTCTCCGTATTTGAGGAAAACAACAGCCAGGCGCCCGGCACTTATCGGGTCGATCTTTACCTTAACGGCGAACAGGTTGACAGTCTCGACGTCGAGTTCCGGCTGATGCCGACGGCTGGCGGAAAGCAAGCGCTGCAGCCTTGTTTCAGCGCGGAAAAATTGGCCGAATTGGGGGTGAGAGTCTCCATGTTACCGGCGATTGCGGCGGAGGAGCGCTGCGTCAATCTGGCGCAGGCCATTCCTCAGGCTTCGACGGTGTTCCAGTTTAATCAGCTGAGATTGAATCTGAGCATTCCGCAAGCGGCATTGAACTTAAATGCGCGCGATTATGTTTCTCCGGATAAATGGGACTCCGGCATACCGGCGCTGTTGGTCAATTACAACTTCAGCGGCGCCAATAGCCAGGTGCGCGACAGCGAACGGCAAAACAACAATAACTATTACCTCAATCTGCGCTCGGGCATCAACTGGGGCGCCTGGCGTTTGCGTAACTATTCCATCTGGAATCACTACACCGGCGGCGCTTCTTCCTGGCGCTCAATCAATACCTACCTGCAACGCGATATCGTTGCGTTGCAAAGCCGCCTGACCCTGGGGGACAGCACAACGCCCAGCGATGTGTTCGATAGCGTGCAGTTCCGCGGCGGGCAGTTGGCCTCAGAGGACGACATCCTGCCGGACAGCATGAAAGGGTACTCGCCGGTAGTACGCGGGATCGCACGCACGAATGCACAGATCGTCATCCGGCAAAACGGCTACGTGATTTATCAAAGCTATGTGCCGCCGGGGGCGTTTGAAATTACCGATTTGTATCCCACGGGCGGCAGCGGCGATCTGAACGTCAGCGTGCGTGAGGCAGACGGCCAAGAACAGCATTTCGTGGTGCCTTATGCCGTGGTGCCGGTATTACAGCGCGAGGGGCGGTTTAAATACAGCCTGACCAGCGGGAAATACCGTTCATACGGCGGCGGTGTTGATGAACGCCCGTTCAGCCAGGCGACCGGGATCTATGGCCTGCCGTGGGGCGCTACGCTGTACGGCGGCGTGCAGGCAGCCAGTAAATATCAGGCGCTGGCGCTGGGATGGGGGCAGAACATGGGGGCGGTGGGCGCGCTGTCCGCCGATGTCACCCAGGCTTGGACCAAACAGGAAACCCGGCCTAAGGAGCAAGGGCAATCATGGCGCCTGCGTTACGGCAAAAACTTCATTGAAACCGGCACTAACTTCAGCTTGGCCAGTTACCGCTACTCCACGCGCGGTTTTTACAACCTGCAAGAGGCGCTGGAGAGCTACGGCGGCAACAGTGCGATCTATAACGATCACAAGAAGAGCCGCGCCGAGCTGACGATGAGTCAGAGTCTGTGGGATCAGGGGGGGACACTGTCGCTCAGCCTGTTTAACGAAGACTACTGGGATGACAATCGCCGTTCGCAGTCGGTCAGCCTCAGTTACAACAACAGCTGGGAAGCCGTCAGTTACGGGCTGAATTACACCTTCAACCAGAACGGCTACGACAGTAACGGCAATCGCAGCAGTATTCGTGACCATATCGTGGCTTTCAACGTCAGCGTGCCGCTCAGCAAATGGCTGCCTGGCAGCTACGCCACCTACAACATGAACGCCAGCCGCAATGGCGCCACCAGCAACAACCTTGGGTTGAGCGGTACCGCCCTGCCGGACAATAACCTCAACTACAGCATCAGCCAGGGCTATACCGGCAGGGACGTGGGGGCGAACGGCAATATTCAGGCGGACTACAAAGGCGCCCTCGCCGAGTGGAACCTGGGATATGGCTACGATCGCCATCGCCAACAGGTGAACTACGGCGTGCAGGGCGGTGTTCTGGTGCATCAAAACGGCGTCACGCTGTCGCAGCCGCTGGGCGATACGGTGGCATTAGTGCAGGCGCCCGGCGCTTCAGGGGTGGATGTTTTGAACCAGACCGGGGTCAGCACCGACTGGCGCGGCTATGCGGTTGTGCCTTACCTGACACCTTATCGGCGCAATATCGTCGGATTGGACGGTGAATCTTTTGCCGAGGATGTCGATATGACCTTGAGCAGCCAAACGGTGATCCCAACCCGTGGCGCCGTGGTGCGTGCCAGCTTCAATCCGGATGTCGGTGCCCGCGTGTTGCTGACATTACTGACGCGCAGTGGCAATCCGGTGCCGTTCGGCGCCACCGTCAGCCATCTCAATAGCCCCTCTGATAATGCCGGCATTGTCGGTGACGGCGGGCAGGTTTATTTGGCCGGCATGGCGGAGAGTGGCCGGCTGCAGGTTAAGTGGGGCAATGACGCGGCTCAGCAGTGTCAGGCTAACTATCAACTGGCCAGTCAGCCTGAGAGCGGTGGCATACGTCTCGTTAACGGGCAGTGTTTATAAGGTGCAGACAATGGCGACAGGAATATCGATTCAACGAAGGATTATTGCCGGCGGGCTATGGGCATGCGCAATGTTGGGCGCTCAACAGGCGCAGGCCGCTTTCGGGCAGTGTGCCCCTATTTCGGGGACACATGGTTTTTCATTCCTTTTTTCCCCGGTTTTAACCGATCCGTCGCAAAACGTGATGGGGCGGATTATCAAGAATGCAGACGGTGGTAACTGGAACCTGCCCGGTTCTTATCGGGTGAAGTGCGAATGCCAGACGCGTACGGCTTCTTATGTCACCGCCAAAATGCTGCTGAGCGAGCCGGTATTCAGTAGCGGAGGATTAACGTATTACGCGTTAAATGAATACCTGGGCGTGGCCAGTGAGGTTTTTGTGGCGGGGTATCGCAATGAATACATTGCTGCACCGTTTGCCAATCAATCGAATTATAAAACAGACATGGATGGCGATGATGAATCCTGTGCCAGTACGCCCTACAACAGCGGTGCTCGCGGGCGAATTCATCTGTATTTCCGTCGCCCTTTCGTGGGTGTGACGACGATCCCCAGCACTCGGCTGGTGGACACCTATGTCTCTGTGGCGAGCGGGGTGAAAAGCGATGTGCCGGTTTCCACTATCTCCATGAGCGGCACAGTCACCGTGCCGCAGAGTTGTGAAATCAGCCCGCAAACGGTCACGGTCGATTTTGGCGATATCTTGACGTCGAAGATCCAAACCAAGGGGGCTATGCCGCCCGGTTTTACTCCAGTAGAGAGAACGCTGACGCTGGCCTGCCGCAATATTTCTGCTGGCGTCAAGGTCAGTCTGTCATTTCGCGGTGAGGCGGACGGCAGCATGCCGGAGGCGCTGAAGACCAGCAATCGCAACATTGGCGTGATGATTAAGGATATGCAGGGCAATGTTATTCGGCCTCAGAGCGGGCGCTTGCCGATCGATAACTTCCAATACCCTAACCAGAGTGGCAGTTCACGGATCAGCATCTATCCGATCAACACCACCGGCCAACCTCCTGCCGTGGGGCAGTTCAATGCAACGGCGACCATTCAGGCAGAAATTCAATAACGGATATTTCAACGGTAGCGAGCCGGGGTCCCCGGCGTTTAACGAGAAGGAGCAGATTATGGGGAAGGTTTTTAGCGGTATCGGCTGCAAATTGGCGCTGGCAGGCCTGTTTCTCCTGGCGATGCCGTCGGCGTATGCCGTTTCAAAAATAGTGATTACCGGCAACATTAAAGCGGCACCCTGTGAAATCGACGGCGCGAACGGTACGGTTTCGGTCAATCTGGGGGATGATATTTCTGCCGCCGTTCTGGCGACCTCCGGTGCCTTTAGCCCTTGGGTGGAGTTCCCTTTGACGCTGAAAAACTGCCCGAGCACCACTACGTCGGTCGTCGCGACCTTCAGCGGAACGGCTGCGGATGAAGGTGCCAGCTTGTACAAAAGCACCGGCAGTTCTCGTCGAGTGCAAATTGAGTTGCAGAATAGCCAAGGGGCCAACCTGGGCAATGGCAAGAGCATGACGCAACTGGTGGATCGCGCGACGAATAATGCCAGATTCGATTTGCGTGCGCGGGCATACAGCACCCATGGCGGATCGACGCCAGGTTCAATAGACGGCGCTCTGCAGGTCACTTTTGTCTATCAGTAGGCAATGGGACAAAAGGGCCGGCGTGGGCGGAAGGTTAACGACAGAGTTAAGGTGATGATATGAAAATCAATTATCCCAATGGAATGGCCTTGGCGGCGGGCAATGAAGCGGCGGGCGCCGTGGCTGTCATGGAACCCTGCGCCATGACGGCTCTGGGGATGAGAAACCGGTTGATTGAATCCTGCGGTCTCCAACCTGGCAACATTCGGCAGGTGGCGAATCTGGTGGAACTGAGAGCCTTATTGACTGAGCATCCGCATCGTTTATTGGTGATGGAGCTGTGTGGTCAATCAGAGTCGGTATTGGAGGGATTCAAGCTGATCGCCGAGGTGCGGGAAAACTCGCCGGACACCGCGATTGTCATTTGTACGGCATTGGATGAACCGAGGCTGTTGCGGCAGCTCATCGCTTCCGGTATTCGCGGCCTGATGCTGAAGCAGGAACCGGCTATTGCATTGACCCACTGTGTTCAGCAAGTCCTGACAGGCAGTTGCAGCTTCAGCCACCGGGTACGCCAACGTCAATTGCATGAGGCTGGCGCCGATAAACCGCTGACGGCGAAGGAATTGGATGTGTTGACCCAACTGTTTTCCGGTAAGAGCGTGACCAGCGTGGCGCTGACCATGTGCCGTGATATCCGCACCGTCAGCACCCATAAACGCAATGCGATGTTGAAGCTGGGGTTTCACAGCGATGGGGAACTGTATCTTCAGGGGAAATGGATGGCTGCGCAAGGTTCATCCTTGGTTCGCTAGGCAAGCGCACGAGGTCTCGTGGGCAAGCAAGCATAGGAGCAGATTATGCATTTATGGCGTCAGCAACCGCTGAACATAGCATTAATGGACAGATGTCCATTGACGCTGGAAGGGTTGGCCAGTTTTTTAAAAACGCTGCCAACCCAGGTAAAAGTCGTCGTAAAGGAAACCAGCGTACGTGCGGTAGTGGATAGCGTGGTCTATCAGCAGGCTGACGTGCTGATTACCGAACTGGACGGTGAAGATGAGACGCCCGCTAAGGGCAGGGAAGCGTTGCTGGCCCTGTGCACGCAACTGCCCGAATTACGGGTGATTGCCTATACCCGTTGCCGTAATGCAGAAGCGTTAGGGCGATTGTTGCCTCAGCCCAATGTCAGCATCGTCGCCAGAGATGACGCTTTACCGCTGGTGGCGGAGTTTTTTAATCGGGTCTTGCTTGGGGAGCGAGTGTTGAGCCCACAGATAGGGACTTTTCTGGCACCCTCGGTTAGCGGAGATGAGGTGTTCACCCGAAAGCTGACTCGCTGCGAGACTGATGTGTTGGCCTTTTTGTTCAACGGCATGAGCCTGCGGCAAATTGCCGAATTACAACGCCGCAGCATCAAGACGATCAGCGCGCATAAATGTAGCGCCATGCGCAAACTGCAGGTGAAGAATGACAGCGAACTATTTTCATTGCACGGCAATATTACGCGACAATTTGGCGGGAAGTGGTCAAAGGGGACTTAATCGTTAATGACAGGGTATAAGCAGGTAGCATAGGCGTTGAAAAAACAATCAAACAAGTGTTCCCCTGGGCGGATGGATGAAAGCAGCTCGGCGTTGGAATAGTGCTGAATTAGACCGTTGTTGGCGTGCCGGGCTGCATTTTCCCATCCGATATTTTTTACCTTACTCAATGCGCATGTTAAAAGAAGATGAGCGCCTGCACCGTTATTTCCATCGTAAGATTAAATGCTGATCGTGCGGAATCGCTCTACATTGGTTGCGGTGTAGATCACCGTATTCTGGATATTTTTGTGCCCTAAATAATCCTGAATCAAGCGCGTATCGACCCCGTTATCTGCAAGCGCGTAACCGCAGGAGTGTCGCAGCATGTGAGGATGAACCTGAACGCTAATGCCGGCCATTTCACCGTACATTCTCATTAGGCGATACAGTTGCTGACGTGAAATTTGCCCGCCGTGGCGCGACAGAAATAACCATGGGGAATTGGCGTCAGGATAGTTCGCCCGCTGGGCCAGCCAGTTTAACAGCGCCTGTCGTTCTCGTGGCTGAATGGGGTGTTGAACGGAAAAACCGTTCTTTAGCCGAGATATATGGATCCGATGGGAGGTAAGATCAATATCTTGCAGGCGTAATGATCGCAGTTCGCTCACCCGCAAGCCGTGAATGAAGCACATTAATAGTAAACAACGATCTCGAATGCTATTTTTACCCTCATGCACGGCGGCAATCAGTTGTTCAATTTCAATCTGGCTAAGGAATTTCCTTTTTTTCATTTTCCTTTCCTGCGTATCTGGTACTGGCGATTTTCATCATGAATTTTTATTAAAGCATTGGAACGTAATAGGCGGCAAAGGAAATAAATAATTTTATTTGCTAATGCATGGGTTTATTTTATCTTTTTCTTTTTGTTATTTTTTTAGTGAATGCATTTTGATTTTATAGATCTATTTTTTTAGCGGCTTATTTAATTGGCGAATATTTAGCGCCCAGAGTGAACCATGCTGCGAATTGGCCGCCGGCAGGCGGCAACGCCTCTCCCCCGACCAGTGCTTGATAAGCTGTGATGAGAATTCGTCTTGATCTCATTCTCGCGCCGCTTACAATGCCTGCCAGATCGCGATTTCAGAGGTTTGTTCATGGAACTGCTACGGGTGGTTTATCGGCAGTATCGTTGGCCATTTCTGGCGGTTATGGCATTGACCATGGCCAGCGCCGGTTTAGGCATCGGTATCATTGCTTTTATCAATCAATATCTGATGGACGCCAGCGGCAACCCATTGGCCGTGTTGCCGATGTTTCTCGCCCTGCTGGCATTGTTGATAGCGGTCACGTTGGGTTCGCAACTGGCGCTGACCACATTGGGCCATTACTTCGTCTATCGATTGCGTGGGCAACTGGTGAAGCGCATTCTGGATACCGAGATCGAGCGCCTCGAACAGTTAGGCAGCGCCTCATTGCTGGCCAGTCTGTCCAGTGACATCCGCAATATCACCATCGCCTTCGTGCGCTTGCCCGAATTGGTACAAGGGGTGATTTTGACCCTGGGGGCAGCGGCCTATCTGGGGTGGTTATCGCCGAAAATGCTGGCGGTCACGGCGGTTTGGGTGGCGGTGACCGTGGTGGGTAGCGGCTGCCTGGTGTCACGGGTTTATCGCCATATGGCCAGTTTGCGCGAGTCAGAAGAGCGTCTCTATCATCGTTATGAATCGGTGATTGACGGCCGTAAGGAACTGACGTTGAACCGCAAACGGGCGCAGGCGTTATACGAGCAGGCCTATCAGCCCGACGCGCAAGCCTATCGCTACCATATCATTCGCGCCGATACCTTCCATTTGAGTGCGCTCAATTGGTCAAACATCATGATGTTGGGGGCGATCGGGTTGGTGTTCTTTATGGCCAACAGTTTGGGATGGGCGGACTCGACGGTGGCCGCGACCTACTCGCTGACGCTGCTGTTCTTGCGCACGCCCTTACTGCAGGCCGTGGGGGCGTTTCCGACGCTGGTCGGCGCCGAAGTGGCCTTCAACAAGCTGAAAGCGCTGCGTTTGGCCGAGTATCAGTCGGGGTTTCCAGCCGCCGTTGGCCGTTCCTGGCAGACGCTGGAGCTGCGCGACGTGGTTTTTCACTATGCAGATGCGGAACAACAGCCCGGTTTTACCGTCGGGCCGCTCAATCTGACGCTGCGGCGCGGTGAGCTGGTGTTTCTTATCGGCGGCAACGGCAGCGGCAAGTCAACGCTAGCGATGCTGTTGACCGGATTGTATCGGCCGGTAAGCGGGCACATCGTTCTGGATGGCGTCGCACAGACCGCGGCGGATATGCCGGACTATCGCCGGCTGTTTTCAGCGATTTTCACCGATTTTCATCAGTTCGATCGTTTACAAGGTCCGGAGGGCGGCGAACCTGATGCGGCGCTGGTCGCGCATTGGCTTGAACGGTTGAATATGAAAAGCAAATTGCAGTTCGACGGCGCCAGAGTGACCAACCCGCAACTGTCGCAGGGGCAGCGCAAACGTCTGGCCCTGTTGCTGGCGGTGGCGGAACAACGCGATATTTTGCTGTTGGATGAATGGGCCGCTGATCAGGATCCGCAGTTCCGGCGCATTTTCTATCGCGAACTGTTGCCGGCGCTGCGCGCGTCAGGCAAAACGGTGTTCGCCATCAGCCATGACGATCACTATTTCGAACACGCCGATCGGTTGCTGGAGATGCGTTCAGGCCATTTAAGCGAGTTGACCGGCAGCGAGCGTGAACACGCCAGCCGGGATTCCGTCAGCAGGATCGGTTAACTTACGCCGGCCCGTGCCAGACCAAAACGGGCCGGCGCTTCTCCCGCGCATTATTTCAGTGCGTCGCTTCATTTTCTCTCCCTCCTCCAATGCTGTCTGCTGCCGATTTGGCTTACGACCAGTCAAATAATTGATGTTTGAATTATTTACCGGTGGTTTAATTTTGACCTTTAAAGGTGTGGCACACTGCGCATTCGTTCGCCTATCAAAACACGTTCTCGCCTGCCGATAACAGTGATATCCACGGTGCCGTTCTGGCTGATTCGGCAATGCAGACCTATGGGTAGCAGCATTTTTTTAAATTTCCATAGGAAAAAGCGACTTTATTGATCGTTAAAATAGATCAATAATTTTATTTTGAGTGGTTTAATCTATTGGTTAGGGGCGCTGTGGTGAGCAAGGATGGATCAAATATCAAACGTAAAGCATGGCTATGCGTGTTTATCGGTAGCGGGCTGTTCTGGCTGCTAACCGCTGCCGTGATTTACTGGTTACTGAGTTAGCAGGTTAAGCAGGAAGACGATTCGTGAACAAGAAGCAGGCTAAAAACCGTGAGGGCGCTCAGCGTCGCGCGCAGTCAAAAATTCCGCCTTCATGGGGGCTGAGCGATGAGCAGCGCGCCTTTATTGAAGATTTATGGCAGGATACCGCCCCCGAAGCGGCGCGGCCCATCGCTCAGCGACGTTAGCCGATCACGCGGCTGCGGCCGGCCAGCGCGCCGAACAGCATTTGCAAGACGGTCAGGCATAGCAGAGCGATCAACGGCCAGCGCCAGCCTTCCGTCAGATCGTGCAACAGGCCGAATAAGGTGGGTCCCAGCGCGGCCAACAGATAACCGACGGATTGCGCCATGCCCGACAGCAGCGTCGCCTGATGATGATGCTGACTGCGCAATCCAAAGAACGACAGCGCCAGCACCAGCGAACTCCCCGCTCCCAACCCGGCAAATGTCAGCCACACCAGTGAACTGGCGGGTTGCACCAATAATCCCCCGACGCCGATAAAGATCAGCAGAGAACTGCCCAGCGCTATCGCCCGCTGATCGCGCGCCCGCGGCAAAATCACCACCATGACAAAGTTGGCGACGATCGCCACCACCTGATAAACGAACAGCTCGAAGCCCGCCTGCTGGGCTGAGGCGCCGTGGCTGACGGCAAAGGCGCTGAACCAGCCGATAATGGTGTAGAAGGCGATCGATTGCAGCCCCATGAACATCGCCACTTGCCAGCCCAGCGCGCTGCCCCAGGGAGAGCGATAGCGTTGCGGCTCTGCCGATTGTGGCTCTTTGGCTGCGGGTGTGGCTGTGCGCCGCAGCTGCGGCAACCAGATCAACAGC
The DNA here is from genome assembly GCF_052166775.1 of Serratia sp. CY74737. Lineage (NCBI taxonomy): Bacteria > Pseudomonadati > Pseudomonadota > Gammaproteobacteria > Enterobacterales > Yersiniaceae > Serratia > Serratia sp. CY74737. Next base: position 110,372 of record NZ_JBJNOF010000012.1, read on the forward strand.
GCCAACAGCGCAGGTAATCCCCAGCACAGCAAGGAGAAGCGCCAGCCGAGATCGGCCAGGGAAGCCAGCGGTACCGCCAGACCGGAGGCGATGGCGGCGACCAGTGACATCACCGCCGCATAGGCCGCTATCATCGCGGCGGCGCGATGAGGAAAATCTCTTTTCACCAGCGTTGGCAGCACCACATTGGCGAAGGCGATGGCGGCACCTATCAGAACGCTTCCCAGCCACAGCATGGCGTCTTGCGGCAGGGAACGCAGCGCGATGCCGCAAACCAGCAGTGCGAGGGCAAAGCCCAGGGTGCGTTCGATTCCGATGCGTTTCGCCAGCGCCGGGGTGAGTGGCGAGAGGACGGCGAACAGGATCAGCGGCAGCGAGTTGATCAGGCCGGCAGCGGTGGCGGACAACGCCAGCTGTTGCTGAATCTGTTCCAGCAGCGGGCCGACGCTGGTGAGGGCGGCGCGCAGGTTAGCCGCGATCAGCATGATGCCAACGATCAGCAAAACAGGGCGATGCAAACGGCGACGCGGGGTCGCGATGGATGATGAAGATGAAGCGGGTTGCGGCATGAGTTCCTCGCACCAGGGCATGCAGACAATCAGCGTTGCATGGCGTGATGCGTTGATTGACGTTAACGCTTACGTACCGACAAGGGGCCGATATCTGATCGCAAGTGTAGGGAAGATGGCTCGTGCTGACAAGGGGATGGCCCAGCGGGATGGAGAGGGCTGACCCCCGCCGGCCGCAGGATAATTACTATTATGTGATCCTGGTCACTTAGCGAACTAAAAGTCATGGCGCAGGGCGGGTTCTGCAGCGCTTTCACTTCTGCCGCCGTCGGTGCGGCTGCTCTCCGGCGCTCATGCTCGTCATGGCATTTCATTTTTCTCCCATTCCATTTTTGGGCTTTTCGATTCGTTTCGATTCGAAAGGTTTTTTGGCGGTTTTTTTGCTAAAACGGGGCTGTAAGCCCGATCACAATTTCATTGCTTTCGCTTTGCTGTAATGCCAGCGCAGTAGAGCGAAAGCCATCTTCTCCCCGGCGATACCGGAAACCTGAGGACCGCAGCTCATGCCAGTGAATACCGCAAAGCGACGTGAACACATCATCGATCTGTTATGCGAGCACGGCAGCGTGCGTGTGGAACAGCTCAGCAAACAGTTTGCAGTATCCACGGTGACGATCCGCAACGATCTGCGCTTTCTGGAACGAAAAGGGTGTGCGCTGCGCGCTTACGGCGGCGCAATGCTCAATCAGCAATTCGCTTTCGATCGGCCGCTGCGGGACAAAGGGCGGTTGAATCGCGATGTCAAAACGCTGATCGCCAACGCGGCGGCCGGCTATGTGCGCGACGGCGAGGCGCTGATCCTCGATTCCGGTTCAACCACCGCGCAGATTGTGCCGTTCCTGAAGGGGCGGCGCGATCTGGTGGTGATGACCAACGCGCTGAACATTGCCTATGAGCTTTCGGGAAACGACGGGGTGGAAGTCATGGTGCTGGGGGGCAGCGTGCGCCGCAACTCTTACTCGCTCTACGGTCCGGCTGCCGAGCAGCAATTGCGTCAGTACCGCTTCGACAAGCTGTTTTTGGGCGTCGACGGGTTCGATCTGAGCGCCGGCATCACCACGCCTCACCCCGGTGAGGCGCACCTCAATCGCGTAATGTGCGAGGTGGCGCGCGAGATTATCGCGGTGGCGGATGCCAGCAAATTCGGTCGCAAGAGCTTTTGCATGATTCGCGAAGCCGGACAAATCCATCGGCTGATCACCGACAGCCGTCTTCCGGACGATTACGAGCGGGCGTTAACCGAGCTGGGCGTGGAGGTCATCATCGCCGATCGGTAGCAGGGCGCCTGCATGGGGGCTTCATGCAGCAGTTGTTACAGCTTGTCGAGCAGCACAAGGCCGGTATGCCGGTCGGGATCTTTTCCGTCTGTTCCGCCCATCCCTGGGTTCTGAAGGCCGCGCTGCGGCAGGCCAAAGCGCGCGGCACGCCGGTATTGGTAGAGGCGACGTCCAACCAGGTCAATCAGTTCGGCGGCTATACCGGCCAAACGGCGACCCAGTTCCGCGATGCGCTGTGGCGCCTGGCGGATGAGGTTGGCCTGGCGCGCGATCGCGTGTGGCTGGGCGGCGATCATCTGGGGCCCAACGCCTGGCAAGATCGCCCGGCTCAGGAGGCGATGGCGCTGGCAGAAACCTTGATCGACGATTACGTTCGCGCCGGATTTCGCAAAATTCACCTCGATTGTTCCATGTCGTGCGCCGGCGATCCCTCGCCCTTGGGGGATGCCACGGTCGCTGAGCGTGCGGCGCGCCTGTGCGCGGTGGCGGAGCGGGCCTGGGCGCAGAGCGGCGGCGAAGCGCCGGTTTATGTGATCGGCACCGAAGTGCCGGTGCCGGGCGGCGCGCAGGAGGCGCTGGCGGGTCTGCAGGTCACCACGCCGCAGGCGGTGGCGCAAACGCTGGAAACGCACCGCATCGCCTGGCAAAAAGCCGAGCTGAACGATGCCTGGCAGCGAACCATTGCGCTGGTGGTGCAGCCGGGCGTCGAGTTCGATCACCACCGCGTCGAACGTTATCAGCCGCAGCGCGCCGACGCATTGAGCTGTTTCATCGAACGGCAGCCGGGCATGATCTATGAAGCGCACTCTACGGATTACCAACCGCCGCAGGCCTACCGCCAACTGGTGCGCGATCACTTCGCCATCCTGAAGGTGGGGCCGGCGCTGACCTTCGCGCTGCGCGAAGCGCTGTTCGCCCTCGATCGCATCGAACGCGAATGGCTGGGGGAACGCCAGTCGGCGCAGCTGTGCGCCACGCTGGAGCAGGTGATGCGCGAGCAGCCGCAGCAGTGGAGCCGCTATTACCACGGCACGCCGCACCAACAGTATCTCGATCGCCACTACAGCCTGAGCGATAGGGTGCGTTACTACTGGCCGCAGCCGCAGGTGCAGCAGGCGGTCGACGGTTTGCTGGACAACCTGCGCCGCAGCCCGGCGCCGCTGGCGCTGCTCAGCCAGTACCTGCCGGATCAGGCGAGGGCGCTGAACGCCGGCGAATTGAGCGCCGATCCGCAGGAGTGGGTGCTGCATAAAGTGACGCAGGTACTCGACGATTACCACGCCGCCTGTTACCCGGAGGGCCGCTAGCATGCCGAACATTTTAATGACCCGCATCGACAATCGCCTGGTGCACGGCCAGGTAGGCGTGACCTGGACCAATACCCTCGGTGCCAACCTCGTGGTGGTGGCCAACGACGAGGCCGCCGCCGATCCGGTGCAGCAGAACCTGATGGACATGGTGGTGGCGGAGGGGGTGCAAACCCGTTATTTCACGCTGCAGAAAACCATTGACGTGATCCACAAGGCGGCGGATCGGCAGAAGATTTTTCTGGTGTGCAAAACGCCGCAGGACGTGTTGACGCTGGTGCGCGGCGGGGTGCCGATCCGGTTCGTCAACGTCGGCAATATGCACTTCGCCGAGGGGAAGCGGCAGGTGCACAAAACGGTGTCGCTGGACGACGGCGACGTGGCCGCGTTCCGCGCGCTGGCGGAACTGGGCGTGGAGTGCGAAGTGCGCCGGGTGCCGGATGAAGCGGGTGAGGCGATCGGCAAACTGCTCTTTTGAGCCAGGGGGAAAGTATGTTGACGGATGCGTTATTGATTGCGCTGTTGGCCGGGCTGGCGGGGGTTGACCTGTTCGACGGCCTGACCCACTTCCACCGGCCGGTAGTGATGGGGCCGCTGGTGGGGCTGATTTTGGGCGATGTCTACACTGGGTTGCTGGTGGGCGGCACGCTGGAGTTGGTGTGGATGGGGATGGTGCCGCTGGCGGGCGCCCAACCGCCTAACGTGGTGATCGGCGGGGTGATCGGCACCGCATTCGCCATTCTGACCAAAGCCGATCCTAAAGTGGCGATCGGCGTGGCGGTGCCGTTCTCGATCGCGGTGCAGGGCTGCATCACGCTGCTGTTTACGCTGTTCTCGCCGATGATGCACCGCTGCGATCGCATGGTGAAGGAGCTGAACTGGCGCGGCATCGAACGGGTGAATTATCTCGGTATCAGCATCCTGTTCATCTTCTATTTCGTGGTGGCATTCCTGCCGATTTACTTCGGCGCCGATGCGGCCAGCGCCATGGTGCAGAAGGCGCCGGGCTGGCTGCTGGACGGGCTGGCGGTGGCGGGCGGCATGATGCCGGCGATCGGCTTCTCGCTGCTGATGAAGGTGATGATGAAAAAAACCTACGTGGCCTATTTTATCCTTGGCTTCATCTCGGTCACGTTCCTCAAGCTGCCGATCCTGGCGGTGGCGCTGGGCGCCCTGGCGATCGCCCTGATCGACTTCTTCAACACGCAACGCGGCGCGGCAGAGGCGACGGCCCGGCCCGCTCCGCAGGAGGACGCCGAAGATGGCATTTAACGATTCCGACGATCTGCTGGCGCAAAAGGCCGAGCAGCGCATGGCGCAGGCGCTGGCCACCAGCCAGGTGGAGCAGGACGATTATCTGGACAGCCAGCCCGCCGAAGCGCTGACGCGCGGCGACATCAACCGCATGGCCTGGCGTTCGCTGCTGTTGCAGGCGTCGTTCAACTACGAGCGCATGCAGGCGGGCGGCTGGCTGTATCAGCTGATCCCCGGGCTGCGCAAGATCCACCGCAACCCGCAGGATCTGGCCAACTCGATGAAGATGCACATGGAATTTATCAACGTGCACCCGTTCGACGTCACCTTCCTGTCCGGTTTGGTGCTGGCGATGGAGCAGAATAAGGAGAAGATCTCCACCATTCGCGCGGTGAAAGTGGCGCTGATGGGGCCGCTCGGCGGCATCGGCGACGCGCTGTTTTGGCTGACGCTGTTGCCGATCTGCGCCGGCATAGGCGCTTCGCTGGCATTGGAGGGCAGCCTGTTCGGGCCTATCGTCTTCCTGCTGCTGTTCAACCTGTTCCACTTCGGCCTGCGTTTTGGGCTGGCGCACTACGGTTATCAGGCCGGCACCAGCGCGCTGGCGCTGCTGAAGACCCACACCCGGCGCATTTCTCACGCCGCGTCGATCGTCGGCATGACGGTGATCGGCGCGCTGGTGGCCTCGTATGTGCACCTGTCCACGCCGCTGGTGATGCACGCCGGCAAGGCCAGCGTGGCGCTGCAGACCGACGTGCTGGACAAGCTGATGCCCAACCTGTTGCCGCTGTGCTTCACGCTGCTCATTTTCTTCCTGATGAAGCGCGGTTTCTCGCCGGTGAAGCTGATTGGCGTCACCGTAGCGATCGGCGTAGCGGGCAAATTTATCGGTATTTTGTGAGGAGCGGGCTATGCCAGGCATTGTGATTACCGGCCACGGCGGCTTTGCCACCGGGCTGTTGCAGGCGGTGGAACAAGTGGTGGGGCCGCAGCGGCACTGTGCGGCGGTCGATTTCCCTGAACAGATGAGCACCGCGCAGCTCAACGACGCCCTACGCTCGGCGCTGGCGGCGGTGGCGCAGCCGGACGGTGTGGTGTTCCTGACCGATATGCTCGGCGGTTCGCCGTTTCGCAGTGCCTGCGAACTGGCGGATGCGCAGGGCGATTGCGAAGTGCTCACCGGCGTCAACATGCAGCTGGCGGCGGAAATGATGCTGGAGCGCGATGGGCTGAATCTGGATGAATTTCGCGAGATGGCTTTGGCGTGCGGTAAACGCGGCCTGACCAGCCTGTGGCATGAACGCCGCCGGGTGAAGTGCGAAGATGCGCAGGCCGACGGCATCTGAACGAAAACCGGGCGCGCCCGCGCCCGGCTTCGTGAGTTATGCCGGCAACGGGCTCAGCGCCAGGCGCGCCGGTTGGTCTTCGCCGCGGCTGAAGCGCCAGCAGGTCTGATGGTACTTCGCCACGCTGTTGCGGTGCGCTACGCTGATCAGCGTCATGTCCGGCAGTTCATCCACCAGCAGGCAGTACATCAGTTGCTCGGTTTCGTCGTCCAGCGCGCTGGTGGCCTCATCGAGGAACAGGATGCTCGGGCGAATCAACAGGGCGCGGGCGAACGCCAGCCGCTGTTGCTCACCCGGCGACAGGCGATGGCTCCAGTTGGCGGAGGTATCCAGCCAGCGCTGCAGGTGTTTCAGACGGCAGTTTTCCAGCACCCGCATCAGCTGTTCGTCGCTGTATTCTGACGCCAGGCTCGGGTAGCTCAGCGCTTCGCGCAGCGTGCCGATCGGAATGTAGCTGCGCTGCGGCAGGAACAGCATGTTGGCGTTGCCCGCTACCCTGATGGCGCCCGCGCCGTAAGGCCAGATACCGGCGATGGCGCGCAGCAGCGTCGACTTGCCGCAGCCGGAAGGCCCGACGATCAGCAGGCGATCGCCGCGTTGCAGCGTCATCTCGGCGCCGGTCAGCAGCGGCTGGCCGTCGGGCAAGTGCAGGCTGAGGTTGTCCAGCGTTAACGGATGGGCGGTCTCCTCCCGCAGTTGAATACCGCGCGGCTGATGGTGAACCTGATCGACGGCGGCGTTGAAGCCGGCCAGACGGTTAACGCAGGCTTTCCAGGTCGCCAAATCGTTAAACGCGTCGATAAACCACGACAGCGCGCCCTGCACTTGGCCGAAGGCCGAGGCGATCTGCATCAGGCCGCCCATCTGGATGGCGCCGGAGAAGTAGCGCGGCGCCGCCACCAGCAGGGGAAACACGATGGCGAACTGGCCGTAGAAGTTGGTGGCGATGTTCAGCCGCCGGGTGATGCGCATAATTGCCCACCAGTTGCTGCGAATGGTGTCGAAACGATCGCCCAGCTGCTGCGCTTCGCGCGGTTCGCCGTGGTACAGCGCAATGGCGTCGTTGTTTTCGCGGATGCGGATCAGGCCGAAACGGAAGTTCGCCTCATACCGTTCCTGGTTGAAGCCCAGCATGACCAGCGGTTTGCCGACCCACCAGATCAGCAGCGATCCCAGCACCGCATACAGCAGCGCAAACCACACCATATAACCGGGCAGCGTGATGGCGTGCTGGCCGAGCGCGAAGGTCATCGGCCCGCTGACGTGCCACAAGATGTCGATAAAGGAAAACAGCGTCACCAGGCTGGAGAGCAGCCCGAGCGACAGCGACAGGGTATATTGGGTCAGCACGTTGAGATCTTCGGCGATACGCTGATCGGGGTTATCGACGATCTGCTGCTGCTCGGTGTGGTAATACGCCTGGTGCGCCAGCCATTTTTCCATGAACTTTTCCGTCATCCAGCGCCGCCAGCGCATCTGCAGCCCCTGAGTCAGGTAGATCTTATAGACCGCCAGCACGATGAAGATCAGCGCCAGGTAGGTAAAGCGCCACAGCTGCGCCTTGAATACCGGGTAGTTTTTGTTCTGCAGCGCGTCGTAGAACACCTGGTTCCACTGGTTGATCTGCACGCTGATATAGACCAGGCCGAGCGACAGGACGACGATGGCGATCAGCATCATCCAGGCGCGCCATCGTTCCTCCGACACCCAAAAGGGTTTGATCAACTGCCAAATGGCGTGTTTCTGCAAGGGGGTTGCGTTCATAACGGCTCGATAATTGCGGTATTTTGTTCAGCATGGGCTGCGGGCCGGTAACAAACAAACCGCGACTGTAAGCAGTTTTGACTCCGCTAACCGTTTGAAATAAGGCGGCTGAATCGCCGGCGGCGCGCAGGTGAGCGCAATTGCGGCATACACTCCGGCGCCGGGCGGTTATACTGGCGCCGAATTTTTGCAGAAAGGATAAACGATGAAGGCTTGGTTTCCCCTGTTGCTGACCTGCGGCGTCTTCGCCAGCGCCCGGGCCTGGGCGCACATTGACGAGCCGGACATCGCCGCCGACTGCCAAAAGGTGGCGAGCTACGCCGAACTGGGAAAAAAGGCCTATCAGCGCCAGGATTACGCCAAAGCCGCCGACATTTTTCGCGATCAGGCGGCCTGGAGCGAGTTTTGCGGTCTGAGCGAGCAGGCTGTCGCCACGGCTTACAACAACGTGGCGCTGTCGCTGATGCACGCCGGTGAATTGCTCAAGGCGCAGGCATATCTGGCGCTGGCGCCGCACGATGACAAATCGCAGCACAACATGAGTCTGTTGCGCCAACGCCTGGCGCAGCGGCCGCAGCCGCAGGGGCCGGGCGGCGTGTACTGGCAATACGCCGGGCGCGGCGTGTGGAGCGAAGTGGTGGTGAAGCCGCAGGGCGAGCGCTGGTTGATCGATTTTTCCGGCTACGCCATGCCGCAGATGGGGCTGTATTACGGCCCGAACATGGGCGACTTCACCGCCGAGCTGCCCATTGAGCACGGCAAGGCCGTCTACCATCAACATGACTCGGAAAGCGCGCAGGTCTGCGACGTGACGATGGCGTTTGGCGAGCAAGCGCTGGAGATGCATACGCGGGGGGATTGCGGGTTCGGCCACAATGTGCGGGCGGAAGGTCGGTTCGTGCGGGTCGAATGACCCGCCCCGGTGCCCGGGGCGAGAAGGGTTACGCCAGCGCGGCGGCGCCCAACAGATTCTTCCAGGCTTCCACATTGCCCAGATAATTGCCGGCCGGCAGCAGATGCAGCTGGCCCTCGCTATCCTGCAGCGCAAAGGTCGGGAAGCCCTGGCCCTGCACTTTGGCCAGCAGCGCCCGGCTTTCCGCGATGTGTTGCGCGGTCGGCGCGCCGCTGTTGAAGCGCATTTCGGCGATAAACGCCGCCGAAGGCAACCCCAGCTCTTTCGCCAACGCTTCCAGCACCGGCGTGTCGGCGATGCGTCGCCCTTCCTGATAGTGCGCCTGCTGAATGCGGTGCAGCATGTCCAGCCCGCGTCCCGCCAGTTTTTCCGCCGCCAGGATAGCCGTGATCGGCGGCTCGGAATCCATCACCGCCGTGGTGTCGCGCAGCAGGCCGTTGAAATAGGCTTCGCCGAAAGGCTGGCCCGTCATCTCGGCGATGCGCTTGTCGTGCGGAATGACGTAGTTGCGCCATTCGTCGGTGATTTGGCGGCGGTTGTTGCCGGTCATCATGCCGCCGGCGTGCGGCACGACCTTCAGCCCGGGGAGGCTCTGAGCCGCTTTCACCAGCGGCGCGGCGCCGTAGCACCAACCGCACAGCGGATCGAAAATGTAATGCAGAGTGGTTTCGGTCATTTTTACTCCTCGCTTGGCGCGCGGCAAGCCGCCGCGGCGCCAGGGCTGGTTCAATCACGCATGGGCGCTTATTGCGGCCACTTCATCTCGCCTTTCAGCACTTTCGCGCTCAGTTCCAGGCTCGATTCGTCTTTCAGCGTCGGGTAGTGCTTTTTCATCGCTTCAATCAGCGCGGCGGAATCCTTGGCTTTCGGCAGTTCGGCTTCCAGCGTGGTCAGGTATTTTTGGGTAAAGTGCACCGATGCCAGCGTCTGTGCGGCACCCGGCAGGAAGTGGCCCGGCACGACGACCTGCGGCTTCAGCGCTTCGATGTTTTTCAGCGTCTGCTGCCAGTGCTGGCGCGATTCTACGCTCTGGTTATCGGCGATCCACGGATGGATATTGTCACCGGCGACCGCCACGCCGCCCACTACCGCTTTCAGCGCCGGGATCCAGACGAAGGTGCGATCGGGAGTCGGGCCGTTCAGGCCTTTCACTTCCACTTTTTGACCGTCGATGGTGAAGCTGTCGCCCTGCAGCGGCTGCGGCACGATCACGGTTTTCGGCGCGTTGTCTTTCAGGATTGGGCCCCAGTAGGCGATTTTGCCGTCTTTGGTGGCGTTAATGTCCTTGATGGTGCCAGGCGAAGCGATGATTTTCGCCTCCGGGAAAGCGGCCTTAATCACGTCCAGACCGAAATAGAAATCCGGATCTGAGTGGCTGATGTAGACGGTGGTCAGTTTCTTGCCGGTCGCCTTGATTTTTTTCACCAGCTCTTCGGCATCGTTGCGCTGGAACTGTGCGTCGATCAGCGCCACTTCGTGTTTGCCGCTGATGATTTCGGAAGACACCGGGAACACGCTTTTCTCGCCCGGGTTATACACTTCCATGGTCAGAGTATCGGCAGCGGTGGCGTAGGTGCTCAGGGTGGCGACGCCGGTGAAGGCCAGAGTTAACAGTGATTTCTTAAACATGGGCAGAGGTCCTTAGGTATCGGTTAATGTTGTAATGATGTTAGGTTGCATAAAGCGATAGAAAAACCGGATAATAAGCAATTATTCGTTGCATAAATCGGACTAATCATGGATCGCATTACCGCCGCTGAGGTTTTTGTCACCATCGTCGATCGCGGCAGCATGATCGCCGCTGCGGAAACGCTGGAGATGTCGCGCGCGATGGTCACTCGCTACCTGGCCCAGATGGAGCAATGGGCCGGGGCGCGTTTACTGCACCGCACTACCCGTAAGCTTAGTCTGACCGACGCCGGTGAGCGTACTTTGGAGCGCTGCCGACAAATGTTGGCGCTGGCGGGGGAAATCGATCTGGTGGAGGAAGGGCAGAGCGACGAACTGCGCGGCCTGCTGCGCATCACCTGTTCGCAATCGCTCGGGCAAACGGCGCTGGTGGGGGCCGTCGCCCAGTATCTGAGGCGTCATCCGCAGGTGGCGGTCGATCTGCAGATGAACAACCGGGCGGTGAACCTGGTGGAAGAGCGCATCGATCTGGCGCTGCGCATCACCAATGAGCTGGATCCCAACCTGATCGCCCGGCCGCTGTCCACCTGCGCGTCGGTGGTGTGCGCCGCGCCCGCTTATCTGGCGGCGCACGGCACGCCGCGCCAGCCGCAGGATCTGGCGTTGCACAACTGCCTGACTTATTCCTATTTCGGCAAAAGCCTGTGGCATTTCGACGCTCAGGGGGTGAAATCGGCAGTGGCGGTCAGCGGCAACCTGAGCGCCAACGAATCGGTGGTGCTGATGGCCGGTACGGTGCAGGGCGCGGGCATTTCCCTGCAGCCCTACTATTCGGTGGCGCCGCTGTTGGCCAGCGGCGAACTGGTGGAGCTGCTGCCGGGTTACCGGCCGCAATCGATGGGTATCTACGGCATCTACACCTCACGCCGACAAATGCCCGCCACCTTGCGCACCATGCTGGACTTTCTGGTGGAATGGTTCGCCAGCGATCCGCAGTGGCAGGCGACGCTGCGCTAAGGCCGTGGCAACATTCCCACGCCGTTTTCACCGTTTGACGGCGGCGGCCAGGCGGGCGGAGAACAGTGCCGCCTGTTGATGCAGATGGTCGATAAAGGCCGTCACCAGCGCCGATGAAGGGCGGTGCAGCGGCCGTATCAGGCTGACGGTGAACGGCACGTCGATGCTGAATGGCCGCACGTGCACGCCGCTGCCGGCATAGTCGAGCGCCGTCAGCGGGTTGACGATCGAGACCCCCACGCCGGCTCTCACCATGGCGCACACCGACGCCGCGCTGTGCGTTTCCATCACCATGCGGCGCTCGACGCCCTGCTCGGCGAACAGCGCATCGAGCAAGTGGCGATAGCTGTCGGTGCTCGACAGGCTGATAAAGTTTTGCCCGGCGAAATCCTGCGGCGTCAGTTGGCCTTTCGCCAGCAAAGGATGGCCCGCCGGCAGCACGCAGACCTCATTCAACGTCATCAGCGTTACCTGCTCGGTGCCCGCCGGCGTCAGGGTGGTTTCCGTCAGCCCCAGATCGTGGCGCTGGGCCGACAGCCACTCTTCCAGCAGCGGCGATTCTTGCGGGATCACGCTGAAGCTGACTTCCGGGTAACGTTCGATAAAGGGCCGGCACACCGCCGGCAGCAGCGATTGGGAAAATACCGGCAGGCACACGATCGACAGCTGCGCCTGCTGAAACTGGCGAATGCCGGCGGCGGCGTTGACGATGCGATCGAGGCCATAATAGGAGCGTTGCACCTCCTCGAACAGCCGTAGGCCCTGCACCGTGGGGGACAAGCGCCCGCGAACCCGATCGAACAGCTGCAGCCGAATCAGCTTCTCAAAGCGCGCCAGCTCACGGCTGACGGTGGGTTGCGAGGTTTGCAGCAGGGCTGCCGCCTCGGTCAGGTTGCCGGTGGTCATCACCGCCCGAAAGATTTCTATCTGCCGCAAAGAGATGCTGTGCATGACGAGGCTGCTCGACTGTAAAGAAAGCTATATCATAAATGAATAGACTACGGCTAAATAGATATTTTCCACCCAATTCAGAGTGCGGCACTATGGCCTTATCTGCCGTCACTTTCGAATTGGGAATATCGCCATGCCACGCCCGTTGCACGACACCTCCACCGCGTTGAACGCCGCTAACCTGCTGGCCTTGCCGCAGCGCTTCGGTTGCCCGGTCTGGGCTTATGATGCCGACATCATCAGCCAGCGCATCGCTCAGCTGCGCCACTTCGACACTATCCGTTTCGCGCAGAAAGCCTGTTCGAACATTCATATTTTGCGCCTGATGCGCGAGCAGGGCGTGAAGGTGGATTCGGTGTCGCTCGGCGAAATCGAGCGGGCGCTGCAGGCCGGTTTTCAGCCGGGCGGCGAGCCGAGCGATATCGTGTTTACCGCGGACGTATTGGATCACGCGACGCTGGCGCGCGTCAGCGCATTGAAGATCCCGGTCAACGCCGGTTCCATCGATATGCTGGATCAGCTCGGCCAGGCTTCCGCGGGGCATCCGGTGTGGCTGCGCATTAATCCGGGGTTTGGCCATGGCCACAGCCAGAAAACCAACACCGGCGGCGAGAATAGCAAGCACGGCATCTGGTATGCCGACCTGCCGCAGGCGGTGGAGAAGATCCGCCGCTACGGCCTGAAGCTGATCGGCGTGCATATGCATATCGGCTCCGGCGTCGATTACCAGCATCTGGAGCGCGTCTGCGATGCGATGGTGCAGCAGGTGATCGATCTCGGTCATGACATCAGCGCCATTTCCGCCGGCGGCGGCCTGTCTATCCCGTATCAGTACGGCGAAGAGGCGATCGATACCGAACACTATTTCGGTTTGTGGAACCGGGCGCGTGAGCGCATCGCCGCGCATCTGGGGCACCCGGTGCAGTTGGAGATTGAACCCGGACGTTTCCTGATGGCGGAGGCGGGCGTATTGGTGGCCGAGGTGCGGGCGGTAAAAGACATGGGGAGCCGCCACTTTGTGCTGGTGGATGCCGGTTTTAACGATCTGATGCGCCCGGCGATGTACGGCAGCTATCACCATATTTCACTGTTGCCGGCCGATGGGCGCGCTACCTCGGGGCAACCGCTGCGCGACACGGTGATCGCCGGGCCGCTGTGCGAATCCGGCGACGTCTTCACCCAGCAGGCGGGCGGCGGCGTGGAAACCTGTGAGCTGCCGCCGGTGCAGATCGGCGATTATCTGGTGTTTCACGATACCGGCGCCTACGGCGCATCGATGTCCTCCAACTACAACAGCCGTCCGCTGTTGCCTGAAGTGCTGTTCGAAAACGGCGAGCCGCGTTTGATCCGCCGCCGCCAAACCATCGAAGAACTGATCGCGCTGGAACTTATCTGATAAACGGGCGGGCGCCTGGCGCCCGCTTCACAGCGTCATGCGGCGGCATGATTACGGCTGTTCGTGCGCGTTGTTGAGGGTGGCGACCGAGTGGCGGCGCACCAGCGTTGGGCTGAACATGTTGGTGATTTCCGGCAACGGTTGCCGGTTGGCCAGCGCCAGCGCCAGCTCCGCCGCCTGGGTCGCCATCGCCACGATAGGGTAGCGAATGGTGGTCAGGCGTGGGCGCAGGTAGCGCGAAATCAACACGTCGTCGAAACCGATCAGCGAAATTTCTCCCGGTACGTCGACGCTGTTATCGCTCAGCACCGACAGCGCGCCGGCGGCCATCGGATCGTTGTAGCAGGTAATGGCGGAGAACGAACGGCCGCGGCCGAGCAATTCGGTCATCGCCTGTTCGCCGCCGATCTCGTCCGGTTCGCCGTAGGCGATCAGCTTTTCATCCACCGCAATGCCGTGTTCCTGCAGCGCGTCGAGATAGCCTTGCAGACGATCGGTGGCGTCGGAAATCTGGTGGGTGGAGCAGATGATAGCGATGCGCTGGTGCCCTTGCTGGATCAGATGACGGGTCGCCAGCCAGGCGCCGTAGCGATCGTCGAGCGCCACGCAGCGCGTTTCAAACCCCGGCAGCGTGCGATTGATGAGCACCATGCCCGGGATCTGTTGCATCCAGCCGCAAAGTTCCTGATCGCTCAGCCTTTTGGCGTGCACCACCAGCGCTTCGCAGCGGTGCCGCACCAGCTGTTCAATCGCCTGACGCTCTTTTTCGGCGTCGTGGTAACCGTTGCCAATCAGCAGAAAATTGTGGGTGGCGTAGGCCACCTGCTCGACCGCCTTGACCATCGCGCCGAAGAAGGGATCGGAAACGTCGGAGACGATCAGCCCCAGCGTCTCGGTGGATTGCTGCGCCAGCGCTCGTGCGTTGGCGTTAGGGTGATACTGCAGCTGTTCCATGGCGGCCTGCACCGCAGTGCGCGACCCTTCGCTGGCCTTGGGGGAATTGTTTATCACGCGGGATACCGTGGCCACGGAAACACCCGCCAGCCTGGCAACATCCTTTATCGTAGCCATATCAGTCAACACATCCTGGGTAATCGCTTACATCCCCCAGTTTTGCGGAAAAAAACCGGGGCTGCAAGCGGTCTCGTGCGCAACTTGTGGTGGCGGTTGCAGAATCTCTTCGAGTCTGTACGCATAACCGACTGCTACCGAACGATAGCGCAATTTGTACGTTGGCACTGGCGGCGGGCTGAGGTAACGTCTGTGCATTCCGATTTGCGCCGAGAACGCCATGTCCATTAAACGCTATCCGCAGCTCGCCCATTGGGGCGCTTATACCGCCGTGGTTGAAGACGGCCGGCTTATCCATTGTGAACCCTTCGTCGACGATCCCGACCCTTCGCCGCTGCTCGATTCCATCGTCCCGATGGTCTACTCCGACAAACGCATCCGCAAGCCGGCGGTGCGCCGCTCGTGGCTGCAAAAGCGCGAGGGCAGCGACCGGACGCTGCGCGGCAGGGAAGATTTCGTCGAGGTGGACTGGGAATTGGCGCTCGATTTGGTGGCGGAAGAGAATCGCCGGGTGCGCGAGCGTTACGGCGCCTCCGGGTTGTTTACCGGCTCTTATGGCTGGTCGTCGGCCGGGCGGCTGCACCATGCCCGCTCGCTGGTGCGGCGGTTCTACTTCAGCGGCGGCGGCGGCGTCGATCAGCAGGGCAACTACAGCTGGGGCGCGGCGCAGTTCTTTCTGCCGTATGTGATCGGCACTTTCTCGCCCTTGACCGGGCGCGTCACCAGTTGGCCGAGCGTGGTGGAGCATTGCGAGCTGTTTGTGGCGTTTGGCGGGTTGGCGCTGAAAAACGCTCAGGTCTCTTCCGGCGGCGCGGCGGAACATGCGCTCAAGCCCTGGCTGCAAAAGCTGGCGCGCAAGGGCACGCCGGTTGTCAACATCAGCCCGATGCGCGATGATTGTCCCGAGTTCGTCAACGCGGAATGGATCCCGATCCGGCCGAATACCGACGTGGCGCTGATGCTGGCGCTGGCTTACGAAATCCAGCGGCTGGGCGCGCAGGATGAAGCCTTCCTGCACAGCCACTGCGTGGGCTATCAACAGCTGGCGGATTACCTGAACGGCGCCGGTGACGGCGTGGCGAAAACCCCCGTTTGGGCCAGCGCCATTACCGGCATTCCGGCGGCGCGCATTGCGCTGCTGGCGCGGCAACTGATCGGCGTGCGCAGTTTCATCACCTGTTCCTACTCCGTGCAACGCGCGCATCGGGGGGAGCAACCGTATTGGATGATGATCGCGCTGTCGGCGATGCTGGGCCAGGTGGGGCTGCCGGGCGGCGGTTTCTCGTTCGGCCACGGCTCGATGAACGGCGTCGGCAATCCGCGCGTGGATACGCCTGCGCCGACCATGCCGGTAGGCGAAAATCCGGCCGGGCTGGCGATCCCGGTGGCGCGCATCTGCGACATGCTGTTGCACCCCGGTGAGGCCTATCAATTTTGCGGTGAGACGCGGCATTATCCGGATATCCATTTGGTGCACTGGGCCGGCGGCAACCCGTTCCATCATCATCAGCAATTGAACCGGCTGGTGGAGGGCTGGCAGAAGCCGGACACGGTGATCGTCCAAGATATCTGGTGGACGGCGGCGGCCAAAATGGCGGACATCGTGCTGCCGGTCACCAGTTCGCTGGAGCGTAACGATATCGGCGGCTCGTCACGCGATCGCTACGTGTTGGCGATGCATCAGGCCATTGCGCCGCAGCATCAGGCGCGCAACGATTTCGATATCTTCGCCGATCTGGCGGAGCGTCTCGGCTATCGTGAGCGCTTTACCGAGAATCGCGACGAGCGGGCCTGGATCGAAGCTATCTACCGGCAATGCGGCGCAGCGCAGCAGCGCGCCGGCGTCGCCTGGCCCGAGTTTGAGGCCTTCTGGCAACGGGGCTATGTCGAGCTGCCCGCGCCGGCTAAAGAGTTCGTATTTTTTGACGCGTTCCGCGCCGATCCGCAGGCTAACCCGCTGCAAACGCCCAGCGGCAAGATAGAGCTGTTCAGCGAGCGGATCGCCGGCTATCGCTACGAAGATTTCGCTCCGCATCCGCAGTGGCGGCCGCCGGTGGAGTGGCTGGGCGCGCCGCAGGCCAAAAACTGGCCGCTGCACCTGATCTCCATTCAGCCGAGCGATCGCCTGCATAGCCAGATGGATCCGGCGCCGCTGGCGCAGGGCAACAAGACCGCCGGGCGAGAAACCTTGTACATGCATCCGGACGATGCGGCGCCGCGCGGCGTGGCGGACGGCGCCGAAGTGCTGGTCAGCAACGCGCGCGGCAGCTGTCTGGCGGGGGTATCGTTCACCGATGGCGTGACGCGCGGCGTGGTGCTGATGGCGACCGGTGCCTGGTTCGAGCCGGGTTTCGACGCGCAGCGCCGGCCGGTCGAGCAGGCGGGCAACCCGAACGTGCTGACGCTGGATATCGGCACCTCGCCGCTGACGCAGGGGCCGAACGCCATGAGCTGTCTGGTCGAGGTCAGCGCACGATGAGCGAAGATGTCACGTCTGGGTCACTGGCTCGTCGTTGTTATATTTATTTTCGTCGCTGCGGTAAGGTTTAAGTTTCATTGAGTTATTACAGCAGATCGTGGGAAATTTACAGCTGGTTGCATTTGGAGCAGAACTCTTGCGATTCGCCGGTAGTTTCCTGCACGCCATCTCTCTAGAGTAGGTGATCCCAGAGGTATTGATTGGTGAGAAATCAGCGTGCCTTGCATGCTGAAGCCATTTTCAATTGCACCAACCTACGCGGATGCGTAGGTTTTTTTTTGCCTGCCATATAGTATTCTTTTCCCTACAACGATTTACGCCTCCATGGCCAAGGGAGAAGGGCATGATCTTTTCACTGCTGCGCGCGCTGTTTCGCCTGTTGTTTCGGGTACGGGTCGAAGGGGACGTCCAGCACTTCGAACGGCAAAAATTACTGATTACGCCGAACCACGTCTCTTTCCTCGACGGCGTACTGCTGGCGCTGTTCCTGCCGATAAAACCGGTGTTTGCGGTCTATGCCAGCATCGGCGAGAGCTGGTTTATGCGCTGGCTGCGGCCTTACATCGATTTTGTCTCGCTCGATCCCACCAAGCCGATGGCCATCAAGCAACTGGTGCGCATGGTCGAGCAGGGACGGCCGATCGTGGTGTTCCCTGAAGGGCGCATCACCGTGACCGGCGCGCTGATGAAAATTTACGACGGAGCGGCGTTTATCGCCGCCAAATCGGGCGCGACCGTGGTGCCGGTGCGGATCGATGGCCCGGAGTTCAGCCCGTTTGGCCGCATGGCCGGGGTGTTCAAGATCCGCTGGTTCCCGCAAATCAGCATCCGCATCTTGCCGCCGACCACGCTGCCGATGCCGGAAGCGCCGCGCGCGCGTGAACGCCGGGCGCTGGCGGGCGATCGGCTGATGCAGATCATGATGCGGGCGCGGATGGAGACGCGCGAGCCGCAAACGCTGTTCCATGCTTTGCTGGCGGCGCAGCACCGCTATGGGCGCCGCAAGCCTTGCATCGAAGACATCGCTTTCAAAGAAGACAGTTACCAGACGCTAGTCAAGAAATCGCTGGGCGTCAGCCGCATTTTGCAGCGCTTTACCGCCGAGGGGGAGCACGTTGGGCTGCTGTTGCCCAACGCCACCATTACCGCGGCGGCGATCTTCGGCGCTTCGCTGCGCAATCGCATCCCGGCGATGCTCAACTACACCGCAGGTGCCAACGGCCTGAACAGCGCGATGACGGCCGCCGGCATCAAGACCATCATCACCTCGCGCCAGTTTCTGGAGAAAGGCAAGCTGACCCACCTGCCGGAACAGGTGCCGCAGGCTAACTGGGTGTATCTGGAAGATCTGAAAGAGACGGTCACGCTGGCGGATAAGCTGTGGATCCTGCGTTACTTGCTTCAGCCGCAGCGCGCGGCGTTGCCGCAACGTCCGGAGGACCCGGCGCTGATCCTGTTCACGTCCGGATCCGAAGGCCATCCCAAGGGCGTGGTGCATTCGCACGCCAGCCTGCTGGCCAACGTAGAACAAATCCGCACCATCGCCGATTTCACGCCGCGCGACCGCTTCATGTCGTCGCTGCCGCTGTTCCACTCGTTCGGACTGACGGTGGGGCTGCTTACGCCGCTGATCACCGGCAGCCGCATTTTCCTCTACCCCAGCCCGCTGCACTATCGCGTGGTGCCGGAGCTGGTGTATGACCGTAACTGCACGGTGTTGTTCGGCACGGCGACCTTCCTTAACAACTATGCGCGCTTCGCGCATCCGTATGATTTTGCCCGCCTGCGCTATGTCGTGGCCGGCGCGGAGAAACTGGCGGACAGCACCAAACAGATCTACCAGGACAAATACGGCATCCGCATTTTGGAAGGCTATGGCGTGACCGAGTGCGCGCCGGTGGTCTCGATCAACGTGCCGCTGGCGACCAAGGTGGGCACCGTCGGCCGCATCATGCCGCAGATGGAGGCGCGTCTGATCGCGGTGCCGGGTATTGATAACGGCGGCCGTCTGCAGCTGAAGGGGCCGAATATCATGAAAGGCTATCTGCGGGTTGAACGCCCCGGCGAACTGGAGCCGCCGGCGGCGGAAGATGCGAACGGCGTGCTGCAGCCGGGCTGGTATGACACCGGCGATATCGTCAGCCTGGATGAGCAGGGTTACTGCACCATTCGCGGGCGCGTGAAGCGCTTCGCCAAGCTCGCGGGCGAGATGGTGTCGCTGGAGAGCGTCGAACTGCTGGCGCAACGGCTGTCGCCGGATAAACTGCATGCCGCCACGGTCAAAAGCGACAGCAGCAAAGGCGAGGCGTTGGTGCTGTTCACCACCGATCCCGCCATTACCCGCGAGGCATTGCTGCGGGTGGCGCGCGAACTGGGCAGCCCGGAGCTGGCGGTACCGCGCGATGTTCGCCTGTTGAAAACGCTGCCGGTGCTCGGCAGCGGCAAACCTGATTTCGTCACCCTGCGTCATATGGCCGAACAGCCGGAGAGTGTCTGATGAATCCTTCGACCGAATCCCCTTTGTTGTCACGCGGCATGATCGCGGTGATCAGCGCGCAGTTCCTTTCGGCGTTCGGCGACAATGCGTTGCTGTTCGCCACGCTGGCGTTGATCAAGCAGCAGCTGTATCCGGACTGGAGCCAGCCGATCCTGCAGATGGCCTTTGTCGCCACCTATATCATTCTGGCTCCGTTCGTCGGCCAGATCGCCGACAGCTTTGCCAAAGGGCGGGTGATGATGTTCGCCAACGCCCTGAAATTGGCGGGGGCATTGGTGATCTGTTTTGGGGGTAATCCGTTTCTGGGTTACAGCCTGGTCGGCGTGGGAGCCGCCGCGTATTCACCGGCCAAATACGGCATTCTGGGCGAGATCACCAGCGGTGAGAAACTGGTCAAGGCTAACGGCCTGATCGAGGCTTCGACCATTGCGGCCATTCTGACCGGTTCGGTGGCCGGCGGTATTCTGGCGGACTGGCACGTGGCGGCGGCGCTGGCGGCCTGCGCGTTGGTTTACGCGGGAGCGGTGGTCGCCAACCTGTATATTCCGCGTTTGGCGGCGGCGCGTCCTGGCGCTTCGTGGCGTCCTCAGGCCATGACGCACAGCTTCTTTGCTGCCTGCGTTACGCTGTGGCGCGATGGACAGACGCGTTTCTCATTGATTGGCACCAGCCTGTTTTGGGGGGCCGGCGTGACGCTGCGTTTTCTGCTGGTGCTGTGGGTGCCGGTGGCGCTCGGCATCGCCGATAACGCCACGCCAACGCTGCTGAACGCCATGGTGGCCGTCGGCATCGTGGTGGGCGCGGGTGCCGCCGCGCGCTTCGTCACGCTTAAAACGGTGAAACGCTGTATGCCGGCCGGGATCCTGATCGGCGTCGCGGTCGCGGTGTTTGCGCTGCAAACGACCATGCTCAATGCCTACGTCTTGCTGGCGCTCATCGGCATGCTGGGGGGCTTCTTCGTCGTGCCGCTCAATGCGTTGCTGCAGGAGCGGGGAAAACATTCGGTCGGCGCCGGCAATGCGATCGCAGTGCAAAACCTGGGTGAAAACGCCGCCATGTTGCTGATGCTGGGCCTGTATTCTTTGGTCGTGAAGCTGGGCGTGCCGGTGGTGGGCGTCGGCGTAGGGTTTGGCGTGGTGTTTGCGCTGGCGATTAGCGCGTTGTGGTGGTCGCAGCGGCGGTGAAACGGGGCGCAGCCAGGCTGCGCCCTCAGGCTATCAAGGCGCCGGAATGGTAAACCGGGTGTGGATTTCTTCGAGCGCCTGCAGCACGTCCTCATCCAGAATCACGTCGAGGCTATCGAGGTTGATTTTCAACTGCTCCACCGAGGTGGCGCCCAACAGGGTGCTGGCGACGAACGGCTGCTGACGCACGAAGGCCAACGCCATCTGTGAAGGATCCAGCCCGTGTTTTTTGGCCAGCGCCACGTATTCGGCGATCGCCCGTTGGGTTTGCTGCCCTGAATAACGGTTGAAGCGGGTGAACAGCGTATTGCGCGCACCAGCCGGTTTAGCGCCGTTGAGGTATTTACCGCTCAGCGTGCCGAACGCCAGGCTGGAATAGGCCAGCAGTTCTACCCCTTCGTGCTGGCTGATTTCGGCCAGGCCAATCTCAAAGCTGCGGTTCAGCAGGCTGTACGGGTTTTGAATCGACACGATGCGCGGCAGCTCGTGTTTCTCCGCCAGTTGCAGATAGCGCATCACGCCCCAGGGCGTTTCGTTGGAGACCCCGATATAGCGAATTTTACCGGCGCGCACCTGCTCGGTCAGCGCCTCCAGGGTTTCCAGCAGCGTGACCGTGGCTTTGTCATCGGTATATTGATAGTTGAGTTTGCCAAAGCAGTTGGTGGCGCGCTGCGGCCAGTGCAATTGGTAAAGATCGAGATAATCGGTGTTCAGCCGCTTGAGGCTGGCGTCCAGAGCGGCGCGGATGTTTTTGCGATCGAGCGCCTGCTGCGGGCGGATGCTGCTGTCAGTGCCGCGCACCGGGCCCGAGACTTTGCTGGCCAGGACGATTTTTTCGCGATTGCCGCGCGCTTTGATCCAACTGCCGATATAGCTTTCGGTCAGGCCCTGGGTTTCCGGGCGGGGTGGCACCGGGTACAGTTCGGCGGTATCTATCAGGTTCACGCCTGCGGCCAATGCATAGTCCAGTTGCGCATGGGCGTCGGCTTCGCTGTTCTGTTCGCCAAAGGTCATGGTGCCCAGTCCCAGCACGCTCACTTCTAAAGAACTGTGGGGAATACGGTGGTATTGCATTAACGGCCTTCCTTTCTTGTTAGCGCTGACGGGCCGTGCGGCCCGGTGAAACAGGAGCCCAATTCAGAAGACGGCGCAAAGTCCGTCGGGCGGCGATGTCGCCTTTCCTGACTATAACCAAGCGGTGAAGATGGGGGAAGCGGATTCCGTGCGGACACGAATGAGGGCTACCGCGCTCGAACGGGCGATAGCCGGGCGTGCGGTGATTAGCGTTCGATAACCTGGGAAACCTGATCGCCGTTGATCTGGCGGTGATTGCCTTTCTCATCTTTATAACTGATGAGCCCGGTATCGGTGTCGATCTCCGGTTTGCCTTGCGTCAGGATCATGTTGCCGTCTTTGGTCGCCATGACGTAGTCGCTGGAACATCCCGCCAAACCGGCGGCCATAACCAGCGCAGACACTGCCATTACCCACTTTTTCATCCTGCGGATCCTCGATTATGCAGAAAACAATGTTCTTTCAAGATTAGCAAACTCTTGGCAGAGGGCGTCTCAGATAAGTCTTTATCTGATAAGAAAAACTGAAATGAAGGGCAACGAAACGGCGGAAGCCGCCGATGGCGGCCTCCGCGCAGGGTTATTCCGGCGAACGGTTTTTCTTGCTGCGCATCAGATTGAGCGCTTCTACCGACATGGAGAAGAACATGGCGAAGTAGATGTAGCCTTTCGGCACGTGCACCTGGAAGCTTTCCAGCATCAGCGTGAAGCCCACCAGGATCAGGAACGCCAGCGCCAGCATTTTCACCGACGGATGGCGATTGACGAATTCGCCGATCGGCCGGGCGGCGAACATCATCACGCCGACGGCAATCACCACCGCCGCCATCATGATGAACAGGTGATCGGAAAGGCCCACGGCGGTAATCACCGAATCCAGACTGAAGATGATATCCAACAGCATGATCTGTACGATCGCGCCGAAGAAGCTGTGCACCTTGGTGTGGTGCTCTTCTTCCGACCCTTCGATGGTTTCGTGGATCTCTTTGCTGGCTTTCCAGATCAGGAACAGTCCCCCCAGCAGCAGGATCAGATCGCGGGCGGAAATGGCGTGATCCAGCACGGTGAACAGCGGGTGCGTCAAGCGGATCACCCAGGCGATGGAGGCCAGCAGCGCCAGGCGCATCAGCATGGCAGCGGCCAAGCCCATTCGGCGAGCTTTGTTCTGTTGCGCTTTGGGCAGCTTCGCCACCACCAGCGACAGAAAAATGATGTTATCAATACCCAGTACGATCTCAAGAATGGTTAGCGTACCTAACGCTAACCAGGCATTGGGATCCATAATCCATTCGAACATTGCCCGACACACCTTAGTACTTAATAAATGCAAAGCGAGAATTATACGCGTTTATCGTGGCGCTGACAGGGCTAGCTAAACCAGAGTTAAACGAAATCGCTTAGATTGAGAAATGTCTTGCCAGCAGCGCGCCGGTAAAACCCTTTTTCAGATAGAAACCGCGCGGCAGCGTCATGATAGGTTGCCCCTGTTCGCCGATGGCTTCGGTGAGCGCCTTGTTGTTGGCCGCTTTGGGGCGCAGTTGCAGCACTTCGCCGTGGCGTGCGGTGATGCGTTCTACGTGGCCGAGCACAATCAGATCCATCAGCTCTTCCCAATCGCGGCGCAGCATCTCTTCTTCAGCAAGGCTCGGGCTCCACAGCAGCGGCGAACCGACGCGGCGCTGCGCCAGAGGGATTTGCCGTTCGCCCTCTACCGGTATCCACAACACGCGCGCCAGCTTGTGGCGAACGTGGCTGCTGGCCCAGGTGACGCCGCTGTTGCCGGTGAGCGGGGCGACGCAGACGAAAGTGGTCTCCAGCGGTTTGCCGGCGGCGTCGACAGGAATGGTTTTCAGCTCAATGCCCAGCTCAGGAAAATCCTGTTCCGGTTTACTGCCGGCCATGGCGCCGAGGTACAGCTCCAGCAGCATGCCCACCCAGCCTTTATCGCGTTTCAGATCCTTGGGGATCGGCAACTGCGCGCGGGCGGCCAGTTCGCCAAAACTGAAGCCGGCCAGCGCCTGAGCGCGCTCGAACAGCTGCCGTTCATTTTCCGGCGGGGGCGGCAGAGGGGATAAAAACGCCATAAATCAAGCCTGTCGAATTTGGTTGAAAAACGTACTGCATAGATACACGGGAAACGCTAACCCCAGTCGCCTGGGGAAAAGAATAATAGTAGCATGATTTTACATGACTTTTTTTCTTTCCTTGCGCGGGCGACAATGCACTTGCGGGGCTTGTTCACCTGAAGCCACCGACAATAAACAGGATCTTACACCTATTTATCCACAGATTTATGGGATAACCCAAATTTTTACCGATCACTGGTTCAATTTACAGCCTTGACTCAGGCGGATTTTTACGAATTTGTCCGTTTTGTGCGTAACTTGCCCGGATAATCTGTGGATAAAAACGGCGTTGGTGGATCTTTCGCCAGGGTAAGATCCTTACCGTGCATAGATCACATTTTTGCCCTGTAAATCACTGTGGGATATTGGTTAACTATATGTTTTTAATATTAATATTTGTTTTTAGGTATGAGAGGGGATTTTAGGGGGCGAGAGTTTTACCGGCTTATCCCTCGAGTTCTGCACACACCTATCCACAGAAAAAGTGAATAAAACCGGTCTGAAAGGCTGGGGTATGTTTATAACTTTGCCTATATCTGTGAGTTATCCCAATGTTATCCGGCCCGCAGCGCCGTAAAGCAGTGGTTTACCGCCTGTAGCTTGTGTGAAACAATCAGGACATCTATGCGAATTTAAGCTTATCGAGGTAGTCCGGTGATCGATGATGATGGCTACCGCCCGAATGTTGGTATCGTAATCTGTAATCGTCAGGGGCAGGTCCTATGGGCCCGCCGTTACGGTCAGCACTCCTGGCAGTTTCCCCAAGGTGGGATTAACCCTGGCGAAACTGCGGAGCAGGCGATGTACCGTGAGCTGTTCGAAGAAGTGGGGCTGAGTAAAAAGGATGTGCGCATCCTGGCTTCGACCCGCAACTGGTTGCGCTATAAATTGCCGAAACGTTTGGTGCGTTGGGACACAAAGCCGGTTTGTATCGGCCAAAAGCAAAAATGGTTTTTGTTGCAGCTACTGTGCAATGACGCTGATATCAATATGCAGCGCAGCAGCACGCCGGAGTTCGACGGTTGGCGCTGGGTGAGCTTCTGGTATCCGGTGCGCCAGGTGGTGTCGTTCAAACGCGACGTCTACCGCCGGGTGATGAAAGAATTCGCCGTGACCGTGATGCCGATGCAAGAGCAGGCGGCGCCGCGGCAGGCCCCCGCTTATCGCCGAAAGAGAGGTTAAGTTAAGCCGACTATGCTCACGCGCTTGCGAGAAATTGTAGAGAAGGTGGCCGCGGCGGCCAGTCTGACGGATGCGCTGGATCTGCTGGTCAATGAAACCTGTCTGGCGATGGACACCGAAGTGTGTTCCATCTACCTGGCGGACAACGATCGCCGCTGTTACTACCTGATGGCCACGCGCGGGCTGAAAAAGCCGCGTGGGCGCACTATCGCATTGGCGTTTGACGAGGGCGTCGTCGGGTTGGTCGGCCGCCGGGCCGAGCCTATCAACCTGGCCGATGCCCAAAGCCACCCCAGTTTTAAATACGTTCCGCAGGTGAAAGAGGATCGTTTCCGATCCTTCCTCGGGGTGCCGATCATTCATCGGCGCCAACTGCTGGGGGTGCTGGTGGTGCAGCAGCGTGAGCTGCGCCAGTTCGATGAAAGCGAAGAGTCTTTCATGGTCACCCTGGCCACGCAGATGGCCGGGATCCTGTCACAGTCGCAGCTCAACGCCATTTTCGGTCAGTATCGCCAAACGCGCGTGCGCGCGCTGGCGGCCTCGCCCGGCGTGGCGGTGGCGGAAGGGTGGCAGGACAGCAGCCAGCCTTCGCTCGATCAGGTTTACCGCGCGTCGACGCTGGACACCGCCAGCGAGCGCGAGCGCCTGACGCTGGCGCTGGAAGAGGCCGGCGCGGAGTTTCGCCGTTTCAGCAAGCGTTTTGCCGCCAGCTCGCAAAAAGAGAGCGCGGCGATCTTCGATCTTTATTCTCACCTGTTAAACGACGCTCGCCTCAAGCGCGAACTGTTCGCCGAAATCGACAACGGCTCGGTGGCGGAATGGGCGGTGAAGCAGGTGATAGAAGCCTTTGCCGAACAGTTCGCCAAACTGCAGGACACCTATATGCGCGAGCGCGGCAGCGACCTGCGCGCGCTGGGCCAGCGCCTGCTGTTCCACCTCGACGACACCACTCAGGGGGCCACCCAGTGGCCGGCGCGTTTTGTGCTGGTGGCGGATGAACTGACCGCGACATTGCTGGCCGAAGTGCCGCAGGATCGCCTGGTTGGCGTGGTCGTGCGCGACGGCGCCGCCAATTCGCATGCGGCGATTTTGGTGCGGGCGATGGGGGTGCCGACGGTGATGGGCGCCGACATCCAGCCTTCTCTGCTCAGCCAGCGGCTGCTGATCGTTGATGGGTATCGCGGCGAACTGCTGGTCGATCCTGAGCCGGTGCTGGTGCAGGAATACCAACGGCTGATCAGCGAAGAACAGGAACTGAGCAAGCTGGCGGAAGACGACGTCGAACAGCCGGCGCAGTTGAAAAGCGGCGAACGCGTTCAGGTGATGTTGAACGCCGGCCTCAGCCCGGAACATGAACAGCTGTTGGGCGGCCGGGTGGACGGCGTGGGGTTGTACCGCACTGAAATTCCGTTCATGTTGCAAAGCGGTTTCCCTTCCGAAGAAGAACAGGTCGCGCAGTATCAAGGCATGCTGCAGCTTTACCCCAACAAACCGGTCACGCTGCGCACGCTGGACATCGGCGCCGACAAGCAACTGCCCTACATGCCGATCAGTGAAGAAAACCCCTGCCTGGGCTGGCGCGGCATTCGCATCACTCTGGACCAGCCGGAGATTTTTTTGATACAGGTGCGCGCCATGCTGCGCGCCAATGCCGGCACCGGCAATCTGGGCATTTTGCTGCCGATGGTCACCAGCCTGGAAGAGGTCGATGAGGCCAAGCGCCTGATTGACCGAGCCGGGCGCGAGGTGGAAGAGGTGCTTGGCTACGCGATCCCGAAACCGAAAATCGGCGTGATGCTGGAAGTGCCGTCGATGATTTTCCTGATCCCGCATTTGGCCGGGCGCGTCGACTTCATCTCGGTAGGCACCAACGATTTGACCCAGTACCTGCTGGCGGTGGATCGCAACAACACGCGGGTAGCCTCACTGTACGACAGCCTGCATCCCGCGATGCTGCAGGTGCTGAAGCTGATCGCCGAACAGGGGAAAGCGGCCGGGCTGCAGCTTAGCCTGTGCGGTGAACTGGCCGGCGATCCGATGGGCGCGCTGTTGCTGGTGGGCATGGGCTATCGCAATCTGAGCATGAACGGACGCAGCGTGGCGCGCATCAAATACCTGCTGCGGCATATCGATCTTGCCGACGCCGAAGTGTTGGCGCACCGGGTGTTGAACACCCAAATGACCACGGAAGTGCGCCATTTGGTGGCGGCGTTTATGGAGCGACGCGGCATGGGCGGGTTGATTCGCGGCGGCAGATAATCGCCGCGCGATGTGATTTTTTTACAGAACTTTTCCCGTGCTGCCGGCCCGGACCGCGCTAAGCCTATGTTATGATGCGCAACCTCAGCGCGACGCATGTTCGTCGTCTTGCAAACCGCAGCGGCCAACGCTGCCGTTTGAAAGGCGTGTGACAACCTGCGCCGACGTTTGGCACCTGCCGCCCCCGCATGGGGAAAAATAACAGACATGTTGTGGTGATAGATGAGCAATAGCTATCTGGCGTTTCCTAAATTTGATCCGGTCATTTTCTCCATTGGCCCGGTTTCTTTGCATTGGTACGGCCTGATGTATCTGGTCGGCTTCGTTTTTGCCATGTGGCTGGCGGTGCGCCGCGCCAACAAGCCGGGCAGCGGCTGGACCAAAGACGAAGTGGAAAACCTGCTCTACGCCGGTTTCCTGGGCGTATTCGTCGGCGGCCGCGTGGGCTATGTGCTGTTCTACAACCTGCCGTTGTTCCTGGATAATCCGCTCTATCTGTTTAAAGTCTGGGATGGCGGCATGTCGTTCCACGGCGGATTGATGGGGGTGATTCTGGTGATGTTCTGGTTCGCTCGCCGCACCAAACGCACCTTCTTCCAGGTTTCCGATTTTATCGCGCCATTGATCCCGTTCGGTTTGGGCGCCGGCCGCCTCGGCAACTTCATCAACGGTGAACTGTGGGGCCGCGTGACCACCGACACCCCTTGGGCGATGCTGTTCCCAAGCTCGCGCAGCGAAGACGTGGCGCTCGCCGCCGCCGATCCTTCTCTGCTGCCGCTGCTGAATCAGTACGGCGTGCTGCCGCGTCACCCGTCCCAGCTGTATGAACTGCTGCTTGAAGGCGTGGTGCTGTTTATCATTCTGAACCTGTTCATCCGCAAGCCGCGGCCGATGGGTGCCGTATCGGGCCTGTTCCTGATCGGTTATGGCGCATTCCGCATCATCGTTGAAGCGTTCCGCCAGCCTGATGCCCAGCTTGGCCTGTTCGACGGCGTGATCAGCATGGGGCAGATCCTGTCCATCCCGATGGTGGTGGCCGGTGTTATTATGATGATTTGGGCGTACCGTCGTCGCCCGCAGCAACAACTGTCGTGAGGGACAAATGAAACAGTATCTGGATTTGATGAACAAGGTGCTCGCCGAGGGCACTCCTAAAGCCGACCGTACCGGCACTGGCACGTTGTCGATTTTCGGCCACCAGATGCGTTTCAATTTGCAGGAAGGCTTCCCGTTGGTGACCACCAAGAAATGTCATCTGCGTTCGATCATTCATGAGCTGTTGTGGTTCCTGAACGGCGATACCAACATCGCCTATCTGCGTGACAACAAGGTCACCATTTGGGACGAGTGGGCCGATGAAAACGGCGATCTCGGCCCGGTGTACGGCAAGCAGTGGCGAGCCTGGGGGGCGGCGGACGGTCGTCAGATAGATCAGCTGAGCAACGTGCTCCAGCAGCTGAAACAAGATCCGGATTCGCGCCGCATCATCGTTTCCGCCTGGAACGTCGGTGAGCTGGACCAGATGGCGCTGGCGCCGTGCCACGCGTTCTTCCAGTTCTACGTGGCGGACGGCAAGCTCTCTTGCCAGCTGTACCAGCGTTCCTGCGACGTGTTCCTCGGCCTGCCGTTCAACATCGCCAGCTACGCGCTGTTGGTGCATATGATGGCGCAGCAGTGCGATTTGGACGTCGGCGACTTCGTCTGGACCGGTGGCGATACCCATCTGTACAGCAATCATATGGAACAGACGAAGCTGCAGCTGACGCGTGAACCCCGTCCGTTGCCGAAGCTGGTGATCAAACGCAAGCCGGCTTCGCTGTTCGATTACCGTTTCGAAGACTTCGAGATCGAAGGTTACGATCCGCACCCGGCCATCAAGGCACCGGTCGCGATCTGACCTTAACCGCATCACACCAGGGGCGCAGCGATTGCGCCCCTTTTTTTATCCGCATTGCGCGCCGCGCCGCATTTTATTGTCGCCATTTGTCGCTATAGGGAAAACATTGCGCAACTTGCCGCAAGGCTTGCGCATGCGGCTTTACCGCCTTGTTACGGCCCTTAAACTGGCCGCATGAAAGAAAATACGCTCTCGAACATCGATGACCGCCAGCGTGGCATGACGCTGATTGAGCTGTTGGCGGCGCTCCTGATCGCCGGCATGCTCACCGGCTGGGGCGTCGGTCAATGGCGCCACCATCAGCAAACGTTGCGTCTGGAACATACTGCCCAGCAGCTGCTGGCGTTTTTACTGCGACTGCAGGCGGACGCCAACTGGCGCAACCGCACGACGCTGCTGTGGTTCAAGAACGGCACGCCCTGGTGCCTGGGCGGCGGTGTGCCGCCGCCGGATTGCGCTTCCGCCGAGGGTTCCGTTTTCTCACCGTCTTACCGCGACGTCGTTTTGAGCGGCTACACCGACAAAGAGATCGGGTTTTACGGCTTGCGCAATACCGCGCAGGCGGGGCACATCCTGCTCAGCAACGAGTCAGGCGGCCTGCGGCTGGTGCTGTCCGCCCGAGGGCGGCTGCGTTTGTGCAGCGAAGGGCTCCGGATAAGGGGGATCGCGCCATGCTGACTGTCGAACGCGGTTTTACCTTGCCGGAGGTGATGTTGGCGCTGGTGTTCGGCAGCGTGATCGCGCTCGGCGCCGCGAAAACCTATCCGCTGTTGCGCCAGCAAAACGTGGCCGTCGGCCAGCATTTTCGGCTGGAGTCAACGCTGCGGCAACTGGCGTTCGGCATCGAGAAAGACCTGCGCCGCGCCGGTTTCTGTGCCGGGCAGTGCGCCGGCCGCCCGCTGCTGATCGGCCAGGCGGCGGGAGAAGCGGCGGGCAGCTGCGTTATCGTCGCTTACGACATCACCCGCAGCGGGCAATGGCTCACCTCGGGTGAGGATGCAGGTTATTTCGGTTATCGGCTGCGCAATGGCGGCTTGGAAGGGCAGCGCGGCGTAAGTCAATGCGACGGCGGCGGCTGGGAGCGGCTGCTCGATCGTGACGAAGTGCGCATTGAGCGGTTTCATGTGGCGATAGAGCGCGGGGAGCATGGCGGTGCGCTGGGCCGTTTGACTCTGGCGGGGCGCTCTGTCGGCGATGCGCGTATCAGGCGCAGCCTGAGCGGGAACGTCGAAATGGCGGCGTTGCCATGAACCGGCGGAGCCAGCGAGGCGGCAGTACTTTGGCGGCGGTAATGTTGCTGTTGGCGTTGGGGTTGATGTTGCTCAATGCCCAGCACCGGCAATTGGATAACGCGCTGTTACTGGCCGCCGATCAGCAGCGCTACCTCCAGGCTTACAATCAGGCCGCTTCCGCGCTGAGTTGGGGCATGCTCCAGCGTTGGCCGCGCGCCGAGCTGAGTGCGGTGGCCTGGTTATGCAGGCAGCGCGCGGAACTGACGGCCTGCGCCCGGCTGTCTGCCAGAGCGGGCGTCGTGACGGTACGCGGCCTTGGGGAGATGCGCGGCGGTGAGCCGCTTTGGCTGTATCAATGGGGCGCGTTTGACGGTGCGGAATCGGTCGGCAGGGTGCAAGCGCAGCCGGGCGGCCGGCTGGATTTTTGCCCCGAGAAAAGGCCGGCCGACTGTGAGGGTTAACGCTCGCGCAGGGCGGTTATCCCGCAACGGCTTCAGCCTGCCGGAAGTGTTGGTGGCGGCATTGTTGTTCTCGGTGTCGCTGCTGGGCTTGTTACAGTATCATCAGGTGCTGTTGCAGTCGTTCCAGCGCCAGTGGCACTACCGGCAAGCCTGGGTGATGGCGCATCAGCAGTTGGAGGCGTTCGCCGTCACCGGTCGGCTCGATGCCGAACCGCTGCCGGAAGGCTGGCGACGCGAGACGGCGTTCGACGGCGCGGATGCGGATTGCCGCCGATTGACGGTCAGAGTACAAACTCCGCAACGGCAGTGGGCGACGCTGAGCCGCTGGTATTGCACCCGTTTTTGAGCCGGTACGTATCTTGTTTTAAAGGAGCCATCATGTTCACGGTTTATCATTCCAATCAGCTGGATTTATTGAAAACGCTGACCAGCGCGCTGATAGCCAGAGATCCGTTGGCCGATCCTTTTCAACAGGAAGTGGTGCTGGTTCAGAGCCCCGGTATGGCGCAATGGCTGCAAATGCAGCTGGCGGAGCAGTTCGGCATCGCCGCCAATGTCGCGTTTCCGCTGCCGGCGACCTTCATTTGGGACATGTTCACCCGCGTATTGCCGGATATCCCGAAAGAGAGCGCCTTCAGCAAGGACGCCATGACCTGGAAGCTGATGTGGCTGCTGCCGGAGATGCTGACCCAGCCGGCGTTCGCGCCACTGCAGCACTATCTCACCGATGACGGCGACAAGCGAAAAATCCACCAATTGGCCGGCCGGGTTGCCGACCTTTTCGACCAGTATTTGGTTTATCGCCCGCAGTGGCTGGAGAGCTGGCAGCGCGGCGAACGCATCGACGGTCTGCCCGAGGCTCAGCAGTGGCAGGCGCCGCTCTGGGCGCGGCTGGTGGAGTACACGCGCGAATTGGGGCAGCCGGAATGGCACCGCGCCAATCTGTATAGCCGCTTTATCCACGCGCTCGAGCAGGCAACAACGTGTCCGCCCGGTTTGCCGCCGCGGGTGTTTATCTGCGGCATCTCGGCGTTGCCGCCGGTCTATCTGGAAGCGTTGCAGGCGCTGGGGCGGCATATCGACATCCACCTGATGTTCACCAACCCTTGTCGTTATTACTGGGGCGACATTCAGGATTACGCTTTCCTGGCCCGCTTGCAGAGCCGCAAGCGCCGTCACTATCATCAGGCGCGCGAGCAAGGGCTGTTTCGCGAACCGGCCGACGCGGCGCGTCTGTTTGACGCTGAAGGGCAGCAGCAGCTCAGTAACCCGCTGCTGGCCTCCTGGGGCAAGCTCGGGCGCGATCACCTCTATTTGCTGTCGCAGATGGAAGGGGCGCAAGAGGTCGATGCCTTTGTCGATATCCCGGCGGATACCATGCTGCACGCCGTTCAACGCGATATGCTGGAGCTGGAAGATCACGCGGTGATCGGCATCACGGCGGAAACGCTGGAAAGCAGTTTCAGCAAGCGCAGGCTCGATCCGCAAGATCGTTCCCTCAGCCTGCACGCCTGCCACAGCCCACAGCGGGAAGTGGAGGTGCTGCACGATCAACTGCTGACCATGCTGGCGCAGGATCCCGCGTTGACGCCGCGCGACATCATCGTGATGGTGGCGGATATCGACAGCTATACGCCTTATATTCAGGCCGTGTTCGGCAATGCTCCCGCCGAGCGCTACCTGCCGTTCGCCATTTCTGACCGTAAAGCGCGGCAGGTGCATCCGGCTTTGCAGGCCTTCATCTCACTGCTCGATTTGCCGCAAAGCCGCTTTACTTCGGAACAGGTGCTGGCGCTGCTGGAAGTGCCGGCCCTGGCCGCCCGTTTCGCCATTGGCGAAGAAGGGCTGCGCCTGTTGCGTCACTGGGTCGGTGAATCCGGCGTGCGCTGGGGTCTGGACGACGATAACGTGCGCGAACTGGATCTGCCCGCCACGGGCCAGCACACCTGGCGATTCGGCATTACGCGCATGTTGCTCGGCTACGCGATGGACAGCAACGCCGGCGATTGGCAGGGCATTTTGCCTTACGACGAGTCGAGCGGGTTGGTCGCCGAACTGGCGGGGCAGTTGGCGGATCTGCTGGCCGAATTGAGCCATTGGCGGCAAGTCTTGAGCGAAGCGCGCTCGCTCGAGGCGTGGCTACCGCTGTGCCGACAGCTGTTGGATGCCTTCTTCGAAGCGGATAGCGATACCGAAGTGGTGCTGGCATTGATCGAGCAGCAGTGGCAGCAGGCCATCAATTTTGGCCTGGCAGCGCGCTATCCGGATGACGTGCCCTTGACGATTCTGCGCGACGATTTGGCGACGCGCCTCGATCAGGAACGCATCAGCCAGCGCTTCCTCGCTGGGCAAATCAACTTCTGTACGCTGATGCCGATGCGCTCGATTCCGTTCAAGGTGGTGTGCCTGCTGGGCATGAACGACGGCGTGTATCCGCGCACGTTGCCGCCGTTGGGTTTTGATCTGATGGCGCAGCAGGTCAAGCGCGGCGACCGCAGCCGGCGCGATGACGACCGCTATCTGTTCCTGGAGGCGATTCTGTCCGCGCAACAACGGCTGTATATCAGCTTCATTGGCCGTTCCATTCAGGACAACAGCCCGCGCTATCCTTCGGTGCTGGTTACCGAGCTGCTGGAGTATCTGGAGCAAAGCTATTGCCTGCCGGGAGACGAGGCGCGCACCGCAGACGACAGCGCCCGGCGAGTGGGCGAGCATTTGCTGAAGTGGCACGCGCGCATGCCGTTCGCCGCCGAGAATTTCTTGCCGGGCTCGGAGGCGCAAAGCTATGCCGCCGAGTGGCTGCCCGCCGCCGACGGGCGCGGGGCGGCGCACCCGGCCTTCAACCAGCCGCTGCCCGCCGAAACGCTGCAGCAAATAGCGTTGGAGGAGCTGCTGCGGTTTTACCGCCATCCTATTCGCGCCTTCTTCCAGCTGCGGTTGGGCGTCAGCTTTATCCTGGAAGAGACCGAGCTGCCGGACGAAGAGCCCTTCACGCTGGATAACCTCAGCCGCTACCAGTTCAACAGTCAACTGCTGAATACCCTGATTGACGGCGACGATCCCGAGCGGCTATTCCAGCGGGTGCGCGCCGCCGGGGGGTTGCCCTATGGCGCATTCGGAGAAATCTATTGGCAAAAGCAGCAGGAAGAAATGAGCGACCTGGCCGAACAGGTGCGCGCGGAGCGCGCGCAGAGCCACAGCCTGGAATTGGACATCGATATTGCCGGCGTGCGCCTCAGCGGCTGGCTGCATCAGGTGCAGGATGACGGCCTGTTGCGCTGGCGGCCCGCCACGTTGTCGGCGGTGGACGGCATATTGCTGTGGCTGGAGCACCTGGTGTACTGCTGCGCCGGCGGCACCGGCGAGAGCCGCATGTATGGTCGCAAGAACTCCGCTTGGCGCTTTGCCGCGCTTGCGCCTGAAGAGGCGCAGGCGCAGCTGGCGGAACTGCTGGCGGGCTATCAGCGCGGTCTGTGTCAGCCGCTGTTGTTGCTGAACAAGAGCGGCTGGGCGTGGCTGAGTCAGTGCTATCAGCCGGAAACGCAGCAAATCGACTGGGAGGAAGAAGCGCAAACAAAGGCTCGCGCCAAATTGCTGCAGGCTTGGCAGGGCGATCAGCGCATTCCCGGAGAAGGGGAAGATCCCTATGTTCAGCGAGTGTTCCGCCAATTGGACAATGACTACCTGGCGCAAATACTGGCCGAAACAGAGCGTTATCTGCTGCCGGTGGCGCGTCATAACCTGGGGTAACAATCCCCCGGTGGTGCTGTGCGGCGGGAGGTGGTAAAAATAACGAAGGTTATATTCAACCATTGGGGTAATTCCCGGTCTTACATAACGTACAGGCATATACCCGCCGCGTTTTGGGGCGCCACATTGGCGAAGAACCCGGCGAGTACAGATTTGGTTATGTGGTTTTGATGTACGTCGCCAGCGTCAGGGAGTGGGCGTGGCGATGTCAGAATAGGGGTTTATTTTGGATATGCGCAGACAGTTGGCCCGCATCACCGGGCTGGTATTATTGGCTATGTGTTGGGCGCCGTTGAGCTGGGCCGCACAAGGATGGCAACCGCTGGCGGAGAAGATCAACAAGAGCGAGCACGATCCGCGTCAGTACGAGGCGATCAAGTTGGCTAACGGCATGACGGTGCTGCTGGTGTCCGATGTCCAGGCGCCGAAATCGCTGGCGGCGCTGGCATTGCCGGTCGGGTCGCTCGAAGATCCGAACAGCCAACTGGGCTTGGCGCACTATCTGGAACATATGGTGCTGATGGGCTCCAAACGTTATCCCGAGCCGGAAAACCTGTCCGAATTCCTGAAAAAGCACGGCGGCAGCCACAACGCCAGCACGGCTTCTTATCGCACCGCCTTCTATCTGGAAGTGGAGAATGACGCGCTGGAGCCGGCGGTCGATCGCATGGCCGACGCCATTGCGGAGCCGCTGCTGGATCCGGGCAATGCCGATCGCGAGCGCAACGCGGTGAATGCAGAATTGACGATGGCGCGTTCGCGCGACGGCATGCGTATGGCGCAGGTCGGTGCGGAAACCCTCAACCCGGCGCACCCGAGCGCGCGCTTCTCCGGCGGTAATCTGGACACGCTGAAAGACAAGCCGGGCAGCAAGTTGCACGATGAGCTGACGGGGTTCTATAAGCGCTACTACTCCGCCAATCTGATGATGGGGGTGCTGTACGGCAATCAGCCGCTGCCGCAGCTGGCTGACATTGCCGCAAAAACCTTTGGCCGCGTGCCGAATCATGACGCCAGCGTGCCGCCGATCACCGTACCGGCCGTCACGCCGGAGCAGCAGGGCATCATCATTCACTATGTGCCGGCGCAGCCGCGCAAGCAGCTGAAGGTTGAGTTCCGCATCGATAACAACAGCGCCGCGTTTCGCAGCAAAACCGATACCTACATCGGTTACCTGATCGGCAACCGCAGTAAAAATACCCTGTCCGACTGGTTGCAGAAGCAGGGATTGGCGGACGCCATCAATGCCGGCGCCGATCCGATGGTGGATCGCAACGGCGGCGTCTTCGCCATCAGTGTCTCGCTGACTGACAAAGGCTTGGCCCAGCGCGACCAAGTCGTCGCCGCCATTTTCAACTACCTGAAAATGCTGCGCAGCGAAGGCATCAAGCAGAGCTACTTCGACGAAATCTCGCATGTTCTGAACCTGGACTTCCGCTATCCGTCGATCACGCGCGACATGGACTACATCGAATGGCTGGTGGACACTATGCTGCGCGTGCCGGTTGAGCATGCGCTGGACGCGCCTTACCTGGCCGATCGCTATGATCCTAAGGCGATCGCTGAACGTCTGGACGCCATGACGCCGCAAAATGCGCGCATCTGGTTCGTCAGCCCCGATGAGCCGCACAACAAGACGGCCTATTTCGTCAATGCGCCTTACCAGGTCGACAAAATCACGCCACAGCGCTTTACGCAGTGGCAGCAGTTGGGCAGCGGCATTTCCCTGTCATTGCCGGCGCTCAACCCGTACATTCCGGATGATTTCACCCTGACCAAACCGTCGCATGAATTCAAAAAGCCGGAAATGGTGGTGGATAAGCCCGGCCTGCGCGTGCTGTATATGCCGAGCCGTTACTTCGCCGATGAGCCGAAGGCCGACGTCACCGTCGCTTTCCGCAACGCCAAGACCATGGATTCCGCGCGCAACCAGGTGCTGTTCTCGCTGACGGATTATCTGGCCGGCCTGGCGCTGGATCAGCTGAGCTATCAGGCGTCGGTCGGCGGGTTGAGTTTCTCGACGTCGCCGAACAACGGCCTGATGTTTAACGCCAACGGCTTTACCCAGCGCCTGCCGCAGTTGTTGACGGCGCTGATCGAGGGCTATTCCAGCTTCACGCCGACGGAAGATCAGCTGGCGCAGGCCAAGTCCTGGTACCTGGAGCAGTTGGACGCCGCCGAGAAGGGCAAGGCGTTTGAACTGGCCATTCAGCCGGTGCAGATGGTTTCCCGCGTGCCGTATTCCGAACGCAGCGAGCGCCGCGAAGTGCTGAAAACGCTGACGCTGAAAGACGTGCTGGCGTATCGCGACAGCCTGCTGGCCGAGGCCACGCCGGAGCTGCTGGTGGTGGGCAACATGAGCAAGCAACAGGTCGATACGCTGGCGTCGACGCTGAAGCACCGTCTGGGCTGTACCGGTATTGAGTGGTGGCACGGCGAAGACGTGGTGGTGGACAAGAATCAGCTGGCCAACCTGCAACAGGTAGGCAGCAGCACCGACTCGGCGCTGGCGGCGGTCTATGTACCGACCGGTTACGACGAAGTGACCGGCATGGCCTACAGCTCGCTGTTGGGGCAGATTATTCAGCCGTGGTTCTACAGCCAGCTGCGCACTCAGGAACAATTGGGGTATGCGGTCTTTGCCTTCCCGATGTCGGTGGGCCGCCAGTGGGGCGTAGGCTTCCTGTTGCAGAGCAACAGCAAACAGCCGGCCTACCTGTACCAGCGCTATCAGGATTTCTATCCGAAAACCGAGAAACGCCTGCGTGACATGAGCGAGGCCGATTTTGAGCAGTACAAACAGGCGCTGATCAACGAACTCAAACAGCGGCCGCAAACCCTCAGCGAGGAGGCCAGCCGGTTCGCCAATGATTTCGATCGCGGCAACTTCGCCTTTGATACCCGCCAGAAGCTGATCGCGCAGGTGCAACAGCTGACGCCGACCAAACTGGCGGATTATTTCCACCAGGCAGTGATCCAGCCGCAGGGGCTGGCGGTGTTGTCGCAGGTCAGCGGCAGCGGGCAGGACAAAGCGGATTACGCGGCGCCTAAGGATTGGGTCACCTATCCGAACGCGTCGGCATTGCAGCAGATCCTGCCGCGTAAAGTGGCGACGCCATGACGGAAGTCGCCCCGCAGAGGCTAGAACCGCTGACGCTGCCGCTGTTTGGCGAACGCCTGATCGAGGCGTCGGCGGGCACCGGCAAAACTTTTACCATCGGCGCGCTGTATCTGCGCTTGCTGCTGGGATTGGGGGGGGAAGCGGCGTTTCCCCGCCCGTTGACGGTCGAAGAAATCCTGGTGGTGACCTTTACCGAGGCCGCCACCGAGGAGCTGCGCGGGCGTATCCGTGACAATATCCACGGGCTGCGCATCGCCTGCGTGCGCGGCATCAGCGCTAACCCGCTGTTTTCGGCGCTGATGGAAGAAATTGACGATTTGTCTGACGCCGCTGCGCAGCTGCTGGCGGCGGAGCGGCAGATGGACGAAGCGGCGATTTACACTATCCACGGTTTTTGCCAACGGATGTTGACCCACAACGCCTTCGAGTCCGGCATGCTGTTTGAACAAACGCTGGTACAGGACGAACTGCCGCTGCGGCGACAGGCCTGCGCCGATTTCTGGCGCCGTCATTGCTATCCGTTGCCGCTGGGCGTGGCGCGTGCGATCAGCCAGGAGTGGAGCGGCCCGGAAGCGTTGCTGGCCGACCTTTCCGGTTATCTGCACGGTGAAGCGCCGGCGCTGCGGCGGCCGCCGAAGGACGAAGAAACCGTCCTGATGCGCCACGAGCAGATCGTCGCGCGCATCGACGCCATCAAGGCGCAATGGCGGGCGGCGGCGGGCGATCTTGAGGCGTTAATCGCCCAGTCCGGCGTCGATAAGCGCAGCTACAGCAGCAAACACCTGCCGAACTGGTTGAACAAGGTCGGCGAATGGAGCGGGCAGGAGACCCAGGATTACCAACTGCCGAAGGAGCTGGACAAGTTTCGTCAGTCGGTGCTGCTGGAGAAGACCAAGAAGGGCGAGCCGCCGCGTCATGCGCTGTTCACGGCGATAGACGAACTGTTCGATGAACCCTTGACGTTGCGCGACCTGATCATGGCGCGCGCGCTCAGCGAGATCCGCACCTCCATTCAGCAGGAAAAGCGCCAGCGCGGCGAGCTGGGGTTTGACGACCTGCTCAGCCGTTTGGACAGCGCCCTGCAAAGCGGCGGCGGCGAACAGTTGGCGCAGGCGATCCGCCAGCGCTATCCGGTGGCGATGATCGATGAATTCCAGGATACCGATCCGCAGCAATACCGTATTTTCCAAAAACTTTACGTCGGCCGGCCTGATTGCGGCCTGCTGCTGATCGGCGATCCCAAGCAGGCGATTTACGCCTTTCGCGGCGCCGACATCTTTACCTACATGCGCGCGCGTTCAGAGGTGAGCGCCCACTATACGCTGGAGACCAACTGGCGCTCGTCGCCGTCGATGGTTGCCAGCGTCAATCACCTGTTTTCTCAGGTAGAAAAACCTTTCCTGTTCGGCCAAATCCCCTTTATTGAGGTTAACGCGGCGGAAAAGAACCAAGGGCTGGCGTTTGAATTGCACGGCAAGCCGCAGCCGGCGATGCAATTCTGGCTGCAGCAGGGGGAAGGCGCGGGTGTAAGTGATTACCAACAGCTAATGGCGCGCCTGTGCGCCACGCAAATTCGCGACTGGCTCAGCGCCGGGCAGCAGGGCCTGGCGCGGCTGCAGAGCGGCAAGGCGTCACGGCCGGTGCAAGCCTCTGATATCACGGTGCTGGTGCGCAGCCGCAACGAGGCGGCGTTGGTGCGCGATGCGCTCAGCGCGCTGTCTATTCCGTCGGTCTACCTGTCCAACCGCGACAGCGTGTTTGACACCCCGGAGGCCAAAGACCTGCTGTGGTTGCTGCAGGCGGTGTTGGCGCCGGAGCAGGAGCGCACGCTGCGCAGCGCCATGGCCACCGGGCTGATGGGGCTGGACGCGCCGACGCTGGACGGCCTGAGCCGCGATGAGCGCGCCTGGGACGCGCTGGTTAATGAATTCGACAATTACCGCACGCTCTGGCTGCGCCGCGGCGTGTTGCCGATGCTGAGCGAGGTGATGAAAGCGCGCCAATTGGCGGAGAACCTGCTGGCCAGCGCCGGCGGCGAGCGTCGCTTGACCGACGTGCTGCATCTGGGGGAGCTGTTGCAAGAAGCGGCGGCGCAGCTCGACAGCGAGCATGCGCTGGTGCGCTGGCTGGCGCAGCAGATCGCTCAGCCTAATCGCCAGTCCGACAATCAGCAACTGCGGCTGGAGAGCGACCGGCATCTGGTGCAGGTGATCACGATCCACAAGTCCAAGGGGCTGGAGTTCGATCTGGTGTGGCTGCCGTTCGTCGGCAACTTCCGCCAGCAGCAGCAGGCGCTGTATCACGATCGCCACAGTTTCCAGGCGCTGCTGGACCTCGACGCCAATGAAGAGAGCCAGGCCTGGGCGGAGGAGGAGCGGTTGGCGGAGGATCTGCGTCTGCTGTATGTGGCGCTGACCCGCTCGGTGTACCACTGCAGTATCGGCATTGCGCCGCTGTTCCAGGGCACGCGCAAGAAACAGGGCGATACCGACCTGCACCGCAGCGCATTGGGCTATCTGGTGCAGGGCGGGCAGCCCGGCGACGCCGTGTATCTGCAGGAGCGGCTGCAGCAATTGGTGGGCGGCGGCATCGCGCTGTCGCTGGTTGAACCGCCGGATGCAGAACCTTGGCAACCCCAGGCGTCGCTGGCCGAAGCGTTGGCGGCGAAAAGCTTTACCCGGCGGATCCAGGATTTTTGGCGGGTGACCAGCTATACCGGTTTGCAACAGCACGGCGCGAGCCTGATGCAGGATCTGCTGCCGCGTCTGGATGTCGACGCGGCCGGTGAGCGCGGGGAAGAAAGTGAGCCAGCGCTTACACCGCATACCTTCCCGCGCGGCGCAACGCCCGGCACCTTCCTGCACAGCCTGTTTGAAACGCTGGACTTCACCCAGCCGCTCGACGAACAGTGGCTGCTGGAACAGCTGCAGCAGCAAGGGTTTGCCGAACACTGGCAACCGATACTGCTGGCGTGGATGCAGGTGCTGCTCAATACGCCGCTCGATGACAGCGGCGTGACGTTGGCGGCGCTGACGCCGCAGCATAAGCAGGCAGAGCTGCAGTTCTATTTACCGATTAACCGGCTGTTGCAGGCGAAGGAGCTCGATGCTCTGGTGAAGCGTTACGATCCGCTTTCCGCCCGCTGCCCGGCGCTGGATTTCCATCAGGTGCAGGGCATGCTGAAAGGCTTTATCGACCTGGTGTTCTGCTGGCAAGGCAAATACTACCTGCTGGACTACAAGTCCAACTGGCTGGGGGAGGACAGCAGCGCCTATACCCGGCCGGCGATGGAGCAGGCGATGGCGGAGCATCGTTATGATCTGCAATACCAGCTGTATACGCTGGCGTTGCATCGTTATTTGCGCCATCGGTTGCCGGATTATGATTACCGGCGCCATTTCGGCGGGGTGATTTATCTGTTCCTGCGCGGCGTGGATGCGGCGCACCCGGGCAACGGCATTTTCACCTGTCTCCCCGCGTTTGAACTGGTGGCGGGAATGGATAGCTTGTTCAGCGGCGAAGCTGCGGCGACGGAGGAAAAATCATGATCGCACTGCTGGAGCAGGCGGTGGCGCTTGGCGCGCTGCGCCCGCTGGACGTGCAGTTCGCCCGCGTGGTGGCGAGCGAAGACGAGCCTGATATTTTACTGGCCGCCGCCTGTCTGAGCGCAGAGGCGGGGGCGGGGCATGTTTGCCTGATGCTGGAGCAGCTGCAGGCGGACACGCTGTTTGAAGGGCGCCAACCGGCGCTGGCGCTGGCGCTATGGGAGGCGGCCGGGCGACCGGATAGCGCACGTTGGCAGCAGCGCCTGGCGAGCAGCGCGGCGGTTGGGGACGGCAGCGGCGCTACGCCGCTGGTGCTGCGTGGGCAGCGCTTATATCTGCAACGCATGTGGCAAAACGAAGGTGAAGTGGCGGCGTTTATCGGCGGTGAAGGTGAATCGCTGACGGTGCCGGAGGAGGCGTTGCGCGCCATTCTCGACCGCTTGTTCGGCGCGGCGAGCGATGAACCCGACTGGCAGAAGATCGCCGCCGCGGTAGCTGCCACGCGGCGCATCGCGGTGATTTCCGGCGGACCGGGCACCGGTAAAACCACCACCGTCGCTAAACTGCTGGCGGCGCTGGTGCAGCTGGATGAAAGCGCGCGCTTGCGGATTCAGCTGGCGGCGCCAACCGGCAAGGCGGCGGCACGCCTGACGGAGTCGCTTGGCAGCGCCAGCCGTCAGCTGGCGTTGACCCCGGCGCAGCAGGCGTTGTTCCCAATGGAGGCGGCGACGTTGCACCGTTTGTTGGGGGCGCAACCCAACAGTCAGCGCATGCGCTATCACCGCGGTAACCGGCTGCATTTGGATGTGTTAGTGGTGGATGAGGCCTCGATGGTCGATCTGCCCATGATGGCGCGCCTGATTGCGGCGTTGCCCGATCGGGCCCGGGTGATTTTCCTCGGCGACCGCGATCAGCTGGCTTCGGTAGAGGCCGGCACGGTGCTGGGGGATATTTGCCGTTTTGCCGAGCAGGGATACAGCGAGGCGCGCGCCGCAGAGCTGAGCCGCCTGACCGGTTGTTCGATCGCTGGGCAGCGGGCCGACGCGCAAGCGGCGGTGCGCGACAGCCTGTGCCTGTTGCGTAAGAGCTATCGCTTCGACGCCCGTTCCGGCATCGGTCAACTGGCGTTGGCGGTCAACGCCGGTGCGGGGGATCGCGCGCTGGCGGCATTAAACGGCCGTTTCGGCGATGTCGCGGGCTATGCGCTGGCGACGAGCGAAGAGTATCAGGCGCTGCTGGACGCGTGCGTGGCGGGCTATCGCGACTATCTGCTGCTGACTGCCGAAGGCGCGGATGCGGCGGCGGTGCTGGCCGCCTTTAGCCGCTTCCAGGTGCTGTGCGCGCTGCGTGAAGGGCCGTTCGGCGTCGCCGGCCTGAATGAACGTATTGAACTCGGGCTGCAGCGCGCCGGCCTGATCGACCGCAAACCGGGTGTGCTCGGCCGCTGGTATCGGGGGCGGCCGGTGATGATCGGCCGCAACGACAGCGCGCTGGGGTTATTCAATGGGGATATCGGCATTACTCTGCCGGATGAGCGCGGCGAGCTGCGCGTGCATTTCCAACTGCCGGACGGCAGCATCAAGTCGGTGCAGCCGAGCCGTTTGCCGGCGCATGAAACCGCTTACGCCATGACGGTGCACAAGTCCCAGGGATCGGAGTTTGAGCATACGGTTCTGGTGTTGCCGAACCATTTCCTGCCGGTGCTGACGCGTGAGCTGGTCTATACCGCGATCACCCGTGCGCGTCAGCAGCTCTCGCTGTACGCCACGGACGCGGTGCTGCTGCGGGCCATTCGCACGCCGACCCAGCGTCGCAGCGGATTGGCTGAACGGCTGCAGACGACGGAATAAGCGATGAAGGGGCGCGGTAGCGGCCGCGCCCACAGGGATTACAGATCCGCCAGCAGAATTTTGGAGCGGCGTTGGTAGTTGTACAACGCCTGTTTCTGCATCGGCAGCACGTCGACCTCCGCCGGGGTGAAACCACGCTCCTGAAACCAGTGGATGCTGCGGGTGGTCAGCACGAACAGCTTCTTCAATCCCATCTGCCGCGCCTGATTTTCTACCCGCTGCAGCAGCATCTCGCCGCGCGAAGAGCTGCGGTAATCGGGATGCACCGCCACGCAGGCCATCTCGCCGATTTTTTCCTCCGGGAACGGGTACAGCGCCGCACAGGCGATGGTCAGGTTATCGCGTTCGATAATGGTGAACTTGTCGATCTCCATCTCCAGCTGTTCACGCGAACGGCGCACCAGAATACCCTGCTGTTCGAGCGGCCGGATGAGCTCCAGAATACCGCCGATGTCGTTGATCGTCGCCCGGCGCACCTGTTCGGCGCTCTCCATCACGATTTGGGTGCCGATGCCGTCGCGTGAGAACAGTTCTTGCACCAGCGCGCCGTCCTCCTGATAGCTGATCAGGTGGCTGCGGCGCACGCCGCTGCGGCAGCCTTTCACTGCGCCGCGCAGGAAGCGCACGGTGCCGGAATGGTAATCACCGCCTTCCTCCAGCTCTTCAAGACGCTTTTGCGCGTCGTTAGGGAACAGCTCGGAAAGGATGTTGCCTTCCGCGTCGGTCACGCCCTGCGAGGAGCAGAAACCGATCATTTTTTCCGCTTTCAGTT
Organism: Serratia sp. CY74737; assembly: GCF_052166775.1. Classification (NCBI taxonomy): domain Bacteria; kingdom Pseudomonadati; phylum Pseudomonadota; class Gammaproteobacteria; order Enterobacterales; family Yersiniaceae; genus Serratia; species Serratia sp. CY74737. Next base: position 154,294 of record NZ_JBJNOF010000012.1, read on the forward strand.
TGATCGCCAGCTGAGTCGCGACTTCCTCCGAAGTCAGGTTGAAGCTCTCGCCGGTTACCGAGACGGCGACCGGGCCGATCAGCACGATGGCGTTGCTGTCGAGCTGACGATGGATCGCTTCTTCATCGATGCGGCGAATGCGGCCGCTGTGGCAGTAGTCGATGCCGTCATCGACGCCCAGTGGCTGCGCGATGATGAAGTTGCCGCTGACCACGTTAATGTGCGCGCCCTGCAGCGGCGTGTTGTTGAGGCTCATCGACAGCCGGGCGGTGATGTCCAACTGCAATAAACCGGCCGCCTGCTTGACTAACTCAAGCGTATGGGCGTCGGTCACGCGCGTATGCTTGTGGTAGATCGGTTCATAGTTGTGCTGCGCCAGGTTGGCGTCGATCTGCGGCCGTGCGCCGTAAACCACCACCAGGCGAATGCCCAGGCTATGCAGCAGCCCGATATCATTGACGATGTTGGAAAAATTCTCGTGTTCGATGGCTTCCCCACCGAGCATGATGACAAACGTCTTGCCGCGGTGGGCGTTGATATAGGGGACGGAGTGACGGAATCCTTGCACCAGCTCTGTACTACGTTCCTTCACGGGTAAACCTCTTTGCATATTTATACGATATTTTTGTATTTTTATTCTTTTATTGCGCCAATGGCAAGTGGGAAATCGTCATGAAGAGCGAGCTAAGGGCGCTAAATCGTTAATAAATTGAAAAACCATAAAAAGATTTTCTGATGACAGGGCTGGAATGATTGGTTAAAGTTTTCGGCATTCCCAAGTCATTGGTGTTTTTTTCATCTGTTGTAAACAGTTATTACTGCCGGAGCCGCATGCCAAACGCTAATCACAATCTGGGCCGCCGTCGTTTATTACAGGGCGTTGCCGCCAGCTGGTTGCTGAGTGTGAGTCGCACGGGCTTCGCCGCGTCATCGCACGTGATTGCCGTGCGCGTCTGGCCGTCCTCCACTTATACCCGCGTCACGCTGGAATCCAACGTCGAACTGAAATACAAGCAGTTCGCCCTGACCAATCCCGATCGCGTGGTGGTGGATATCGAAGGCGTGCATCTCAACAGCGTGCTGAAGGGCATCGCCGGGCAGGTGCGCGCCGACGATCCTTATCTCAAGCAGGCGCGCGTCGGCCAGTTCGATCAGAATACCGTGCGGCTGGTGCTGGAGCTCAAGCAAAGCGTCAGCCCGCACATGTTCTCGCTGGCGCCGGTGCCGGAGTATCGCAACCGTCTGGTGATGGATCTCTACCCGACCAAGGGCGGCAGCGGCGGCGAGGAGTATGATCCGCTACTGGCGTTACTGGAAGATTACAACAAAGGCGATCTGGAGCGCACGCTGCCGCCCGAAGCGCCGCAGGCCGGCAAGGCGGGGCGCGATCGGCCGATCGTCATCATGCTGGATCCTGGCCACGGGGGCGAAGATCCCGGTGCGATCGGCAAGTATAAGACGCGCGAGAAAGACATTGTGCTGCAGATTGCCCGCAAGCTGAGCGCCATGATCAAGCGCGAGCCGAACATGAAGGTGTTCATGACGCGCAATGAAGACGTGTTTATCCCGCTCAAGGTGCGCGTCGCCAAGGCGCGCAAGCAACGCGCCGATCTGTTCGTTTCGATTCACGCCGACGCCTTCACCAGCCGCGCCGCGCGCGGGTCATCGGTGTTCGCGTTGTCCACCAAAGGCGCCACCAGCTCGGCGGCCAAGTTCCTGGCGCAGACGCAGAACGCCTCGGACCAAATCGGCGGCGTCAGCAAGAGCGGCGACCGCTATCTCGACCACACCATGTTCGATTTGATCCAGACCGCAACCATCAACGATAGCCTGAAGTTCGGCAAGGAAGTGCTGAACCGGATGGGTAAAATCAACCGGTTGCACAAGAATCGCGTCGATCAGGCCGGTTTTGCGGTGTTGAAGGCGCCGGATATCCCGTCGATCCTGGTGGAAACGGCGTTTATCAGCAATATTGAAGAGGAGCGCAAGCTGCGCACCAGCCATTTCCAGCAGCAGGTGGCGGAGTCGATTCTGGCGGGCATCAAGGCTTATTTCGCCAACGGCGGCGCGCTGGCGAGCCGATAGCGGCAGGGCCGGGCGCAAGTCCGGCTGTTTTTGCGGATTGCAGATACAAAAAAACACCCGTCAGGGTGCTTATCTGTTGTCATCAAGAGTTGGTTGCGGGGGCCGGATTTGAACCGACGACCTTCGGGTTATGAGCCCGACGAGCTACCAGGCTGCTCCACCCCGCGTCCGTCTTGATGCGGTATTACGACGAAACCACCGTTCATGTTATGCCGCTGGTACGGCATTCGGTTGGTTGCGGGGGCCGGATTTGAACCGACGACCTTCGGGTTATGAGCCCGACGAGCTACCAGGCTGCTCCACCCCGCGTCCGTGTAATACTTTGTTATCGAACTCAAACGCAAAATACCGCCACTGCGGCATCGGTTGGTTGCGGGGGCCGGATTTGAACCGACGACCTTCGGGTTATGAGCCCGACGAGCTACCAGGCTGCTCCACCCCGCGTCCGATGGATGCGCACTATACTCTCCATGCGTTTTGTTGCAAACCCTTTTTGCATTTTATTGGCCTAAACTCGTTTTTCTGCTGAATTTGCCCGCAATTTGCCTTCTTTTTCATCACCATCCTCCGTGCGGCTTTTTTTATTTGCAGCGATTCCTTTATCAATGAGCGTTTGTTATCGTTCAGCCGGTAGATCATATCAGTTTGAGAGTGTGCGCGATGAAAGGACGTTGGGGCAAATACCTGCTGGGCGGGTTGATGGTGGCGGTATTGGCGGGCTGTTCGTCCAAGCCGACCGATCGGGGTCAGCAATATAAGGACGGCCGTCTGGATCAATCGCTGGAGCTGGTCAATCAGCCCAACGCCAAAGGTTCGCCGGTCAACGCCAAGGATTATTCGGATCAGCTGATGGAGATCAAGTACGCGTCGCCTTCGCTGTTTAACCGCAACAACAGCACCTATCAGGCGGTGCAAAACTGGATGGCGTCCGGCGCCGACACGCGCATGCTGAGCCAGTACGGCCTCAGCGCTTACCAGATGGAAGGCGTCGACAATTATGGCAACGTGCAGTTTACCGGCTACTACACGCCGGTGGTGCAGGCGCGCTATACCCAACAGGGCGAGTTCCGTTATCCGCTGTACCGCATGCCGCCGAAGGGTAGGGGCCGCTTGCCGGATCGCGCGGGCATTTATTCTGGCGCGCTCGACGATCGCTATATCATCGCTTACACCAACTCGCTGATGGACAACTTCATGATGGAAGTCCAGGGCAGCGGCTACGTCGACTACGGCAACGGTCAGCCGCTGGTGTTCTTCGGCTACGGCGGCAAGAACGGCCACGCCTACCGCAGCATCGGCAAAGTGCTGATCGATCGCGGTGAAGTGGCCAAGGCGGACATGTCGATGCAGGCGATCCGTCAGTGGGCGGATACCCACAGCGCCGCAGAGGTGCGCGAGCTGCTGGAGCAGAACCCGTCGTTCGTGTTCTTCCGCCCGGAAGCTTTTGCGCCGGTGAAAGGCGCCAGCGCGGTGCCGCTGATCGCCAAAGCGTCGGTGGCCTCCGACCGTTCGCTGATCCCGGCAGGCACCACGCTGCTGGCCGAAGTGCCGCTGCTGGACAACAAGGGTAAATTCACGGGAAAATACGAGATGCGTCTGATGGTCGCGCTCGACGTGGGCGGCGCCATCAAGGGCCAGCATTTTGACATGTATCAGGGCATCGGGCCGGAAGCCGGCCACTCGGCGGGGTACTACAACCACTATGGCCGCGTCTGGGTGCTGAAGAACAACGGCGGCGGCCAGCTGTTCAGCGCCAATCAGTCAAACGGCGGCGGTTCGTTGCTGGTCACCCGCTAAACGCGCACGGCGTGAAAAGATTGACCCGCAAGGGCCGGATTTTCCGGCCCTTATCATTTGCATTACGAAGGTAATTAAAGCGTTATGAGCACAGCTTATTCGGAAGCCTATCTGCAGCGTTTCGGCGGCACGGCGCGGTTATACGGCCAGCAGGCGCTGGCGGTGTTCGCGCAGGCGCATGTCTGCGTGATCGGCATCGGCGGCGTGGGTTCCTGGGCGGCTGAGGCGCTGGCGCGCACAGGCATCGGCGCCATCACTCTGATCGACATGGATGATGTTTGCGTCACCAATACCAACCGTCAGATCCACGCGCTGCGCCAGCACGTCGGGCAATCGAAAACCGAGGTAATGGCGGAGCGTATCCTGGCGATCAACCCGGAATGCCGGGTGACCTGCATTGACGATTTCATTACCCCGGACAACGTCGCCGAGCTGCTGGACCATAACTTCAGCTACGTCATCGACGCGATCGACAGCGTGCGGCCGAAAGCGGCGCTGTTGTCATACTGCCGCCGCTTCAAGATCCCGGTGGTGACCACCGGCGGCGCCGGCGGGCAGATAGATCCGACCAAAATCGAAGTGGCCGATCTGGCGAAAACCATTCAGGATCCGCTGGCCGCCAAGCTGCGCGAGCGGCTGAAGCACGATTTTAACGTGGTGAAAAACGGCAAGGGCAAGCTGGGCATCGACTGCGTCTTTTCCAGCGAGCCGCTGGTTTATCCGCAGCCGGACGGTTCGGTATGCGCTTCGCGCAGTACGGCGGAAGGGCCGAAAAGAATGGATTGCAGCGCAGGTTTCGGCGCGGCGACCATGGTCACCGCCACCTTTGGCTTCGTCGCCGTGTCGCACGCGCTGAAAAAGATGGTGGCGAAGGCGGCGCGTCAGGCGTAACGGGCGGCGATCGCCTGCACGGCGGCGGCCAACGCCGCCAGCCCGCTGGCGCGAGTGGCGCTCAGCTGAGCGCGCAGCGCCAGGCGGTCGAACAGCGCCAGCGGATCCAATTCGGCGATCTGCTGCGGCGTTTTCCCTTCCACTTCGGTCAGCAGCACCGCCAACAGGCCACGCACGATGCGGCCTTCGCTGTCGCCATAAAAGTGCAGCGTGCCGTCTTCCAGCAACTGGTGCCCCAACCAGACGCGGTTTTCACACCCGCTCAACGCCATTTCTTCACTGCGCAAGGCCTCCGGCAGCGACGGCAGCCGTTTTGCGAGCATAATCAGTTGTCGGTAGCGGTCTTCCCACTGTTTCAGCGCGCTGAAGGTGGCGATCAACGCTTCGGCGGTGATCTCTCGGCCAAAAGGATGGGGGGCGAGCATAGCGTCTCCGGGAGTCAAGTCAGTCGGCCAGCAGGTCGAGGGCGTGGGTCAACGCGCTGACCAGCGTATCGACGTCCTGTTGAGTATTGTAGGGGGCGAACGACGCGCGCAACGTGCCGCTGACGCCTAACGCCGCCATCAGCGGCTGCGCGCAGTGCTGGCCGGCGCGCAGCGCAATGCCTTGCTCCGCCAGCAGCGTGACGATGTCGCTGTGGTGTACGCCGGCGATATCGAACGCCAGCAGGCTGGAACCGGAACTGCGGAAGCTGCGAAAGCCCGGCAGCTGCGCCAACCGCTGTTCCGCCCGGTCAGCCAGCTCGCGACTGTAGCGTTCCGCCGCCGCCATGTCCTGTTCGCGAAGCCAGGTGATCGCGGCGGCCAGCCCCAGCACACCGGCGATGTTCGGCGTGCCGGCTTCGAAGCAGTGCGGCGGTTTTTGCGGGATAAAACCGTCGAACGACGCCTGGGTCAGCATCTTTCCCCCTCCTTGCCACGGCGCCATCTGCGCCAGCAGCTCGGATTTGCCGTACAGCGCGCCGATGCCGGTCGGGCCATACAGTTTGTGGCCGGAGAAGGCGTAGAAATCGATATCGAGCCGCTGTACGTCGGCCGGGTCGTGAACCACGCCCTGTGCGCCGTCGATCATCACGCGCGCGCCGGCGGCATGGGCCAGCGCGATCGCCGGCGCCAGATCCGGGCAGCCGCCGGTGACATTGGACATTTGCCCCAGCGCCAACAGGCGGGTTCTATCGTTGAGCAGGGCGGGCAGCTGCGCCAGGTCCGGCAGCCGGTCGGCGCCGATCGGCAGTTTCACTACCCGCGCGCCGGTTTGATCCGCCACCATCAGCCAAGGGATCAGGTTGGCGTGGTGTTCCGCTTCGCTCACCAGAATTTCATCGCCCGGCTGCAGACGCGGACGCAGATAACTCTGCGCCACCAGGTTGATCGCCTCGGTGGTGCCGCGCGTCCAGACGATGTCGTCGGCCGACGGCGCATGGATCAGTTGCGCGACCTGGCCGCGCGCCTGCTCGAAACGGGCGGTCAGATCCTGCGCCGCCCGATGCTGGCTGCGGTGCACGGTGGCGGCGTCGTCGCGATAAAACTGCTGCGTGGCGTCGATCACCGCCTGCGGTTTCAACGCGGTGGCGGCGCTGTCCAGATAGATGCCGTCCTGCGCGAGCGCGGGAAACTGTTGGCGAAAAAGGCTGGGGTTAAAAGGCGTCATACCCTGATTGTCACTGGCTTGAGTCGATGGGTGATCCTGTCCTATTTTGCCGCCGGAGACAAGCGTTCGCGCCGATTAGGACTTATCGCCTGGCAAAATTGGGAAAGTTTGTTATGCTATTAAATGTGCGCTTATTAATCGCATCTATACACATAAAAGGTATTTATCAGCATTTAAAACTACAAAGGAGTCCTCAATGAAGAAAACAGCCGCAGTTCTCTCTGCCCTGATGCTTACGTTCACCCTGGCCGCCTGTTCCAGCAACTACGTGATGCATACCAATGACGGACGCACCATTGTCGCTGACGGCAAGCCTAAAGTGGATAACGATACCGGCATGATCAGCTATAAAGACGCCAACGGCGTCGAACAGCAGATCAACCGCGCCGATGTGAAAGAGATGGTTGAAAGCAACCAGTAACCGTCAGGCAAAAAAAAAAGCACCGCAAGTTTTGCGGTGCTGCATAAAATCACTATGGACAGACAGGGTAAATGTACAGGAAGTGAAAAAACAGTAGCCTAGCTACCATGTCCGGAATCGCCGGACAATTTGCAAACACAACATCACAACCACAAGCCAAAAGTTCATCGGCGTCCTCGACACCCACTCCCTTTTCGTTCCGGCCCGGGAAGTGCCGCCACTATAGGTATTTGCTGGCGCATCCTCAACGGACAAATTATAATGGCTCGGATTAAAAAAACTAATGGCAATGCGCCGTTAGCGTTTGTCCATGGCTTGCCATACAAAGCCGCCCGATTTTCGGCGCCGAATCATTCGGATTAATGTTACACAAAAGTAGCTAATTTAATGTCTAAACGCTTACCTCCCCTCAATGCGCTGCGCGTGTTCGATGCGGCCGCTCGCCACCTGAGTTTCACCAAGGCGGCGGAAGAGCTGTTCGTGACTCAGGCCGCGGTGAGCCACCAGATCAAGTCGCTGGAGGACTTCCTCGGGCTGAAGCTGTTTCGCCGGCGCAATCGCTCGCTGCTGCTGACCGAAGAGGGGCAAAGTTACTACCTTGATATCAAGGAGATCTTCTCTTCGATCAACGAGGCGACGCGCAAGCTGCAGGCGCGTAGCGCCAAGGGGGCATTGACCGTCAGTTTGCCGCCGAGCTTCGCCATTCAGTGGCTGGTGCCGCGTTTGTCCGGCTTTAACTCAGCTTATCCGGGCATCGACGTGCGCATCCAGGCGGTGGACCGTGAAGAGGACAAGCTGGCGGACGACGTCGACGTGGCGATTTTCTATGGCCGCGGCAATTGGCCGGGGCTGCGCGCCGAGCGCCTGTATGCAGAATATTTGCTGCCGGTTTGTTCGCCGAGCCTGCTGACCGGCGATCATCCGCTGAAAACCGCAGACGATCTGGCTTATCATACGCTGCTGCATGACGTTTCACGTCGCGACTGGCTGGCCTATACGCGCCAGCTGGGGTTGCAGCACATCAACGTGCAGCAGGGGCCAATCTTCAGCCACAGCGCCATGGTGGTGCAGGCGGCGGTGCACGGTCAGGGCGTGGCGCTGGTGAACAACGTGATGGCGCAAACCGAGATTGAAGCCGGTCGTCTGGTGTGCCCGTTCAACGATGTGTTGGTCAGTAAAAATGCTTTTTATCTGGTATGTCATGACAGCCAGGCAGAACTGGGTAAAATAGCCGCCTTCCGGCAGTGGATCCTGGCGCGTGCCGCCAGCGAACAAGAGAAGTTCCGCTTCCGCTACGAACAATAAGGCCGGCCGCCGCCTTGCCGCGGCCGGTGATTTTTAATGGGATAGATCACGATGAGCAGCCGTTCCATGCTGGTTTTCGCCGCTATCAGCGGCTTTGTGTTTGTCGCGCTGGGCGCATTCGGCGCGCATGTGTTAAGCGGCACGCTGGGCGCCAACGAAATGGCCTGGATCCGCACCGGGCTGGAGTATCAGGGGTTCCACACCCTGGCTATCCTGGCGCTGGCGGTCGCGATGCAGCGCCGCGTGAGCCTGTGGTTTTACTGGAGCGGAGCGCTGTTGGCGTTCGGCACCGTGTTGTTCAGCGGCAGCCTCTATTGTCTGGCGCTGTCGCACCTGAAGGTCTGGGTATATATCACGCCGGTTGGCGGCGTGTGCTTCTTGATCGGCTGGATATTGATGTTGATTGGCGCTTTGCGTCTGAGGAAAAAGGCCGAGCGCCATGAATAAGATTGCGTTGTACTGCCGTCCCGGCTTCGAAAAAGAGTGTGCGGCGGAGATCACCGATAAAGCCGCCCAGCTGGAGATTTACGGCTTTGTGCGGGTAAAAGAGCACAGCGGTTACGTGTTGTTCGAATGCTATCAGCCGGACGATGCCGACCGCCTGGCGCGGGAGATTCCGTTCCGCGAACTGATTTTCGCCCGCCAAATGATCGTGGTGGGTGAGCTGCTGCGCGATCTGCCGCCGGAAGATCGGGTATCGCCGATCGTCGGCATGCTGATCGGCGTGGTTGATCGCGGCGGCGAGCTGCGGGTGGAAGTGCCGGACACCAACGAAAGCAAAGAGCTGATGAAATTCTGCCGCAAGCTGACGGTGCCGCTGCGCGCCGCGATGCGTGAGCAGAAGGTGCTGATGGCGCGGGAGAACCCGACTCGCCCGGTGGTGCACGTGTTCTTCATCGCGCCGGGCTGCTGTTACGTCGGTTACTCCTACAGCAACAACAACTCACCGTTCTATATGGGCATTCCGCGTCTGCGTTTCCCGGCCGATGCGCCGAGCCGTTCGACGCTGAAGCTGGAAGAAGCGTTCCATGTGTTCATCCCCGCCGACGAGTGGGACGAGCGCCTGGCCAGCGGCATGCATGCGGTCGATCTGGGGGCCTGCCCGGGCGGCTGGACCTATCAGCTGGTGAAGCGCAGCATGATGGTGCATTCGGTGGATAATGGCCCGATGGCGCCGAGCCTGATGGAAACCGGCCAGGTAACGCATCACCGCGCCGACGGCTTCAAGTTCGAGCCGAACAGCAGCAAGATCTATTGGTTGGTGTGCGACATGGTGGAGAAACCGGCGAAGGTGACCAGCCTGATGATTCAGTGGCTGGTGAAAGGCTGGTGCCGCGAAGCGATCTTTAACCTCAAACTGCCGATGAAAAAACGCTACGAGGAAGTGTCGCAAAACCTGATGAGCATCCGCGAAGCGCTGAGCGCCGCCGGCATCAGCGCTGAAGTGCACGCCAAACAGCTGTATCACGACCGCGAAGAGATCACCGTACACGTGCGCCGCATGTGGTCGGCGGTGCCGGGCCGCCGCGACGAGCGCGATTAATCGCGTTAAACCTGATGAAGGGCGCTGCTTGCAGCGCCCTTATTGTATCGGCAGTCGCAGCTGCTGCAGGTTGCCGTCCAGCGACAGATCGGTGCGCAGCGTGGCGACTTGTTTGCTGACGTAGGCCAGCTCGCGGTGCTGCTCCAGCTTGCCGCGCCATTTCTCCGGCACCTGCTCCAGGTGCTGATAGATCCCGTCCAGACTGCCCGACTGCTGCAACAGCAGCACGGCGGTTTTCGGCCCGATGCCGGCCACGCCGGGGATCTTGCTGCTGCCGATCCCCGCTAACCCCCAGTAGTCCGGCAGTTGCTGCGGCTGCACGCCGAATTCCTGCTGCACGAAAGGCATATCCAACCAGCGTTTCTGGAAGTAATCGCGGATCTGTACGTTCGGCGCCAGCAGCTGGCAATAGCCTTTGTCGGTGGAGACGATGGTCACCTGGTGGCCGCCGCCGGCGACCTTCGCCGCCAGCGTGGCCGCCAGATCGTCGGCCTCGTTGCCGGGTGAATGCCAGCTGGCGACGCCCAGTTCGGCGAAGGCTTCACGCAGCTGCGGCATCTCCTGTTGCAGGTTTTCCGGCATCGGCGAGCGCCCGGCCTTATAGTCCGGCAGAATTTGGTGGCGCCAGCTTTCGCTGCGGTCGTCCTCGTCAAATACCGCCACCGCGTGGGTCGGGCGGCTGTGCTGAAGCAACTGCTGCAGCGCGTGGCGGCAGGCGTTGACGCAAGGGGAGCCCTGTACGGCGTGAATGCGGCGGATGAGGTTCAGGGCGTCGACAATCAGTAGGTGTATCATCATGGGCGGCAAGGTCAGAAAAAACAGGGCGGCCGTTACGCCGCCCGGGATTGAGGATCAGGCGACGATTTCGTAGCAGGGCACATAGGCGCTGCCCGGCAGCTTCATGCGGTGCTGGGCGACAAAGCCCTGCAGCAGGCTGTCCATCTGCTTCATCATCTGCGGTTCGCCGTGCAGCTTGTACGGGCCGAACTGCTCAATGGCGTGGATGCCGTTTTCCTTCACGTTGCCGGCCACGATGCCGGAGAAGGCGCGGCGCAGCGCGGCGGCCAATTGCTCCGGCGGCTGGTTCGGATACAGATTGAGGTTCTCCATGTTCTCGTGGGTCGGCTCGAACGGCAGCTGCAGATCCGGTGCGATGCGGATCGACCAGTTGAAGCTGTAGGCGTCGCCGGTGTTGCGGCGGTTTTCCTTCACCAGCGGCATGGCTTTTTTCATCTGCCGTGCCACTTCCGCCGGATCGTCGATGATGATGGTGTAGTGACGGCGCGCGGCGTCGCCCAGCGTGTTCATGATGAACTCGTCCAGCACGCGGAAGTAATCGGCGCTCTCTTTTGGCCCGGTCAGGATCAGCGGCAGCACCTGCTCGCTGTTCTCCGGGTTCATCAGGATACCCAGCAGGTACAGCAGCTCTTCGGCGGTGCCGACGCCGCCCGGGAAGATGATGATGCCGTGCGCGATGCGCACGAACGCTTCCAGACGTTTTTCGATGTCCGGCATGATCACCAGCTCGTTCACCAGCGGGTTAGGCGGCTCGGCGGCGATGATTGACGGTTCGGTCATGCCGATGAAGCGGCTGTTGCGGTAACGCTGCTGCGCGTGGCCGACCGCCGCGCCTTTCATCGGCGCTTCCATGGCGCCCGGCCCGCAGCCGGTGCAGATGTTCAACTCGCGCAGGCCCAGCTGGCTGCCGACCTTGCGCGCGTACAGGTATTCGTTCTCGTTGATCGAGTGCCCGCCCCAGCACACCACCATGTTGGGATCTTCATCCAGATGCAGCGTGCGCGCATTGCGCAGGATCGAGAACACCAGGTTGGTGATGTGGGCCGAGTTTTCCAGGTTTAGGTGTTGGAAACGGCCGGCGCTGGCGATTTGGCCGTGCACGAACAGAATGTCGCGCAACACGGCGAACAGGTTGGCCTGCAGTGAACGGATGATGCGGCCGTCGACGAACGCCTCTTCCGGCGGATTGACCAGCTCCAGCTTCACGCCACGCTCGCGGCGCAGCACGTTGATATCGAAGGTTTCATAGCGCGACAGCAGCTGTTTGCTGTTGTCGGTTTGGCTGCCGGAGTTCAACACGGCCAGCGAACAGTTGCGAAACAGGCGGTACAGGTCGCTGCTGGCGGTGCGCTTCAGCATGTCTACTTCCAGCTGCGACAATAAATCCATAGAGCCAAGCGGGCTGATGTGTGTAATCAAGGTAACTCCTTTGCACCCGGTGCGGGGCGGTAGTAATCCATACGCAGCAAAACAGCATCTCGTTATGGTTGGCGTGCTGCGGCGAAGCGGGCGCTCTGCCCGGCCGCAGCCTCGTTTTAACCTTACCGCCGTCCCTGCGCTTTTACCAACACAAACCGCTCGTTAGCTCAGTTGTTGAGCAATGTTTCGCACTTATTGGCGCGCCAGGCGGCCGTGCTCGGGAGCGAATGCTACGTTGCTGCGCCACGGGTTGATATCCAGTCCGCCGCGGCGGGTATAGCGGGCGTAAACCGTCAGGCTTTGCGGCTGGCAATAGCGCATCAGATCGTTGAAGATGCGCTCGACGCATTGCTCGTGGAATTCGTTGTGGTGGCGGAAGGAAACCAGATAGCGCAGCAGCGCTTCGCGATCGATCTTGCCGCCGCGGTAGCTTATCTGCACCGAGCCCCAGTCCGGCTGATGGGTGATCAGGCAGTTGGACTTCAGCAGGTGGCTGACCAATTGCTCTTCCACTACCTCTTCACCGGCGGCGTTCTGCAGGTAGTCGGCGTTGAACTCATAATTGTCGATGCGAATATCCTGCTGGTCGATGCAGTCGCCGGCCAGACGAGCGATCGGGCTGCCTTCCAGTTGGTTGACGCTGAACAGAGTGACGCTCACCTCGCCTTGGGCGCAGGCGGACAGATCGCGTTGCAGCGTGCTGCGCACCGTTTCCCAATCGGCGAACGGCGTTTGGTTGAAGCTGTTGAGATACAGCTTGAAGCTTTTCGATTCGATCAGGTTCAGGCTGTCGGCGTTGAGGCTGATCTCGCCAACCGCCACCTGCGGCAGCCCGTTGGCGTTCAGCCAGGAGAGTTCGTACAGCGTCCAGATGTCCGCGCCGTGGAAGGGCAGGTTGTCGGGATACAGCCCCAGCGGCTCGCGGTTCATGCTGCGCGGCACCGCCTGCAGCAGCGTGGCGTCGTAGCGATCGCGATAGGCGGTGGGTTTGCCCAGCGTCAGCCCTGACAGGGCCTGGTGGTCTTGATATGAGGACATCTGCTGTCACCTCGGTCAGAGATAGGTACAATGGCCGTCAGTTTAACGTATGCGAGAAAGAATATGGACCATGATGTATCGCACGCTCTGCGTGAATTCACTCAACGCTATGTCGAGTTGTGGCAGCAAGAGCGCGGCCACGCGCCGGCCAGCGAGGCGCTGTACGGCGTGCCGTCGCCCTGCATCGTGGAGAATCGCGAGGACGACGTGCTGTGGTTGCCGCAGCCTTTCGAACCGGCGGCGACGCTGGAGAAGGTAGAGGCCGCGCTGGAGCTGCGTTTGCAGCCGGATGCGCACCGTTTCTACACGCAGCAATACGCCGGTGACATGAGCGCGCAATTTGGGGAGCATCGCCTGAGCCTGCTGCAGGTATGGAGCGAAGAGGATTTCATCCGCCTGCAGGAGAATCTGATCGGCCATCTGGTGACGCAAAAGCGCCTCAAATTGTCACCGACCCTCTTCCTGGCGACCACCGAATCCGAGATGACGATGGTGTCGCTGTGCAACGTCAGCGGCAACGTGGTGCTGGAGCAGTTCGGCAGCGATAAGCGCACCTTGTTGGCGGCGACGCTGGGGAATTTCCTCGATGCGCTGCGCCCAGTGCTGGACTGAAGCGCGGCGGATTCGCCGTCGGTCGTGTAAGAGATCTCTCACACGGGCTGTGAGAGATCGCTCTTAATTTTTTTCACCTCTCTTTGGACCATGAGATTATTGTTATCCAGATCAATTGGTTAGAATTTCTTTAGGATAACTCTTAGTCTTAATTTAGTGTGAGACACCTCTCAAACCCTTGTGATTCCGGGAAATTTGAGCGATCTTATCATTACCGGCACGGACCCGGCGGAGCAGGAAAGCATCAGGATGATGCAGCTTCAGGAAGAAGAAAGGGATGCGCTCAGGCAAGAGCGAGGGATGGCGTCAGGAGATGCCCAGGATGTTTCAGGATTGAAACCAAGGACACCTCCAGGACGGAGATTGAGAGCCGGCGCAGGACTGTCGGCGGGTCAGGAAGGCTGAGGAACCGCGTCAGGACGATGCTGCAGGATGATGCAAGGACCACTTGGTCAGGATGGCCGCAGGAAAAGTTTTCAAGGATTGAGCAGGGAGCATGCTGTGTAGCGGGATGGCTATAAAACGAACCGGGGGCACTGTTAACGCAGTGCCCCCAACTTTTTGTTCTATTCCGCCGCGCGTGCGCCCCGTCTCAATCCTTCTTCCGTGTTAACCAATCGCGCCCAGCGTATCGCCTGCGCCCTGTTTTTTCGGCAGCAGGAACAGCGTGGCGTAGATATCCAGCAGGTAAATCGCCGCCAACAGGCTGATGGCGGCGGTAAACGACACCTGCGTCACCAGCGCGCCGATCACCAATGGCCCCAGGCCGCCGACGCCGCGTCCCAGATTGAACAGGATGTTTTGCGCGGTGGCGCGCGCTTGCACCGGGTAGGTATCGGAAATCAACGCGCCGTAACCGCCGATCATGCCGTTGACGAACATGCCCATCACTGCGCCGGCGAACAGCATCAGCATCGGATCGCTCAACTGGGCGTAGCCGATCACCATCACCACCGCGCCGACCTGATACAGCACGAAAATCTTCCAGCGGGCGAAGCGGTCGGCCAGGACGCCGAACAGCCAGATGCCGAACGTCATGCCGACCACCGTCACCGCCGTCCACAGGCCGGACTTGGTGAGCGAGAAGCCGAAGTTTTTCGCCAGATAAGTCGGCATCCAGATCATCAGCCCGTAGTAGCCGAAGTTCTGCACCGAACAGAGAATGAAGATGCCGATGCTGGCCTTGCTGGTGGCGCGATCCTTAAACAGCAGGCGCAAACGCTGAAGGAAGGAGAGCGGCTGCCCGGCGTCTTTTTGCCGCACGAATTCCTCCGGTTCGCCCAGCGTGCGGCGGATCAGGAATGACGCCAGCGCCGGCAGCAGGCCGACCAGGAACATGCCGCGCCAGCCGATATGTTCCAGCAGCAAAGGCGTCAGGAAAGCGGCCGCCAGCACCCCCAACTGCCAGCCCATGCCGACGTAGGCTGAAGCGCGGTTGCGTTTCTCCGCCGGCCAGGCTTCGGCGATCAGCGCCATGCCGATGCCGAACTCGCCGCCCAGCCCGATGCCCGCCAGCGTGCGATAGGCGAGTAGATCCCAATAGCCTTGCGCCACGGCGCACAGGCCGGTGAACAGGGAAAACATCAGGATGGTGATAGTCAGCACCCGGATGCGGCCGAAGCGATCGCTGAGATGGCCGAAGATCACGCCGCCCAGCACCGCGCCGATCAGCGTCCAGGTGACCAGCGAGCCGGCGGCCGATGAGGTTAATCCTAATTCGATGCTGATGGCCGGCAGCATAAAGCCGAGGATCAGCAGGTCAAACCCGTCCATGGCGTAACCGGTGACCGAGGCCAGCATGGCCTTACCGGGCGTCGCGTGATTTTTTTTCTCTGTTATTACGGACATGAATCTTTATCTGTGTGGTGAATTCGGTGGGCCTATTGTGCCGCGCGGCGGCGCACGCCACCAGATAAAAACGGCAGCCGGTCTCGGGCGCGCCAAATTTGGGCTATAAAAATGCTATGCTTTGCCGCCTTTCAGCCAGCGAGCTGAATATCATGATGAAAAGAGATCGGGAATGCAGATGAGTATACATAATCAGGTTCGCCGCAGTTTGCAGGCGATTGAACAATCCATGCGCGATTTGGCCTTGTGGCAGGCCGCGCCGCCCGAGCCTGAGGCTTTCTCCAGCACCGAGCCGTTCTGCATCGACAGCATGTCGGCCGAGGCTTGGCTGCAGTGGGTGTTTCTGCCGCGCATGTATGCGCTGTTGGACGCCGAAGCGCCGCTGCCGACGCGTTTTGCCATCACGCCTTACTTCGAGGAGGCGTTGAAGGAGCGTGAGCCGAGCAGTCTGCCGCTGTTGGTGCTGCTGCAGCAGTTGGATTTGATGTTGAATAAAGAGCCGTAATTCGCCGGCGGCGCGCAGATTTTTGCCGCCCGGCAGTGTAGAGTACTCGCGCGGATGCCGGGCAGGAGAGCCGACGGCGTCTTTCGGCTCGGTTAAACCGCGGCGGTTGACCGGGGGCTGCATTAGGATGATGAGGTGCTGCAATAATGGATTTATTAAGGTTTATCCTTCGTTTGCCTTTTACCCTGGTTAAGGGCGTTTGTCGCCTGTTGGGTGGGGTCTTGTCGCTGTTGGGGCGGTTGCTGAGACCGCTGGTCGGCAACCTCAGCTGGCGCGCGCCGGCCTGGTGGGCTGCGCTGCCGCGCGGTTTTCTGCGGCTGGAAAGCGGCGTGGATAAACATCCGAAAGCGATCGGTCTGGGCCTGCTGCTGCTGGCAGGCGCCGCGGGCGGCGCGTTTTACGGTTGGCACTGGTGGCAAAATCGGCCTCAGCCGATCGAACCGGCGCCGATGGTGGTTCAGGAGATCAGCGCATCGCTGGCTAACCCCGCGCCGATAGATTACACCGCCGCCCGGCAAGCGCCACAAACGGTGAGTCTGGCCTTCAGCGGCTCGGTCGCGTCGATCGCCGCAGTGGGCAAAACCGTGAGCGCCGGCATCACCCTCAAACCGACGGCGGAAGGACAGTGGGCGTGGAACAATGAATCGACGCTGGTGTTCACGCCGAAAAAGCCGCTGCCGATGGGCGCGAAATATGACGTGACCCTCGAGCCCGCCGCCTTGCTGGCGCCGCAGGTCAAACTCGCCAAAACCCACTATGCCTTCACCGTGCCTGCGTTCGACTACCGTCTGGGGCAGGCCGAGTACTACCGCGATCCGCAGAATGCGCAGAAACGCAGCGCGATTTTCAATCTGCAGTTCAACGCGCCGGTCGACGTCGCCAGCTTTGAAAAACAGATTTCGCTGGGATTGAAAGAAGGCAACGCCACTTCCGAGAAGAAGCTGAATTTCTCTCTGGTCTATGACGAGAAAAAACTGAACGCCTGGGTGCATTCCGAGCCGCTGCAGGCGCTGGATCAGGGCGGCGCGGTACATCTGACCGTCGGCAAGGGCGTTAAATCGACGGCGGCCGGCAACGCGGTCGAAGAGGCGAAAAGCAACTGGGTCAAGGTTCCCACCCTGTACAGCCTGGCGCTGAGCGACGCCAGCGCCCAGGTGGTGGACACCGACGGCGGCAAAGGGCAGCGTGCGCTGGTGGTTGGTTTCAGCGATGCGGTGAAGGATAAAGAGCTGGCGCGGGCCGCGAAAGCCTGGCTGCTGCCGCAGCACGATCCGAGCGATGCTGAGGCCGCCAATGATGCTGAAGACTTTTACCCATGGACGGTAGACAGCGTCGGCAAGAACGTGCTGGCGCAGGCGACGCCGCTGCCGTTGACGCTTAACGAGGCGGAAGAGGCCTATCAGCCGCAGTTCAGCTTCCGTTTTGACGCCCCGGCGCACCGCTTTATGCTGCTCGAGATCGATAACCAGCTGGTCTCCGCCGGCGGTTACAAAATGCCGAAGAAGGTTTATCGGGTGGTCGAAGTCCCGGAGTTCCCGAAATCGCTGCAGTTCATGTCGCAGGGCTCGCTGCTGTCGGTCAACGGCGACAAGCAGATCAGCGTGGCGGCGCGCAACGTGGCGGGCCTGCGGCTGGACATCAAGCGGGTGATCCCGAGCCAGTTGCAGCACATTGTCTCCTTCAAAAGCCGGGAATACTCGTCCACGGAATTCAACCGGCTCAACGATGAGTATTTCACCGAGCATTTCAAATACCAGACGTCACTCAACAACGAGCGGCCGGGGGAAGTGAACTATCAGGGCATCGATCTTTCCCGCTATCTCTCCACCAACGCCAGTTCCCATCGCGGGGTGTTTCTGTTGACGCTGTCGGAATGGCAGCCGAATCGCAAACCGGCGGCGGAAGAGGCGGGTGCCGAGCAGGAGCAGGAACAGGACGAGAGCGCAGGGGAAGAACAGCCCGACGTAGGCGATTCGCGTTTTGTGGTGGTGACCGATCTGGGCATCGTCGCCAAGAGCTCGCAGGATAAGACGCGCGACGTCTTCGTGCAGTCGATCCAAAGCGGTGCGCCGGTCAGCGGCGCCAACGTATCGGTGGTGGCCAAAAACGGCGTGACGCTGCTCAGCCAAACCACCGGCGCCGACGGCCACGTGCGTTTCCCGGCGCTGGATGTGTACACCAACGAGCGCCAGCCGGTGATGTTCCTGGTGGAGAAAGAAGGGGATGTCTCCTTCCTGCCGACCGGCAGCTATAACGATCGCGGGCTGGATTTCTCGCGCTTCGACGTTGCCGGTGAACAAACGCCGACCGATCCGCGCACGCTCAGCAGCTACCTGTTCTCCGACCGCGGCGTGTATCGGCCGGGAGACACCTTCAATATCGGCCTGATCACTCGCGCCGCTGACTGGCGCGTTGGCCTCGCCGGCGTGCCGGTGCGCGCCGAAATTCGCGATCCGCGCGACAAGCTGATGTCCACCGTGCCGCTGACGCTGGGCGCCAGCGGTTTCAACGAACTGAGCTATACCACCGATGAAAACTCGCCCACCGGCGAGTGGAACGTTTATCTGTATCTGATCGGCAAAAACAACGACACCTCCACGCTGCTCGGCCATACCGCAGTCAATGTGAAGGAGTTCGAGCCGGATCAACTGAAAGTGAAGCTGGCGTTGACGCCGGACCGCCAGCAAGGCTGGGTCAAACCGTCTGAGCTGAAGGCCAGCATCGATGTGCAGAACCTGTTCGGCACCCCGGCGCAAGATCGCCGTGTGACCACCAGGCTGACGCTGCGACCAATGTATCCGAGCTTCGATCGCTTCCCGGATTATGCGTTCTACGAAAACCGGCAAAACAGCGACGGGTTCGAAACCGAGCTGGAAGATCGCACCACCGATGAGCACGGCACGGCCGAAATCCCGCTCGATCTGAAATCCTACGCCGACGCCACCTATCAGCTGCAGCTGCTGTCGGAGGCGTTCGTCGCCGGCGGCGGGCGCTCGGTGGCGGCTACCGCCCGCACGCTGGTTTCGCCTTACGATTACCTGATTGGGGTGAAGGCCGACGGCGATCTGGGCTATATCAATCGCGACGCGGAGCGGCATCTGAACGTGATCGCCATCGATCCGGCCTTGAAACAGATCGCCATGCCGAACCTGAAGCAGGTGCTGATCGAACAGAAATACATTTCGGTGCTGACCAAACAGGATTCGGGCGTTTACAAATACCAGTCGAAGATGAAGGAAGTGCAGCTCTCGGAACAGCCGCTGGCGCTGGGCGATCAGGGCGCGGATCTGCGGCTGGCGACCGATAAGCCGGGCGACTTCGTGCTGGTGATCGAAGATGCCCAGGGCAAGACGCTCAACCGCGTCGCCTACAGCGTGGCCGGCAACGCCAACCTGAGCCGTTCGCTGGATCGCAACGCCGAACTGAAGCTGAAACTCAACCAGGCGGAATACCAGCCCGGCGAAGAGATCGAGGTGGCGATTAACGCGCCCTATACCGGCAGCGGCTTGATCACCATCGAGAAGGACAAGGTTTACGCCTGGCAGTGGTTCCACACCGACACCACCAGCTCGGTGCAGACGATCCGCGTGCCGGCCGGCATGGAGGGCAACGGCTACATCAACGTGCAGTTCGTGCGCGACATCAACTCCAGCGAGATCTTCATGAGCCCGCTGAGCTACGGCGTGATGCCGTTCAAGATCAGCACCAAGGCGCGCCAAAACAGCCTCGAGGTGACGGCGCCGCAGGTCATCAAGCCGGGTGAAAACCTGACGATGACGGTCAAGACCGATGCGCCGCAGCAGGTGGCGCTGTTCGCCGTCGATGAGGGCATTCTGCAGGTGGCGCGTTATCGCCTGAAGGATCCGCTGGAGTTCTTCTTCAGCAAGCGCGAACTGAACGTGAGCAGCTCGCAGATCCTCGATCTGATCCTGCCGGAATTCAGCAAGCTGATGGCGCTGACCGCGGCACCGGGCGGCGATGCGGGCGAAGGGCTGGATCTCAACCTCAACCCGTTCAAGCGCAAGCGCGATAAGCCGGTGGCCTATTGGTCCGGCATAAGCGAAGTCAGCGGCGAGAAGCAGTTCGTCTACCCGGTGCCGGATTACTTCAACGGCAAGATCCGCGTCATGGCGATTTCGGTGACGCCGGAGAAAATCGGTAAGGCGCAAACCGCCGCTACGGTGCGCGACAGCTTCATCATGACGCCGAACGTACCGGCGATGGTGGCGCCGGGCGATGAGTTCGACGTCAGCGTGGGCGTCAGCAACAACCTCGAAGGGCTGAACGGCCAGTCGGCAGCCATCAACGTCCTGCTGACGCCGCCGCCGCAATTGGAGGTGGTGGGCAACGCGACGCAAAGCCTGACGCTGGCGGAAAAACGCGAGGGCGTGATTGCCTTCCGTCTGCGCGCCAAAGCCGTTTTGGGCGATGCGCCGCTGGTGTTCGACGCCCGTTACGGCGACCAGGCCAGCCGTCGTACCGTCAGCACCTCGGTGCGGCCGGCGGCGCCGTACCGTGCTCAATCGGTGATGGGGCGCATGAGCGGCGGCAGCCAGAACGTCGATGGCCTGCGCCAGATGTTCGACGCCTTCGCGCAGCGCCGGGCGGCGGTGTCGAATTCGCCGCTGGTGCTGACCAGCGGGTTGGCGCAATACCTGGCGGATTATCCGTATTACTGTTCCGAGCAGATCGTCAGCCGTTCCATTCCGCTGATGTTGCAGAGCCGCCATCCAGAGATGAAAAGCAGCCTGAGCCAGGCGGAAGTCAGTAAGCAGCTGCGCAACCTGCTGGGCGTGCTGCGCGCCCGTCAGAACGACAGCGGGGCGATCGGCGCCTGGCGTTCGTCGCCGGATGCCGATCCTTTCGTCACGCCTTATGTGGTGCAATATCTGCTCGAAGCCAAAGCGGCGGGTTACGCCCTGCCGGAAGGCATGCTGGACGAAGCCAACGGCGCGCTGCGCGAGCTGGCGGCCAGCGGTTTCGACGATCTGTATCTGCTGCGCCTGCGCAGTTGGGCGGTCTACCTGCTGACGCTGCAGGGCGAAGTGACCACCAACTCGCTGGCGGCGGTGCAGGATACGCTGCAAAAACGCTATGGCGAAGGGTGGAAAACCGATCTGAGCGCGCTGTATTTGGCTTCTTCCTATCGCTTGTTGAAGATGGACGACGAAGCCGCCGCGCTGTTGCAACCCAGCTGGCAGCAACTGAGCAAAGCCTATGACAGCGCCTGGTGGACGCAGAACTATTTCGATCCGCTGGTGCAGGATGCGACGCGGCTGTATTTGATTACCCGTCACTTCCCTGAGAAGGTGGCGTCGATTCCGCCGCAGGTGCTGGAGAATATGGTCAAGGCACTGAAAGAAGAGCGTTACACCACCTACTCCTCTGCAATGAGCATCCTGGCGCTGGAAAGCTACTCGGCCCAGGTGGCGGCGCAATCCGCCAATGCGGACGCGTTAGGCATCGTGCAGGTGGGCAAAAGCGGCGGCGACCCGCAGCGCATCAGTGAACTGCAGGGGCTGTTCGTTCAGGGGCAGTTCAACGCCGATGCCACCGCCGTGCGCTTCACCAACGGCGGCAGCGCGCCGGCCTGGTATGTGGTGACGCAGGCCGGTTACGATCTGAACGCGCCGCAAAAAGCGCTGTCGCGCGGGATTGAGATCGTCCGCGAGTACACCGACGAACAGGGCAAACCGGTGACGCAGGTGACGCTGGGGCAGAAGATCAACGTCCATCTGAAGGTGCGCGCCAACTCGAAAGAGGGGCAGAGCAACCTGGCGATTGTCGATCTGCTGCCGGGCGGGTTCGAAGTGGTGCAGCAGACGCCGCCGGAACCGGCCGATGCCGGTGAGGAGAGCGACGATCGCGGCGGCTGGCAGTCGCCGCTGGCCGCCACCGGCTCCACCTGGGCGCCGGATTACAGCGATATCCGTGAAGATCGGGTGATTATCTACGGCAGCGCCGGCACCGAGGTGCAGGAGTTCGTCTATCAGATCAAGGCCACCAATACCGGCAGCTTTATTATTCCACCGGCCTACGGCGAAGCCATGTATGACCGAGAAGTGCAGGCCATGTCGGCCGGCGGCGGCAAGCTGGTGGTGGTGCCGGCGGGCAACGACTAGGCCGTATCCGGCGCCAGGCCAGCGTCTGGCGCCGGAATGCTGAGAACGTATGAAGATCCTGACCGGGCGCGTGCTGCAAAACGGCTTGATGGCGGTGTTTTTACTGGCGCTGCTGTTGACCGCAATTCGGCTGTGGCCGCATCCGCCCCTGTGGCAGGGGCTGCCGCAGTCTTCCGTTTATTACGACAGGCACGGGGCGCTGCTGCGCATTACGCTGGCCAACGACGATCGCTACCGGCTGTGGACCCCGCTGGAGCAAGTGTCGCCGCTGGCGGTGCGCGGGTTGCTGCTGCACGAAGATCGTTGGTTCTACTATAACCCCGGCTTTAACCCTGTCAGCCTGATGCGCGGTTTCTGGCGCAGCTATGTCGCCGGCGGCAAAATGCAGGGCGGTTCGACCATCAGCATGCAGCTGGCGCGGATGCGCTGGCATCTCAATACCCGTACGCCGGGCGGCAAGCTGCTGCAGGTGCTGCGTGCGGTGCAGCTGGAACTGAGCTACTCCAAGCGCGATATCCTGGAAGCCTATTTGAATTACGCGCCCTACGGTCGCAACATTGAAAGCATCGGCGCCGCCAGCCTGATCTATTTCGCCAAGCCGCCGCGGGAGTTGACTCTGCCGGAGGCGCTGACGCTGGCGGTCTTGCCGCAGTCACCCAGCTACCGTCTGGAGCCGAAAACCGGCGTGCTCGGCGCGGCGTTGACGCAGGCGCGCAATCGTCTGTTCCAGCGTTGGCAGCGGGTTTACTCCACCGACGCCAGCCAGCAAACGCTGTTCCGCCTGCCGTTGGCGCTGCGGCAGCCTGAACAAGTGCCTTATATCGCACCGCACTTTATCGAACAGCTGCGCCTGCAGACGCAGCAACTGGTGCAGCGCGATACCCGCGTAGACACGACGCTGGACGCCGGGCTGCAGCGGCTGGTCGAACGGCAGGTCAACGCTTTTATCGCCCGCAACCGCAGCCGCGGCATCCAAAACGCAGCGGTGCTGCTGGTGGACAGCCGCGATATGGGGGTGCGCGCGCTGGTGGGCTCGGCGGACTATTACAATCGTCCGATCCAGGGGCAGGTGAACGGCACCAACGCCAAGCGTTCGCCGGGATCGACGCTGAAGCCGTTCATCTACGCGCTGGGCATGGAGCAGGGCGTGCTGCATCCAATGACCATTCTGAAAGACGTGCCTTCGTCGTTCGGCGCTTATGCGCCGGAAAATTTCGACCGGCGTTTTCTCGGCCCGGTGACCGCCACCGACGCGCTGAATTTCAGCCGTAACATCCCGGCGGTCTATGTCGCCTCACAGCTGCGTCAGCCGACCTTTTATCAGTTTTTGCGCCTGACCGGCGTCGCCAATATGGCCAATGAGAGCCACTACGGACTGTCGCTGGTGCTGGGCGGCGGCGAGGTGACGGCGCAGGAGCTGGCGAAGCTGTACGCGTTGCTGGCGAACCGCGGCGAGCTGCGGCCGCTGCGATTGCGGCTGAACGAGGGTGAACCGAGGCCGGTGCGGCTGTTGAGCGAGGAGGCCAGTTTCATCACGCTGGATATGCTGCGCCAGCACCGGCGGCCGGGTGATACGCTGGCGCAGCGTTCTTCGTCGTTGCCGGTGTACTGGAAGACCGGCACTTCATGGGGCTTTCGCGACGCCTGGAGCGTCGGGATTTTCGGCCCTTACGTGCTGGTGGTGTGGGAAGGCAACTTCGATGGGCGCGGCAACAATGCGTTGGTCGGCGCCGAGGCGGCCGCGCCGCTGTTTTTCAATATCATCGACAGCGTCAACGCCAGCTATCCCGCCCTGCGGGAACCGAAACATCCGTTCCCCCAACGGCTGCGGCGGGTAGACATCTGTCTCGCCAGCGGCGATCTGCCGACGCCGTGGTGCCAGCAAAAGGGCAAGACCTGGTTCATTCCCGGCAAGTCGCCGATCAAGGTAGACAGCGTCTACCGGCCGGTGGTGCTGGATATTCACAGCGGCGAGGTTGTTTGCCCGCCGTATGACGCGGCGCAGACCCGCACCGAAATTTTTGAATTCTGGCCTTCCGATTTGGCCAACGTGTTCGCCCAGGCCGGGCTGCCGAAGCGGGCGCCGCCGGTCAATCGCTGTAAGGACAACGGCATCGCCGTCGGCGGCAACGCGCCGCGCATCACCTCGCCGTTGAAAAACACCACTTATACCCTGCGCCAGTCGCAGCAGGGACGGGACAACATCGCCTTCAATGCGGTGACGGACGCCGACAGCAAGACGGTGTACTGGTTCGTCGACGATATCTATCTCGGCAGCAGCGCCAGCAAAAAACCGATCGACTGGCGGCCGATCAATAACGGGCGCTACCGCATTCGGGCGGTGGACGATCGCGGCCGCGCCGATACGCGCCTGGTGACCATCGAATGGGTGAACTAGCGTTGCGTCTCATGCCTGTTATACTCGCGCCCGAAACGGCTATTGACCTGGGAATGCGATGTGATTGAGATTTTGTATCAGGATGAACACCTGGTGGCGGTGAACAAACCGTCGGGCTGGTTGGTGCACCGCAGTTGGCTGGACCGTCATGAAACTCGCTTTATGATGCAGACGGTGCGCGATCAGCTCGGGAAGCACGTCTTTACCGTGCACCGTCTCGATCGTCCGACGTCCGGCGTGCTGCTGATGGCGCTCTCCAGCGAGGTGGCGCACCTGCTGTCGCAGCAGTTCGAGCAGCATCAGGTGCAGAAAACCTACCATGCGGTGGTGCGCGGTTACGTGCAGGAGGGGGCGACCCTCGACTACCCGCTGACGGCGGAGCTGGATAAAATCGCCGATAAACATGCCGATGCCGACAAGGGGCCGCAGCCGGCCGTGACGCACTACCGGCCGTTGGCGCAGGTAGAGATGCCGGTGGCCGTCGGCCGCTACGACAGCGCGCGTTACAGTCTGGTGGAACTGCAGCCGGAAACCGGCCGCAAACATCAGCTGCGGCGCCATATGGCGCACCTGCGCCACCCGATCATCGGCGACAGCAAGCACGGCGATCTGCGGCAGAATCGCGGGATGGCGCAGCATTTCGGTTGCCCGCGCCTGATGCTGCACGCCAGCCATCTGCAGCTGACGCACCCGGTGACCGGCGAGCCGCTGCAGGTAACGGCGCGCTGGGACGAGGCCTGGCAAGGGGTGATGGCGCAGTTCGGCTGGGCAGGGGTATTCCCTGAACTTGCCGGGGTTGAGTTTAACGCGGCTAACGGTCAGGATAGCTGACAATTTTTAAAGGTAATGAAGGGAGTAGGAGCCATGGCTCAGGTTGGTATCTTCGTGGGAACGGTCTACGGCAATTCGCTGCTGGTGGCGGAAGAGGCGCAAAACATCCTCAGCGAGCAGGGCCATGAGGTCAAACTGTTCGAAGAGGGCACGCTGGAGGCCTGGCAGTTTTATCGTCAGCACTACGCGCTGGTGATCACCTCCACCACCGGGCAGGGCGATCTGCCGGACAGCATCGCGCCGCTGTTCCACGCTATCCGCGATCAGGTTGGCTATCAGCCGGAGCTGCGCTATGGGCTGATCGCCCTCGGCGACAGCAGCTATGACCACTTCTGCGGCGCCGGGCGCACGTTCGATGCGCTGCTGCAGGAACAGGGCGCCACCCGCGTTGGCGAAGTGCTGGAAATCGATGCGATGGAACAGCCGGAGCCGGAAGTGGCCGCCTGCCCGTGGGTCGAGCAGTGGGGCACGCTGCTACAGTCATAACGTAAAAAGGCGCCGCAAAAGGGCGCCTTAACGATGATGCGGGTCAACCGATCCGCATTATTTGCCGCGGGTGAGTTTTTCCAGATCGGCTTCGATCTCGGCAATCTTGTGCGACACCACGCCTTCGAGATGGCGCAGGTCGTCGAGGATTTTACGCTTCAGATCCACTTCCACCTGATCGCGCTGGCACAGCTGATCCAGCTCGTCGATCACGTAACGCAGGTTCGGGTTAATCTCGTGAATTTCCTTGTAGCCCTGGCCGGCGTTGTCCGCCACCACGGTTTTACGCTGGCGCGGATACTTGAACTTCACGCTCTTGGCGAAGAACTCGCCCTTGTCCTTGCGGAAATAGATCTTGAGGATGTCGTTGTTGGCCTCTTGACGCAGGCTATAGCGATCGACGTCTTCCGGTTGATTGATGCCCAAACTCTTCAAGTTATCGTACATACTGCGCCCTCTTTAGATGTGATCGTTATATTCCACGACTGCGATTATGGCGGAAAGCGAGATCTGCGACTGTGACTGCCAGCGAAACGCAGACAAAAAAATAGCGGGTGAATCACCCGCTATTTCAATTTAGTCGATAGTACGCAATAACTCATTAATGCCGACTTTACCGCGCGTTTTGGCGTCGACTTTCTTGACGATCACCGCGCAGTACAGGCTGTAAGAACCGTCTTTCGACGGCAGGTTGCCGGAAACCACCACCGAGCCCGCCGGCACGCGGCCGTAATGGATTTCGCCGGTCTCGCGGTCATAGATGCGGGTGCTCTGGCCGAGGTAGACGCCCATCGAAATCACCGAGCCTTCTTCCACGATCACGCCTTCCACCACTTCGGAACGCGCGCCGATGAAGCAGTTGTCTTCGATGATGGTCGGATTGGCCTGTAGTGGCTCGAGCACGCCGCCGATGCCGACGCCGCCGGACAGGTGAACGTTTTTGCCGATCTGCGCGCAAGAACCGACGGTGGCCCAGGTGTCGACCATGGTGCCTTCGTCGACGTAGGCGCCGATGTTAACGTAAGACGGCATCAGCACGGTGTTGCGAGCGATGAACGCGCCCTGGCGCACGGTGGCCGGCGGCACGACGCGGAAGCCTTCCTTCTGGAAGCGCGCTTCGTCGTAGTCGGCGAATTTCATCGGCACTTTGTCGTAGTAGCGGGTTTCCGCGCCGTCCATCACCTTGTTGTCGTTGATGCGGAAAGAGAGCAGCACGGCTTTCTTCAGCCACTGGTGGGTGACCCATTGACCGTCGATCTTCTCGGCGACGCGCAGGGCGCCGCTGTCCAGCAGGCCGATCACCTGGTTTACCGCTTCGCGCGTTACGGTGTCTACGTTCGCCGGGGTGATGTCCGCACGGCGTTCGAAGGCGCTTTCAATAACGTTCTGTAATTGCTGCATGCTGTTCTCTTTCCTGATGTTGTCGGTAAAAAGTTACTTGTATCACATTTTATCGTTTGGGGTGAGGGCCTCTGTCAACCGTTGCTCCAACTTTCTGCGCGTTTCTTGGTCGAGCGCGCGCCGCTCGCCGTCGGCCAGGATAAACAAATCCTCGACCCGCTCGCCGATGGTGGAAATGCGCGCGCCGTGCAGCGACAGCCCCAGATCGGCGAACACTTCGCCCACCCGCGCCAGCAGGCCGGGTTGGTCGAGCGCGGTCAGCTCCAGGTAGCTGCGGCGATCGGTGTGGGTCGGCAGGAAGGTGACCTCGGTCGGCACGCTGAAGTGGCGCAGCTTGGAAGAGGGGCGGCGCACGCGCGGCGGCTGGTACTCACGCTGGGTGATGGCCTGCAGCAGCGCCTGGCGGATCGCCGCGTGGCGATCCTGCGCCAGCGGGCTGCCGTCCGGCTCCAGCACGATAAAGGTGTCCATCGCCATACCGTCGCGGTTGGTGAAGATCTGGGCGTCGTGCACGCTCAGGTTGCGGCGATCCATCTCCCCGGCGACGGCGGCGAACAGATAAGGACGATCCGGGCTCCAGATGAAGATCTCGGTGCCGCCGCGCGTCGCCTGGCGGCTGACCAGCACCAGCGGCTGGGTGGAATCGTGGGCCAGCAGATGGCGGGCGTGCCAGGCCAGCTGATTCGGCGAGTGGCGCAGGAAATAGTCGGCGCGGCAGCGGCTCCAGATGCGGTGCAGCGCCTCTTCGTCGATGTTGTCCATGCGCAGCAGCGCCAGCGCCTGCAGCCGGTGGTGACGCACGCGTTCGCGCAGATCCGGGCTGTTTTGCATGCCGCGGCGCAGCTGTTTCTCGGTGGCGAAATACAGCTCGCGCAACAGGCTCTGCTTCCAGCTGTTCCACAGGGTTTCGTTGGTGGCGCAGATATCCGCCACCGTCAGGCATACCAGGTAGCGCAGGCGAGTTTCGCTCTGCACTTCGCTGCTGAACTGCTGGATCACTGTCGGATCCTGGATATCGCGGCGCTGCGCGGTGACCGACATCAGCAGGTGGCAGCGCACCAGCCAGGCCACCAGTTGGGTTTCTCGCGAATTGAGGCCGTGCAGCTCGGCGAACTCCACCACGTCCTCCGCGCCGAGGATCGAGTGATCGCCGCCGCGCCCTTTGGCGATATCGTGGAACAAGGCCGCCAGCAGCAGCAGTTCCGGGTGCGGCAGGCGCGGATACAGCTCCACGCACAGCGGATGGCGAGGCCGGGTTTGCGGATCGGCGAAGCTCTCCAGCTTCTGCAGCACCCGGATAGTGTGTTCGTCGACGGTATAGGCGTGGAACAGATCGAACTGCATCTGCCCGACGATCTTGCCCCACTGCGGCATGTAGGCCCACAGCACGCTGTGACGGTGCATCGGCACCAGCGCGCGCGACACCGCGCCGGGATGGCGCAGGATGGCCATGAACAGATCGCGCGCTTCCGGGATGGTGCACAGCGGCTGTTTCAGGTGGCGGCGCGCGTGGCGCAGCTGGCGCACGGTGGTGGAGTAAATGCCTTTGATCTCGCGGTTGCGCACCATCAGGTAGAACATGCGCATGATGGCTTGCGGCTCGCGGATGAACAGCGTTTCGTCACGCAGATCGATCAGATCGCCGCGCAGTTGGAAATCGTCGTTCAGCGGACGCGGTTTTTCGGTGGCGTCCAGCGCCAGGATGGCTTCGTCGAACAGCTGCAGCAGCATGTGGTTCAGCTCGCTGACGCGCCGCGTCATGCGGTAGAAGTCTTTCATCATGCGCTCGACCGGCTCGTTGCCTTCGCCTTCATAGCGCAGCAGCTGCGCGACGCTGAGCTGGCGATCGAACAGCAGACGGTTGTCGTAACGCGGCAGCACCAGGTGCAGCGCAAAGCGGATGCGCCACAGGAAGCTCTGGCATTCGTTCAGCTCGTTGCGTTCGGCCTGGGTGAGAAAGCCGAAGCCGACCATTTCGTCCAGCGAGGTGGCGCCGAAGTGGCGGCGCGCCACCCACAGCAGCGTGTGGATGTCGCGCAGGCCGCCGGGGCTGCTTTTGATATCCGGCTCCAGGTTATAGCTGGTGCCGTGGTAGCGCTGATGACGTTCTTGCTGCTCGTTGATCTTGGCGTGGAAAAACTGCGGCGAAGGCCAAAAGCCGTCGCTGAAGATATGTTTTTGCATCTGCAGGAACAGCGCGACGTCGCCGCAGATCATGCGCGATTCGATCAGGTTGGTGGCCACGGTCAGATCCGCCAGCCCTTCCAGCAGACACTCTTCCAGGGTGCGCACGCTGTGGCCCACTTCCAGCTTGAGATCCCACAGCAGGGTGATGAATTCGCCGACCCGCTGCGACTGTTGCTCCGTCAGCCGGCGCTGGCTGAGCACCAGCACGTCGATATCCGACAGCGGATGCAGCTCGCCGCGGCCGTAGCCGCCGACCGCCACCAGCGCGGTTTCCGGGATATCTTCAAAGCCGTAGAACGTCCACAGCCGGCGCAGCAGGCGATCGATGAAGTCGCTGCGCGCCGCCACCAGGCTTTCTGCGCTGGAGCCGGCGTCGAACGCCGCCGCCAGCCACAGCTGAAACTGTTCCAGCCGCTGTTTCAGCACCGGGCAGGTGAGCTCGTCGTCGCCGTAGGCGCTGGGGGAGGCGGGCGGCATCGGCACGGCCGGGGCCGCCTGTTGAAGAAGATTGTCAGACATAGTGCGCAGCCCATAAAAAAGGCCGGCATAAGCCGGCCTGGTGATATTCTGCACGCGGCGTTCGCCGCGGTGCTTACATCTCGTGCGTAATGATGTTGGGGATGGTGTCATCCTTGCGCAACGTCATTATCTCGCAGCCGTTATCAGTCACCACAATAGTATGCTCATACTGCGCCGACAAGCTGCGATCTTTGGTTTTTACCGTCCAGCCGTCTTTCATGGTGCGGATGCGGTAGTCGCCGGCGTTGACCATCGGTTCGATGGTGAAGGCCATGCCCGGCTGCAGCACCACGCCGCCGTCGTCCGCGTCATAGTGCAGCACCTGCGGCTCTTCGTGGAACACTTCGCCGATGCCGTGGCCGCAGTACTCGCGCACCACGGAGAACTTCTCGGCTTCGACGAATTGCTGGATAGCCTTGCCCAGGGTGCGCAGACGGATGCCCGGTTTGACCATCTTCAGCGCCAGATACAGGCTTTCCTGAGTGACGCGGCACAGGCGCTCGCCCAGAATGGTCGGTTTGCCGACGATGAACATCTTCGAGGTGTCGCCGTGGAAACCGTCTTTAATCACGGTCACGTCGATGTTGACGATGTCGCCGTCTTTCAGCGTTTTGTCGTCGCTCGGGATGCCGTGGCACACCACTTCGTTCACCGAAATGCACACGGATTTCGGGAAGCCGTGATAGCCGAGGCAGGCGGAAATGGCCTGCTGCTCGTTGGTGATGTACTCGTGACAGATACGGTCCAGCTCGCCGGTGGTCACGCCAGGTTTGACGTGCGGCTCGATGATCTCCAGCACTTCGGCGGCCAGGCGGCCGGCCACGCGCATTTTTTGGATGTCATCAGGTGTTTTAATTGAGATTGCCATGAAATTCGTCCGCAGGTGTCGTTATCGTCGACAATAAGAAGCAGTGACTTATGGTATCAGCCCGGCCGGGGGCTGCCAAATTTCATTTCCTGACGCCCGGCGAAACGCAACAAAAGTTGGTGTCGGCGGCGGGTTTATGGTATAAAGCGCGCCGGCGATCCGTGTCTTGGTTCTTGTGACCTGGCGGGAATGAGCCGAAAATACTTTAACTGCACTCATTTTGTGTAAATAACACACACGTATCGGCACATCCGCCGGGGTGCCCTGAGGTGACTTGTCGCCGCCAGGGTCGGCGTTATGGGATACGTGGAGGCATAACCCCAATTAATCTATAGAGGTTTAATCATGGCAACTGTTTCCATGCGCGACATGCTCAAGGCTGGTGTTCACTTTGGTCACCAGACCCGTTACTGGAACCCGAAAATGAAGCCTTTCATCTTCGGCGCTCGTAACAAGGTTCACATCATCAACCTGGAGCAGACTGTACCAATGTTCAACGCCGCTCTGGCTGAACTGAGCAAGATCTCTTCCCGTAAAGGCAAGATCCTGTTCGTTGGTACCAAACGCGCAGCAAGCGAAGCGGTAAAAGACGCTGCGAACAGCTGTGACCAGTTCTTCGTGAACCACCGCTGGTTGGGTGGCATGCTGACTAACTGGAAAACCGTTCGTCAGTCCATCAAGCGTTTGAAAGATCTGGAAATCCAGTCTCAAGACGGCACCCTGGACAAGCTGACCAAGAAAGAAGCGCTGATGCGCACTCGTGAACTGGCCAAGCTGGAAAACTCCCTGGGCGGTATCAAAGATATGGGCGGTCTGCCAGACGCACTGTTCGTTATCGATGCCGATCACGAGCACATCGCGATCAAAGAAGCCAACAACCTGGGTATCCCGGTATTCTCTATCGTTGATACCAACTCCAACCCAGACGGCGTTGACTTCATCATCCCTGGTAACGACGACGCAATCCGTGCAGTAAACCTGTACCTGACTGCTGTTGCTGCCGCTGTGCGTGAAGGTCGTTCTCAAGATCTGGCCGTTCAGGCGGAAGAAGGCTTCGTAGAAGCTGAATAATAAGGCAAGCTCGTCACTGAGCCCTTATTAACCAGGTATTGACATATGTTGGTTAGGGGGGCCTGTAAAGGCCCCCTTTGCTTATCTGAATGAGAACTGTCTCCACGCGAGATAACCGAGGAAAAATAAATGGCTGATATTACCGCTGCCCTGGTAAAAGAACTGCGCGAGCGTACCGGCGCTGGCATGATGGATTGCAAGAAGGCGCTGGTTGAATCCAACGGCGACATCGAACTGGCAATCGAAAACATGCGTAAGTCCGGTGCGATCAAAGCCGCTAAAAAAGCAGGCAACGTAGCTGCTGACGGCGTGATCAAAACCAAGATCGAAGGCAACTACGGCATCATTCTGGAAGTTAACTGCCAGACTGACTTCGTTGCGAAAGACGCCGGTTTCCAGGCGTTCGCCGACAAAGTGCTGGATGCCGCTATGGCCGGCAAAATCACTGACGTTGACGTGCTGAAAGCACAGTTCGAAGAAGAGCGCGTAGCGCTGGTGGCAAAAATCGGCGAAAACATCAACATTCGTCGCGTTGCTTCCCTGGAAGGCGACGTGCTGGGCAGCTACCTGCACGGCGCGCGCATCGGCGTTCTGGTTGCGGCTAAAGGCGCTGACGAAGAGCTGGTTAAGCAAATCGCAATGCACATTGCGGCGAGCAAGCCAGAGTTCGTGAAGCCAGAAGACGTGTCTGCTGAAGTGGTAGAAAAAGAGTACCAGGTTCAGCTGGACATCGCCATGCAGTCCGGCAAGCCGAAAGAAATCGCAGAGAAAATGGTTGAAGGCCGCATGAAGAAATTCACCGGCGAAGTTTCTCTGACCGGTCAGCCTTTCGTTATGGATCCGAGCAAATCCGTTGCTCAGGTGCTGAAAGAGCACAACGCTGACGTGACCAACTTCATTCGCTTCGAAGTGGGCGAAGGCATCGAGAAAGTCGAAACCGACTTCGCTGCTGAAGTTGCCGCGATGAGCAAACAGTCTTAATGACTGTCGATGGAACCGCCGTCTGGCGGTTCCATACTACCCAGCCAGAATTACACCGGTGGCAGGCCCTGCAGCGTGATGCTCACCTCAGGCGCGTTTCATCGGCTGAAATCCCCAATACTAATACTGCTTCTTAGGACAGAACACCATGGCAACCAATGCAAAACCCGTATATCAGCGTATTCTGCTTAAACTGAGTGGCGAAGCCCTGCAAGGTGCAGAAGGTTTTGGTATCGACGCCAGCGTTTTGGATCGCATGGCTCAGGAAGTGAAAGAGCTGGTCGAACTGGGAATTCAGGTCGGTGTAGTTATTGGCGGCGGGAACTTGTTCCGCGGCGCGGGGCTGGCGCAAGCCGGCATGAACCGCGTAGTGGGCGACCACATGGGAATGCTGGCTACCGTGATGAACGGCCTGGCTATGCGTGATGCACTGCACCGTGCCTATGTGAACGCCCGCCTGATGTCGGCGATCCCGCTGAACGGCGTATGTGATAATTACAGCTGGGCAGAGGCTATCAGCCTGCTGCGCAACAACCGCGTGGTGATCTTCTCCGCCGGTACCGGCAACCCGTTCTTTACCACCGATTCCGCCGCTTGCCTGCGCGGCATCGAGATCGAAGCGGACGTGGTGCTGAAAGCCACCAAAGTGGATGGCGTATACTCCGCCGATCCGGTGAAAAACCCGGATGCGACGCTGTATGAACAATTAACCTATCAGGACGTGCTGGAGCGCGAGCTGAAAGTGATGGATCTGGCGGCATTTACGCTGGCCCGCGATCACGGTCTGCCGATCCGCGTGTTCAACATGAACAAGCCTGGTGCGCTGCGCCGCGTGGTGATGGGTGAGAACGAAGGTACGTTGATCAGCAAATAAGGCTGTTCACACCTCTTTTTCGGAGCGCGTGACGCCAGGCGCCGCGCGCTCTTCGAGTACGATTACGGGCTATACTTGAGTATCGCCTGCCAAGTAACCAGCTTCCAAGGGTTTGCAACGTGACTAATGAAATCAGAAAAGATGCTGATTCACGCATGGAAAAAAGCGTAGAAGCATTCAAAAACCAAATCAGCAAGATCCGTACCGGCCGCGCTTCTCCAAGCATTCTGGATGGCATCATGGTGGAATACTACGGCGCCGCTACGCCGCTGCGTCAGCTGGCCAACGTGACCGTGGAAGACTCCCGCACGCTGAAAATCAACGTATTCGACCGCAGCCTGAGCCAGGCCGTTGAGAAAGCGATCATGAGCTCTGATCTGGGCCTCAACCCGTCTTCCGCCGGTTCTGACATTCGCGTTCCGCTGCCTCCGCTGACTGAAGAACGTCGTAAGGATCTGATCAAGATCGTGCGCGGCGAAGCCGAGCAGGGCCGCGTAGCGGTGCGTAACGTGCGTCGCGACGCCAACGACAAGGTCAAGGCGCTGCTGAAAGATAAAGAGATCAGCGAAGACGAAGAGCGTCGTTCACAAGACGAGATTCAGAAAATGACCGACGCTTACATCAAGCTGGTCGACGCCGCGCTGGCGGAGAAAGAAAAAGAGCTGATGGAATTCTAATCAGCATCGCGCAGAAAAAAAGCGTCGCCTGGGCGGCGCTTTGTTTTTTGTGGCGCAGATCCCGTTTCATCGTACTGAAAGATCATGGACAAGCGGTGTCCAAGGTTCCACACTGGAGCACCTCCGATCTCATCAGACAGTTATTCAGAGTGAACTCATGAAGCAACTGACCATTCTTGGCTCGACCGGCTCGGTAGGGACCAGCACCCTGGCCGTGGTCAGGGCGAATCTCGACCGTTTTGCGATCAAAGCGCTGGTTGCCGGCCGCAACGTTGCGGTCATGGCGCAGCAATGCATGGAATTTCGGCCCGCGTTTGCCGCGATGGCGGATGAAAGCGCCGCGCGCGAGCTGCGCGCTATCCTGGCGGAGAACGGTGTCGCTACCGAAGTGTTGGCTGGGGAACAAGCGGCCTGTGAATTGGCCGCTTTGGATGACGTCGATCAAGTGACGGCGGCCATCGTCGGCGCCGCGGGGCTGTTGCCGACGCTGGCGGCGATCCGCGCGGGCAAGCAGGTGCTGCTGGCCAACAAAGAGTCGCTGGTCACCTGCGGCCGTCTGTTTATGGACGCGGTGCGGCAAAGCCAGGCGCAACTGCTGCCGCTCGACAGCGAGCACAACGCGATTTTTCAGAGTTTGCCTGAGAGCATTCAGCGCCAGTTGGGATACTCTTCACTGGACAGTCATGGTGTTTCGCGCATCGTGCTTACCGGTTCCGGCGGCCCGTTCCGCACCACGCCGTTGGAACAGTTCGCCGCGATGACGCCGGATCAAGCCTGCGCCCACCCAAACTGGTCGATGGGCCGCAAGATCTCGGTGGATTCCGCCACCATGATGAACAAAGGTCTGGAATACATTGAGGCCCGCTGGCTGTTTAACGCCTCGGCCGAGCAAATGGAAGTGATCCTGCACCCGCAGTCGGTGATTCACTCGATGGTGCGCTATGCAGACGGCAGTGTGCTGGCGCAGTTGGGGACGCCGGATATGCGCACGCCAATCGCTCACGCGATGGCGTATCCGCAGCGCGTGAATTCCGGTGTGGAAGCGCTGGACTTCTGCCGTATCGGTTCGCTGACCTTCGCCGAACCGGAGCGTGAGCGTTATCCTTGCCTGTATTTGGCGATCGAAGCGTTCGATGCCGGCCAGGCGGCCACCACCGCGCTGAACGCGGCCAACGAAATCGCCGTGGCGGCATTTTTGCAGCAGCAGATTCGCTTTACCGATATCGCGGCGGTCAATCGCCAGGTGGTGGAACGTCTCGCGCTGCAGGAACCGACGAGCATCGAAGCGGTCTTAGACATTGACCGTCAGGCCCGCGCCGCCGCTGAGGAGCGGGTTCGCGCGTTGTGCGGCCGATCACGGTGATTATCCGATTTTGCTCGTAATTCGCGTGCGCCGCAGCGGGGCCGTTTGTTCATGCCCCGCTGAGGTGGTATAGTCTGCGCCACCTGTCAGCGGTTATACCGTTGAATTATGGCCCGATTGGCGCCTTGTGCGTCAATGGCGGCCCGGCTGCGCCGGGTATCGCAAGGGCAGGCTGAAAGCCGTGTCGGGCACACGGCTTTTTTTGCGCGTAAGGGCCTGATGTTCCGGAAAGGCAGTTATATTTCTATTGAGGAAATAAGTACGAGTTATGTCGTCCGCAAACCAACAAGAGGCTAATCCATCTTCCCCGGGGCCGCGCCATGTCGCCATTATCATGGACGGTAACGGACGCTGGGCCAAACGTCAGGGCAAGTTACGTGTCTTCGGTCATAAAGCGGGGGTGAAATCGGTTCGCCGCGC
The DNA here is from genome assembly GCF_052166775.1 of Serratia sp. CY74737. Classification (NCBI taxonomy): domain Bacteria; kingdom Pseudomonadati; phylum Pseudomonadota; class Gammaproteobacteria; order Enterobacterales; family Yersiniaceae; genus Serratia; species Serratia sp. CY74737. The sequence goes on from NZ_JBJNOF010000012.1 coordinate 190,404, forward strand.
GGTCAGCTTTGCCGCCAGCCACCATTTAGATGCGCTCACGCTTTATGCCTTCAGCAGCGAAAACTGGAACCGTCCGGTGCAGGAAGTCTCTGCCCTGATGGAGCTTTTTGTCCGCGCTTTGGATAGTGAAGTAAAAAGCCTGCATAAACATAACGTCAGGCTGCGAGTGATCGGCGATATCAGCCGATTCAGCGCGCGTTTGCAGGAGCGGATCCGCCGCTCTGAAGCTCTGACGGAAAATAACGATGGCCTGACGCTCAATATCGCTGCCAACTACGGCGGCCGTTGGGATATCATTCAGGGAGTAAGGGAACTGGCCGAACAGGTACGGGTAGGCGAGTTGCACCCGGATCAGATCAGCGAGGAATTATTGAACGAGCGGGTTTGCATGAGCGACCTGGCGCCGGTGGATCTGGTTATCCGCACCGGTGGCGAGCATCGCATCAGTAATTTCCTGCTGTGGCAAATCGCCTATGCTGAACTTTACTTTACTGATGTGCTCTGGCCTGATTTCGATGAACTTGTCTTTGAAGGTGCGCTGAATGCATTTGCACAACGTGAGCGCCGCTTCGGGGGAACAACACCTAACGGCGCCGATGCGTCCTAGGGAGAACTTTTGCTGAAGTATCGCCTCATAACTGCTCTGATTTTAATCCCGATCGTTATCGCGGCGCTGTTCCTGTTGCCGCCGTTGGCCTTTGCTCTGGTAACGCTCGTCGTGTGCATGTTAGCTGCCTGGGAGTGGGGCCAACTGGCCGGTTTTACCTCCCGTTCGCAGCGCATCTGGTTGGCGATACTGTGCGGTTTTCTGCTTGCGCTGATGATGCTCAGCGTCCCCGCTTACCATCAATCCGTGCCGCAGATAAGCGGCTCGCTGTGGCTGTCGTTGGCCTGGTGGCTGGCGGCGTTGCTGTTGGTGCTGTTCTATCCCGGCTCGGCCGCTATCTGGCGCAATTCGCGCCCGCTGCGCCTGCTGTTTGGCCTGCTGACCATCGTGCCGTTTTTCTGGGGCATGCTGGCGCTGCGCCAGTTCGGCTACGAGCAAAACCCGTTTACCGGCGCCTGGTGGCTGCTGTACGTGATGTTGCTGGTGTGGGGCGCAGATTCCGGTGCCTACATGTTCGGCAAGCTGTTCGGCAAGCATAAGCTGGCGCCGAAGGTCTCGCCGGGTAAAACCTGGGAAGGGTTGATCGGCGGGTTGCTGACGTCGGCGGTGATCTCGTGGCTGTTCGGCCGCTACGCGCCGCTGAACGTGGTGCCGACCACGCTGCTGGCCTGTTCGGTGATCGCCGCGCTGGCTTCGGTGCTGGGCGATTTGACCGAAAGCATGTTCAAACGCGAAGCGGGCATCAAGGACAGCGGGCATTTGATTCCCGGTCATGGCGGCATACTGGATCGTATCGACAGCCTGACCGCGGCGGTGCCGGTGTTTGCCTGCCTGATGCTGTTGGTGTTTTAATCCGTCGATGACGGAAAGTGAGGGATGATGGTCAGCGTGCTTTGGAACCTGGTGGCGTTTCTGATTGCGCTCGGTATCTTGATTACCGTGCATGAGTTCGGACACTTTTGGGTTGCCCGTCGTTGCGGCGTGCGCGTTGAACGCTTCTCCATCGGCTTCGGCCGGGCGCTGTGGCGCCGAACCGATCGCCAGGGCACCGAGTACGTTATCGCTCTGATCCCGCTCGGCGGCTACGTGAAGATGCTGGACGAGCGCGTGGAGTCGGTGGCACCGGAGATGCGCCACCAGGCCTTCAACAATAAAACCGTCTGGCAGCGCGCGGCCATCATCAGCGCCGGCCCCATCGCCAACTTCCTGTTTGCTATCCTTGCCTACTGGCTGGTGTTCATCATCGGCGTGCCGAGTTTCCGTCCGGTGATCGGCGAAATCGCGCCGCAATCGATCGCCGCCAAGGCTGAAATTTCGTCTGGCATGGAACTAAAGTCGGTTGACGGCATCGAAACGCCTGATTGGGAGTCAGTTCGTCTGGCGCTGGTGGCGAAGATTGGCGATGCGCAAACCGAAGTCGGCGTAGCGCCGTTCGGCTCTTCGCAGGTGGTGACCAAAACCCTGGACTTGCGCCAGTGGAACTTTGAACCGGACAAGCAGGATCCCGTTGTCGCGCTGGGGATTATGCCGCGCGGCCCGCAGATCGAATCCGTGTTGGCGGAAGTGCAGCCGAACTCGGCGGCGCAAAAGGCGGGTTTACAAGCGGGGGACAGGATCGTTAAAGTCGATGGTCAGCCGTTGGGTCGTTGGCAGACGCTGGTGAAGCGTATCCACGATGGCCCGGGGCAACCGCTGGCTTTGGAGATTGAAAGAAACGGCGCCCCCTTGTCTTTGACGCTGATACCGGATACAAAGCCGGTGGGAAAAGACAAATCGGTGGGGTTTGCAGGCATCATTCCAAAGGTGCTGCCGCTGCCGGAAGAGTATAAGACGATTCGCCAGTATGGACCGTTCCCGGCGCTGTATCAGGCCGGCGACAAGACCTGGCAGCTGATGCGGCTGACGGTCAACATGCTGGGCAAATTAATAACCGGTGATGTAAAGCTGAACAACCTGAGTGGCCCGATTTCGATTGCACAGGGAGCTGGGGCGTCAGCCGGAGTCGGATTCGTGTATTATCTGATGTTCCTGGCGTTGATTAGCGTCAACCTGGGGATCATCAACCTGTTCCCATTACCGGTGTTAGATGGTGGGCATCTCCTCTTCCTGGCGATAGAAAAGCTGAAGGGTGGGCCGGTTTCCGAGCGAGTACAGGACTACAGCTACCGCATAGGTTCGATCGTGTTGGTGTTGTTGATGGGTCTTGCACTTTTCAATGATTTTTCCCGCCTTTAGGGGCGGGGATAGGTTAGGAAGAACGCATAACAACGATGGCGATGAAAAAGTTGCTCATAGCGTCGCTGCTGTTTGGCAGCGCCACCGTATACGGTGCAGACGGGTTCGTAGTGAAAGACATTCATTTCGAAGGCCTGCAGCGAGTTGCCGTCGGTGCGGCGTTACTCAACATGCCGGTTCGCGTCGGCGATACCGTCACTGACGATGACATCAGTAATACCATTCGTGCCTTGTTTGCCACCGGCAACTTCGAGGACGTGCGCGTACTGCGCGATGGTAATACCTTGATCGTGCAGGTGAAGGAACGTCCTACCATCGCCAGCATCACTTTCTCCGGCAACAAGTCGGTGAAGGATGACATGCTCAAGCAAAACCTGGAAGCCTCCGGCGTCCGGGTGGGCGAGGCGCTCGACCGCACCACGATTTCCAGCATTGAAAAAGGGCTGGAAGACTTCTATTACAGCGTTGGTAAATACAGCGCCTCGGTGAAAGCCGTGGTCACGCCGTTGCCGCGCAACCGTGTCGACCTGAAACTGGTGTTCACGGAAGGGGTCTCCGCCAAGATTCAACAAATCAACATCGTCGGCAACCACGCCTTCACCAACGACGAACTGATCTCGCGCTTCCAACTGCGTGACGAAGTGCCGTGGTGGAACCTGGTCGGCGATCGCAAATACCAGAAGCAAAAACTGGCGGGCGATCTCGAAACCCTGCGCAGCTTCTATCTGGATCGCGGCTATGCCCGCTTTAACATCGATTCTACCCAGGTGAGCCTGACGCCGGATAAAAAAGGCATCTACATCACCATCAACATCACCGAAGGCGATCAGTACAAGCTTTCTGATGTTGTCGTGAACGGCAACCTGGCCGGCCACTCGGCGGAAGTCGCTCAGATCACCAAAATCGAGCCGGGCGAGCTGTATAACGGCAGCAAAGTGACCAAAATGGAAGACAACATCAAAACGATGTTGGGCCGTTATGGTTACGCCTACCCGCGCGTCGGCACCCAGCCGGAGATCAATGACGCGGATAAAACCGTCAAGCTGCACGTCAACGTTGACGCGGGCAACCGTTTCTACGTGCGCCGCATCAAGTTCGAAGGCAACGACACCAGCAAGGATTCCGTACTGCGTCGCGAAATGCGCCAGATGGAAGGCGCCTGGCTCGGCAACGAGCAGGTCGAGCAGGGCAAGGAGCGTCTGAACCGCCTGGGCTACTTCGAAACGGTCGACGTGGAAACCCAGCGCGTGCCGGGCACTGCCGATCAGGTCGACGTGACCTACAAGGTGAAAGAACGCAACACCGGTACCTTTAACTTCGGCGTCGGTTACGGCACCGAGAGCGGCGTCAGCTTCCAGGCCGGCGTGCAGCAGGATAACTGGTTGGGTACCGGCTACTCGGTCGGCATCAGCGGCACCAAGAACGATTACCAGACGTACACCGAATTCTCGGTCACCAACCCGTACTTCACCGTTGACGGTGTGAGCCTGGGCGGCCGCGTCTTCTACAACGACTTTAAAGCGGATAACGCGGACCTGTCCGACTACACCAACAAGAGTTACGGTGTTGACGGCACGCTGGGCTTCCCGATCAATGAAAACAACTCGTTGCGCACCGGCCTGGGCTATGTCCACAACGGCCTGTCGAACATGCAGCCGCAGATCGCCATGTGGCGTTACCTCGACTCGATGGGCGTGGATGCGAACAAGACCGACCGCGCCAGCTACTCGACGGACGACTTTACCCTGAACCTGGGCTGGACCTACAACAACCTGGACCGCGGCTACTTCCCGACTTCGGGTAACCGCACCACGTTGAACGGCAAGGTCACCATTCCGGGCTCGGACAACGAATACTACAAGGTGACGCTGGACAGCGTACAGTACGTGCCGATCAACGACGACCGCACCTGGGTGCTGTTGGGTCGCGGCCGTCTGGGTTACGCGGATGGGCTGGGCGGCAAGGAAATGCCGTTCTACGAGAACTTCTACGCCGGTGGTTCGAGCACCGTGCGTGGCTTCCAGTCCAACACCATTGGTCCGAAGGCGGTGTACTACAACTCCAATTCGTACCAGTGCCAGTTCAACGCCGGCAGCACCACCGATCGTCAGAGCATCTGTGGTTCGGATGACGCGGTGGGCGGTAACGCCATGGCGGTCGCCAGCCTGGAGCTGATCACCCCAACGCCGTTCATCAGCGACAAATACGCTAACTCTGTGCGCACGTCGCTGTTCATCGATGCGGGTACCGTGTGGGATACCAAGTGGAAGAATACCAACGATACGCTGATGTACGGCGTGCCGGACTACAGCAAGGCCAGCAATATTCGTTCTTCCGCCGGTATTGCGCTGCAGTGGATGTCGCCATTGGGGCCATTGGTGTTCTCTTACGCCAACCCGATCAAGAAATACGAAGGCGACAAGTCCGAACAGTTCCAGTTTAACATCGGTAAGACCTGGTAACGGGTCTCGCCTCTGGGCATAACAGTTATTAAGAATCGCAATGGCCAGGCGCCCGCCGGCAGAGGGAGATGATTCTCATTGTTTGGTGGGATAAGTCTGGCAAATTGTGTACTTCAGTGTCATATGACACAAATGGGTGATGGTAAGGAGTTTATAGTGAAAAAGTGGTTGTGTGCCGCAGGCCTCGGTTTAGCAATGGCTGCTTCAGCTGGCGTTCAGGCAGCAGATAAGATCGCTGTCGTTAACGTCTCCAGCATTTTCCAACAGCTGCCGGCCCGCGAAGCGGTCGCTAAACAGCTGGAAAACGAGTTTAAAGGCCGTGCAAGCGAACTCCAGAACATGGAACGTAGCCTGCAGACCAAAATGCAACGTCTGCAGCGTGACGGCGCTACCATGAAAGCCAGCGACCGCAGCAAGTTGGAAAAAGACGTGATGGCGCAGCGCGAGCAGTTCTCTCAGAAAGCCCAGGCTTTCGAGCAGGACAACCGTCGTCGCCAGATGGAAGAGCGTAACAAGATCCTGAGCCGCATTCAGGACGCGGTGAAATCTGTCGCGAGCAAAGGCGGTTATGACGTGGTGATCGACGCCAACGCCGTTGCCTATGCAGACTCTTCCAAAGATATCACTGCTGACGTGCTGAAACAGGTTAAATAACACATGCTTTCAATTCGACTGGCTGATTTAGCGCAGCAGTTGGATGCACAATTGCACGGTGATGGCGATCTCGTCATCACCGGCATTGCTTCTATGCATTCGGCACAGCCTGGCCAAATCACGTTTTTGTCAAACAGCCGCTATCAAGAGCAGCTGTCTTCCTGCCAGGCAAGCGCCGTGGTGCTTACCGAAGCGGATTTACCACACTGCCGTGCTGCGGCGCTGGTGGTTAAGAACCCTTACCTGACCTATGCGCGCATGGCGCAGCTGATGGACACCACGCCGTCGCCGGCTCAGGATATCGCGCCAAGCGCGGTGATCTCGCCTGAAGCGCAGCTGGGGCAGAACGTCGCCATTGGGGCGAACGCGGTGATCGAGTCGGGTGCGGTGCTTGGCGATAACGTGGTTATCGGCCCGGGCTGCTTCATCGGCAAACACGCACGCATCGGCGCGGGAACGCGTCTGTGGGCGAACGTAACGATTTATCATGCGGTCGAAATCGGCCAGCGCTGCCTGATTCAGTCGGGCACCGTGATCGGCGCAGACGGTTTCGGCTATGCGAATGAGCGCGGCGAGTGGATCAAGATCCCTCAGTTGGGCACGGTGATTATCGGCGATCGCGTCGAAATCGGCGCTTGCACCACCATTGACCGCGGCGCTTTGGATAACACCCAAATCGGGAATGGTGTTATCATCGACAACCAATGCCAGATTGCACATAACGTCGTGATTGGCGACAATACCGCCGTCGCCGGCGGTGTGATCATGGCCGGCAGCCTGAAAATCGGCCGCTACTGCCAGATTGGCGGCGCCAGCGTGATCAACGGTCACATGGAAATTGCCGACAAGGTTGTTGTTACCGGAATGGGAATGGTTATGCGACCAATCACCGAACCTGGGGTATACTCTTCGGGCATTCCGTTGCAGCCTAACAAGGTTTGGCGTAAAACCGCTGCGTTGGTAATGAATATCGATGAGATCAGCAAGCGCTTGAAAGCTGTCGAACGTAAAGTCGGAAAAGACTAGTCATTGCCGCCCGCCCTGGCGGGTACAAAACGAAACGCGTTGGTCGTGAGACCAAAAGCGCAAAGAGATGTTAATTTGCGGCCTGCATGATGATCTCCTTTTGGGGTCAGCGCAGGCCGTGTTGTTGATGCCATCAGTTTTTAGAGACAGGAAGAGTATTTTGACTACTGACACTCATACTCTGGATATTGCAGAAATTTTGGATCTGCTTCCTCACCGTTACCCGTTCTTGCTGGTCGACCGCGTCCTCGAGTTTGAAGAGCACAAATATCTGCGTGCGGTGAAGAACGTATCGGTGAATGAACCGTTTTTCCAGGGCCACTTCCCTGGCAAACCGATTTTCCCAGGCGTATTGATCCTGGAAGCCATGGCGCAGGCCACAGGCATCCTGGCGTTTAAAAGCGTCGGCAAACTGGAACCGGGCGAGCTGTATTACTTCGCTGGTATCGATGAAGCTCGCTTCAAGCGCCCTGTGGTGCCAGGCGATCAGATGGTCATGGAAGTCACCTTCGAGAAAACTCGCCGCGGTCTGACTCGCTTCAAAGGCGTGGCGACCGTTGACGGTAAAATTGTCTGCGAAGCAACCATGATGTGTGCCCGCAGCCGGGAGGCTTAATCCGTGATTGACCAAACCGCCTTTATCCATCCTAGCGCGATAGTCGAAGAAGGCGCCGTGATTGGCGCCGGCGTGCATATCGGCCCTTTCTGCTACGTCGGCTCCCAGGTGGAAATCGGCGCCGGCACGGTGCTGAAATCCCACGTGGTGGTAAACGGCATTACCAAGATTGGCCGCGATAACCAGATTTATCAGTTCGCCTCTATCGGCGAAGTGAATCAGGATCTGAAATACGCGGGCGAGCCGACGCGTGTGGAAGTGGGCGATCGCAATCGCATCCGCGAAAGCGTCACCATCCACCGCGGCACCGCGCAGGGCACCGGCCTGACCAAAGTGGGCAACGATAACCTGCTGATGGTCAACGTGCACGTCGCCCACGACTGCGTAGTCGGCAATGCTTGCGTGCTGGCCAACAACGCCACGCTGGCGGGGCACGTGGAAATCGACGATCACGCCATCATTGGCGGCATGACCGCGATCCATCAGTTCTGCATTATCGGCGCGCATGTGATGGTAGGCGGTTGTTCCGGTGTCGCTCAGGACGTGCCTCCTTTCGTCATCGCTCAGGGCAACCACGCTACGCCGTTCGGCGTCAACGCGGTCGGCCTCAAGCGCCGCGGTTTTGACAAGGATGAAATGCAGGCGATCCGCAACGCCTACAAGATCCTGTATCGCAGCGAAAAAACGCTGGATGAAGCGAAAGCGGAAATCGAAGCCCTGGCCAAAGAGCAGCCGGTGGTGCAGCAGTACCTCGATTTCTTCACCCGTTCCACCCGTGGCATCATTCGCTGAGTTATGTCGAATCGTCCATTGACTATCGGATTGGTCGCCGGAGAAACCTCCGGTGACATTCTCGGCGCCGGTTTGATCCGTGCGCTCAAGGCGCAGATCCCCGACGCGCGTTTCGTTGGCGTCGCCGGCCCGCTGATGCAGGCCGAAGGGTGCGAGGCCTGGTACGAAATGGAAGAGCTGGCGGTAATGGGCGTGGTGGAAGTGCTCGAGCGCTTGCCACGCCTGTTGAAGATCCGCAAGGATCTCACCCGCCGCTTCGGTGAGCTGCGGCCGGACGTGTTTGTCGGCATCGACGCGCCGGACTTCAACATCACGCTGGAAGGCCGCCTCAAGCAGCGCGGCATTCGCACCATCCACTATGTCAGCCCTTCCGTGTGGGCCTGGCGACAAAAGCGCGTTTTCAAAATAGGCAAAGCCACCGATTTGGTGTTGGCCTTTCTCCCTTTCGAAAAAGCGTTTTACGATCGTTTCAACGTCCCCTGCCGGTTTATCGGTCACACCATGGCGGACGCCATGCCGCTGCAGCCCGATCGGTTAGCGGCGCGCGCTCAGCTTGGCATCGCTCCGCAGGCGCGCTGTTTGGCCTTGTTGCCGGGCAGCCGTGGCGCCGAAGTCGAGATGCTGAGCGCCGACTTCCTCAAAACCGCGCAGCTGCTGCGTACGCGTTATCCCGAGCTGGAAGTGGTGGTGCCGCTGGTCAACGCCAAACGGCGTGAGCAGTTTGAGCGCATCAAGGCCGAAGTGGCGCCGGATCTGACCGTACACCTGCTGAATGGGCAGGGGCGTGAAGCGATGATCGCCAGCGACGCGGCGCTGCTGGCATCCGGCACGGCGGCGCTGGAATGCATGCTGGCCAAGTGCCCGATGGTCGTGGGCTATCGCATGAAGCCGTTCACTTTCTGGTTGGCGCAGAAGCTGGTGAAAACGCCTTATGTCTCGCTGCCGAATCTGCTGGCGGGGCGGGAGATCGTCACCGAACTGCTGCAGCATGACTGCGTCCCGGACAAACTGGCCGCCGCCGTGATGCCGCTGCTGGAAGAGAGCCCGGAAACCGACGCGTTGAAACAGACTTTCCTTACCTTGCACCAAAGCATCCGTTGCGGTGCGGACGAACAGGCCGCTCAGGCTGTGTTGGAGCTGGCGAAAGCATGATTGAACCCTTTATCTATCCCGCTGCCACGCTGATTGCCGGTGTGGACGAAGTGGGCCGCGGCCCGTTGGTCGGCGCAGTGGTCACCGCCGCCGTGATCCTCGATCCGGCGCAGCCGATCGTCGGGCTGGCAGACTCCAAAAAGCTCAGTGAAAAACGCCGGCTGGCGCTGTATGACGAAATCGTCGCCAAAGCGCTCTCCTGGAGCCTGGGGCGCGCCGAACCGGCGGAAATCGACCAGCTGAACATTTTGCACGCCACCATGTTGGCGATGCAGCGCGCGGTGGCCGGGTTGCATATCGCGCCGGACATGGTTTTAATCGACGGTAACCGTTGCCCGAGCTTGCCGATGCGTTCGCAGGCGGTGGTGAAGGGCGACAGCCGCGTGGCGGAGATCAGCGCGGCGTCCATTCTGGCGAAGGTCACGCGCGATCGCGAAATGGCCGAGCTGGACAGCGAGTTCCCGGACTACGGTTTCGCGCAGCATAAAGGCTACCCGACCGCCTTCCACCTGGAGCGGCTGGCCGCGCTGGGCGCCACCGAGCATCATCGCCGCAGTTTCGCGCCGGTGAAAAGGGCGCTCGCGCTGTAGCCTGCGAGCCTGACCGGCTCGACGATAGCATTAACCCGGGCTCAGCACGCTGAGCCCCTTCAATCAGGTATCTGGAGATGGCCGAACCTCGTTTTATTCACCTGCGCGTCCACAGTGACTACTCCATGATTGATGGATTGGCCAAGACGGCGCCGCTGGTGAAAAGAGCCGCCGCGTTAGCCATGCCTGCTCTGGCAATCACCGATTTCACCAACCTGTGCGGGCTGGTGAAGTTCTACGGCAGCGCGCACGGCGCCGGGATCAAACCGATCATCGGCGCGGATTTCCATGTGCAAAGCGAAGTCTTGGGCGACGAACTCGCTCAACTGACGGTGCTGGCCAGCAACAACGAAGGCTACCAGAACTTAACGCTGCTGATTTCCCGCGCCTATCAGCGCGGCTACGGCGCCGCCGGCCCGATCATCGATCGCGACTGGCTGATTGAACATCGCGAAGGGCTGATCCTGCTCTCCGGCGCGCGTCAGGGCGACGTCGGCAAGTTCCTGCTGCGCGGCAACCAGGCGCAGGTGGATCAGTGTCTGGATTTCTACCAGCAATATTTCCCCGACTGCTACTACCTGGAGTTGATCCGCACCGGCCGCCCGGATGAAGAGAACTATCTGCATGCGGCGGTGGCGCTGGCCACCGAGCGCGGTTTGCCGGTGGTGGCCACCAACGACGTGCGTTTCCTGGTGGAAGATGACTTCGACGCCCATGAGATCCGCGTCGCCATCCACGACGGCTTTACGCTGGACGATCCCAAGCGGCCGCGCAACTACAGCCCGCAACAATACATGCGCAGCGAAGACGAGATGTGCGAGCTGTTCGCCGACATCCCGGAAGCGCTGCTGAACAGCGTCGAAATCGCCAAACGCTGTAACGTCACCATTCGCCTCGGCGAATATTTCCTGCCGCAGTTCCCGACCGGCGATATGAGCACCGAGGACTTCCTGGTACTCAAATCGAAAGAGGGGCTGGAAGAGCGACTCGAGTTCCTGTTCCCCGATCCTGAAGTGCGCGCGCAGCGCCGCCCGGAATACGACGAGCGTCTGGACGTCGAGCTGAAAGTGATCAACCAGATGGGGTTCCCCGGCTACTTCCTGATCGTGATGGAATTTATCCAGTGGTCGAAGGACAACAACGTGCCGGTGGGCCCAGGGCGAGGCTCCGGCGCCGGTTCGCTGGTGGCCTATGCGTTGAAAATCACCGACCTCGATCCGCTGGAATTCGACCTGCTGTTCGAACGCTTCCTGAACCCGGAACGTGTCTCGATGCCCGACTTCGACGTCGACTTCTGCATGGAGAAGCGCGATCAGGTAATCGAGCACGTGGCGGAGATGTACGGCCGCGAAGCGGTATCGCAGATCATCACCTTCGGCACCATGGCGGCGAAAGCGGTTATCCGCGACGTAGGCCGCGTGTTGGGGCACCCGTACGGGTTCGTCGATCGCATCTCCAAACTTGTGCCGCCGGATCCGGGCATGACGCTGGAGAAAGCCTTCGCCGCCGAACCGCAGCTGCCGGAGATTTACGAGGCCGACGAAGAGGTCAAAGCGCTGATCGACATGGCGCGCAAGCTGGAAGGGGTGACGCGCAACGCTGGTAAACACGCCGGTGGCGTGGTGATTGCGCCGACCAAGATCACCGACTTCGCGCCGCTGTACTGCGATGCCGAAGGGAACCACCCGGTGACCCAGTTCGACAAGAACGACGTGGAATACGCCGGGCTGGTGAAGTTCGACTTCCTCGGTCTGCGCACCCTGACCATCATCGACTGGGCGCTGGAGATGATCAACGCCCGGCGCGCCAAGACCGGGCTGGAACCGATCGACATCGCCGCCATCCCGCTCGACGACAAGAAAAGCTTCGACATGCTGCAGCGTTCGGAAACCACGGCGGTGTTCCAGCTTGAATCGCGCGGCATGAAAGATTTGATCAAACGTCTGAAGCCCGACTGCTTCGAAGACATGATCGCACTGGTGGCGCTGTTCCGTCCGGGGCCGCTGCAGTCGGGCATGGTGGATAACTTCATCGACCGCAAACATGGCCGCGAAGAGATCTCCTACCCGGACATTCAGTGGCAGCACGAGTCGCTCAAGCCGGTGCTGGAGCCGACCTACGGCATCATCCTGTATCAGGAACAGGTGATGCAGATTGCCCAGGTGCTGGCCGGCTATACGCTGGGCGGCGCGGACATGCTGCGCCGTGCGATGGGTAAAAAGAACCCGGTCGAAATGGCCAAGCAGCGCGGCGGCTTTGAAGACGGCGCCAAAGCGCGCGGCATCGACGGTGAACTGTCGGTGAAAATCTTCGACCTGGTGGAGAAATTCGCCGGTTATGGCTTCAACAAATCGCACTCCGCCGCCTATGCGCTGGTGTCGTACCAGACGCTGTGGCTGAAGGCCCACTACCCGGCCGAGTTTATGGCGGCGGTGATGACCGCCGATATGGACAACACCGACAAAGTGGTGGGGCTGGTGGACGAATGCTGGCGCATGGGGCTGAAGATCCTGCCGCCGGACATCAACAGCGGCCTGTATCACTTCCACGTCAACGACGACGGCGAGATCGTGTACGGCATCGGCGCCATCAAGGGCGTAGGGGAAGGGCCAATCGAGGCGATTATCGAGGCGCGCAACAGCGGCGAACAAGGTTACTTCAAAGACCTGTTCGATCTCTGCGCGCGCTCCGACATCAAGAAACTGAACCGCCGCATTCTGGAAAAACTGATCATGTCCGGGGCGTTCGATCGCCTTGGGCCGCATCGCGCCGCGCTGATGAATTCGCTCGGCGACGCGTTGAAAGCGGCGGATCAGCATGCGAAAGCCGAAGCTATCGGCCAGGTGGATATGTTTGGCGTGCTGGCGGAAGCGCCGGAGCAGGTGGAGCAATCCTACGCCAACATCGCGCCCTGGCCGGAGCAGGTGGTGTTGGACGGTGAACGGGAAACGCTGGGGCTGTACCTGACCGGCCACCCGATCACCCAATACCTCAAGGAGATCGAACGTTACGCCGGTGGCCAGCGTTTGAAAGACATGCACCCGACGGATCGGGGCAAAATGACCACCGCCGTCGGGTTGGTGGTCGCCGCGCGGGTGATGGTGACCAAGCGCGGCAACCGCATCGGCATCTGTACGCTGGATGACCGTTCGGGCCGTCTGGAAGTGATGCTATTCACCGAAGCGTTAGAAAAATACCAGCATTTGTTGGAAAAAGACCGTATCCTTATCGCCAGTGGACAGGTCAGCTTTGATGACTTTAGCGGCGGGCTTAAAATGATGGCCCGCGAGGTAATGGACATCAGTGAAGCCCGGGAAAAATACGCTCGCGGGCTTGCTATCTCGCTGACTGACAGGCAAATTGATGACCAGCTTTTGAACCGTCTCCGTCAGTCGTTGGAACCCCATCGATCGGGGACGATTCCAGTGCATCTCTACTATCAACGGGAAGATGCGCGAGCCAAGCTGCGTTTTGGCGCAACCTGGCGCGTGACGCCCACCGACCGCTTGTTGATAGACTTGCGGACGTTGGTAGGCAATGAGCAGGTGGACTTGGAATTTGACTAAAATAGGAATGCTATGAGTCTGAATTTTCTTGATTTTGAACAGCCGATTGCAGAGCTGGAAGCGAAAATTGACTCGCTGACTGCAGTCAGCCGTCAAGACGAAAAATTAGATATTAATCTGGACGAAGAGGTTCAGCGCCTGCGTGAAAAGAGCGTTGAGCTGACGCGCAAGATTTTTGCCGATCTTGGGGCCTGGCAAATTGCCCAATTGGCACGCCACCCGCGCCGTCCTTATACCCTGGATTATATCAAACACATCTTTACCGACTTCGAAGAGTTGGCGGGCGATCGCGCTTACGCTGACGACAAAGCGATCGTCGGTGGCATTGCGCGCCTGGATGGCCGCCCGGTGATGATCATCGGGCATCAGAAAGGCCGTGAAACCAAAGAGAAGATCCGCCGCAACTTCGGCATGCCGGCGCCGGAAGGCTACCGCAAGGCGCTGCGCCTGATGGAAATGGCCGCACGCTTCAAGATGCCGATCATCACCTTTATTGATACCCCGGGCGCTTATCCGGGCGTGGGCGCGGAAGAACGCGGCCAGTCGGAAGCTATCGCGCGCAACCTGCGTGAGATGTCGCGTCTGAACGTGCCGGTCATCTGCACCGTCATCGGCGAAGGCGGCTCCGGCGGCGCGCTGGCGATCGGCGTGGGCGACAAGGTGAACATGCTGCAGTACAGCACCTACTCGGTGATTTCGCCGGAAGGCTGTGCTTCCATCCTGTGGAAGAGCGCCGATAAGGCCCCGCTGGCGGCAGAAGCGATGGGCATCACCGCGCCGCGTCTGAAAGAGCTGAAGCTGATCGACTCGGTGATCCCGGAGCCGCTGGGTTCCGCGCACCGCGACGTGCCGGCGATGGCCGCCGCGCTGAAAGCGCAGCTGCTGGCCGATCTGAAAGATCTGGATGGCCTGAACGACGAAGAGTTGCTCAACCGCCGTTACCAGCGTCTGATGAACTACGGCTACTGCTGAGTTGCGATCTTCACGGTAATAAACCGCCTTCGGGCGGTTTTTTTTTGGCTACACACCGCCGGATTTTCGTGGTGTTATAGAGACTTGGCCGTTAACTGACAGGAGCTGCCGATGAATATCATCGCCATCATGGGCCCGACGGGCGTCTACTACAAAGATGAGCCGATCCGCGAGCTCCACGCGGCGCTGGGCGCGATGGGATTCCAGCTGGTATACCCCAAAAACAGCGGTGACCTGCTGAAGCTGATCGAAGCCAATGCCCGCATCTGCGGCGTGATCTTCGACTGGGACGATTACAGCCTGGAGCTGTGCAGCGAGATCAACGAGCTGAACGAATACCTGCCGCTGTACGCCTTTATCAATACCCACTCCACCTTCGACGTCAGCCTGCATGAAATGCGCATGGTGCTCTATTTCTTCGAGTATGGCCTGAATGCGGCGGACGATATCGCGCAGCGCATCCAGCAATACACGGCGGAATACATCGACACCATTACGCCGCCGCTGACCAAGGCGCTGTTCAACTACGTGCGCGAAGGAAAGTACACCTTTTGCACGCCGGGCCACATGGCCGGCACCGCGTTCCAGAAAAGCCCGGTGGGCTGCCTGTTCTATGACTTCTTCGGCGCCAATACCCTGAAGGCCGACATCTCGATTTCGGTCACCGAGCTCGGGTCGCTGCTGGATCACACCGGCCCGCATCTGGAGGCCGAAGAGTACATCGCGCGCACCTTCAATGCCGAGCAGAGCTATCTGGTCACCAACGGCACCTCCACCGCCAACAAGATCGTCGGCATGTATTCAGCGCCAGCGGGCAGCACGGTGCTGATCGACCGCAATTGCCACAAATCGCTGTGCCACCTGCTGATGATGAGCGATATCGTGCCGATCTATCTGCGCCCGCTGCGCAACGCCTACGGCATCCTCGGCGGCATTCCGCAGCGCGAGTTTACCCGCGCCAGCATCGCCGCCCGGGTGCAGGAGACCCCGAACGCCACCTGGCCGGTGCATGCGGTGATCACCAATTCCACCTATGACGGCCTGCTGTACAACACCGACTACATCAAGCAGACGCTGGAGGTGCCGTCGATCCACTTCGACTCCGCCTGGGTGCCTTACACCAACTTCCACCCGATTTACGACGGCAAGAGCGGCATGAGCGGCGATCGGGTGCCCGGCAAGGTTTTCTACGAAACCCAATCCACCCACAAGCTGCTGGCGGCCTTCTCGCAAGCCTCGATGATTCATATCAAGGGCGACTACGACGAGAGCACCTTCAACGAAGCCTACATGATGCACACCACCACTTCGCCGCACTACGGCATCGTGGCGTCGATGGAAACCGCCGCCGCCATGCTGCGCGGCAATCCGGGGCGCCGCTTGATCAACCGTTCGGTGGAGCGCGCGCTGCATTTTCGCCGTGAAGTGCAGCGGCTGCGCGAGGAAAGCGACAGCTGGTTCTTCGATATCTGGCAGCCGGAAGAGATCGATGAAGCGCAGTGCTGGCCGCTGGATCCGGACGATAACTGGCACGGTTTCGGCCAGACCGATCGCGATCATATGTATCTCGATCCGATCAAGGTGACGATCCTGACGCCGGGCATGAATGAGCTGGGGGCGCTGGAGGAAGAGGGGATCCCGGCGGCGCTGGTGGCGAAGTACCTCGACGAGCGCGGCATCGTGGTGGAGAAGACCGGGCCGTACAACCTGCTGTTCCTGTTCAGCATCGGCATCGATAAAACCAAGGCGATGAGCCTGCTGCGCGGCCTGACCGACTTCAAGCGCGCCTACGATCTCAACCTGCGGGTGAAGAACATGCTGCCGGATCTGTACGCCGAGGATCCGGATTTCTATCGCCATATGCGCATCCAGGAGCTGGCCGCCGGTATTCATCGCCTGATCTGCCAACACGATCTGCCGCGCCTGATGCAGCGGGCGTTTGACGTGCTGCCGGAAATGAAGCTGACGCCGCACCAGATGTTCCAGGAGCAGGTGCGCGGCAATGTGGAAACCTGCGAGCTGGATCAGTTGGTGGGCAAAGTGGCGGCCAATATGATACTGCCTTATCCGCCGGGCGTGCCGCTGGTGATGCCAGGGGAAATGATCACCGAAGAGAGCCGGGCGGTGCTCGATTTCCTGCTGATGCTGTGCTCGATCGGCGAGCGCTATCCCGGTTTTGAAACCGATATCCACGGCGCCAAGCTGACGGAAGACGGACGCTATCTGGTGAAGGTGCTGAAAGCCCCGCAGCCATAAGGCCATAATGCGCCCGGCGGTTTGGAAAGATGCGCCGGGCTTCCTTATTGACGGTCTCATCGCCGCCGGATACCGTGCACCATCAGAATGAACAGGAGAGGTTTCTATGCTGGCATTACGTCAGGTGCATCACATCGCGATCATTGGCGCGGACTACGCCGCCAGTAAGCATTTCTATTGCGACATTCTCGGCTTTACCCTGCTGAGTGAAGTTTACCGCGAGGAGCGTGACTCCTGGAAAGCGGATCTGGCGCTCAACGGGCAATACACCCTCGAGCTGTTTTCTTTCCCTTCGCCGCCGGCCCGCGTCAGCCGCCCGGAGGCTTGCGGCCTGCGCCATCTGGCGTTCAGCGTTGACGATATAGACCAAGCCATCGCCCATCTGCAGGCGGCCGGCGTCGCCTGCGAATCGGTACGCGTCGATCCTTATACTCAATCTCGTTTTACCTTTTTCAGCGATCCCGATGGTTTACCGTTAGAATTATACGAGAGTTAACGGCTTAATCGCCTCCCGGCGGCCACAGCCGGGGGCGATTATGCTATGATCGCGCCCTTGCCCCACATGCCTACAGAGTTATTTCCGCCATGCAAGAGCCTGCTTTTCGCGTCGGGGAGTGGCTGGTTACCCCTGCCGACAATACCATCAGCCGTGACGGCCGCCAGAAAACGCTGGAACCGCGCCTGATCGACATGCTGTGCTATTTCGCCCGGCACCCCGATGTGGTGCTGAGCCGCGACGAGCTGATCGATAGCGTTTGGAAGCGCAATATCGTCACTAATCACGTGGTGACCCAATGCATTTCAGAACTGCGCAAATACCTGAAAGACGGCGACAGCGACAGTCCGGAATACATTATCACCGTGCCTAAGCGCGGGTATAAGTTGGCGGCTTCGGTGATCTGGTGTGAAGACGGGGAGTCGCAGCCCGCCCCTGCGCCGGCGCCGCAGATTGCGGTGATCATGCATGAGCCGGAAGACGGCAGCGATGATGAAGACGATACGCCGTACGTGCCGCCGAGCCGGACCCGAACGCCGGTTGCCGCGCCCGGCGAAAAGCAGCCGCGCTTTTATCGCCGCTCGACGTTCTGGGTGTGGCTGGCGTTTCTGGCGGCGCTCAGCGTCTGCGTGGCGTTTGTCGGCATCGCCACGCTGTCGCAACGCGTGCCGGTATCGACCATGCCGGTGCTGCTCAATCCGCGCGATATCGATATCCGCATCCAGGGCGGCGAGAGCTGCAGCAACTGGATGCCGCAGCTCTCCTATGTGGTGGGCGTCAGCGAGCTGATCACCGATTCGCTCAACACCTACTCGACCTTCCTGGTGCACGACCAAACCAATTACAACTATTCCGGCCCCAGCAACTCGGGCAAGTCGCTGTATATCGAGTTCGTCAATCAGCGCCACTACCGCGCCCAGCAGTGTTTCCTGTCCGTACGGCTGGTGGATAACGCCGACAGCTCAATCATGTTGGACAAGCGTTACTTCATTACCGCCGATAACCAGCTGAAGATCCAAAGCGACTTCCTCGCCAGCCTGTCCGCCGCGCTTAAACAGCCCTGGCCGCCGCAGCTGGAACAGCGTCTGGCGCAGCTGCTGCCGGATAACGGGCCGCTGCTGCAGCGCTTCTACCAGGCGCATCAATTGTTGATCCACGGCGACGCCGATTCGTTGACTCGCGCCAGCGCGCAGCTGAGCGAGCTGATTAAAAGCGCGCCGAATTTCCACTACCTGCTGGCGGAAAAAGCGCTGGTGGATGTGCTGCGCAACTCTTATCAACCGTTCGACAGCCAGGGGCTGGCGCAATTGCGCGCCGATATCAGCCATCTGGCGACGATCCCCGAATTGAAAAATACGCCGATCGTGCAGCAAGTTCTGGCGGTTGATGCGCTGGCGCAGGGACGCATTGACGATGCGCACCGGGCGATCGAGTTGGGGATTGAGTTGCAAATGTCGTGGCTGAATTATGTGCTGCTGGGCAAAGTGTATGAAATGCAGGGGCAGAATCATTTGGCGGCGGATTCTTATATTACCGCGTTCAACCTGCGCCCCGGTGAAGATACCTTGCATTGGATCACCAATGGCGTATTCCAGACGTCATTGACCAATGTGGTGCCTTATTTAAATAACTATCAGCGCCAATAATTCACCAGGACCACGCCGCCATTATTTTCAGGGAATTCCGGCGGCGTTATCTATTGGTGAAGATATGTTGCGCCATTGTGTTATTTTGCTGCGCAATATCGTTCCTTTTCTGCCGTTTGTTATTCGTGATTAACCTGGTTATTATCCTGTTTTTAAACGATGTTTATCTTTTCTTTAGCTTACCTTTTTATCTTGATGTGTTAATCAAAAACCTCAGATTATCATTTGTATGATCATGAGCGTAATCTCACTTTATCTTTAGGACTTTATTTCTGCCGATGGTTAGCATCCTGACTATCAAGCCGGCTCATTAAAATCTTTTATTTATGGGTGTGGCTTATAAGAAACGTAAATCAGGAGAAACTGACCATGGCTTCACCCAAGAAAATAGGGCTTATTGCCTGCACCGGCGTAGTCGCCGGTAATATGATGGGGAGCGGGATTGCCTTATTGCCCGCCAACCTGGCGAGTCTCGGATCCATCGCCATTTGGGGATGGGTGATCTCGATTATCGGGGCGATGTCGCTGGCCTACGTATACGCCCGCCTCGCGACCAAAAACCCGCAGCAGGGCGGCCCTATCGCCTACGCCGGTGAAATCTCCCCGGCGTTCGGCTTCCAGACCGGCGTGCTTTATTACCATGCCAACTGGATCGGCAACCTGGCCATCGGCATTACCGCCGTTTCTTATCTCTCCACCTTCTTCCCGGCGTTGAACAACCCGGTGCCTGCCGGCATCGCCTGTATCGCCATCGTGTGGATCTTCACCTTCGTCAACATGCTGGGCGGGACCTGGGTCAGCCGCTTGACCACCCTGGGCCTGGTGCTGGTGCTGATCCCGGTGATCGTAACCGCCACCCTCGGCTGGCACTGGTTTGACGCCGCCACCTACCAGGCTAACTGGAATACCTCCGGCACCACCGACAGCCATGCGGTCATCAAAAGTATTCTGCTGTGCCTGTGGGCGTTCATCGGCGTGGAATCCGCGGCGGTCAGCACCGGCATGGTGAAAAACCCGAAACGCACCGTGCCGCTGGCGACCATGCTTGGCACCGGTTTGGCGGGCATCATCTACATCGCCGCCACCCAGGTAATCAGCGGCATGTTCCCGGCATCTGAAATGGCCGCCAGCGGCGCGCCGTTCGCCATCAGCGCCTCGGCGATTATGGGCAACTGGGCGGCACCGATGGTTTCCGCGTTCACCGCCTTTGCCTGCCTGACCTCGCTCGGGTCATGGATGATGCTGGTCGGCCAGGCCGGGGTGCGCGCCGCCAACGACGGCAACTTCCCGAAAGTGTACGGCGAGCTGGATAAAAACGGCATTCCGAAAAAAGGCCTGCTGCTCGCGAGCTGCAAAATGACCGCGCTGATGGTGCTGATCACCCTGATGAGCTCCGCCGGCGGCAAGGCTTCCGATCTGTTCGGCGAGCTGACCGGCATCGCGGTGCTGCTGACCATGCTGCCTTACTTCTACTCTTGCGTAGACCTGATTCGCTTCGAAGGGGTCAACGTGCGCAACCTGCTGAGCCTGATCGCTTCGGTGTGCGGCTGCGGCTTCTGCTTTATCGCGCTGATGGGCGCCAACTCTTTCGAACTGTCCGGCACCTTTATCATCAGCCTGATTATCCTGATGTTCTACGCCCGGAAAATGAATACCCGCCAGGCTGCCAATGCAGCGGCGGTCGATGAAAACACCACGGCCAAAGCGCACTGATTCGCGTCCGCTGACCGACTGAATTTACCCAGCCCCTTTCTTTCCGACCTGTCAGCCGCGACGGGAAGGGGCTTGCTTTGCCAGGAGAAATGCATATGAACGTTATCGCCATCATGAATCACATGGGTGTCTACTTCAAAGAAGAGCCTATCCGTGAACTGCATCAGGCGCTGGAAAGTCTGGATTTCCGCATCGTTTACCCTAACGATCGCGAAGACCTGCTGAAACTGATCGAGAACAACGCCCGTCTGTGCGGGGTGATCTTCGACTGGGACAAATACAATCTGGAGCTGTGCGAAGAGATCAGCCAACTGAACGAATACATGCCGCTGTACGCATTCGCCAACACCTATTCCACGTTGGACGTCAGCCTGAACGATCTGCGCATGCAGGTGCGCTTCTTCGAGTATGCGCTCGGCGCGGCAACCGACATCGCCGCCAAGATCAAACAGAACACCGACGAGTATATCGACACCATCCTGCCGCCGTTGACCAAGGCGCTGTTCAAATACGTGCGCGAAGGCAAATACACCTTCTGTACACCGGGCCATATGGGCGGCACCGCCTTCCAGAAAAGCCCGGTGGGCAGCCTGTTCTACGATTTCTTCGGCCCGAACACCATGAAGTCGGATATTTCGATTTCGGTGTCCGAACTGGGATCGTTGCTAGATCACTCCGGCCCACACAAAGAGGCGGAAGAGTACATTTCCCGCGTGTTCAACGCCGAGCGCAGCTACATGGTGACCAACGGCACCTCCACCGCCAACAAGATCGTCGGCATGTATTCGGCGCCGGCGGGCAGCACGGTGCTGATTGACCGTAACTGCCACAAGTCGCTGACTCACCTGATGATGATGAGCGACATCACGCCGATCTACTTCCGCCCGACCCGCAATGCCTACGGCATCCTCGGCGGCATTCCGCAGAGCGAGTTCCAGCGCGCCACCATCGCCAAACGCGTGAAGGAGACCCCGAACGCCACCTGGCCGGTGCATGCGGTGATCACCAACTCCACCTATGACGGCCTGCTGTACAACACCGACTTTATCAAGAACACCCTGGACGTGAAGTCGATCCATTTCGACTCCGCCTGGGTGCCTTACACCAACTTCCATCCGATCTATAAAGGCAAGTGTGGCATGAGCGGCGGCCGCGTGGAGGGCAAGGTGATCTACGAAACCCAGTCCACCCACAAACTGCTGGCGGCCTTCTCGCAGGCTTCGATGATTCATGTGAAGGGCGATATCAACGAAGAAACCTTCAACGAAGCCTACATGATGCACACCACCACTTCGCCGCACTACGGCATCGTGGCGTCGACCGAAACCGCCGCGGCGATGATGAAAGGCAACGCCGGCAAGCGCCTGATCAACGGCTCTATCGAGCGCGCGATCAAGTTCCGCAAAGAGATCAAACGCCTGAAAGTCGAGTCCGACGGCTGGTTCTTCGACGTCTGGCAGCCGGAGCATATCGATGAGCCGGAATGCTGGCCGCTGCGCTCCGACAGCGCCTGGCACGGTTTCAAGAACATCGACAACGAACACATGTATCTGGACCCGATCAAGGTCACCATCCTGACCCCGGGGATGAGCAAGGAAGGCGAGATGCAGCCGTTCGGCATCCCGGCCAGCATCGTGGCGAAATACCTCGACGAGCGCGGCATCATCGTCGAGAAAACCGGGCCTTACAACCTGCTGTTCCTGTTCAGCATCGGCATCGATAAAACCAAGGCGCTCAGCCTGCTGCGCGCGATGACCGACTTCAAACGCTCGTTCGATCTGAACCTGCGGGTGAAAAACATGCTGCCTTCGCTGTATCAGGAAGCGCCTGATTTCTATGAAAACATGCGTATTCAGGATCTGGCGCAGAACATTCACCGCCTGGTGGAGCAACACAACCTGCCGGACCTGATGTACCGCGCGTTCGAAGTGCTGCCAACCATGGTGATGAATCCGTACCAGGCGTTCCAGAAAGAGCTGCACGGCGAAGTGGAAGAGGTCTATCTGGAAGAGATGGTCGGTAAGGTCAACGCCAACATGATCCTCCCATACCCGCCGGGCGTGCCGCTGGTGATGCCGGGCGAGATGCTGACCGAAGAGAGCCGGCCGGTGCTGGAGTTCCTGCAGATGCTGTGCGAAATCGGCGCGCATTATCCAGGCTTTGAAACCGACATTCACGGCGCCTATCGCCAGGCGGACGGACGTTATCGGGTGAAAGTGCTGAAGGCGAAATAACCGCAGCCAATAAGAGGGGAGGCGCTCGCGCTTCCCCTTTGTCGTTCACCGACTGATGGGAGACCACCATGAAAACACCCTCACAGCCGCGCGCAATCTACTATGTCGTAGCGATACAAATTTGGGAATATTTCAGCTTTTACGGCATGCGTGCGTTATTGATCCTCTATCTGACCCACCAACTCGGCTATACCGACAGCCACGCCATCGATCTCTACAGCGCTTACGCTTCGTTAGTTTACGTCACTCCTATTCTTGGCGGCTGGCTCGCCGACCGCCTGCTGGGCAACCGCGTCGCGGTGATCGCCGGCGCGGCGCTGATGACCCTGGGACATATCGTGCTTGGCCTGAGCGCGGTCTCCGCCCAGTCGCTCTATCTGGCGCTGGCGATCATCATCTGCGGCTACGGCCTGTTCAAATCCAATATCAGCTGCCTGCTGGGCGAGCTGTATCCGGCGCAGGACTCGCGCCGCGAAGGGGGTTTCTCGCTGCTGTACGCCGCCGGCAATGTCGGATCTATTCTGGCGCCGATCGCCTGCGGGCTGGCGGCCGAGCGCTATGGCTGGCACGTCGGCTTTGCGTTGGCCGGGATCGGCATGTTCGCCGGTCTGGTGATTTTTCTGCTGGGCGGACGCCATTTCCGCCACACGCGCGGCGTGAATGCACCGCTGATGCGCGCCAGGAGCCTGGGCCTGCCGCACTGGGGATGGCTGCTGGCGGCGCTGCTGGCGTCGCCGCTGTTCTTCACGCTGCTGTTTGAACGCGGCTGGGCCGGCTATTTGCTCGGGTTGGTGTGTGTGGCGGCGGTAGCGCTGGTGGCGCGCATTATGCTGCGCGCGGACGCCGGCCAGCGGCGGGGGCTGTGGCAGATCATCGTACTGATGCTGCTGGGCACGCTGTTCTGGGCTTTTGCCCAGCAGGGCGGCAGCTCCATCAGCCTGTTTATCGATCATTTCGTTGATCGGCGCTGGTTCGGCTGGACGGTGCCGACCGCGCTGTTCCAGTCGGTTAACGCCTGCGCGGTGATGCTGGGCGGCGTGGCGCTGGCCTGGCTGGCGAGCGGCGATGGCGATCGCACGCTGCGCATCTGGTGCAAGTTCGCCTTCGGTCTGCTGTTGATCGGCGTCGGCTTTACGCTGATGGCGCTCAATACGCGGCTGCACGGGCCGGGATCGATGGGGCTGATGATCGCCGGTTTGGCGGTGATGGGCTTTGCCGAACTGTTTATCGATCCGGTGGCGATGGCGCAGATCACCCGGCTGAATATCCCTGGCGCAACCGGCGTGTTGACCGGCATCTATATGTTGGCGACCGGTTCGATCGCCAACTATCTGGCGGGCATTATCGCCAATCAGACCGCCGAGGACCACATCGAAGGGGCGGCGATGCAGGCGTATGGCCGCATTTTCGCCCAGATCGGCTGGGGAGCGGCCGGATGTGCGCTGGCGGTGATCGCGGTGCTGGGCGGCTGGTGGCTGCTGACGCGACGCCAGGCCCGGACGGTTAATGCTTGATTGATGGCGGTAGGCGGGGTTAACGTGCAGCTATGTAGAAGTGACAAAGCCTACCGATGGATACTGATCAATTAACGACGCAGGTGGCGGACCAGCTGGGCGCGCAGCAGCGGCTGCTGGTGGCGTTTAGCGGCGGCCTGGATTCCAGCGTGCTGCTGCATCTGCTGGCGGCGTTGCGCCGCCAACGTCCGGCGCTGCAGCTACGTGCGCTGCACGTGCATCATGGCCTGAGCGCCTTTGCCGACCGTTGGGTTGAGCATTGCCGCAGCCGGTGCGCCGAGTGGCGGATCCCGCTGACGGTGACGCACGTGCAGGTGGA
Source organism: Serratia sp. CY74737 (assembly GCF_052166775.1). NCBI lineage: Bacteria > Pseudomonadati > Pseudomonadota > Gammaproteobacteria > Enterobacterales > Yersiniaceae > Serratia > Serratia sp. CY74737. The sequence goes on from NZ_JBJNOF010000012.1 coordinate 215,254, forward strand.
TGCCCGCCAGGGCGGCATCGAAGCGGCGGCGCGGGCGGCGCGCTATGCCGCTTTCAGCACAGCATTGGCGGAGGGCGAAGCGCTGCTCACCGCCCAACACCTTGACGATCAAAGCGAAACCTTCCTGTTGGCGCTCAAGCGCGGCAGCGGGCCGGCGGGGTTGTCGGCGATGGCGGCGCGCGCCACGCTGGGCGAGCACCTGCTGTTGCGGCCGCTGCTGGGCTGCTCGCGTCAAACGCTGGAAAATTACGCGCAACGCCACGGCTTGGCCTGGATAGACGACGACAGCAATCAGGACACGCGCTTCGATCGCAATTTCCTGCGGTTGCAGGTGTTGCCGCAGCTCAATCAACGTTGGCCGCACTTCGCCTCGGCGGTGGCGCGCAGCGCCAGCCTGTGCGCCGAACAGGAACAATTGTTGGACGAGCTGCTGGCGGAACCGCTGCAAAGCCTGTTGGCGGCGGATCGCTCATTGGCGATCGACGGTTTGACGGCCTGTTCGCCGGTGCGGCGCTTCGCTCTGTTGCGGCGCTGGATCGCATTGTTCAACGTTACCATGCCGGCGCGTGAGCAGTTGCAGCGTCTGTGGGAGGAGGTGGCGCTCAGCCGGGAAGATGCCGAACCGCAGCTGCAGCTCGGCGCCTATCAGATCCGCCGTTTCCGAGGCCGATTGCACCTGTTGCCGCCGCTGGCGGCGCTGCGCGATGTGCATCTGCCCTGGCAGCCTGACCAGCCGCTGACGTTGCCGGACGGGCTGGGGCAGTTGGTTGCCGGTGAGGGCGATCTGGCGCTGCGCGCGCCGCTGCCATCGCAGCAGATTAGCATTCGTTTCGGCGGTGTACAGGGCGCGGTGCGCATCGTGGGGCGCGCCCATTCGCGGCCGATAAAAAAACTGTGGCAGGAGCTGGGTATTCCTCCCTGGCAGCGTGAACGCATCCCGTTGATTTATTATGATGAGCAGCTGATCGCCGCGCTGGGCGTATTCGTCTGTGAGGCGGGGCAGGTGCCGGAAGGCGAACGCCCGTGGCGGCTGCGCTGGGAAAAAAATCATAATCGTGAGGAGCAATGATGAAGTTTGTGGAAATCGCGCTGTTGGCCGCCGGCCTGTTCAGCCTGCCGGCGTTGGCGGCGGGGGATGCGGCCGCCGGTCAGGCCAAAGCCGCCGCGTGCGCGGCCTGCCACGGCGCGCAGGGCAAGGTGACGGTGCCGATGTACCCGAATCTGGCCGGGCAGAACGCCATGTACCTGCAGCACGCGTTGCAGGCGTACAAGAAAGGGGAACGCAACGGCGGCCAGGCCGAGGTGATGAAAGCCTATGTGTCGGGATTGTCGGATGACGATATCGCCGATCTGGCGGCTTATTACGCCAGCCTGAAGCCCTAAATGACGAGGGCAGCCGTTGGGCTGCCCTGTTGGGATGGGGTTACCGCTGCTCAGTCCGACAGACTGACGACCACGGTACCGATTTCCGGATGACTGAAACTGCTGATATGGTCCAGACGCAGGTCGCGCTGCTGGCCGTTCTGTTCGATGGTCAGATACTCAACGCGTTTCTTTTGCAGCAGGTCGATCGCCTTGGCCTCGATCACTTCTCCGTCGCGTAACTCCAGCTTCAGAATAAGTTTATGCTGACAGGCGAGTTCCAGGTTGTCGTAGTCATCGCAATTGATGGGTTGGTACTCATCATTCATCAACATAGTCGCTCACCAATAAGTTAGCGGCGGCAAAGGCCGCCTGTTCCCTAACGGAGGACGGTAGCGCGTGGTTCGCTGCGACATCGTCCAATGCCTTTAACGCACAAGCCAGCGCATCAGGCACGTAGCCAAGATCTCCACTGCCAATCTCGGCGTAAGTACGGCGTACTAACTCACAGTATTGTTGCACAGTTTCCTCCCTTAAGAACCTCTGCATCATCAAGACTACTATCGCGATGAGGCGCAGACTCTCGGAGTTTTATCCTATCCTAGACGACTATAGCACAGCTGTTATGGAGTTATCAGCACCCCGGCACGCCTTTCGCACTGCCGCAGCCTGGCCGCGCTGGCGGGGTTTGGCCCTGATCAAGTACACTGTCGCCGGATAATAACGAGGTCACCCATGGCGCTGAAAGCAACCATTTATAAAGCCGCGGTCAATATTGCTGATATGGATCGTCACTTCTACCACGACGCCACGCTGACGCTGGCGCAACACCCGTCCGAAAATGAGCAACGCATGATGCTGCGCCTGTTGGCCTGGATCTGCCACGCCGACGAGCGGCTGGTGTTCACCAAAGGGCTGAGCGCCGACGACGAGCCGGAGATCTGGCAGCGCAACGACCACAACGGGCTGGAAATGTGGATCGAGATGGGATTGCCCGACGAGAAACGCATCCGCAAGGCCTGCAACCAGTCGCCGCGCGTGCTCTTGTACGCTTACGGCGAGCGCGCCGCGCACGTTTGGTGGCAGGCGATGCAGGGAAAAGTGTCCGGCTACAAGAACCTGAGCGTGCGCTTCCTCGATGACGAACAGCTGGCGCGCCTGACGGCGCTGGCCAGCCGCACCATGACGCTGCAGGCAACGCTGCAGGAGGGAACTATTTGGCTGTCTGATGCTCAGAATAGTCTGGAAATCCAGTTTGCCGAGTGGCAGCAGGCACAGGTGTGACCGGTGCTGGAACTGTCAAGAAACGTAGCCATACCGGATAATGAGCTGGAATTGACGGCGATCCGCGCGCAGGGCGCGGGTGGCCAGCACGTGAACAAAACCTCAACGGCGATCCATTTGCGCTTTGACATCCGGGCATCCAGCCTGCCAGAGTATTATAAGGAAAGGCTGCTGGCGCTGAATCATCATCTCATTACCGCTGATGGCGTAGTGATTATCAAGGCGCAAGAGTATCGCAGTCAGGAATTGAATCGCGAAGCGGCGTTGGCCAGATTGGTCGCGCTGATTCAGCAGGCGATGGTGGTGGAAAAAATGCGCAAGGCGACCAAGCCGACCAAAGGGGCAAAATTGCGCCGTTTGGAAGGCAAGGCGCGTAAGGGCGCCACCAAGGCGCTGCGTGGCAAGGTTCGCACTTAGGAATACATGAACACAGTAGGAGAATAACTGTGAAGAAAATTACGGTAGCCCTGTTCTTGGCGGCAGGCGCACTCTCGTTGTTGGGATGCAACAATCATTATCAACCGAAGGAACAACCGCTGCAGGCGATGCCGCAGAGTTATCAAGGGCTGTTGCCTTGCGCCGATTGCGGCGGGCTGGATACGGCGCTGTTCCTGGATGAGGACGGCACCTTTGTGCTGCAGGAAACTTATCGCGGCACCAAAGACGGCGATCAGACCTTCGCCGACTACGGCAAATGGGCGCGCACCGCGGATAAGCTGGTGCTGACTGACAGCACCGGGGAAAAACGCTACTTCCGCCCGGTGGGCAAGAGTCTTGAGATGCTGGATCGCAGCGGCGCGCCGATCGCCTCCAAGCTGAATTATCGTCTGGAGCCGGTCGAGAAGCCATTGCCTAAAACGCCGATGGTGATGAAAGGCAGCTACACCTATATGGCCGACGCGGCGGTGTTCAAAGATTGCGCCACCGGCATCACGTTCCCGGTGGATAACAACATCGCGCTGGAGCAAGGTTACGCCAAAGCCAATAAGAATGCCGGTGAGCCGGTGTTTCTGACTTTCAACGCGCACTTCAGCGTGCAGCCGTCGATGGAAGAGGGGCAGATAGAGAAGGCGGTGGTGCCGGACGGTAAAATCGCGTTCGACCGCAGTAAAAGCTGCAGCAACAACTAACCTCCCCTGTCCCCATGGACATAAAAAAACCCGCCTAGGCGGGTTTTTTATTCGCTGACGCGCGGTGTTTAGCGTTTGATCTGGCCCAGCAGGAAATCAACGATTTCACCGGTTTTGATCATTTGCTTCTCGCCGACGCGGCGGTTTTTGTACTCGATCTCTTCGTTGTCGAGGTTACGGTCGCCGATAACGATAGAGTGCGGCACGCCGATCAGCTCCATATCCGCGAACATCACGCCCGGGCGCTCTTTGCGGTCATCGAGGATCACGTCGATGCCGTGGGAGCGCAGGGTGTTGTACAGCTCTTCGGCCAGCGCCTGCACGCGGAACGACTTGTGCATGTTCATCGGCAGAATAGCGACCTGGAACGGCGCGATGGCGTCTGGCCAGATAATGCCGCGTTCGTCGTGGTTCTGCTCGATGGCAGCGGCCACGACGCGCGTCACCCCGATGCCGTAGCAACCCATGGTCAGCACCTGGTTGCGGCCGTCTTCACCCTGTACGGTCGCTTTCATCGCTTCCGAATACTTGGTGCCGAGCTGGAAGATATGGCCCACTTCGATGCCGCGTTTGATCAGCAGCGTGCCCTGACCGTCCGGGCTGGCGTCGCCTTCCACCACGTTACGGATGTCGGCCACCTGCGGCAGCGGCAGATCCCGCTCCCAGTTGATGCCGAAGTAGTGTTTGCCGTCAACGTTGGCGCCGGCGCCAAAGTCGCTCATCGCCGCTACGCTGCGGTCGGCAACCACCGGCATCTGCAGCTTGACCGGGCCGAGGGAACCCGGGCCGGCGCCGACGATGGCGCGGATCTCTTCTTCAGTGGCGAAGGTCAGCGGCGCGGCAACCTGCGCCAGCTTCTCGGCCTTGATTTCGTTCAGCTCGTGATCGCCGCGCACCAGCAGGGCGACCAGTTTATGGCCGCTCTCTTCGGTGGCGCGCACCATCAGCGTCTTCACGGTTTTTTCCACCGGCAGCTGGAATTGCTCGACCAGCTCGGCGATGGTTTTGGCGTTTGGCGTATCCACCAGGCGCAGCTCTTCGCTGGCCGCCGCGCGCGGCGCTGCCGGAGCGACCGCTTCCGCCAGCTCGATGTTGGCGGCGAAGTCGGAACCGGTGGAGAACACGATATCGTCTTCACCGCTGTCTGCCAGCACCTGGAATTCGTGCGACGCACTGCCGCCGATCGAGCCGGTATCGGCCTGCACCGGGCGGAAATCCAGGCCCATGCGGCTGAAGATTTTGCTGTACGCTTCGTACATCGCGTCGTAAGTCTCCTGCAGAGACTCCTGCGAGGTATGGAAGGAGTAGGCATCCTTCATCAGGAACTCACGGGAACGCATCACGCCGAAACGTGGGCGCACTTCATCACGGAACTTGGTCTGGATCTGGAAGAAGTTCAGCGGCAACTGCTTGTACGAGCTGATCTCGTTGCGGATCAGATCGGTGATCACTTCTTCATGCGTCGGGCCCAGCACGAAAGGACGGTCGCCGCGGTCGACGAAGCGCAGCAGCTCGGGGCCGTATTGCTCCCAACGGCCGCTTTCCTGCCACAGGTCGGCAGGCTGAACCACCGGCATGGACACTTCGATCGCGTTAGCATTGTTCATTTCTTCGCGAACGATGTTTTCAACCTTTTTCAGAACGCGCAGGCCGGTCGGCAGCCAGGTGTAAAGACCGGAGGCCAGCTTGCGGATCATCCCGGCGCGCAGCATCAGTTGGTGGCTGATCACTTCGGCGTCGGCAGGTGTCTCCTTCAGAGTGGAGAGCAGATATTGGCTAGTACGCATGGTGTTTTGGTTCCGTTAGAACTGCAAATTGCATCGGGCTGCCAGAGTGGCGGCCAAAAAGTGATTTAGTTTACCAGCGCGAGCGGGTCGCCAAAAGAGAGGCGGCGGAATTTTAACGCTGGTCGAGCGCCAGTACTTCGGTGTGGCCGTCCACGACGCGCCAGCGCACGTTGAAATCCAGCAGCCAGACGGCGTAATTCCGTTCGACGTCCTCTCCTTTACGATAGGCGGGACGGGGGTCCTGTGCCAGCACCTGGCTGATAAAACGCCTTAATTGCGGGTAGCGCGCCTGATGTTGCTGCAGCTGCTGTTCCGCCTGCGGCGCGAAACGCACCGGCATATCGCCGGCGGGCGCGGCCTGGGCAAAGCCGGCGCGGGCCTGCGGTTGGCTCTCGGCAAACGGCAGATAAGGCTTGATGTCCACCACCGGGGTACCGTCGACCAGATCGAGGCTGCCCAGCTCCAGTGCCACTTCCCCGTTTTTCACCCGTACGCCTTTGAGCTCAATGAGCGACATGCCGAGCGGGTTGGGGCGGAAGGTGGAGCGGGTGGCGAACACGCCCATGCGGGCATTGCCGCCTAAACGCGGCGGGCGTACCGTCGGGCGCCAGCCGCCTTCCATGGTTTGATGGAAAATGAACATCACCCACAGATGGCTGAAATCGCTGAGACCACGAACCGCTTCCGCCTGGTTGTAGGGCGGCAGCAGCAGCAGTTCGCCGCCACCGTCTTCGACCAGCCCCGGTTGGCGGGGCACGGCGAATTTCTCTTTATACGGCGAGCGGATCACGCCGATCTGCTCGAAAACGAATTCGGTCATTTAGACGAGACGTTAAGCGCCGAGCCCTGGCAAACGGCCTGCTGGTAACAACCGGCGACGCCGCTGACAATCTGGCAGTCGTGCAGCAGCACGGCGTTGGCCTTCATGTAAGACGCACGGATTTGCATGCGTTTACGGGCGGTAGCCAGATTCGGTGGGGAGTCTTGTACGGTGGTTTGGCACGATTCGCCGGACACTTCACCCAGATCGCGGAATGGTTTACCCACGAGTTCTTCTGCACTTTTATACAGTTTTACCGGAGCGGGGCGGGCGGCCGGCGTGGTCTTGGCCGGGGCGGTCGTGGTCGGCTTGCTGGTGCTGTTTGTTGAGGATGGCGCGATACGTTGCGATGAACATCCGGCCAGCGCGAGCGCTAACAAACAGAGAGGTAAAACACGCATTGAGATTCCTCTGCCTTAATGAAAGTGGCGCTATTGAAGCAATCTATGGCGGAAATAACAAGACGGGCCTTGGCCCGTCTTGCAATTATAGGAATAAAATTGGTGAATAAGCGCTTACCAGCCTTTCACGGCACCGCCGTTGAAGATTTTGTTGGCGGCGGCGTCAACTTCGTCAGACTGGTAGGCCTGAACGAATTTCTTCACGTTTTCCGCGTCTTTATTATCTTCGCGCGCAACCAGCAGGTTGACGTAAGGCGAGTCTTTATCTTCCACAAACAGACCGTCTTTCGCCGGCGTCAGGCCGATCTGGCTGGCATAGGTGGTGTTGATCACCGCCAGCGCGATCTGCTGATCGTCCAGAGAGCGCGGCAACTGAGGGGCTTCCAGCTCAACCAGCTTCAGGTTTTTCGGATTCTCGGTCACGTCCAGTACGGTCGGCAGCAGGCCAACGCCGTCTTTCAGTTTGATCAGACCGACTTTCTGCAGCAGCAGCAGCGAACGGCCCAGGTTGGTCGGATCGTTCGGCAGTGCGATCTGAGAACCCTCTTTCAGCTCGTCCAGCGATTTGATTTTCTTGGAGTAACCGGCGATCGGGTAAACAAAGGTGTTGCCGACCGGCACCAACTTGTAGCCGCGATCTTTGATCTGCTGATCCAGATAAGGTTTGTGCTGGAAGGCGTTCAGGTCGATATCGCCTTTGCTCAGCGCTTCGTTAGGCAGCACGTAGTCGTTGAAGGTGACCAGCTCAACGTCCAGACCGTATTTCTCTTTCGCCACTTTCTGCGCCACTTCGGCCACTTGCTGTTCAGCGCCGACGATCACGCCGACCTTGATGTGGTTTGGATTCTTTTCATCCTGGCCGCAGCCCGCCAGAGCCAGAGTGCCGATCAGTGCGCCAATTGTCGCGATGGATTTAAATGTTAACGACATATCCCTTCCTCATTAGACTCGCATTAATATGCTGTGAAACTATTTATGGGTAACGGCTTTGACGATGCGATCGCCGCAGAATTGGATCAGATAAACCAAAACTACCAGTAATACTAATACGGTATTCATAACTGTGGCGTTATAACCGATATAACCGTATTGGTAACCGATTTGGCCCAGGCCGCCGGCGCCGACCGCGCCGCCCATGGCGGAGTAGCCCACCAGGGTGATCAGGGTGATGGTCGCGGCGTTGACCAGGCCAGGCAGGGCTTCCGGCAGCAGCACTTTCTTGATGATCTGCATCGGCGTGGCGCCCATGGCGCGCGCCGCTTCCACCAGACCGGACGGGATCTCCAGCAGGGCGTTTTCCACCATGCGCGCGATGAACGGCGCGGCGCCGACGGTCAGCGGCACGATCGCCGCTTGCAGACCGATCGAGGTGCCGACGATCATGCGGGTAAACGGAATCATCCAAACCAACAGGATAATGAACGGGATGGAACGGAAGATGTTCACCAGCCCGGACAGGATCTTATACAGCGAATTGTTGGCGATGATCTGCCCCGGGCGGGTGACATACAGCAGCACGCCGACCGGCAGGCCGAGCACGAAACCGAAAAAGCCGGAGACAAAGGTCATCATGACGGTTTCCCACACGCCACGTGCCATCAACCACATCATTGCCTCAGACATAACCCAGAACCTCTACTTTTACCTGATTTTCTTGCAGGAACTTAATCGTTGCCAGCGCGTCTTCGTCGCTGCCGTGCAGCTCCGCCAGCATCACGCCGAATTTCACGCCGCCGGCATAATCCATCTGGGCGCTGATAATGTTGTTGTTCACGTTGAAGCGGCGAGCGGCTTCAGACAGCAGCGGCGCATCGACCGACTGACCGGTGAACTCCAGGCGCAGCAGCGGCTGACGGCCGCCCTGACGCTCCGGCGACAGGCGCGCGGCGTAGTCGTCCGGGATATCCAGATGCAGCGTGGACTGAATGAACTGTTGGGCCAGCGGCGTTTTCGGGTGCGAGAACACTTCGCTGACGCTGTCTTTTTCGATCAGCTGCCCCTGGCTGATGACCGCGACCTGGTCGCAGATGCGTTTCACCACGTCCATTTCATGGGTGATGAGCAGAATGGTCAGGCCCAGACGGCGGTTGATGTCTTTCAGCAGTTCCAGGATGGAACGGGTGGTGGCCGGATCCAGCGCACTGGTGGCCTCGTCGCACAGCAGCACTTTAGGGTTGCTGGCCAGCGCACGCGCGATCGCCACACGCTGTTTCTGGCCGCCGGACAGGTTGGCCGGGTAGGCGTCGTGCTTGTCCGCCAGGCCGACCAGTTCCAGCAGTTCGGTCACGCGCTTTTTGATCTCGGCGCGCGGCGTATTGTCCAGCTCCAGCGGCAACGCCACGTTGCCGAACACCGTACGGGAAGAGAGCAGGTTAAAGTGCTGGAAGATCATGCCGATTTGGCGACGGGCGCGCGTCAGTTCGCTTTCCGACAGAGACGTCAGATCCTGGCCATCGACCAGCACCTGGCCGGAGGTGGGGCGCTCAAGCATGTTGGCGCAGCGGATCAGCGTGCTTTTACCGGCGCCGGAGGAACCGATGACGCCATAGATTTGCCCGGCAGGAACGTGAAGGGTCACGTCAGAGAGCGCGGTAATGGTGCGCGAACCCTGCTGGAACACTTTAGTGATGTTAGAAAGTTTAATCATATTCTTCTTATTTTAGCGTGGTTGCCCGTGGCTAGATAAAAGTAAACCTCGGCGTGGAACCAAGGTATGGATCAGATGCTAAGGCGTCTAGACGTCTAAGTCAACGGCCAACGACGTTCTCCGGCGTTCTCAGTACGGGGTAAAACATGCGATACTGTCAGCGTATACAGGCCCTCAGGAGCAAAGCGGTGACACAAAGCGTTCCAGCAATTTTTCTCGATCGTGACGGCACGATTAATGTTGACCATGGCTATGTCCATGAAATCGACAACTTCCACTTTATCGACGGCGTGATCGACGCCTGTCGCGAGCTCAAAAAGATGGGCTTCGCGCTGGTGATGGTGACCAACCAGTCCGGCATTGCGCGCGGCAAGTTCAGCGAAGACCAGTTTATGTACCTGACCGAGTGGATGGACTGGTCGCTGGCCGATCGCGACGTCGACTTCGACGGCATCTATTTCTGCCCGCATCATCCGGAGGCGGCAGTAGAAGAGTATCGCCAGGTGTGCGACTGCCGTAAGCCGCAGCCGGGCATGTTGCTGCAAGCGCAGCAGGAATTGAACATCGATATGGCCGCTTCTTATATGGTGGGTGATAAACCGGAAGACATGCAGGCGGCGATCGCGGCCGGCGTCGGCACCAAGGTGCTGGTGCGTACCGGCAAGCCGGTGACGGAGCAGGGCGAAAAACTGGCCGATTGGGTGCTAAACAGCCTGGCGGACCTGCCGGCAGCCATCAAAAAGCGGGTTTAATAGGCGTTACGAATGAATAGTGAGCGGTCAGATAAAAAATGCATATTAACGCTTGTCATTCTGAACCGGCTCCCTATAATGCGCCTCCATCGACACGGAACATGCGAACAACTTCACAGAGTATCCGGGGTCGCAGAGAAAAAACCTGAAAATTAGGGTTGACTCTGAAAGAGGAAAGCGTAATATACGCCACCTCGAGTTAGCAAGCGAAAGCGCCTAACTCACTGCTCTTTAACAATTTATCAGACAATCTGTGTGGGCACTCCACAAGACAATATCCAGCATCTTCGGATGCAAAAAAATATCAAGTCTTGAAGAGTGACTAACTGAAGTAAAATTCATGCAGTAAATCTTTGAGCATCGCTTCTCGAGTGGAAGCAAATCAAGCTTTTAATTGAAGAGTTTGATCATGGCTCAGATTGAACGCTGGCGGCAGGCTTAACACATGCAAGTCGAGCGGTAGCACAGGGGAGCTTGCTCCCTGGGTGACGAGCGGCGGACGGGTGAGTAATGTCTGGGAAACTGCCTGATGGAGGGGGATAACTACTGGAAACGGTAGCTAATACCGCATAACGTCGCAAGACCAAAGAGGGGGACCTTCG
>NZ_JBJNOF010000013.1:0-219758 GCF_052166775.1 Serratia sp. CY74737
CCACCTGACCCCATGCCGAACTCAGAAGTGAAACGCCGTAGCGCCGATGGTAGTGTGGGGTCTCCCCATGCGAGAGTAGGACACTGCCAGGCATCAAATAAAGCCGAAAGCCCTGAACTAACGTTCAGGGCTTTTTGCTATGCGTAAAACGTAAAAAAGCGCAGCTACGCTGCGCTGCTTTCTCCTCCTTCTTCTCCGTCAGCGAGCCAGAGAAAAGGCCCCGAAGGGCCTTTGATTAGGGTGTGTTTGCTTTTTTCACTTATTATTCGGTCAATGCGAGCTGCCCTGAGAAATGCCCAGCCCGGTTTGCGAACGAACAAACTGCGCCCGGAAGCGTTCCCGCTCTTGCTGCCCGGCCAGTGAGCTGTCGGTGATCGAGAACAGCCAGGTGCCGACAAAGGCCACGATCATCGAGAACAGCGCCGGGTATTCGTACGGGTAAATCGGTTTCTCATGGCCGAGGATCTGCACCCAGATCGTCGGGCCGAGGATCATCAGAATCACTGCCGTCAGCAGGCCTAACCAGCCGCCAATCATCGCGCCGCGGGTCGTCAAACGCGACCAGTACATCGACAGGATGATGATAGGGAAGTTACAGCTGGCGGCGATGGAGAACGCCAGCCCGACCATAAAGGCGATATTCTGCTTCTCGAACAAAATCCCCAGGGCAATGGCGACCAGGCCTAATACCACGACGGTGATCTTGGAGACCTTCAGCTCATCGCGCTCGGTCGCCTTGCCGTTTTTAATCACGCTGGCGTACAGATCGTGGGACACGGCCGAGGCGCCGGCCAGCGTCAGGCCTGCAACCACCGCCAGAATGGTGGCGAACGCCACCGCCGAGATAAAGCCGAGGAAGAAGTTGCCGCCAACGGCATTGGCCAGATGCACTGCCGCCATGTTGGTGCCGCCCAGCAACGCGCCGGTGGCATCTTTGAACGCCGGATTGGCGCTGACCAGCAAGATGGCGCCGAAGCCGATGATAAAGGTCAGAATATAGAAGTAACCGATAAAGCCGGTGGCGTAGAACACGCTCTTGCGCGCTTCCTTGGCGTCACTCACGGTGAAGAAACGCATCAGGATGTGCGGCAGACCGGCGGTGCCGAACATCAGCGCCAGGCCAAGCGACAGCGCGGAAATCGGATCGGACACCAGCCCGCCGGGGCTCATGATGGCGATGCCTTTCGGATGCACCTTCACCGCTTCGGCGAACAGGGTATTGAAGTCGAAGTTAACCGACTTCATCACCATCAGCGCCATAAAGCTGGCGCCGGCCAGCAGCAGCACCGCTTTGATGATCTGCACCCAGGTGGTGGCCAGCATGCCGCCGAACAGCACGTACAGCACCATCAGGATACCGACCAGGATCACCGCCACATGGTAGTTGAGCCCAAACAGCAGCTGGATCAGCTTGCCGGCGCCGACCATCTGCGCGATCAGATACAACGCCACCACCACCAACGAGCCGCAGGCCGAGAGGGTACGGATCGGTTTCTGCTGCAGACGGTAAGAGGCTACATCGGCGAAGGTATAGCGGCCGAGATTACGCAGGCGTTCCGCGATCAGGAACAGAATGATCGGCCAGCCGATGAGGAAGCCGATGGAGTAGATCAGGCCGTCATAGCCCGAGGTATAGACCAGTGCGGAGATGCCGAGGAACGAGGCGGCGGACATGAAGTCGCCGGCGATCGCCAGCCCGTTTTGCAGACCGGTGATGCGCCCGCCCGCAGTGTAGTAGTCCTGACGGGAACGGGTGCGTTTGGAGGCCCAATAGGTGATGTAGAGCGTGGCGCCGACAAACAGGATAAACATCACAATCGCCTGGATGTTCAGCGGCTGACGATGCACCTCGCCGCCAATGGCGTCGGCGCAGGCCAGGCCCGGCAGCAACAGCAGCGCGGCGGCGGACAATAAGCGCTTCATTGTTTCACCTCGCGCAGAATCTCTGCGGTGAGGCGATCGAATTCGCCGTTGGCGCGGAACACATAGATCCCGGTCAAGACGAAAGAGATCACGATCAGCCCGACGCCGACCGGGATCCCGCGGGTAATGGTCGATCCGGCGGCGATCGGCGTGCCGAGCCATTGGGGATCGAAGGCGATCAACAAAATGAAGCCGACGTACAGCGCCAGCGTAATCAGCGAAAGCAGCCAGGCGAACCGGCCGCGTTTTCTAACCAGCTCTTTAAAGCGCGGGTTTTCTTCAATCCCTTGATAAATGGTGTCATTCATCAGAGTGTCTCCAGTAGGTATTGATAGAGTACGCCGCGCCAGGGCCGCTCAACGGCGCGTTATCCGAATGAGCGGCCTGAAGCGGCGTAAATTATGACGGCACTTTCATTGATTGTTTTTCTTCCAACAGCTTGTCGACTACAGCCGGATCCGCCAGCGTGGAGGTATCCCCCAGGTTGCTGGTGTCGCCGGCGGCAATTTTGCGCAGGATACGCCGCATGATCTTGCCGGAGCGCGTTTTGGGCAGCGAGTCTGTCCAGTGCAGCACGTCCGGCGTGGCGATCGGCCCTATCTCTTTGCGCACCCAGTTGCGCACTTCGGCATAGAGCTCCGGCGTCGGTTCTTCGCCGTGGTTCAGCGTGATATAGGCGTAGATCGCCTGGCCTTTGATGTTATGAGGAATGCCGACCACCGCCGCTTCGGCGATTTTCGGGTGAGATACCAGCGCGGACTCGATCTCGGCGGTGCCCAAACGGTGGCCGGAGACGTTCAGCACGTCATCGACGCGGCCGGTGATCCAGTAGTAACCGTCCTCGTCGCGGCGGGCGCCGTCGCCGCTGAAATACATGCCTTTGAAGGTCGAGAAGTAGGTTTGCTCGAAGCGGTCATGATCGCCGAACAGGGTGCGCGCCTGGCCCGGCCAGGAATCGACGATCACCAGGTTGCCTTCGCAGGCGCCTTCCTGTGGCGTGCCGACATTATCGACCAGCGCCGGCTGTACGCCGAAGAAAGGCCGCGTGGCGGAACCGGCCTTCAGCTCGGTGGCGCCCGGCAGCGGGGTAATCATGAAGCCGCCGGTTTCGGTTTGCCACCAGGTGTCGACGATCGGGCATTTGGCGTTGCCTATCTTGTTGTAGTACCACTCCCAGGCTTCCGGGTTGATCGGTTCGCCGACCGAGCCCATGATGCGCAGCGAATCGCGCCGGGTGCCTTCGATCGCCTTGTCGCCTTCGGCCATCAGGGCACGAATGGCGGTCGGCGCGGTATACAGAATGTTGACCTGGTGTTTGTCTATCACCTGCGACAGACGATTGACGCCCGGATAGTTAGGTACGCCTTCGAACATCAGCGTGGTGGCGCCGCAGGCCAGCGGGCCGTACAGCAGATAGCTGTGACCGGTGACCCAGCCGACGTCGGCGGTGCACCAGTAAATGTCGCCGTCGTGATAGTCGAACACATACTTAAAGGTCATCGCGGCGTACACCAGGTAGCCGCCAGTGGTGTGCAGCACGCCTTTTGGCTTGCCGGTCGAGCCGGAGGTGTACAGGATAAACAGCGGATCTTCGGCGTTCACTTCTTCCGGAGGGCAATCGGCGGAAACGCCCTGGGTCAGCTCATGCCACCACAGATCGCGCCCTTCCTGCCAGTAACCCGGTTTGCCGGTGCGCTGGAACACCACGACGTTGGCCACGCTGACCACGCCGGGGTTTTTCAGCGCATCGTCGACGTTCTTTTTCAGCGGCACGGCGCGGCCGGCGCGCAGGCCTTCATCGGCGGTGATCACCAGTTTGGCGTTGGAGTCGATAATGCGCCCGGCGACCGCTTCCGGTGAGAAGCCGCCGAAGATCACCGAATGTACGGCGCCGATGCGGGCGCAGGCCAGCATCGCGACCGCCGCTTCCGGCACCATCGGCATATAGATAGCCACCACGTCGCCTTTTTTCACGCCGAGCTTTTTCAGCACGTTGGCGAATTGGCAGACATCATGGTGCAGCTGTTTGTAGGTCACTTTCTTGGATTGGGTCGGGTCATCGCCTTCCCAGATAATGGCGGTCTGGTCGCCGCGCTCGGCCAAATGACGGTCCAGGCAGTTGGCCGCCAGGTTCAACGTGCCGTCTTCAAACCAACGGATGCTGACGTGGCCCGGATCGAACGAGGTGTTTTTGACTTTGGTATAGGGTTTGATCCAGTCCAGGATTTTGCCATGCTCACCCCAGAAAGCTTCTGGGTCTTGAACCGACTGTTGATAATACTGTTGGTATTGTGCCGGATTAATCAGGGCGCGTTCTGCAATTGCAGAAGGAATAGCGTGTTTATGCAGTTGGCTCATAGCTTTTCTCCTTGAAGTTGTTAATGATATGTCAACTGAAGGTTAAGTATAGTTTGCTACGATTCTTTGTTTCTTTTTTGCGCGGCAGATCACGCAACAAAGATATTGATTTGTAATAGTTCTGTCGCATTTGCAGTACGTATCTATCTATTTGGCGTTTAAATCATCATAAACCCGCTTTTTTAGCCAAAAACACTTATCTAAAGAACAAAAAAGAATAAACAAAGGCGAGGGTATTTGCCTTGCGCTTAATAAGGGTGGGAGAGACCGACATTATTTCGCGCTATAAATCTTTTTTGATTATTTTTCGCTATTAATATTCGAAGTTGGTATTAACGCGATATAACGATGGACGGCACATCGTGAAATAACGTTCTATTAACGTTTAATTCCTGATGAAAACTCGGGAAATACCGTGTGGCATTCATCCTGCTGAATTGTTCGATTTTTAATCGGAATATAAAACGGCGCTGCATTTATGGGTGAAAATGTCACTCGGCCAATTCCCATTTATTTGACTTTTGAGTAACAAAATATAAACATTTGATGCGGACTAAATATGCAGAATGGACGAAAAATAACGCATTTTAATCGCGTTCAAAAAAACGTCGCCGTCGCGGTTATGTGCTTCATTATATGAAAAATTATGTTTTTAATAACAAGCAATTATGCCATTTGAAATAGTTACGCGAATTTTTTGTGATTCGATTCAGCGCTCAACCCTGACAAATCAAGGCTTGCAGAGCATGCCGCCCGGATGATACAGATTTATACTGCGTCGCACCCAGGGCAGGTGAACGCTTCCACTGAATTAACATAAGCCTGTAATAAATGATTAAGTATTCTTTTCGCCGTGTTGCGACTTTGTACGGCGCAAAGAGTCTTTGAGGACTTTTTGGGTATGAAAAGTGTAAAAATTAGCCTGGCTTGGCAAATCCTGATCGCGTTGGTGCTGGGTATTATTGTTGGCGCGGTATTGCACAACCAGACCGAATCTCGTGAGTGGCTGGTGATCAATATTCTCAGCCCGGCGGGTGATATCTTTATTCGTCTGATTAAGATGATTGTGGTGCCGATCGTTATTTCCACGCTGATCGTCGGTATTGCCGGCGTGGGGGATGCGAAAAAGCTGGGCCGCATCGGATTGAAAACCATTATTTACTTCGAAGTGATCACCACGATCGCCATCGTGGTGGGGCTCACCTTGGCCAACGTCTTCCAACCGGGCCACGGCATCGATATGTCGACGCTGACCACGGTGGACATTTCGCAGTATGAGAAAACCACCGAACAGGTGCAAAGCGGTTCGCACAGCCTGGTGGCGACCATTCTGTCGCTGATCCCGTCGAACGTCTTCTCGTCGATGGCCAAGGGCGACATGCTGCCGATTATCTTCTTCTCGGTGCTGTTCGGTCTGGGGCTGTCGTCGTTGCCGAAAGAGACCAAAGAGCCGCTGCTGAAGGTCTTCAAGGCCGTGTCCGAGAGCATGTTCAAAGTCACCCACATGATCATGCGCTATGCGCCGATCGGGGTGTTTGGTCTGATTTCGGTCACGGTGGCGAACTTCGGTTTCGCTTCGCTGCTGCCGTTGGCCAAGCTGGTGGTGCTGGTGTACTTCGCCATCGCGTTCTTCGCCCTGGTGGTGCTGGGGGCGGTCGCTCGGCTGTGCAACCTGCGCATCTGGACGCTGATCCGCATCCTGAAAGACGAACTGATCCTGGCTTATTCCACCGCCAGTTCGGAAACGGTGCTGCCGCGCATCATCGAAAAGATGGAGGCTTACGGCGCGCCCAAGTCGATCACCAGTTTCGTGGTGCCGACCGGTTACTCCTTTAATTTGGATGGTTCGACGCTGTACCAGAGCATCGCCGCCATCTTTATCGCCCAGCTGTACGGCATCGAGCTGTCGTTGGGGCAGGAGATCGTGCTGGTGCTGACGCTGATGGTGACCTCGAAAGGGATCGCCGGCGTGCCGGGCGTCTCGTTCGTGGTGCTGCTGGCGACGTTGGGCAGCGTCGGCATTCCGCTGGAAGGCCTGGCGTTTATCGCCGGCGTGGACCGTATCCTGGATATGGCGCGCACCGCGCTGAACGTCGTGGGCAACGCGCTGGCGGTACTGGTTATCGCCAAGTGGGAGCACCAGTTCGATCGCAAGAAGGCGCTGGCCTACGAAACGGAGTTCCTGGCGCAGAAGGTGAAGCCGGCCAATCAAGGCTAATCACCGGCTAGCGGGATATGAAAACGCCCCGGGCATCCGTGCCCGGGGCGTTTTGTTTTTATGCCCTTTCAGCCTGCCACTTTCTTTTCTCTGCCCCCGCTGCGTCGCTTGCATCCCCGCTTAACAGAATCTAAAGTGTTACCAAATTATTTGAAATGATAATAAATGTTATTATCATTTTCATTTGATGATGTATGGAGACACACAAAAGCCGTTGAACGGCGGGGTATCGCCCGTTCGGCGCTTTTATTCAGGCTTATCAAAGGTAGGTAACATGTCGGACACCGCTTTGGCCTCTGAATGGTTGCCGCTGGCGCCAGCGCAGCTTGATTTCTGGGAAGAATACACCTTGCACCCTGGGCAGACCTTATCCACCGTCGCCCATTGCACCGAACTGTGCGGCGCAATAGAGGAAGCGGCGCTCTGCCGGGCGATCGCCGCCACCCTCGCCGAGACGCAGGCGTTTGCCCTGCGCTTTGGCGAACGGCGTGGCGACCATCCTCCGCCGCTACGGCACGAGCCACAGCGCATACCGTCATTGCAACGTATCGATCTGCAAACGCATCGCGATCCCTGGCAGGCGGCGCAAAGCCTGATGCACGAGGATATCGCGCAGCACCGGGCGTTGCACCGCGAACCGTTAGCCGCCGCCTGGCTGCTGAAGCTGGGACCGGAGCGTTACCTCTGGTACGTGCGTGCGCACCATATTCTGGTCGACGGTTTCGGCATGGCGCTAATCGAACACCGCTGCGCCGCGCTATATGCGCACTACCTCGGCCAGGGGAGCGCGGGCATCCCTTTGGGTGCTTTCGCCCCCTTTCAACAGGCCGAGTTGGCCTACGTCGATTCTGAACGCTGCGAGCGCGATCGGCGCTTTTGGCAGGCCTATCTGCCGCCGTCGCAGGCGCTGCCGACGGTGCGTAAGGGGGGCGGGGAGTATGGCGTGCGACGCCTGAGCGTCAACCGTCGGTTGCCGACAGAAGTCGCGCAACGTCTGGCGCAGCAGTCGGAACGCAGTGGCATCAATTGGCCCGACTTGCTGGTGGCGCTGTCGGCGGCCTGGCTGTTTCAGGTCATGCCGCGCCACGTCCGGCAGGGCGATGCGTTGCCGATGTGGATGCCAGCGATGAATCGCCGCGGGCAAGCCGCCACCAACGTCCCTTCGCTGGCGGTTAATACCCTGCCGCTGCTGGTATCGCCGTCGCCAATGGAGACGCTGGGGAGCTTTCTGACCACCCTGACGCAGCAGCTGCGCGAGCTGCGCAGCCACGCCGGCTATCGTCTGCGTCAATTGGCCGCCGATCGCGGCGTGGATCCGAACTCGCGCTTCTTTATTTCTCCCTTCATCAACGTGCAACCCTTCGACGCGCCCCGTTTTGTCGGCTGTCGCGGCGCCCGGCGCGTATTGGCCGGGGGCTCGGGCGACGGTTTCAACCTGACGTATCGCGGCCGCACCGACGCCCGCGATCTGCAGGTGGATATCGACATTTATCTGGAACAGTTCCCGACGGAGGATGCGCTGGACTATGGCGAGGCGCTGCAAGAATTTCTGCTGCGCGCGCTGCAGCGGGAAGCCTGGGAACAACCGCTCGCGGCCCTGACGGCATTGCCCGCCTGATAACCTGCGGGCGGGGGATATCCCCGCCCGAGTGATGTGGCTTCAGCTGGTCAGTAACGCCGCCACTTCGCGCGCATTCTTGCACGGCAAGAGCGCACTGCTCACCAGCCGGGTGCCGAAAGCGTCATTGAGGCGCTCCGCCACCTGTTTGATATGCGGCAGCTTCAGCCCCATGGCGATAAATGCCGTCTCTTCTCCCCATTCCGGGCGCGGCGTCACGCCGATCGCCTGCCAATAGATGGTCAGGATCTCTGCGCTGCGCGCCAAAGGCGCGTTCGGCGGCGGGGCTGCGCAGGCGTTCAGCGCCGGCGCGGTTTGCCGCTGGCTCAGGTCGGCGCGGATGCGATGGCGGTCGGTTTTGCCGTTGGCAGACAGCGGCAGCGCCTCGGCGTGGATAAAGCGAGTGGGAATATGGGTACAGGGCAGATAGCCGGTGGCGAAGGCGCGGATCTCGGACAGCGGCAGCGGCTTGCCGTCGCGGGTCAGATACAGGGCGCCGAGCGCCGCCTCGTTGTTTTCTCCGCTGGGATAATCCACCACCACCATATCCCGGATCGCCGGATGGCGGCGCAGCACGTCTTCGATTTCCGGCAGCGAGACGCGCACGCCGCGGATCTTCACATAGCCGTTCACCCGGGTGGCGAACATGATGTTGCCGTCCGGACGGTAATAGCCCTGATCGCCGGTACGGAAAGCGCGCAGCGGCTGCCCGTCCGGCCCTGCGAGGGTGACGAAGTCGTGCTGCTTCAGCTCCCCCTGCTCCAGGTAGCCCAACGCCAGGTTGACCCCGGCGGTATGGATGCGGCCGACCACGCCGGCCGGGCAGTGGCTGCCGTCGTCATGGCAGATGAAATAGCGGTTGGCCGGCAGCGGGCGGCCGTAAGGCACGGTGCCGCTCTCCTGCGGGGCGATCGGGTGCCAGATGCTCCAGATGGTGGTTTCGGTCGGCCCGCCGAGTGAGAACAGAGTGAGATCCGGGCGCAGAGTGCGCAGGGTTTGCACCGTCGCTGGCTTTATGTAGTCGCCACCCTGCGCCACCAGGCGCAGCGAGCGCAGGCTGTCGGCCGTTTTACAGGTGAGCAGCATCTCCAGAATGGCGGGCACCGAGCACCACAGGCTGACCCGATGTTTTTCCACCAACTGGTTCCAACTGATGGCGTCTTTTTCCTGATGCGGCGCCGGCAGTACCAGCGTGGCGCCGGCGCACAGCGAACCGAACAGATCGAACATCGACATGTCATGGTGCGGCGGCGTCACGGAAATAAAGACGTCGTCGGCGGTGACTCTCCAGCGCTGTTGGGTTTGGTGCACGACGTTGGCGGTGGCGCGGTTGTTGAGCACCACGCACTTGGGTTTACCGGTGGTGCCGGAGGTATACAGGTAATAGCTCGCGGCCTGGCTGGCGCTGCGTTCCGTCAATGCCTGTTCATCCGGCAGCGCGCGCGCGCGATCCGTCGGCGTCAGCAGGGTCGCCGGCGTCACGCCGATCGGCGTCTCCAGATCGCCGCCGTGCACCACCAGCGTCGGCCGGCAGTTCTCCAGCAGGTAGGCGGTGCGCTCCGGCGGCGAGTTGATGTCGACAGGCACCCAGATCACCCCCTGCAGGGCGCAGGCGAGGCTGAAGATGATCTGTTCCGGGCTGCGCGGCAAATACAGCGCCACCACGTTGCCCGGCTGTACGCCGTGGCTCTGCAGGTTGGCGATCGCCGTGGCGATCCGCCGGCCCAGCTCGCGATAGGTCAGCGTCTGCTCGCCGCAGATCAGCGCGTTGCCGCCGTTATGCGCGCCGAACAGCCGCTCGGCCAGCTGCGCCAGATAAGGATAAGGCGCGTAATTCGCTTCGCTGTCGTTGTGGCGGTAATGCGCCAGATCGATGAAATCTCGTGGGGCGATCGCCAGATCGGCGCGTTGGCAACTGTGCAGGATGCGCCGCTGCAAGGCCGCCAGCATGGCCGCTACCTGCTCGCCGTGCAGCGCCTGCTCGGCGTAATCCACGCACAGCTGCAGGTTTTTTTCGCTGTCCAGCGTCAGGCGAATGTCGATGGCGACCTGCGGCGTTTGGGTCAGGCCGTCGTGGAAGCGCACCGGCGCCTCGGCCGGCAGCGTTTCCCAACCCAGACAGTTGGTCAGGATCACCGGCAGCGCCGGGCCGCCCTGGCTTTGGCCGAGCAACTGACGCGCCAGATCGACGCCGGAAAACGCCAGGTGATCGAGCGCACCGAGCACATCGTCCTGCAAGGCTTGCGCGCGCTGGATAAAGTCTTCGCCATAGCGCGAATAGCGCACCGCCACGAAGCTGGAGGCGTTGCCCAGCGCACCGTCGGCGGCGGGGAACGCCACCGGCACCCCGACGCACAGCTCCCCGTCGGTGGTCCAGTGGGCCAGCGTATCGAGGATCAGCGCCGAGAGCAGGCTGTTGCGCAGCAGCGCATGCGGCGATCCCAGGCGGCCGAGTTGTTTGACCGTGTCGTGCGGCAGCGTCAGGGTGGCGCGGCGATAGCGTGATGCGGTGAGATTGGCGAGCGGGGCGCGCCACGGCAACGCCGACGGGGTGGTGACATCCTGCAGCTTCTCGCGCCAGTAGGCGGCATCGGCCTGGCGTTGCGCCGCCGATGCCGCAGGGGGCGGCAGCGCGGCGGCGGTCGGCGTCAGAGGGCGATCGTCGAACAGGCGCGCGATCACGGCGGAGATCCCCTGGCCGTCGAGGATCAAGGCATCAAAGCTGGTAAAGATCAGCGTATCGTACGGCGATCCTGTCGGATCCTGCTGTTCGGCAAGTTGGATCACGGCGATGCGCCACAGCGGTTGGCTCGGATCGTGGCGCTGGTGGGAGTAACGCTCGCGCAGTTGTTCCGTCTGGCGCTGCGCCGCTTCGTCATCCAGCGAGCGCAGGTCGTGGCGATCCAGATGCAGCGTGATTTCCGGGCGCACGTGCTGCGTGCCGCGCTGCACATCGATGCAGGTGCGCAACGCCGGGTAGTGCTGTACCAGCTCGGCCAGGCGCGCTTCAAGGCGCAGCACATCCCGCTGCCGGGCGCGGTATTCGCGGAAGTCGTGCATCGCCACGCCGCCGAGCGGCCATCGATCGCTGCGGCCGAGAAGATAGGCCTGCTGCAGTGCGGTTAATGGTGTCTCCATGGTGCTTCCCTATAGTCGCTAACCGATTAAAACGTGCCGGACGTCGCGCGCCCGGAAACCGATCTCAGTGCTGCGGCGCCAGCGCGGCGAGCAGCGTTTTCGCATGCCGTCCTGCCTCGGGCGAGCGTTGGCAGATCAATGCCGCCAGCGCCGCCGGAGAGGGATGCGCCGCCAGATCCTGCGCCGTCAGCGCCGCCGCCAGATATTTGTTGAGCACCGTTAGCAGCGCGTTCACCCCAGCATCCGGCAGGGCCAAGCGGTGGATATCGTCGTGGTCGCGCAAGCCGGCCTCGGGAGCCACCCGCGCCAGCAGCCGGTGCAACACCTGGCGCACCGGCGCCTGCTGCGCCAGCGCGTCGGGGGTACACTGCGCCAGCAGTTGCGACAGCGGGCGATCGAACGCCCCCGCTTGCCGTGCGGCCAGGTGCAGCAGCGCCCGGTAACAGGCCAGCAGGCGTGGCAGCGCGTGCTCGGGAAACGCGTCCAGCCGCACGTCCCAGTTGATCAGAATGCCGTCGTCGACGTGGGCGACCTGCGCATCCAGCGCGACCTGCGGCCCCTGAGAGATGACCCAGCCGAGAGGGCCGAAGGTGTTGGCGACCCGTTCGGAAAACAGCGTCTTGCCGCGGATGCCGAAACCGGCGGTAAACACCACCGGCGAAGGCTGCAGGCTGCCGTGCAGGCGTGACAGATCGCGCATCACGCTGACGCCGGGATAATCTGCATGCTCGATCAGCTCCGCCAGCTGCGCCATCAGGCGTTGGCAGAAGGTGTTCAGGTTTTCCGTCGGGTTCAATTCCACGCCGAGCAATACCAGATTAGAGAAGTCGCCGACGAGGCGATGCGCGTCTTCCCGTTCGCTCTCGCGGTGGAACAGCGGCACGTTGAGCCGGAAGCGCGTCATGTTCCAACCCTGGCCGACGGCCAGCGCGAACAGCGCCAGAAACAGCGTCGAGAGGGAGGTGTGGTGCCGCTTGGCCACGCTCTCCAGCGCGCGGCTTTCTTCTGCATTCAACTGGATGGCCAAACGATCGCTGCGGCAGCGATCCGGCGTGCGCAGCAGGCGCGGCGCCGGCGGCACCTGCGCCAGGCGATCACGCCACCAACGCTGGCCGCGTTCGCGCCGCTGGCGCAGCGCCTCGTCGGCGTTGCGTCGTTCGAGGTGATCGAAGTAGGCCGGCGGCGCGTCATGGGAGGGCGCCGCCGGACACTGGTGATAAAACGCCGTCAGATCCTCCATCAGCAGGCGAAAGCTCATGGCATCGCCGGCGATCATGTCGAGATCGACGTGCAAGCGGCTGCGCCCTTCCGGCAGCAGGCTCAGGCTGATATCGCAGGGAACGCCCTGTTCCAGCGGCAGCAGCTGGGTGCTTTTCGCCTGGCGTTTGGCGTCGAGCGCGGCCGCCAGCGTCGCTTCATCGGCGTGTCGCCAGTCGTCGAGATGCAAGGTATGCCGGGGACTGGGGGGCGCGATCGTCTGTTGGCCATCGTCGGTAATGCGCAGGCGCAGCAGCGGATGATGCAGGTACAACATCTCTACGGCCTGGCGGAGCCGAGCGGCATCCAGCTCGCCGCCGTCGAACTCCGCATACAGGTGGGCGGCCATGCCGCCCAGAGGGGGAGCGGACTGTCGGCCTACCCAATAGGCGGCCTGCATCGTGGTTAACGCTTTCATCGGGTATCCATTTTGATTCAGCCAACGAGACTGCAAGAATATATCCAAATGTTAATAGGAATGAAAATTATTATTATTTGATCCATTTGGCGCATGGGTGCTATCTATAAGGCGTTTTAGCAATACTGAGCAGAGAGGGCGTTGGGCGTGAGTAATTTATCTATATTATTCTTAGCATTGAAATGATTGCTTGTTATTGCAGCGCTCGTTTTTCCTGCGAAAGTATAAGGGTTTCTGGCAGTTATCTTGTCAGGCTTCACACCTTTATTGATAATGATTTGCATTAGAAAATGCAAAATATTATCATTCTTAACATTATTTTACGTTTTTATACAAGCTGCCGGCCGCTCCGCCGGCGGCTTGGCCGTGGACGGGGCCGCGCCCGTTCGGCCGCGAAAGGCATGGGTTTGCCGCAGGGATAAGCAACAGCAAGGCCGGGAAGGCCGCAGCGTCATGATCTGTGTGAGTGTCGATGTAGGTTGTGTAAAAAAAAATCAAATTTTGTGCACCTCTGGGATGAAAGGAGAAGACATCTATGGGCAAGCATTTTGCGGCTCAACGGCATGAAAGCGTAGGAAACGGGGAAAAGGCGGGGTTGAAAGCCATTGGGGCATTTTCCTCCGTATTTTTAGGGGTTTGTTCACTGGCGATCGGTAACGTCAACGCGGCGGAAACGAAGAGCAACGAAACCTACCAGGACGCGGAAACGCTGCTGGTCACCGGTGAGAAGATCAAACGGTCCATTTTCGACACCGGCTCCAGCGTGCAGGTGTTCGACAGCAACCGCATCGCCTCGATGCCCGATGCGGTGCAGATCCCCGATCTGCTGCGCATGACCCCCAACGTGGTGGATTTGGGCATCGGCAACGAACTGCCGACCGTGCGCGGCATCGACGGTTCCGGCCCGAACGTCGGCGCCAACGCTTTCCTCAGCGGCACCCGCCCGCGCCTCAATCTGTCATTGGACGGCCGTTCGCTGACTTATAACGAACAGGCGTTCGGTCCGCAGTCGCTGTGGGATCTGGATCGCGTCGAAGTGTTCCTCGGCCCGCAAAGCTACATCCAGGGGCGCAACGCCATCGCCGGCGCCATCGTCATGGCCAGTAAGGATCCGACCTTCGAGTGGGAAAGCGCCTTCAAGGGCGGGGCCGGCAACCAGCACTCTTCACAGTTGGCGGCCATGGCGTCCGGCCCGCTGGTGGAAGATCAGCTGGCGTTCCGCGTCAGCGTCGATCGCCAGCGCCGCCGCAGCGAAGCCGATCTGCCGGCCTATGCGCCGGTGGGCGATCCGCGCGAAGTGGAAGCCACCACCGCCCGCGCCAAGCTGTTGTTCAACCCGGCCGGCCTGCGCGATCTGACCACCAAGCTGACCTTCAACCACTTCGGCAGCACCGCGCCGCAGAACGAAAGCCTCAACCCTCAGCCGCATCCGACCAACCCGCGCCACGATCCGCGCCGTGCCGTGTTCAAAAGCAACATGAACAGCACCATCTGGGATCTGGCCTGGGAGCAGTCCGACGCACTGACGTTGGAAAACCGCGTTATCTACACCGACTTCAACATCAACCGTCCGACCGCTTACAACATCCAATACGCCGAGATCGACGGCCAGGAAGTTCACGTGGAGCCGGTAGTGCGCTTCGGCGGCGCGGACAGCCGCCTGCACGGGCTGGCGGGGCTGCGTTACTTCCACGGCACGCAGGATGAGTTCGTCAACATCTTCGGCGGCTCGACCTTCAAGGATAAGACCGATACCCATTCGGCGTTCGCCGAGCTGACCTATGCGCTGACGCCGCAGGTGGACGTGACCGCCGCCAGCCGTCTGGAGCGCGAACATCGTCGCCGAGACGGTGGCAGCCAGGCGGTGCGCATCGATTTCGATGAAACCTACACCGTGTTCCTGCCGAAGCTGGACGTGGCCTGGAAACCGACGGATACCCAAACCTACGGCGCCAAGATCGCACGCGGCTATAACGCCGGCGGTGGCGGCATCACGATCGGCACGCCGGTGGTCAGCTACACCTACGGTTCCGAGTATGTCTGGAACTACGAGCTGTACACCCGCCATCACCTGAAAGACGCCAACGTGGTGCTGACGGGTAACATCTTCTACAACGATTATAAAGACATGCAGCTGCCGTACTCGCTGGGCGAGAACTCCAGCGTGATCCGCAACGCCGACAAGGTGGAAACCTACGGCGCGGAAATCGGCGCTACCTGGCAGCCGCGCTGGGATTTCGAACTGTTCGGCAACCTCGGCCTGTTGAAAACTGACATCAAGAAGTTCTCGGGCAGCGGCGTGGAAGGGCATGAGCTGGCGCGCGCGCCGGCTTACACCGCCAATATGGGCGCCAAATATCAGTTCCTGAAAGGGTGGGAGCTGAGCAGCAACGTGGCGTTTACCGACTCCTACTATTCGCAATACGACAACGACTCGCGCGGGCGCATCGGCTCCTATTGGACGGCCAACGCCCAGCTGGCTTACACCTTCGACTACGGTCGCGCCACGCTGTATGCGAAAAACCTGTTTGATTCCGACCGCCGCGAGATGGTCAGAAGCAATGACATTTACACGGCGACTCTCCAGCGAGGCCGCCTGGTCGGCGCAGCGGTTGAGCTGACTTTCTAACGCTATCGCGGTGACGGGGGACGAATGTCCCCCGTTTTATGCGCTATCCCGGCACGGCCGGGCAAAGGAGATAACGCAGTGATCGGTGATTTTGACAGCATTCTGAGCGATGAAGAGGCCCAGCGGCTGGAGAGCGCGTTTCAGGCGCTGGGCGCGGGGGCGGCGAACGGCGAGCGGCCGGTAAGCGAAGCCGAAGAACGGGCATGGTTTGCCCATCTGCAGCAGGGTGACGCACGCGGGCAGCGGGCGCTGGCCTGGCGCCTGACGGGAGAGGTGGATATCGCCCAACTGACGGCGGCGCTGCAGGCGCTGGTGCGGGAAACGCCGGGCGTGAACGTGCATTACGTTTTTGATGACGAAAACGGTCTGATTAAACGCGCCGCCGATTCGGCGCCGTTGCCGGTGAGCCTGCGTCAGGTGGCGGATGAACAACACGCCATGGATTGCCTGCTGCAGGCGCAGGCGGCGCCGTTTGAACTGGAAGGCGAAGCGCCGCTGCGCTTCTTGCTGTTGCTCACGCCGGGCGGTGACGTGATGTTGGGCGCGGTATTGCATGACATCCTGGCGGAAACGCTGCCTTGGCGCCACCTGCCGGCGATGTTGTCCGCCCGTTATAACGGAGATGCGATGCCTCTGCCTTTCGCGGCGGAGCCGGTCGAGCCGCCGGAAACCCCGGAGCCACAGCTGCCCTGGGCGCGCCAGGCGGTCTCGCTGCAGGATTACCGCAGCCCGGCGCAGCGTGTTGAAGCGTTGCCACCGGTGGGCGCGCGCGTGGTCACGCGCATTGCGCGCTTGCTGTTGCCCGCCAACGACACGCCGCGGGCGTTGATGGCGGCGGTGGCGGCGCGTTTTGCCGAGTTCGTCGCCACGCAGGCCGGCGGCCAAGCGGTGCAGCTGTGCGTGCCGGCGGCAGAAACTGCGGAGTGCGTCGGCCTGGAGTTGGGCCTGACGGCAGCGCCGCTGATGCGCCTGACCGTACGTCACGGCGACGGCGATGCCGGGCAACGGCTGCTGGCGCAGACCGTGTCTGAACAGCCGGATCCGCAGCGGGCGCAGCTGCTGGTGGCCTGGCGCGACGATCTGGCTGCAGAGTGGCGGTTGGAAGGCGTTCACGCCGAACGCCTGTTGCTGCCGCCGCTGCATACGCCGTTTGAACTGGCGCTGCTGTTGAGCTCGCCCGAGGCGGAAACGCTGACGCTGGAGCTGGTCACCGATCCGCGTCTGTCTCCGCATGCGGCGCCTTTCCTGCTGGAGCAGTTCAGCGCCTTTCTGGCCGGGCAGCGGATTGCCGTCGCATTGCCGGCGGCTGAGGCCGTTTCCCCGGCGATGGCCGCGCCGGTGGCGAACGGCGACCCGGACGAAAGCGTTGCATCACTGATTTTGCAGGCGTTCCGTGAGGCGCTGGCGGCGCCGGAAATGACCCTGGATGAAGACTTCTTCGATCGCGGCGGCCATTCGCTGGTCGCCACCCGGGTGATCGGCCGCTTGCTGAGCCTGCATCAGATCGAAATCAACATTAACGATCTGTTCAGCCATCCGACGGCGCGCGGGCTGGCGGGGTACGCCAAACGCCTGGACGTCGCGCAGCCGAATGCCGCACTGACGACCGCCGACGATCATGAGCGGGCGCAGGCGCCGCTGTCGTTGGCGCAGGAATCGTTGTGGAAGGTGTATGAAGCCTTTGGTCATGACGAGATCTTCAACCTGCCGTTCTCCCTGCGTTTCTTCGATGAGGTGGATGAAACGGCGCTGCGTCAGGCGTTTATCGACGTCATGACTCGCCATACCGTGCTGCGTTCACGCTTCGTCGAGCAGCAGGGGGAGGTGGTGCAGGTGGTGGTGCCGGCCGCCGAACTGTCGGATTACCAATGGTTCCGCTTCTCTCAGGAAACGCCGGCGGGCAACGCCGCCGCCCTGTTGGCCAACGCCGGCCAGCACCGTTTCGATCTGGCCGCCGAGCTGCCGCTGCGCGTCACGCTGCTGCGCGATGCGGACAACGGCCAGCAGCTGCTGTCGCTGCTGTTCCACCACGTGGTATTGGATGAATGGTCGCTCAACCTGATGATGGATGAGCTGGGCGTCGCCTATCGCCATCGCGTCGTCGGCCAGGCGCCGCAGTGGAGCGGACAGCCGCCGCAGTTCCACACCTTCGCCCGGCAGCAGCGGGCCTCCGGGGTGCAGCAGCAACATCTGGATTACTGGCTCGACGCGCTGCGCGGCGCGCCGGTCGGCCAGCCGATCTTCCGGCAAGAACCGTCCACCCATCCGGCGGTGCCAGCGCCGGCGGACGTCAACGGCGGCTGGCTGGAGTTCGAGGTCGATCCCGCCGTGGCGGAAGGCCTGTATCAGCTCGCTCGCCGCAACAACGCTTCGTTGTTTAACGTAGTGTATGCCGGGATTACCTCGGCGCTGCGCCTGCTGGGCGGCCCGGCGGATCTGCTGGTGGGCACCTCGACCTCCGGCCGTAACGACGCCGAGTTCTTCGATACCGTCGGCTACTTCACCACCGTGGTGGTGCACCGCGTGCGCTTCGACGAAGGGCTGACGGTCGCCGGGTTGGTCAGTCAGGTGAAAAACACCATCAATGGCTCGCTGCCATACACCGACATTCCGATCGACCTGGTGGAAGAAGGGCTGTTCGGCGTGGATGCCGACCGCAAAAACCACATGTTCGAAGTGTTCATCCAGATCCACAGCCGCATCAAGCTGAACGGCGAGTTCCGGCTGCAGGACGGCCGTGCGATCGCCTACCGTCAGGTGGAGCCGGAGAAAGCCGAATCGCTGCTCGGCCTGCAGTTTGAGGTGATGGAAGACGATCTGGCCGGGAAGAAATCCCTGCGGGTGATGATGACCTATCGCCAGGATCACTACAGCAGGGAGCAGGCCACTCTGATCGCCGACGGCGTTCAGCACGTCTTTACCCAGTTTGCGCAGCACATCGCTGGCGATATCGCTCTGGCGGCGCTGCCGCCCGGGCCGCAGGCATGACGTTGTTTCACTCTAACCGAAAGCATGATTTTCAAGGAGATAAAAGGATGTCTGGAACCCTAGCAACCCCGCGCGCGTTACTGTCGCTGCTGGTGGCGGCCTCTCTGGTGGTCGCCGGCGCCGCGCAGGCCGACGATGCCGGCATCAAACCGCAGGACATCAAGCGCCAGGCGCTGTCGTCGGCGGTGGTGGAGATGGCCTACAGCACTTCGCAACAGGCGCTGTTCGTCAGTGCGCCGGACTGGAAGGAAGAGGCGCGCTCCCGCGTGCTGCGGCTGGATCCCAACACCCTGGCGATCAAGGCGGAGATCCCGCTGCAGGTGAAAGGCTTCGGCGTGGCGCTGAACGACGCGGGCAATCGCCTGTACCTGACGCAGGCCTTCAACGGCGAAGTCGGGGTGGTGGACACCACCACCAACCACGCGCTGGGCAGCATCAAGTTGCTGGACAAAGCGGTGCTGGAGCAGGCTTACAAGCAGGCGGGCATCAGCGGCAAGCGTCTGGATTTCCTGTTGGCGGAGCTGAAGAAGTTTAAAATCACCGAGGACTACCTGTACCGCCTCCGCGAGCTCAAGTATGACGCGCAAAGCGGCCGTCTGTTCCTGCCGGGTCTGGGCTTCGGCGTCGACAGCGTGCTGTACGTGGTCGATACCAAGGCCGGCAAGCTGGAGAAAGTGATCCCGGGCTTCGGCTACAACGCGGTGGGCATCACGCTGGATGAGAAGGGCCGCCGGGTGTTCGTCTCTAACATGCAGGGGCAGGTGATCACCCTGAACGCCGACACGCTGGCGATCGCCGCCACGCACGAAGTGCAGGCCGATCAGCTGCTGAACCTGGTGTATGACCCGGCGAGCAATCGCCTGCTGGGCGTCGATCAGGGCATCGATCGCGACGACTACCGCAATCATCATCTGGGGCACGACTATGTGAAGCGCAGCAGCGGCCACCGGGTATTCGCGCTGGATGCGGACAGCGGAAAAGTGCTGGCCAGCGAGCTGACGGATGAGGTGCCGATCGGCCTGTTGCTCGATGAGCGCAGCCAGCGGCTGTATGTCGCCAACCGCAAAGGCGTGCGCGTGGATCACGGCGCCGGCACGCTGACGGTGTTTGACGCCAAAACCCTCAAGCGCCTGCAAACCGTAGACCTGCCGCCGCACCCTAACAGCCTGGCGCTGGATCCGAAAGGCGATGCGCTGTTCGTGACGGTGAAAAACGACGGCGCTGCCACCAAGGCCGGCAAACCCGAAAGCGTAGTGCGCATTCAGCTACACACCAAATAACTGAATGGAAAGATAAAAAAAGGGCGCCGCGGCGCCCTTTCTCGTGGCTGACAAAGGAGGAAAAAGCGTGGTTTTTCCTCCTTTGTGGTTATCAGCCGAAAATCAATGAATTGATTTTCCTTGTTTTCTATCTGTCGCCTAATGAAAGCCCGGCAACGTCATCCGCTTTGTCATTTACCTCAAAGGGGGGCTGAGCCCCCCTTTGTCGTTGGTTCATGTCATCAGAAGTGGGTGTTGATGCTCATGTAGTAGGTACGGCCCGGTTCGTTGTAGGTGGCCGCGCCCGCGCCGGCGATGTTGATCGCGCCGGTGTTCGGATCGCCCACGTTCTGCGCGTTGCCGGCGCGGAACTGGCGTTTGTCGAACAGGTTGTCGATGCCGGCGGTGAGGCTGACGTTTTTGGTCAGGTCATAGGTTGCGCTGGCGCCGACGACGGCGTAAGGGCTGACCTCGCGGGTTTCGCCGCCGGTGGCCGGTTTACCCTGATAGTTGTACTTCTTCGGCTTCTGCCGGCCGTACCAGGTCAGGGTGGACTGCATCGACAGATCCTGCGTGGCCTGCCAGCTGAGGGTCGAGTTGACGGTGAACTTCGGGATCACCGACAGGTAATCGCCGGTGGTCTTGTTCTTGTTCTCGATCATGTAGGTGGCGTTGTTGCTCCAGGTGACGGTCTCGCTGACCGGCACGTTCAGCGAGCCTTCCAGCCCTTGCACCACCGCCTTCGGCACGTTTTCCCACTGATAGACCGCCGTGCCGGTGCTGCTGGTGGCGATGCGGGAGTTACCCGCTTCAATCTTGTTGTGGTAATCGTTGCGGAAGTAGGTCACGCCGGCCAGCCAGCCGTCGTTATGGAACTCCAGCCCGATCTCTTTGTTGACGCTGGTTTCCGCCTTCAGATCGTCGTTGCCGAGCAGGTAGCAGCCGTTTCTGGTATCGCTACCGGCGCATCCCTGGCCTTTGCTGTACAGCAGATAGTTGCCGTTGGTCTGGAACAGGGTCGGGGCTTTATAGGAACGCGCGATGCCCATCTTCAGCGTGAAGTAGTCGCCCAGTTCCTGCGACAGGTTCAGCGCCGGGCTCCAGTTATTGCCGGATTCGGAGTGCAGATCGTAACGCAGCCCCGGCGTCAGCATGGTGGTGTCGGTCAGTTCAATGTTGTCTTCGGCGAACAGCGAGAAGATATGCGCGGAAGCGTAAGGGCTGCGCGTACCGGTCGTCATGCCGGGAATGGTGCCGCCCATCAGCGTTTGGCTGGTGGAGGTGCCGTCCTTCATCCGTTGTTGGCTCCACTCGGTACCCAGCGTAGCGGTTTGCGCGACGCCCAGCTCGAACGGCACGCTGACTTCGCTGTGCGCCAGGAAGTCATCCAGCTTGGTGGTGCCGAAACCGGTGTTCTTGGTATCGAAGATGCCTTCGGTGCCGCCGGCCAACCCTTCGTTTATGCGGGTGTTGCGGGTGCGTTCGAACTGCACGTAGTTGTTGGTGCTCACGCCGTTGTCCCAGGCGCCGCGGTGGGTCAGGCCGAAGGTTTCACGGTAGATGCGGTTGGTTTCTTTGCCGTAGTTGCTCTGCACCAGGGCGTTGGTGTTGGTGTTCTGGGTATCGCCGGCGTACAGGTTGCCTTGGCGGCCATAGGCGTATTCGAACTCCAGCGACTGCAGATGGGCGAAATCCCAGTGCAGCAAGGCGTCGATGTTTTTATCGACCACCCCTTCGCGCCCGGCGGGCACGCTGTTGGCGTAGGCGCCGACGCGTTCGGATTTGTGCGATTCGTTAATGTCCCAGGCATCGGCCTGCGTTTTGCTGTAGCCGCCGAACAGGCGGAAGCTCAGGGAATCGCTCAGCGGGCCGGACAGGCTGAAATCGGTGCGCTTGGTGGCGCCTTCCTGCTTGTGCTGCGGCACGTTGAAGTAGCCGTTCAGCGAGCCGTGCAGCGCATCGCCGGCCTTCTTGGTGATGATGTTGACCACGCCGCCCGCGGCGCCGTTGCCATAGCGCGCCGCAGCCGGGCCGCGCAGCACTTCGATGCGTTCGATCATTTCCGGCGGCACCCAGGCGGTATCGCCGCGTGAGTCACGTTCGCCGCGCCAGCCCTGACGCACCGAGTTGCGGCTGGAGGCCGGTTTGCCGTCGATCAGAATCAGGGTGTTTTCCGGGCCCATGCCGCGGATATCGATCTGGCGGTTGTTGCCGCGCTGGCCGCTGGTGGAGTTGCCGGTCAGGTTAACCCCGGGCATGGTGCGGATCAGCTCACTGATGTCGCGTGCCGGCGGGCGTTTCTTGATCTCGTCGGCGGTGATGGTGGATACCCCCGGCGCCTGCAGGTTCTGCCGGGCGGCGGTCACGACGATGGTGTCTTCGCCGCGCGGCTTTTTATCCGCTGTGCCGCTGTTTTCTTCCGTGGTGGGGGTGTCGGTCTGCTGCGCGGCGTTGGCGAACGCGGACGCGCCCAATCCCAAGCCGATAAGAGTGGCCAAAGAATAACGTGATAGCTTGCTTTTCATTTGAGTGCCCTACCTTGCTGCCCTCCCTCGCCGAATGGGGGAAAGGCGGTTGTAGTTTTTGTGTAGTCGGAATAGAAAATCGGCTGCGGCAAGGGATGCCATTGATGTATCCCCGATCCCTGTCCGTTGCGCGCAATACCAGCACGATCTCCAAGCCTTACACACTATTGCAAATGCAAATTATTATCAATAGTATTTGACCTACAGTGTGTTCGGGCGGTGGCCGGCGATAGGGAAAAGTCGACGTTCCCGGTGCCGCCAACTACAAAATGGGTAGGCGTTGTGAATACAGAACTAGAATCAGAAAGCAGCAGATTATTGGCCAGCAGCAATGCGGGCAGTCCAGGGTGGTGGTTGACGGTGGCACGACGCGGTACGCCATGGGTAGAACCGGCGGGTAACGGCCGGTGGCGAACCACCTTTTTCTGGCGCGATCCGCAGGGATGCGAATTGACTTCTGCCTACCGCCGGGTGTGGATCAACATCAACTGCCTGACCGACCACCATCAGCCGAATCCGCCGCAAAGCCTGCTGCGTTTGGCCGGTACCGACGTATGGTACTGGCAGACCGAGCTGAACGGCGCCTGGCGCGGCAGCTACTGCTTTATTCCTTGTTTTGACGAGCGGCCGCCGGCGTTCAGCGACGACGACGCGCACGCCAACATGCACAACCTGCGTCACTGGTGGCACCAGGTGTTCGCCTGCGCCACTCCCGATCTGCTCAACCCCTATCGCTCCTGGCAAAGCGCCAGCGGCCACAGCGTTTCCGGTCTGCATATGCCGGATGCGCCGCCGCAGCCGGTGTGGCGCTCGTTCGATGAGTATGAGATCGCCAGCGGGCGCTGCACGCCGCCGCTGCCGGCGCGTTTGCAGCGCCATACCTGGCAGAGCGAGCGTCTGGGCAACAGCCGCGATGTCTGGATCTACACCACCGGCGACAGCAAGCCGGCCGAACGCCCGCTCGCGATCCTGCTCGACGGCCAGTTCTGGGCGAAGCAAATGCCGGTCTGGGCGCCGTTGATGCAACTGACCCGCGAGGGGGCGTTGCCGGAAGCGGTGTATGTGCTGATCGACATCATCGATCTGCCGCACCGGGCGCGTGAGCTGACCTGCAAGGACGATTTCTGGCTGGCGGTGCAGGAAGAACTGATGCCGCAACTGGCCGAATGGGCGCTGCACAGCGACAATCCGGCCGAGACGGTGGTGGCGGGGCAAAGCTTTGGCGGCCTGGCCTCTCTGTACGCCGGGCTGCGCTGGCCACAGCGCTTCGGCGCGGTGATCACCCAGTCCGGCTCCTATTGGTGGCCGCGGCGCGACATGCTGCAGCTGCCGAGCATTCCCGACGACGCCTGCTGGCTGATGCAACAGGTCGAACGCCACGGCCTGGGCAACCACGGCGCGCTGAAGGTATTTATGGAAGCCGGTACGCAGGAAAAGCTGGTGCATCAGGTCAGCGGGCAAATGGCGGCGCGCCTGAGCGAAGCCGGCCATCGGGTGCACTACCGGGTGGTGGAAGGCGGGCACGACGCGCTGTGCTGGCGCAGCGGCCTGACCGACGGGCTGCAGGCGGTGTGGGCTTCCGCTTTCGCCACCGCTTATCCGGCATCGGTAACGACGGCGGCACAAGGAACGCAGGATGGAAAGCCTGAATCCGTTCGATGATCAACAGCAGCGCAGCCTGGTGCTGCGCAACGTACAACAACAATACAGTTTGTGGCCGGATTTCCGCGCCATTCCACCCGATTGGACGATCGTATTTGGCCCGGCGGCGCGCACCGAATGCGCCGAGTGGCTGGAACAGCATTGGCAAGATATTCTGCCGGTCGCAGCACGCAAGGCGTGACCGGCGCCTGGTAATCACGGGAGCAATAAGCAGTGTCACACACCCCTAACTCTCTCAGCGGCCCGGCGCTTGCGGGCGAATGGCCGCTGGTCGCGGCGCAACCCGGCATCTGGGTCGCCGATCAAATCTCCCCGCATCGCAATGCTTACGCGGTGGCGCATGCCATCGAACTCAACGGCCCCGTCGCCGTGGAGCCCCTGCTGCAGGCCATCACTCAGGGTCTCGGCGAGGTGGACATGCTGCGGCTGCGTTTTGCGGAACGCGACGGCGTGCCGGTGCAATGGCTGGATGACTCGCTGGCGGTGCATGCGCCGGAACTTGTCGATCTGACGACGTCGCCGGATCCCGAAGCCGCCGCTCGCGCGCTGATGGATATCGATCTGGCGAGCGATCTGCGCGCTGGCAGCGGCGCACCGCTGTATCGCCATGTGGTGATGCGCCTGGCGGACGATCGCTGGTTCTGGTATCAGCGTTATCACCATCTGCTGGTGGACGGTTTCAGCTTCACCGCCATCGCTCGCCGTGTGGCGGCGATTTATACCCAACTTTGCCGCGGCGACGCGCTGGAGCCGACGCCTTTCACGGCGTTCAGCGACGTGGTGGCGGAATACCAGGCTTACCGGCAGGCGCCGGCCTGGCAACGCGACGCCGATTTCTGGCGCGAAAAAGCGCGGCAGCTGCCGCCGCCGGCCACGATCTGCCCGCAGCCGCTGGCCGGGCAAACGCCCACGCCGCGCATCCACCGGCTGGAACAGCGCTGCGATCCGCAGGCCTTCGCCGAACTGGTGCAGCGTGGCGCGCATCAGAAGCTGAACGCCGCCGATATGGCGGTGGCGCTGGTGGCGCTGTGGGTGTCGCGCCTGAGCGGCCAACCGAGCTTCAGCGCCGGTTTTATCTTCATGCGCCGTACCGGCTCGGCCGCCTTGTGCGCCGCAGGCCCGGTGATCAACGTGCTGCCGATGGAGATGCATCTCGAGCCGCAGGCCACGCTGTATGAGGCCGCCGCACGCATCAGCCGCGAGCTGAAAACGGTGCGCCGCCATCAGCGCTACGACGCCGAACAGGTGCAGCGCGATCTGGGGCGCATCGGCGACGGCGAACCGCTGTACGGCACGGTCTTCAACTTCAAAATGTTCGATTACCAGCTGGATTTCGCCGGCATCGAGGGCATTACCCACGATCTGGCCTCCGGGCCGGTGCGCGATCTGGAGATTGCGCTGTTTATCGATGAACACCACCAATTGAAGGTGGAGCTGCTGGCCAATGCCGAACGTTACAGCCGCCAGGAGCTGCAGGCGCACCTACAACGGTTGCCGCTGCTGCTGGCGCAGTTCGCCGCGCAGGCAACGTTGCCGATCGGCGAGGCCGATATGCTGACCGCCGACGATCGCGCGCTGCTGGCGCGGATCAACGACACGGCGCATCCGGTGCCGGCGACCACGCTGAGCCAATTGCTGGCGCAGCAGGCGCAAGCCACGCCGGACGCGCCGGCGTTGGCGGATGCGCATTTCAGCTTCACCTACCGCGAAACGCGCGAGCAGGTCACGGCGCTGGCGCGCCAACTGGTGGCGCAGGGCGTGCGGCCGGGCGACATCGTGGCGGTGGCGCTGCCGCGGTCGGTGTTCCTGTCGCTGGCGTTGATGGCGATCGTCGAAGCGGGCGCCGCCTACCTGCCGCTGGACACCGGTTATCCGGACGAGCGGCTGGCGATGATGCTGGAAGACGCCGCGCCCCGCTTGATCATCACTCACCCGGCGCAGCAGGCGCGTTTCGCCGACAAGGGCGACATGTTGCTGTATGACGCGCCGCTGGCGGCCGATCACGCCGCCGGGGTGGCGATCGCGGGCCCGACGTCGGACCATGCGGCCTATATCATCTTTACCTCCGGCTCCACCGGGCGCCCGAAAGGCGTGCTGGTCGGCCATCAGGCGATCGTCAACCGCCTGCTGTGGATGCAACACCAGTATCCGCTGGGGGCGGACGACGCGGTGCTGCAGAAAACGCCGTGCAGTTTCGATGTCTCGGTGTGGGAATTCTTCTGGCCATTGATGGTCGGCGCCCGGCTGGTGATGGCGCCGCCGGAGGCGCACCGCGATCCGCAGCAGCTGCAACAGCTGATCGCCCAACACCGCATTACCACGCTGCACTTCGTGCCGTCGATGCTGGCGGCTTTCGTTGCCGCCCTGGACGACGACGCGGCGGTGGCGAGCTGCGCCGCGCTGCGCCAGGTGTTCTGCAGCGGCGAAGCGCTGCCGGCGGAGCTGTGCCGCCTGTGGCAAAGCCGCACGGCGGTGCCGTTGCACAACCTCTACGGCCCGACCGAAGCGGCGGTGGACGTGACCTGGCATCCGGCCTACGGCGAGGCGCTGGCGAAGGTGACCGGCGCCAACGTGCCGATTGGCCTGCCGGTGTGGAACACCGGGCTGCGCATTCTGGACGCGCGTCTGCGGCCGGTACCGCCGGGCGTGGCGGGCGATCTGTATCTGACCGGCGTGCAGCTGGCGCACGGCTACCTTGGCCGGCCGGATCTGACCGCCAGCCGCTTTGTCGCCGATCCGTTCGGCGAGGGCGGGCGCATGTACCGCACCGGCGACGTGGCGCGCTGGCTGCCGGACGGCGCGGTGGAATATTTGGGCCGCAGCGACGACCAGCTGAAGATCCGCGGGCAGCGTATCGAGCTGAGTGAAATCGACCACGCCCTGCTGTCGCTGCCGGGCGTGCGCCAGGCGGTGACGCACGCGCTGGTGCTGCAGGGCACGCCGGTGGACGCCGGCGGCGATGCGCGCCAGCTGGTGGGTTATCTGGTGATGCAGCCTGGCGCGAGCTGGGATGCGGAAGCCCTGCGCGCGGCGCTGGCCGACCGCCTGCCGCCGCACATGGTGCCGGTGGCGCTGGTGGAAATGCGCGATTTGCCGCTGAGCGCCAACGGCAAGCTGGATCGCAAGGCCTTGCCGCAGCCGCAGGGCGGTGAGCGCAAGGCGGGGCGGCCGCCGCAGGCCGGGTTGGAAAGCGAGATCGCCGCGGTATTCGCCCGCCTGCTGCAGCGCGAGCAGGTGTTCGCCGACGACGATTTCTTCGCACTCGGCGGCCATTCGCTGCTGGCGATGCGTCTGGCGGCCGAGCTGCGCCGCGATCTGGGCAAGGCGGTGTCCGTCGGCCAGGTGATGGTGGCGTCGCGCGTTGAGCAGCTGGCCGCCTTGCTGGCGGAAGATCGCACGCAGGAAGAGGCCGATCGCAGCGGCTTCGACAGCGTATTGCCGCTGCGCGTCACCGAGGGGCCGACGCTGTTCTGTCTGCATCCGGCATCCGGTTTCTCCTGGCAGTTCAGCGTATTGCCGCGCTATCTCGATCAGCACTGGTCGCTGGTTGGCATCCAGTCGCCGCGGCCGGACGGCCCGCTGGCGCTGAGCGAAGACATGGACCAGGTGGTGGAGGCGCACCTGCAGACGGTGGTGCAGGTGCAGCCGCACGGGCCGTACCACTTCATCGGCTACTCGCTGGGCGGCACGCTGGCCCAGGGCATCGCCGCCCGGCTGCAGGCGCGCGGCGAGCAGGTGGCGTTCCTCGGCCTGCTGGATACCTATCCGCCGGAGACCCAAAACTGGGACGTGATGCTGGACGACAACGTGTTGAAGGAAGTGCAGCGCGAGCGCGAACAGTTCCTGGCGGTGTCGCAGGATACGCTCGATCCGGCGCTGGGCGAGACGCGCACCATGATGTTCGACAACATCGAAGCCAACTACGCCGATTCGGTGCGGTTGCTGTCGCACACGCGGACCGCCCGCTTCCACGGCCAGGCGACGCTGTTCGTCGCCAAACGCACGTTGCAGGCAGGGATGGACGTGCAGCAGACCTGGTCGCAGTACGTCGATGCGCTGCAGGCGCACGAGCTCGACTGCGCGCATGTCGATATCGTTTCGCCGGCGTCGTTCAAAGTGCTGGGGCCGCTGCTGAACCGGATTTTGCGCACGCTGTAATAACGCCCGTCATCTCGCCGCCAGGCACGGGGATTGC
This sequence comes from Serratia sp. CY74737, assembly GCF_052166775.1. NCBI lineage: Bacteria > Pseudomonadati > Pseudomonadota > Gammaproteobacteria > Enterobacterales > Yersiniaceae > Serratia > Serratia sp. CY74737. Next base: position 28,189 of record NZ_JBJNOF010000013.1, read on the forward strand.
CCCGCGTTTGGCGGCGTTTCTTGCGTCTGCTCACAATTGAATATCAATGATTTCTATTATCATTATTGATTTCGTTATCTGTGCTAGCATAGCGCTCCGCAACTGCAGAATCCCCGTTTAAAGATGTGGTGAACAACCGATGAGTAGCAAACCCTCCATCCTGCTTGATTTTAGCCTGCTGAAAACCCACCGGGCCTTTCGCGCGGTATTCTGTGCGCGTTTCATCTCCATTGTGGCGCTGGGGCTGATGGCGATCGCCATCCCGATGCAGATCCAGGCGCTGACCGGTTCCACCCTGCAGGTCGGGCTGGCGGTGACGCTGGCCGGCGGCGGCATGTTCGCCGGGCTGCTGATGGGCGGCGTATTGGCCGATCGCTATGAGCGGCGCCGGTTGATCCTGTTCGCGCGCTCCACCTGCGGCGTCGGGTTCGTCGGCCTGTGCCTCAACGCCCTGTTGCCGTCACCTTCGCTGGCGGCCATTTATCTGCTGGCGGTGTGGGACGGTTTCTTCGGCGCCGTGGGGGTGACGGCGCTGCTGGCGGCCACGCCGGCGCTGGTGGGCCGCGAAAACATCGTGCAGGCGGGCGCCATCAGCATGCTGACGGTGCGCTTCGGCTCGATTCTTTCCCCGGCCATCGGCGGCCTGGTGATCGCCCATATGGGCATCGCCTGGAACTACGGCCTGGCGGCGTTCGGCACCCTGTTGACGTTGCTGCCGCTGCTGAGCCTGCCGCAGCTGATGCCGCCGCCGCAGCCGCGTGAACATCCGCTGCGCGCGCTGGCGGGCGGTTTCGCCTTCCTGTTCCAGAACAAGGTGATCGGCATGGTGGCGCTGATCGGCGCGTTGCTGACCATGGCCAGCGCGGTGCGCGTGCTGTACCCGGCGATGGCGGAAAGCTGGCGCATCGACGCAGCCCACCTCGGCTATATGTACGCCGCCGTGCCGCTCGGCGCGACTATTGGTGCGTTCACCAGCGGGCGCGTGGCGCACGTGGCGCGCCCCGGTTGGGTGATGCTGCTGACGGCGATCGCGGCTTTCGCCTCTATTGGCCTGTTCGGCCTGATGCCGTGGTACAGCCTGGCGTTGCTGTGTCTGGTGGCGTTCGGCTACCTGAGCGCGCTGAACTCGCTGCTGCAATACGGCCTGATCCAGGGCCTGACGCCGGACAATTTCCTTGGCCGCATCAACGGCCTGTGGACGGCGCAGAACGTGGTGGGCGATGCGCTGGGCGCGTTGCTGCTGGGGGCGATGGGCGCCTTTATGCTGCCGGCGATGAGCGCCAGCGGTTTCGGCTTTGGCGCGGCGCTGCTCGGCATCCTGTTGCTGTTCGCCATGACCGGTTTGCGCCAGGTTACGCTGCACAAACCGGAGCCGCAGCCCGCCACAGAAAAGTAGTCGAACGCGTTAAGACAACGCTGTGGGATCAAATAGCAATGCTTATCATCGGCATGCGTAAAACCCACAGCGTTTATGTCATGATTTCGAAATGAAAGAAGTGCTTACGTTTATTGACATAGCAAATATCGGCGAGTAATTTAGCGCGGAATTAACTCAAATGATAATCATTATTATATTGGTTATCACTTCAAATTCTTGAGGGCGAAGCGATGGTTACTGCCGTGAACGACATCAATCGAAAGGAAATGCAGGAGCGCGAAGAACACCGGTTCGCCGCTGATTTTTCTCCGGCGTCGGGCTTCTTCTTTACCTCCCCTTACCGCAGCTTGACCACCACCGGTTGTTTCAGCCGCATTCGCCTGCCGGCCGCGGACGGTGCCGATCTGAACGGCGAGTTCCAGCGCCGCGTGCGGCAGGCGTTTGCCGAGGCCCGTCAGGCCGGCATCAAAAAGCCGCTGCTGTGCGGCGCCATTCCGTTCGATACCCGGCAGCCTTCGGCGCTGTTTGTTCCCCAGCAGAGCCGCTGGTTCGACCGCGCCGCCTTTATGGCCGGCGTTCGGCCTTCGGCGAACGGCCCTGAACTGGCCGGGGTGACGGAGCTGCCGCCGCAGCAGACGTTCATGAACATGGTCAGCGACGCCGTTGCCGCGATGAAGGCCGGTGAGCTGGATAAAGTGGTCTTGTCGCGCCTGCTGGAGATCGAAACGCGCCAGCCGGTGGATCGCCATGCGCTGATGGCGCGCGTGATCGCCCAGAACCCGCACGGTTTCCACTTCCATGTGCCGCTGGAGCAGGGCGCGCTGTTGGGCGCCAGCCCAGAGCTGCTGCTGCGCCAGGACGGCGGCCGTTTCTATTCCAACCCGCTGGCCGGTTCCGCCCGGCGCGAGGCCGATCCGCAGCGCGATCGCGAAGTGGGGGAGCGGCTGATGGCCTCGGCGAAAGATCGCCACGAGCACCGCATCGTCACTGAAAGCATGCGTGACGTGCTAGCCGGCCGCTGCCGCTACCTGAACGTGCCGCACACCCCTGAACTGCTGACCACCACCACGCTGTGGCATCTCTCCACGCCGATCGACGGCGAGGCGGCGTCTCCGGACGAAAACGCCCTGTCGCTGGCTTGCCTGCTGCACCCGACACCGGCGCTGTGCGGCATGCCGACGGCCGAGGCGCACGCCCTGATCGGCAAGCTGGAGCCGTTCGATCGCGGCCTGTTCGGCGGCATCGTCGGCTGGTGCGACGACGAAGGCAACGGCGAGTGGGTAGTGACTATCCGCTGCGGCACCGTTGACGGCAAACGGGTGCGGCTGTTCGCCGGCGCCGGCATCGTGGAAGACTCTTCACCCGAATCTGAATGGCATGAAACAGGTACCAAACTCAGCACCATTCTGCGTGCCTTTGGTATGAATCAAGGATAACGACAAGATGAGCATTGCCTTTACCCCCTGGCCGGTGGAGTTCGCCAGCCGCTATCGCGAACGCGGCTACTGGATTGACAAGCCGCTGACCGAGATCCTCGACCGCCAGGCCAACAATGACGCTCCGGCGATTATCGACGCCCAGGGCAGCCTGACCTACCGCGAGCTGCAGCAGCGCGCCGATCGCCTGGCGGCCGCTTTGCTGCGCCGCGGCGTGAAATCCGGCGACACCGCGTTGGTCCAGCTGGGCAACGTGGCGGAGTTCTATATCGTGTTCTTCGCGCTGCTGAAAATTGGCGTGGCGCCGGTCAACGCGCTGTTCAGCCATCAGCGCAGCGAGCTGAACGCCTATGCCGAGCAGATCAAACCGGCGCTGCTGATCGCCGACCGCCAGCATGCGCTGTTTGCCGACGATCAATTCCTGAACGCCTTCCGCGATGCGCATCCTTCGCTGCGGGTTGTGGCGCTGCGCAGCCAGCCCGAGGGCGAGCTGGCGCTGGCCGCCTGGCTGGACGAAGCGAGCGACGGTTTTGTCGCGCAGCCTTCCGCGGCCGATCAGGTGGCGTTCTTCCAGCTTTCCGGTGGCAGCACCGGCACGCCGAAGCTGATCCCGCGCACCCACAACGATTACTACTACAGCATTCGCCGCAGCGTGGAGATCTGCCGTTTCGACGCGCAGACCCGCTATCTGTGCGCGCTGCCGGTGGCGCACAACTACCCGATGAGTTCGCCGGGCGTGCTGGGCGTGTTTTATGGCGCCGGGTTGGTGGTATTCGCCGCGGATCCGGACGCCGGGCAGTGCTTCCGCCTGATCGAACAGCACCAAATCAACGTGACGGCGCTGGTGCCGCCGGCGGTCACGCTGTGGCTGCAGGCGATCGAAGAGTGGGGCGGCAACGCCCAGCTCGCCAGCCTGAAACTGCTGCAGGTGGGCGGCGCCAAGCTGGGCGAAACGCTGGCGGCGCGCATTCAGAACGAAATCGGCTGCCAACTGCAGCAGGTGTTCGGCATGGCGGAAGGGCTGGTGAATTACACCCGGCTGGACGACGACGAACGCCACATCCTGACGACGCAAGGGCGGCCGATGTCGCCGGACGACGAGGTGTGGGTGGCGGATGACGACGGCAATCCGTTGCCGGCGGGCCAGGTCGGCCGGTTGATGACGCGCGGGCCTTATACCTTCCGCGGTTACTACCAGAGCCCGGCGCACAACGCCGACGCCTTCGACGCCGACGGTTTCTACTGCTCCGGCGATCTGATCAGCATCAGCGAAGACGGCTACATCACCGTGCAGGGGCGGCAGAAAGATCAGATCAACCGCGGCGGAGAGAAGATCGCCGCCGAGGAGATCGAGAACCTGCTGCTGCGTCATCCGGACGTGATCAACGCCGCGCTGGTGTCGATGCCGGACGCGCTGATGGGGGAGAAGAGCTGCGCCTATATCATCGCCAACGCGCCGCTGAAGCCGGTAGTGCTGCGTCGCCACCTGCGCGAACAGGGCGTGGCGGACTTCAAACTGCCGGATCGCTTTATTCAGGTGGACAGCCTGCCGCTGACTCCGGTCGGCAAAGTAGACAAAAAACGGCTGCGCCAGCAGCTCGACGCGCAACTACAGACTCAGGCTCAGGGAGATTAATTGATGGCCATTCCAAAACTTAATGATTACGCGCTGCCGACGGCGGACGAACTGCCGCAAAATAAAGTCACCTGGCAGGTAGAACCGCAGCGCGCCGCGCTGCTGATCCACGACATGCAGCAGTATTTCCTCAATTTCTGGGGCGAAGACAGCGCGCTGATTAAACAGGTGGTGGAGAACATCGCCAACCTGCGTCGCTACTGCAAACAGCAGGGCATTCCGGTGTTCTATACCGCGCAGCCGAACCAGCAGAGCGATGAAGACCGCGCGCTGTTGAACGACATGTGGGGGCCGGGCCTGAACAAGCACCCTGAGCAGCAGGCGGTGACCGCCGCGCTGGCGCCGGACGAAGACGACACGGTGCTGGTGAAATGGCGCTACAGCGCCTTCCACCGCTCGCCGCTGCAGGAGATCCTGCAGGAGTCCGGCCGCGATCAGCTGATCATCTGCGGCGTGTATGCGCACATCGGCTGCCTGACCACCGCCATCGACGCCTTCATGCGCAACATCCAGCCGTTCATGGTGGCCGACGGTCTGGCGGACTTCTCGCGTGACGAACACCTGATGGCGCTGCGCTACACCGCTGGCCGCTGCGGCCGGGTGGTGACCACCGCGTCTCTGCTGCCGGCGGCCGGCATCGCCAGCATCGATGCGCTGCGTCAGCAAATCCTGCCGCTGCTGGACGAAGACAGCGAAGACATGGGCAACGATGAAAACCTGATTGATTACGGTCTGGATTCGGTGCGCATCATGGAGCTGGCGACCCGCTGGCGCAAGATCCGCGGCGATATCGACTTTATCGCGCTGGCGCGCAACCCGACCATCGACAGCTGGTGGGCGCTGCTTTCCGAAGAGAAAGCCTGATTTTAATAACGATAATGCGGCGGCCGTCTGGTTTGACATAAAACGCCGCTCTTTTGAGCCATATCCAAAATAATTGCAGTTGCATCAAGGCGGCAAGAACGTGAGTTCCCAGGAGCTTACTCCGGTAAGTGACTGGGGCGAGCGAGCGCAGCCAACGCCGATGTAGCTGCAAGTATGAAGGATATAAGGAGATTTCGATGAATGCTTTGATCACCAAGGGAAAACGGGCGGCATTTCCGCTGATGCTGCTGTCCACGCTGCTGTTCTCCAACACCCTGCAGGCGCAGACCGCGCCGGACGTGCTGCGCAAACCGGTCGGCAAGGGCGCCTATGAAATGGCCTACAGCCCGAGCGAGAACGCGCTTTACCTGGCGACCTCGCAGAGCCGCAAGCTGGATAAGGGCGGCATCGTCTACCGCCTGGATCCGACCACGCTGGACGTGACCCAGATTATTCATAACGACATCAAGCCGTTTGGCGCCGCCGTCAACGCCAAGACCGGTACGCTGTTCTTCGGCAACACCGTCAATAACTCGGTGACCGCCATCGACGCCAAGACCGGCGACGTGAAAGGCCGCCTGGTGCTGGACGCGCGCAAGCGTTCCGAGACCGTCAAGCCGCTGGCGCCGCGCGAGCTGGTGGCGGATGCCGACAGCGATACCCTGTACATCACCGGGCTGGGTGAATCCAGCGTGGTGTGGGTGGTGGACGGCAAGGATCTGACCCTGCGCGCCACCGTGACCGACACCGGCAAATATGGCACCGGCCTGGCGCTGGACGCCGCCGCCAAGCGTCTGTACGTCACCAACGCCGACGGCGAGCTGGTGACCATCGACACCCAATCCAACAAGGTGCTGTCGCGCAAGAAGCTGGATGAGTCCAAAGAGCACTTCTTCCTGAACATCAGCCTGGATACCGCTACCCATCGCGCCTTCATCACCGATTCCAAGCAGCCGCAGGTGCTGGTGGTGGATACCCGCAACGGCAACATCCTGAGCAAGATCGACGTGCCGGAATCGCTGGCGGTGCTGTTCAACCCGGCGCGCAATGAAGTTTACGTCACCCATCGCCAGGCGGGCGAAGTGAGCGTAATCGACGCCAATAGCTACAAGGTGCTGAACACCATCAAGACGCCGACCCACCCGAACAGCCTGGCGCTGTCGCCGGACGGCCAGACGCTGTACGTCAGCGTCAAGCAGGCTTCCAGCCGCGAGAAAGAAGCCACCGCGCCGGACGACGTGATCCGCGTAGCGCTGAAATAATCCCGCTTAGGGTAAGCACACACTGAACAGGCGAAGCGGCGACGCTCCGCCTGTTTTTTTTCGCCCCAGGATCTGCGGTATAAAGAGTGCGTTGATCCGTTAACCTGAAGGAACGTTGGTTATGCCCGCCTCGCGCACCCCGCTGTTGTTGTCCGTTATCACCCTGCTGCTGCTGGCCGCGCTGATCCACAGCGGCATCCGCCCCTACGATCGCACCACCTGGCTGATGGAGGTGGCGCCGGTATTGATCGCTCTGCCGCTGCTGTGGCTGACCCATCGCCGTTACCCGCTGACGCCGCTGCTCTATACGCTGATTTTCGTCCATGCGCTGATCCTGATTTTCGGCGGCATGTACAGCTATGCTCGCGTGCCGCTGGGGTTTGAGGTGCAGCAGTGGCTGGATCTTGGCCGCAACCCGTACGACAAACTGGGGCACTTCTTCCAGGGACTGGTGCCGGCGCTGGTGGCGCGCGAAATCCTGCTGCGCGGCGGCTATGTGCAGGGGCGCAAGATGCTGGGCTTTGTGGTTTGCTGCATCGCGCTAGCCATCAGCGCCGTGTATGAGCTGATCGAGTGGTGGGCGGCGCTGGCGCTGGGCCAGGGCGCCGACGAGTTTCTCGGCACCCAGGGCGATCCGTGGGATACCCAGTCCGACATGTTCTGCGCGCTGCTCGGCGCGCTATGCGGTTTACTGCTGTTCGCCGGCTGGCAAGACCGGCAAATTCGCCGCCTGCGCTGAGTATTTTCCGACGTTGATCAGGCCCGCCTTATGGCGGGTTTTTTTATTTATGCTCAGTTTGTTAATCCACTTCATTCGTGCATTGAATTAGAAAAAGGCTGCAAAATTCACTCTGTGAATTGTATGGTGGTATTTAATATCTATTTGTTTTTATTAAACTTTATTCTTTTTGTTAAGAATTTTCTTATCATTTGCGCTATGCTAATATTGCCACGTTTGATAGGGGCTAATGGGCGTTAACCAGTTTATCGCGCAGGGAATTATGAGATATATAATTAATAATAATATTAAATATCATGAAGATAGATCGGAGCTGATCTCGCTGCATGACGACATTCCGCCGATTGTGCTGACGGCCACGCTGAACCGCCTGCTTTCCGCCCTGGTGCGCAACAATAACCTGGTGCTTTCCCGCGATACGTTGCTGATGCAGGTGTGGGAGGCGCACGGCCAGGTTGCCTCCGGCAACAACCTCAACAACACCATCTCGATTCTGCGCAAAGCGTTCTCTTCGCTCGGTGAGGAAGAGATCATCGTCACCCTGCCGCGGCAGGGGTTTATGTTTACGGCAGCCGAACTGCATACGATGGACAGCCAGGCGGAGGCGTTGCCGACAAGCGAAGAACAGCCTGCCCCGGCCCCTGTGGCATCATCTTCCGCTGTGCCCGGGCGGTGGAACCGCTTGAAAGTTATCGCATTGAGTGTGTTGTTGATCGTGGCGATGATTGCGAGCATTTGGGCTTGGCAAGATTCCGGCTATCCGGCAATTAGCACCACCACGGTGGGGAAAATTGGCCAGTGTGAGGTGAAATTTATCACTTCCTACCACAAGGTCGGCCCTAATCAGGTGGATTTAGCGCATCTGCAACAGATGCTGGATCAAAAAAATCATATCAAATGCAGTGAGCCGGCGACCATCTTCTATTACGACACCCCGTCAATAACGCCAAATACCACGGGGCAGGTCAGAGCGTCTTATTTCTATTATTGTCCGTCGGAAAAAATGGCGACGGGCGAAGTGCAATGCGAGAACTTCTATGAAAGCACGGGGCTGTAGTTTTTTCCGCGCCTATTGCTACGGCCTGTTGGCCGTTCTGGCGTTGGTTTGCTGCGGTGCTTCCGCCTACCTGCTGTTTTTTAAACCTCAGGTGCCGGAATGCCGGGCGGTGTTGTGGATGAGCAACCAGCAGGGTGATAAGGCGCTGCGACGCGCTTTATTGATCAGTGTGCTGCCCGATGGCGCGCGGCGCGCGGTGGTGCGGATCAACGGCAGTTTGTTTGATAACGAGGTGAGGTATAACATCGATCGGGCGCTCGAGCTGGACTATCGTCGGTTGGGGAGCAACTACACCTTCAATGTGGTCAGCAACACTCGAATGCCGCAGGATACGTTGAAATCCCCCGAGTTGAATCTGCGCCTGCCGTTGGAAGGGCGGCAGTATCATTTACGTATCGAACAGGTAGATAAGCACCATTTTCTTTTTGTGAACAACTACGGGCCGATGTTCGTCTGTGCCACGGCATCTGGCGGATAGCCCCCGGTGATACCGGGGGCCATTCATCTGCGGACCCTGGGGGATAAATAGCAAAAGTATTAAGACTGTTTATTGTCGATATAATTGTTGATGCACGGGCTGTTACCCGATCGCGGGCAAAACGTGAGCCACTGTTCCGTGTTCTCAGTACCTTCATTGCGAATGTTGTCGTAGTAATAGACATCCGCTCTTTTTTGGCAGCTGAACCCGGCGCGCCGTATCATCTGCTTAATGTAATCCACATTACCACTGCCCAACCGCATACTGTATATCTGACACTGCTCATAGCTGCCCAATGGATAGACGTTGATGCGTGTACTATTTTGATACAGGACAACGATCGCAAAAGGCACCAGACAGGCGGCGGCGATCATCACCAGCCGTTGTAATAAACGGCGAAGATTGATGATGCTGTCGTTTGGTAGCGTGACTGCTACCGGTTCCGCAATATCATTGCCTTTATTGGTATCAATTCCTTTATCTCCATCAGCTTTATGAATACTCAATGCGATAAATTTAAACCCCTGCCGGGGATAGGTGACGATAATTTCTTCTATGCCGAACTGCGCCAGTGATTTACGTAAGCCGGATACATAATTATTCAGGTTGTTATTTGAGGCCTTTAGCCCATGCTCGACCCAAACATCATTAATCAGGCGTTCACGGAGCAATAGCTCATTATTATTCCTGATGAATAACGATAGCAGTCGGCTGGTCGGTTTAAGTAAAGCTATTTTATTGTTGGTATTGTCAATATGCGACAACGTTCCGTCTTCCTCATTATAGAGGACGCTGTTATTGATGATAAAAATCATTTTTTTAACCTGCAACTTTCCTGTCGAGAGATTATTCTGAGGCTTGGGTTGGTTTTTTTCAATCTTTGAGGTTGCCTGTAAATCGGATTTTTCTCTATATCAATATAAATGAGGTTTAACGCCTGTTACTTGCCAAGTTTTTAAAAATAAATATTGATAATTAAAAGGTATTTCATGGTGTTAAAACCTATGTTTTGCCTATTTTTTTTATAAAAGTCCTGTGTTTTTGTATTTTTACGACATAACATTTTATTTTTTGTTTGTGGCGTGTAGATTTGTTCTCACTGATACGGAGCGCAGAAATGCGGCGTATTGGCCACGTAAATCATGTTTGTGAATATATCTGAAGCATTGATTGCGTGACTCTTATGGATTTAATTGACTCCACTGCTTACTAAGGAATGTAAGGGATTTCTATGAAACTGAATAAAATTATGCTGGCTGCCGCAATGGCTTTGGGTGTTTCTTCTCTGGCACACGCAGCCGATCAGGGCCACGGTAAAGTGACCTTCAGCGGTTCTATCATCGATGCGCCTTGCTCGATCGCACCTGAATCTCTGGATCAAACGGTAGAGCTGGGTGCAATCTCTAACGTAGCGCTGAAGCTGGGCGGCAAGTCCACTCCGCGTAATTTCCAGATCAAACTGGAAAACTGCGATCTGATTTCCGATCCAAAAGAGCCAGGCAAAAATAATACCGTGGCGCTGACCTTCACGGGTTCTTCATCTGCCGTGGATGCAAAACTGTTGGGTATTACCGGTACCGCTAAGGGTGCGGGCATCGCCATCACCGACGGCGCAGGGAACGATATCGAACTGGGTAAACCATCCAACCCACGTGCTTTGCAGAATGGCAACAACACTCTGAGCTTCGCCGCCTACCTGCAGGGCGCCAAGGCTTCTGAGACTGCCATCGTCCCAGGTGACTTCCAGTCCGTTGCCGACTTCACCCTGGCTTACCAGTAATCGTTATCTGACGAACTGCGTGTGATTATCGGGCATGCGGGGCGACCCGCATGCCATTTACCGGAAACCGTTATTTATCAAAGGATGAAGATGACATTTCGGGGTAAAGGAATAAAGGCGCTTTGCCTATTGTCGTTATGGGTTTCTTTTGCCGGGCAGGCTATTTCTGCCGTGCAAGGGCAGGGGCGCGTCAATATGCAAGGGGCCATTATTGATACTGCCTGTGCCATCGCGACGGAAAGTCGTGATCAAATTATCGCAATGGGCGTGACGCCGGTTGCGGACATTATGCGAGATGGTAAAGGAAAAGAGGTGCCTTTCAGTATTGAACTGGTTAATTGCGTGCTGGAGCGGGTGGATAGCAACTTACCGGACTGGCGACAATTTCAGGTGACGTTCGATGGGCGCAGTGAAGGGGATATGTTTGGCGTTAATGGGGATGTTTCCGGTCTGGCGATAAGAATAACTGACTCGACGGGAAATATCGCACGCCCTGGCATGCCATTGCCAGCACGGGATATTTTTCAAGGGAATTATCGGCTGGATTTTTCTATGGCGCTGGTAAGCAATAAACAGGTGTTGAAGGCGGGAAGTTATTTTTCATCGGTGCGTTTCAAAATGGATTATTACTGAGGCGAACGATGTTTTAGGGAAAGTTAATCGATAAAAGGTTATGGATATGATGTTTCTTCCTGCGGGTAAGCCGTTTCGTTTGCATATTCTGAGCGCTTGCGTGGCCCTGGTGTTGGGCAGCCTGATGGCCGATGCCAGTGCGGTGGAAGAAATTCAGTTCAACACCGACGTGCTGGATGTGAACGACCGCAAAAATATCGATTTGAGCCAGTTTTCCCGCGGCGGTTACATCATGCCGGGCCGTTACACCATGGTGGTGCACCTGAACAAGAACGACCTGCCGGAGCAGCAGGTGCCGTTTTATGCCCCGGACGACGATCCGAACGGTAGCCGCGCCTGTTTATCGCCGGCGCTGGTGGCCTTGCTGGGGTTGAAGGATAGCCTGGCGAAGCAGTTGAGCTGGTGGCACCAGAATGAATGCCTGGATGAAGCCAGCCTGAAGGGGATGGAAGTGCGTGGCGATTTGGCGACGTCATCGTTATATCTCAGCATTCCGCAGGCATACCTGGAATATACCTCGGAAGACTGGGATCCGCCGTCGCGCTGGGACGAAGGCGTGCCTGGCCTGCTGCTGGACTACAACGTTAACGGCCAGACGCAAAAAAACCTGCGGGGCGGCGATAACAACGCCAACCTCGGCGGTAACGGCACGGCAGGAGCCAACCTTGGCGCCTGGCGGCTGCGCGCCGATTGGCAAGGGCAATTGAACCGCATCTCAGGCGGCGGGCAGACCAGCACCACCCAGAATCTGGACTGGAGCCGATACTACGCCTATCGGGCGCTGCCGGCGCTGCGCTCGAAGTTGACCGTTGGCGAAGATTATCTGGACTCCGGGCTGTTCGACAGCTTCCGTTTCGGCGGGATAAGCCTGCGTTCCGACGACAACATGCTGCCGCCCAACCTGCGCGGCTATGCGCCGGAAGTGGTGGGCGTCGCGAAGAGCAACGCCAAGGTGACCATCAGCCAGCAGGGCCGAGTGTTATACGAGACCCAGGTCGCGGCAGGCCCGTTCCGCATTCAGGACATCAACGACGCGGTGTCCGGCGAACTGGATGTGAAAGTGGAAGAGCAGGACGGCAGCGTGCAGGCGTTCAAGATGAACACCGCCAGCATTCCTTATCTGACGAGGCCCGGCTCGGTGCGCTATAAGCTGGCGACAGGTAAGCCGTCGGATATGGATCACCGCTACCGCGGCCCCATGTTCGGCACCGGCGAATTTTCCTGGGGGGTGAGCAACGGCTGGTCGCTGTACGGCGGTGCGCTGCTGGGCGGTGACTACAACGCGCTGGCGCTGGGCATCGGCCGCGATCTGATGCTGCTTGGGGCGCTGTCGTTCGATGTCACCCAGTCGCGCGCCAAATTGCCGCAGGAGGCTGAGACACTGAGCGGCGGTTCGTACCGCGTCAGCTACTCGAAGACCTTCGACGAGCTGGACAGCCAGGTGACCTTTGCCGGCTACCGCTTCTCGGAGCAGAACTTTATGAGCATGAGTGAATACCTGGATGCGCGCGAATACGGGCGGCGTTTCGGCAACAGCAAAGAGATGTACACCATCAGTTATAACCAGCAGCTGCGCGATCTGGGGCTGAGCGCGTACCTCAACTACAACCACCAGACCTACTGGGATCGGCCGGCCAACGATCGTTACAACCTGACGATGGCGCGCTATTTCGATATCGGTCGGTTTAAAAGCCTGAGCCTGTCGCTCTCGGCCTATCGCAACCGCTACAACGGCGTGAACGACGACGGCATGTACGTCTCGGTATCCGTGCCCTGGGGCGGGGGCGGCACCCTGAGTTACAACGCGGCGCTGAGCCGCAACGACATCACCAACCGGGTGGGGTACTACGACCGGATTGATGAACGTAGCAACTACCAGATCAGCGCCGGCAATGCGCGCAGCGGGGTCAATATGAGCGGTTACTACAACCGCGACGGCGACGCGGCGCGCGTGAGCGCCAACGTCAGTTATCAGCAGGATCGCTACCGCGCAATGGGCTTTTCCGCGCAGGGCGGCATGACGTTGACGGCGGAAGGCGGGGCATTGCACCGCATCGGCATGCCGGGCGGCACCCGGTTGCTGCTGGATACCGAAGGGGTGGCCGGGGTGCCGGTGCGCGGCTATGGCAGTGCCGTGGCGACCAACCGCTGGGGCAAGGCGGTGGTGGCGGACGTCAACAGCTACTACCGCAACAAGGCCAGTATCGATCTGAACGCGCTGGGTGATAACGCCGAAGCCACCAAATCGGTGGTGCAGGCGACGCTGACCGAGGGGGCTATTGGTTATCGCAAGTTTGCGGTGATCGCCGGGGAGAAGGCGATGGCGGTAATCAAACTGGCGGACGGCAGCGAGCCGCCGTTTGGCGCCACGGTGCTGAACGCCCGCAAGCAGGAGACCGGCATCGTCAACGACGGCGGTAGCGTCTACCTGAGCGGCATCAACGCCGGGGAGAGCATGACGGTGCAGTGGAACGGCGTGGCGCAGTGCCGGATAACCCTGCCGCAGCAGCTGCCGGCAGAGATGCTGATGACTAACTTATTGTTGCCGTGCCGCAAGCTTGACGGTGAAAGTACCCATGAATAAGTGTGGTTTTTTATGCTGAAAAAATGGCTGTTATTGCCACTTTTATTTTATAGCCTGACACCCCAGGCTGCCATTGTAGACGGTTATTTCTCTGACTGGTACTGGCAGAGCGGCAGTCAAAGTGGGGTGATGGATTATAATATTAACTCATTCCGATTAGAGGGGGGTGAGTATATATTTACCGGTGATAAGGTGGTGTGTAATAAATATTGGAAGTGTCGGTTTGAAATTGAAGTGTGGGACAAGGGTTGGCTATTGGAGAAATTTGTTAGTTGGCCTATAAATAAAGATGATAGTGCTCATCAATACTATACCCTCGAGCAATTTAATGAGGCGGTAAAGAGTATATTACCTATGGGAGGGAAAATAAATTACAGTACTTATATCACTTGCATAACAATTACTCTCACTACGGGTTGGCAATCTGAGCAGGTTGGATCCACTTGTGACGGCACGTTGCCGCCACCGCCACCACCCCCCTCGGTACCGGTATTTTGCAACGTTAATGGGCTGAGCAGTGATACCGTCGATTTTGGTGTATTGGTGCAGGGGCGAGCCGCCAGCCGCAGCATCACCGCTTCGCTGGGGTGTAACGGCACCAAAGATGTTATCGGTAAAGGGCGCTTGTTAATTACCGATGCGGCCCGATCGGGTGCCGCGACGGCGACGCTGCGTAATGCCCAGAGCGGGGCGGAAATTAAAGTGCGCTTATCCATCGGTGACGAAAACGGCAGTAACGAAAAACGTTACGACGTCAAATCGGGATATCAGGCGGATGTTCCGATCTATTTTAGGCTGGATGCCGGTGAAACAACGAATAAACCTGGCTATTTCTCCGGTAGCGCCCTGTTAATTTTCGATGTGCTGTAACCACGGCGATGAAAAGCTTTATTCAAAGTGATAAACATATTCAAATTTTGGTCGGTAAATTATGCGGCCTGAAAGGAGGGTTTTTGTAATGAGCATGAATACAATTAACGGGAAAAAAAACGGCGCGCTGTACGCGGCGGCGGTATTGACTGCCCTTATCGGCAGCTGGGTGCCGCAGGCCAATGCCGCCATTGCGCTGGATCGCACCCGGGTGATTTTCGACGGTAGTGCACAGTCGGTGAGCCTGAGCGTCAGCAACCAGAACAAACAGTTGCCGTATCTGGCGCAGGGCTGGCTTGAAGACGAGCAGGGCAACAAGATCCAAAGCCCGCTGACGGTGCTGCCGCCGGTGCAGCGCATCGAGCCGGGCAAGCCGAGCCAGGTGAAGATCCAGGCGCTGCCGGCGGCTAAACAGCTGCCGCAGGACCGCGAGACGCTGTACTACTTCAACCTGCGCGAGATCCCGCCGAAGAGCAACAAGCCGAATTCGCTGCAGATTGCGCTGCAGACTCGCATCAAACTGTTCTATCGCCCGGCGGCAATCGCCCCAGAGCGCAATGCGGCGCCGTGGCAGGAACAGCTGACGCTGACCAAACAGGGCGATAAATACGCAGTGAACAACCCGACGCCGTATTACATCACTATCGTCGACGGCGCGAGTCGCAAAGGCGTGGAAGGGGTGAAAGGCTTTGACCCGTTTATGGTGCCGCCAAAAGGCACGGCCCCGCTGACGGTGAGCGCAGCCAGCCTGGGCGGCAGCCCGGTACTGACCTATATCAACGACTACGGTGGCCGGCCACAGCTGACCTTCAACTGCAGCGGCAGCGGTTGCAGCGTGGTGCCGGAGAAAGCCAAGCCGTAGCGGCAATAATGGCGCGCCGCGCGAAAGGAGAAAAACATGGCAGGGAAAAAGACAGGGCTGCGTGATTGGAGCTATGTACACAGCGAGTTGCGTTACTACGCGGCCTTGAGCGGTCTGGCGCTGATGGCGCCGTTGAGCCTGGCGGCGATGCTATGGCTGCTGCCTGCCTCCCAGGCGGCGGATAACTGGGGCGTCGAGGGCGCCAACGGCGTGCTGTATATCGAAGGGGCGCTGACCGAAAGCGCCTGCCGGTTGGAGATGGACAGCGCGCGCCAGGATATTCGCCTGGGGGACGTGTCGACCGGGCGGCTGGCGCAGGTGGGCGATCGCGGCGTGCCGGTGGCATTTGAACTGCGGCTGCGTGATTGCCTGCGTAGTCCGGCGGTCAGCCGGGATGAACGTACTGGCGCGCTAAGCTGGGCGCATGACCAACCGGCGGTGCGGGTGGCCTTCCACGCCCCGGCTGACGCCGATAACCCGCAGCTGGTGAAGGCGCAGGGCGTCTCCGGTCTGGGCCTGAGGTTACTGGATGCCCAGGGCCGGGACGTTCGGTTGGGTAGCCGTGGTATGCCACTGTGGCTGACGCCGGGCAGCGACGTGCTGAGCTACCGCGTAGCGCCGGAACGCACTGCGGCACCGCTGCGCGCCGGCAGCTATCGCGCCGTGGTGGATTTTAGTTTGAGTTATGACTGACGGCGGGTGAAAGCCGGCGCAGCGCCAACAACCCATATGGAGTGACGGGGTGAAAACAGGAAACGGAATACAGCGGCTGCTTGCGGCAGCGGTTATGGGATGCATCACGCTGCCGGTGACGGCGGCGACGACTGTGACCGTGAGCGTAACCGTGTTGGCGCCATTGCCTTGTGTGATCAACGGCGGCAAACCGATCGAGGTGGATTTTGGCAGTGAAGTATTGACCACGCGAATCGACGGCAGCAATTACCTCACGCCAATAAATTACTCCCTGAGCTGCACGGGGCAGGCGAGAAACAGCATGAAGCTGCAGATAGCGGGCAATGGCGCAGGGTTTAACGGGCAGCTGTTGCAAACCAGCGTGAACGGTTTGGGGATTGCGCTGCTGCGCGGTGATTCCCGTATCCCATTGAACAGCTGGCAAAACTTTACGTACCCGAATGTGCCGGAGTTGAAAGCGGTGCCGATAAAACAGGCCGGCGTTCAGCTGCCGACCGGTGAGTTCACGGCATCCGCCACCCTGCGGGCGGATTACCAATGAAGTGGGGAGTGAAGATGAAACAGGCGGCTATCGTTCTGCTGTTGGCCTTTGGCCCAGCGTGCCTGGCGGCGGAAGACGTGAAGATGAATTTTCGCGGCACGCTGCGTGCGCCGCCGCCTTGCACCATCAATGACGGCGGCACGGTGGCGGTGGATTTTGGTCAGCGGGTGGGGGTCAATAAAGTTGATGGCGTCAACTATCGGCAACAGGTGGATTACCTCATCAACTGCGATTCGCCGGGGGCACGGCCGTGGGAAATGATGCTGTCCTTGAAGGGGGCGGCCACCGCCTTTGATCGGGCGGCGGTACAAACCGATAAAACCGATCTCGGCATTCGTCTTTACCAGAATGATACGCCCTTTGCGCTTAATACCAGCTTCAAGATTGATCCCGGCAACCCGCCGCGCCTGGAGGCTGTGCCGGTCGCCAAACCGGGGGCCGTTCTGAAAGAAGGGGCGTTTGTGGCGACGGCGACGCTGCAGGTCGATTACCAGTGAGGGGGCGAAAATGAAACAACGGATCGTGATGGGATTAGCGCTGGCGCTGTGTTGCCTGCCGCCGTTGGCCGGCGCGGCGGATAATCTGCGATTTAGCGGCGCGCTGGTAGCGGAACCCTGTGTAATCCCTCCGGGGCAGGAGACGATAGCGCTGGATTTCGGCAACGTGGTGGATAAATACCTGTACCTGAATCAGCGAACGCCGGGCGTGCCGTTTGCCATTACCCTGGCGGACTGCGATCTCAGCCTGGGTAAAACGGTTACCGTGACCCTGAGCGGCAAGGAGAGCGCCGCTTTGCCGGGGCTGCTGGCGCCGGCGGCCGGCAGCCAGGCCGCCGGCATCGCCATCGGGCTGGAGAGTGCGGCGGGCGAAGCGTTACCGGTGAACCGTGTCGGCAGCCCGGTAAGTTTATCATCCGGCAACACCACTCTCCGTTTACAGGCATATGTGCGAGGTGAACCAGAGGCCATTATCAATAAAAAATTGGTGCGTGGGGGGTTCAATGCAACGGCGACGTTTATGCTGGAATATAACTAGATTCTGGTCTCTTTGTTCCATTCCGGATACCGAATAATTGAAGTTTATTTCTAAGGTTAATAACTGTGATGAAATCAGTAATCGCATTTCTTCTTCTCCTTACTCCTTGCTTGGTTCTGTCAAAAAGTGTTGATTTTAAGATAGAAGAGTATGGCAGAGTGGACGCTAATATATGGAATCAATACAAGGCAACGCTCACTCGCTGGGATGTGACTGACGAGAGCACCCCCAATCCTATGTATGGATGCTCACCATTATCATGCAAGATTTATATCCATCTGAGCACAGAGAATGCAATCATGAGTGGGGGATGGCTGGCACTTACAACTGACCAGAGCCAGTGGGTGAGCACCAGTAAAACCTACGCTGAATTGGCACGCCGACTTGGCGTTAATAGAGTGGCTATAGGCAAACTTTTTAATGTGCCGAAGGGAACAAGGTATTGCGCTGCGTTGGGCCATACTAATCCACGGGGTGGCGGCCTTATTTACATGCCTGGCAGCGGGTTTGACTGTATGTTTCCTGCTATTGAGCCGACGGTATGCAACATTCCGGAGCCAATTATTAACTTGATGCACGGTACCGTGACTTCAAATAAGGTCAATGGCCATACGGCATCGGCGGTTTTTCATGTCCGTTGTAACTTCCCATTCCGGGTGCGGCTGAGGAGTGCAGACGAGCAAGGCAGTGTACTGTTTAATGCTGCCGATGGCTTTCGCAGCGATCTCTCAGTGAACGGCGTCAGCCTGGCCGGTAAAGGTTTACTGATTGACGCAACGCCAGCGGGGACATCCGTTAATATTACTTCAACGTTAAAGAACTATTCAGGAAGAATGGGAGACTTTAACGGGGTTGCTGTGATTGTTATATCCGCTGAATGAGACATTGATTGATTTTTCTACCTCAGATTACACTTCTGTTAACTGTGGAATAACAGAGGGTGGGGTGAAAGAGATTACTCTCTTGGGTTCCATAAGCGTTTATGGGCGGGCGAAATTCATCCGCAACGGTATGGTTATGTTACTGCTAATAAAGCTACCGTCAGGGTGTATAGAGTGAGGTTACGTACCGGGAGTTATCTGAATTCCTTATTGAGCAGTGAGAGGGGAAAATGAAAATGAACAGGAGGGGGGGTGTTAAAGTTTTTTTTAATCGCCATTTTATGGGTTGTTTCTGCCGGTGCTTATGCAACGGTAACTATTGAGTGGACGTTGTCAGACTCAGGCACCTTGTCATATTTAGTGACGGCGGCAGAGCCGCGGCCGCTGGACCCCGATGGCATTTTAAAGTGCGGCTCTTTTTTACAGTCACCAAAGTGTAATATCAGGTCGCGTTACGGTTTTTCAAATATTATTTCAAATGATTATGTTCAAATTAAAGGGGATCAGAAGTTCTCCACGGTGGTTTCCACCTGGCTGGCGTCAGGCCCCAGAGGATATATCAATAACTGGCCAGAGCTAGTGGAGAAAAACGGCGGCGTCGCGCCTTGCATCATGTTTGATTTGAACTCCGATTTAACGGGTGGCGCCGGCACAAGGGGAACCTTCGGCAGCACTTGCTTCGGCACGGCCACGCCACCGCCCATAAAGCCACCGCCGCCACCGCTATCCTGCTATCTGATGAACAATATTGTTTTACAGCATGGCACCCTGGCGGCGGATGAGGTGACCGGCCATCGGGCCCAGACGACGGCCCGCGTTTATTGTACCGGCGCCGCCAGAGTGAGGCTGAAGGTATTATCCTACCAGGGCGGAGAAGATTATAACGTGAAGCTGCGTTCAGACGGCAGCCTGGTTTCCTTATTAAGTATCAATGGAACCTCTGGCTCAGCATTGTTGGACGTTCCGGCCATTGGGGGAAAAGAAGTGACGTTTTCATCGTTATTGCTTGCCTATGCCCCGTTATCGTCAGGAAGTTTTTCGGGCTCGGCGGTGGCGGTAGTTGAAGTTATTTAAATGACCCGCATGAATTGGCGTTTTTACTTTTCACGTTAACGATTACGCCATTTCTCTTTGTGAGGGGCGGTTATGATGCACCTAATAAGGTTCTATTGGTTTTATATGTGCTGAGAGGGCGAAATGAAAACAATAAATATTGTTATCGATGATGAGAATCGTTATTTCGCGGCGGGGCTGGAGCAAAGCATCGGTGAGTATGCGCTAACCCATCACAAGACCGTGAATTTTTTAAGGCCGGATGCCGAAATACAAGCGGATATGGTGATCGTTTCCTCTCGCCGGGGGGCTCAGCGTTGGCGGAGAACTGGCGTTACCCGTGCGATGACGCCGGTTGTGACTATCAAGGAAAGAACGATAACACCGTTGCGGGAAGCGCCACAGGTGCTGTATCGAACGGACAGTCAGCATCGTTTGTTTGAGCTGCTGACCGAAACGCTGGATGGTACCGGCGCAGCCCGTTTGCGTGAGCGCCACGCGCTGACGCTTCGGGAACGACAGGTGATGAGCTATTTAAGGCGTGGGCTCGATCAATCGCAAACCGCTCGGGTGTTGGGGGTGAGTGTAAAAACGGTACATAGCCACAAGCGCTCGGTGATGAGTAAAATGATGCTGAGACGGTCTCATGACTTTATGTACTGGCTGATTTATCATGAGGGAGAATATTCCTAACCGTGATGAGGGATGTTTTGTTTTTTATTTTTGCTATATTTTTATTCCTGTAATTTTTTCTGGTAATTAAATTGGTGGTGTGAATATTTTTTGTTTATCTATCTGTTTATTTTAATATTACACGACTGTTCAAGTCATGCAATTTCATTGGTTCTCTTCTGCACGGTGCTGCCGACTTGTGCGCATGTTGGCACTTTGCCGGAAACAGCAGTATCGGGGTATGTCTGAACGGTAACGATCAACGTGTTGGATAATGAACAGGGGAAAGTAACGGTGCCGAAAGCTGAAAGAAATGAGAAGGGTGAGACGTAGAGTTCCATTTTTCTTCAGCCGCTATGAAAAGTATTCCGCAATCTGTCAGTATTCAGTATTCAGTATTCAGTATTCAGTATTCATATTAAAAAGCAGGGGTGCCCCTCTGCTTTTTTTGTGATCCTGGTCGGGGAGGGCCATGGATTCAGTTCTAAAGATAACTTTGGGGAATAATACCAGTCCGGTATCTGGCTAGGTGGTTTTTTATAAATAAAGCGCGCCAATAAGCGTTGCCAAAGGAAGGTACAGTGAGTTTATTTTTTCTGGCGATATTACTGTTTTGCTTGAGTGTGTTTTCATTTTTTATGCATGCGAAACGTATGAAAAAAAGGCGTTTGATGCTACAGGGAGAGATGATTGATAGAACGATGCGACGGTGGTTGTGGGGCTAATTGCAATCACCAGGAGTCGCTCGATGATGAGCGCTGGCCCGCAGGGTGAGGCCTTTGGCCGAATAATCGAACGCAGTTCGATGGAGAGTCCTGTCCCTGAAAAGCAAAAACCCAGCCATAGGCTGGGTACTCTAAATAGGGCGACCGGGCTCGGACAACCGGCGCTGGCGCCGGGTTGAACAGCGCTTTAGCGCTGGCCCGCAGGGTGAGGCCCTTGGCCGAATAATCGAACGCAGTTCGATGGAGAGTCCGTACTCCAGAAAGCGAAAAACCCGCCATAGGCGGGTTCTTCTGAATATGGTGCCCGGACTCGGACAACCGGCGCTGGCGCCGCGTTGAACAGCGCTTTAGCGCTGGCCCGCAGGGTGAGGCCTTTGGCCGAATAATCGAACGCAGTTCGATGGAGAGTCCGTACCCCAGAAAGCGAAAAACCCGCCATAGGCGGGTTCTTCTAAATATGGTGCCCGGACTCGGAATCGAACCAAGGACACGGGGATTTTCAATCCCCTGCTCTACCGACTGAGCTATCCGGGCAACGCGCAGCATTAAACCGTATTGGCCGATGGCCGTCAACGGCTTTATGCGTGAAAGACGTTAAAATGCCTCCGGTTGCTGGCTTTTCAGGCAAAGGGCGCAAAAAATGCGCCTGCTGTGGCTATCACCTTGGGTTGGCGGTGCCGTAAGCGCGGCTCGCTCAGCTCAGCGCCCCGTTGCGGCGGCACTGTGCCACCTGCAAGATGTCTTCCGCCAGCCGTTTGGCGACCGATACGTCCTGGAGCTGGCGTTTTACCAGCAGTTTGCTCAGGCAGCCTTCCTGAATCAATTCCATTTGCTGCGCCACCATGTCGGCGTCGTCGGCGTCCATTTCACGCAGCAGTTCGCGGGTCAGCTCCAGCGAGGTCAGCTTTTGCTGCTCCGCCAGCTGGTGGATCGGGTGATCCGTTTCCGGGAAGAAGCTGCAGGCGGCGATAAACAGGCAGCCGGGGTAGCGGTCTTGCTGTACGTATTCCGCCAGCACGTCATAGCGCGCCAGCAGTTTTTGCTGCGGGCTCAGGTTTTCGTCCAGCAGCAGCTGGCGGCGCCAGGTGTCGATCTGTTGGCTGTGGTAGCGCAGGCAGTCGTACAGCAGCGCTTCGCGATCCGGCCAGAACCGTTTGAGATCGCCGGGCTGAACGTCGAGTTTTTCCGCCAGCATCTCTAATGTGGCGGTCGCCAGGCCCTGTTGTTCCAACAGGCCCAGCGCGGTATCAAGGACGTGTTCACGTTGCACTTGTGCTTCCTCCCATTCGGTTCAGATCCTCAGTGTCATTTATTATACCCGTCATCTTTCGAGCCGCAGCGTTGTTGGCTGCTCACACTCACCCCAGTCACTTACTTTAGTAAACTCCTGGGGACTCCTGTGCTTGCCGCCTAGCTGCAACTCGAAAGCTATAGGGTATATCGCATCACTTTCTGCAAATGCGCGTTGAAGGCTTCCGCCTTCATAAAACCGGTGACCCGCTGGGCCGTCAGCTCCTGGCCGGCCGGATCGAAGAACAGGATCGTCGGCAACCCCAGCACCTGCAGGTGCTTCAGCAGCGCCGCCTGTTCCGCACCGTTGGCGGTCACATCCGCCTGCAGCAGCACCGCGTTGGCCAGGCTCGCCTGCACCGCCGCATCGCTGAAGGTGTATTTTTCGAACTCTTTACAGGCTACGCACCAGTCGGCGTACAGGTCCAGCATCACCGGTTTGCCCCGCGCCTGTTGCAGCGCCAGATCTAATTGCTCGACGTTGTTGATGCGGGTAAAAGTCAGATGCGGCTGAGCCGCCTGCTGCGCCTGATCGGCGCCGAAAGCCCAGTCCTGCAGCGGCCGTGCGGCGATCACCGCCGCCGCCAGCAACAGCAGTTGCAGGGCGCGTGCCCAGCCGCGCGCGCTTCTCAGGCTCAGGGCAAAGGCCCAGCCGAAGAACGCCAGGCCGAGCAGGCTCCACAGGCGCAGGCCCCACAGATCGCCGATCACCCGCTCCAGCAGGAACACCGGCAGCGCCAGAATGACGAAGCCGAAGGCTTCTTTCACGTACTGCATCCACGGGCCGCTGCGCGGCAGCAGGCGGTTGCCGAACAGGGTGACGATCACCAGCGGAATGCCCATCCCCAGCGCGTACAGGTACAGCGTGCCGCCGCCGGCCCACAGATTGCCGCTCTGGGCGATATACAGCAGGATGGCGCTGAGCGGCGCGGTGGTGCAGGGGGAACAGATCAGCCCAGCCAGCGCGCCCATCAGGAATACGCCGGTCAGTGAGCCGCCGCGCTGGGTGTTGCTCCAGTTTGCCAGCCGGGTTTGCAGCGCCGAGGGCAGCTGCAGGGAATAGAGGCCGAACATCGACAGCGCCAGCGCGATGAACAGCGCCGACAGGCCAATCAGCACGTAAGGATGCTGCAGCGCCGCCTGGAACTGCAATCCGGCGGCGGCCACCACCAAGCCCAGCAGGGTGTAGGTGAGCGCCATGCCCTGCACGTAAACCACCGCCAGCGCCAGAATGCGGCCGCTGCTTTGCGGCCGGTCGCGGCCGAGGATGATGCCGGAGATCAGCGGGTACATCGGCAGTACGCACGGGGTGAAGGCGATGCCGATGCCGATCAGCAATGCCCACAGCGGCGAGAACGGCAGGCTGGCCGGTGTTGCGGATTGTTCGGCTGGCTCAGAGGCAGCCGCCGAGAGCGGCGCGGCTGCGGTGGCGCTGACCGCGTCCAGCGGGATGGTTCGGGTTTCCGGCGGGTAGCAGAAGCCGGCCTCGGCGCAGCCCTGATAGGTGACGCTGAGGCTGGCGTTGGCCGCCGCCTGTTGGAGCGGCACCTGCAGATTCAGCTGCTGTTTGAAAATCGCCACTTCGCCGAAGAACTCGTCTTTGTGGCTTAACCCTTCGGGCAGGGTAAAGGCGCCGAGCGTCGCCTGCTGCGGCACCAGTTTGATCTGCTGACGATACAGGTAATAGCCGGGGCGGATCTGCCAGTTCAGCGTCACCTGGCCGCCTTGCTGTTTGAAATCGAAGGCGAAGGCCTGATCGACGGGCACGAACTGGCTGCCGCCCTTCGGCGCGAACAGCGAAGCCTGCGCCGCCTGCGGCAGGAAGCACAGGCTGCACAGTAGCAAAATCAGTTTAATGAAGCGTTGATCCATAACAGGTAGTCTTTATCTCCGGCCATCACCGGCAAGACCAGCAGCTCAGGCGTCTGGTATGGGTGATGTTGTTTCAGGGTGTCGAGCAGGGCTTGCTGACGGCGGCGATCGCTTTTGAACAGCATCTGCACTTCGTATTCCTGTTCCAGCTTCCCTTCCCAGTAATACAGCGAGGTGGCGCCGGGCAGCAGTGTGGCGCAGGCCGCCAGCTTATCGCCCAAGACCCGCGCCGCCAGTTCCTGGGCGCTGGCTTCATCGGGTGCGGTACAGAGTATGACGACAGCTTCGCAATCAGACATCTTCAGCCCTCTCATCGGTTCGAATGGGCACTATACCCTGAAGGCGGATTGGCTAGAAGGCGAGTTTATCGCCAGAAAGAAAACCGGGGCCGCAGCCCCGGTCGACGCCTTACAGCATGACGCTGCCGAGCAGGAAGCCGAATACCACCGCGAAAATCACGCCCATGGTGCCGGGAATGAAGAACGGGTGGTTGAACACGAAGCGGCCGATGCGCGTGGTGCCGGTATCGTCCATCTGCACCGCGGCGACCAACGTCGGGTAGGTCGGCAGAATGAACAGGCCGGAAACGGCGGCGAAGGAGGCGACGGCGGTCAGCGGCGACACGTTCAGCGCCAGCGCCATTGGCATCAGCGCCTTGGCGGTGGCGGCCTGCGAGTACAGCAGCGCCGAGCAGAAGAAGAAGATCACCGCCAGCAGCCACGGGTGCGCCTGAATGACGCTGCCGGCCGTCTCTTTGATCCAGTCGATGTTGGCCTGGACGAAGGTATCGCCCAGCCAGGCGACGCCGAGGATACAGATACAGGCGCTCATGCCGGCCTTGAAGGTGCTGGAGTTCAGCACCATGTCGGTGTCGACGCGGCACAGCAGGGTGGTCAGCGTGGCGACGCTCAGCATGATGATCAGAATGGCGTTGGTGGTGTTCATCAGCGGCTTGGCCACCAGACCCAGGCCCGGGCTGTTGATGATGGCGTAGGCGACCACGCACAGCACGCCGAGTAGGAACAGCAGCACCGAGGTTTTGGCGCGCGGTTTGATCGCCAGCGCGTTGTTGCCGCGCAGGGTGATCAGGCCTTCTTCGAGGCGTTTCAGGTACACCGGATCGTTAGACAGCTTGGAGTCGAACAGCCAGGTCACCAGCAGCGACATCAACAGCACCGCGCAGAAGGTGGACGGGATCACCACCATCAGCAGGTGCAGGTAGCTGACGCCGTGGCCCTCCATCACCGAAGACATGTACACCACCGCGGCGGAGATCGGTGAGGCGGTGATGGCGATCTGGGCGGAGACCACGGCGGTCGACAGCGGGCGGCAAGGCTTGATGCCCTGTTCTTTCGCCACCTCGGCGATCACCGGCAGCGCCGAGAGCGAGATATTGCCGGTGCCGGCGAAGATGGTCAGGAAGTAGGTGACAATAGGGGCGAGAATGGTGATGTGCTTGGGGTTTTTGCGCAGCAATTTTTCGGTCTGCTGCACCAGGTAGTCCATCCCCCCAGCGACCTGCATGGCGGAGATCGCCGCAATCACCGCCATGATGATGGAGATGACGTCGAAGGGAATGTTGCCCGGTTTGACGCCGATCAGCGCCAGCGCCAATACGCCCAGTCCCCCCGCGAACCCGATACCGATACCGCCCAATCTGGCCCCTAAAAAGATGGCCAGCAGAACGATAACCAATTCCAAGGCTAGCATAGTGTTTACTCCTTAAAATGAGATTTCCCGTCATCCTTGAAACTGCATCGGTGTTGGCTGCGAACGCTCACCCCAGTCACTTACTTGAGTAAGCTCCTGGGGACTTGCGCTCTTGCCGCCTTGATGCAGTCCCAATGATTTAGGGTGTAAATTGAAAATAAAACGTTAAAATTTTGTGGGCGCCTAAAAGTAAAAAGGCACGCTATCCAGAGGATTTAGCGTGCCTTTCAGGGCTACCGGGTAGGTCTGTTATTGTTCATTTTCATCCGTATAGCGTTTGGCTTTATAGGCCGGGTGCATCAGGTTCTCCACGGAGAAGATGTCATCCAGCTCGGCTTCGGTCAGCAGGCCGCGTTCCAGCACCACTTCGCGCACGCTCTTGCCGGTTTCGGCGCAGATCTTCCCGACGATGTCACCGTTATGGTGGCCGATGAACGGGTTCAGATAGGTGACGATACCGATCGAGTTGAAGACGTAGTGTTCGCAGACTTCTTTATTCGCGGTGATGCCGTTAATGCATTTTTCCAGCAGGTTGTAGCAGGCGTTGGTCAGGATGTGGATCGACTCGAACATCGCCTGGCCGATCACCGGCTCCATCACGTTCAGCTGCAGCTGGCCCGCTTCGGCCGCCATGGTAACGCAAGTGTCGTTGCCAATCACCTTGAAACACACCTGATTGACCACTTCCGGCACCACCGGGTTCACTTTGGCCGGCATGATGGACGATCCCGCCTGCAGCTCCGGCAGGTTGATTTCGTTCAGGCCGGCGCGCGGGCCGGAGGAGAGCAGGCGCAGGTCGTTACAGATTTTGGACAGTTTCACCGCCAGGCGTTTGAGCGCGCTGTGCACCATCACGTAGGCGCCGCAGTCGGAGGTGGCTTCGATCAGGTCTTCCGCCGGCACCACCGGCAGGCCGCTGACTTCCGCCAGTTTTTGCACCGCCAGCGGCTGGTAGCCTTCCGGGGTGTTGAGCGCGGTGCCGATGGCGGTGGCGCCGAGGTTCACTTCCAGCAGCAGCTCCGCGGTGCGGTGCAGGTTGCGGGTCTCTTCGTTCAGCAGCACGCTGAAGGCGTGGAATTCCTGGCCGAGGGTCATCGGCACCGCGTCCTGCAGCTGGGTGCGGCCCATTTTCAGGATGGTTTCGAACTCTTTCGCCTTGCGATCGAAGCCTTCGCGCAGCTGGTTGATGGCGTCGATCAGTTTCTGGTTGGAGGCGTACACCGCGATGCGGAACCCGGTCGGGTAGGCGTCGTTGGTGGACTGGCATTTATTGAGGTGATCGTTCGGGTTCAGGTACTGGTATTCGCCTTTTTGATGGCCCATCAGCTCCAGGCCGATGTTCGCCAGCACTTCGTTGGTGTTCATGTTGAGCGAGGTGCCCGCGCCGCCCTGGAATACGTCCACCGGGAACTGATCCATGCATTTGCCTTTATCCAGCACCTCGTCGCAGGCCTGGATGATCACGTCGGCGATTTTGCGCGGGATGGTTTTGAGTTCTTTGTTGGCCATCGCCGCGGCCTTTTTCACCATCACCATGCCGCGAACGAACTCGGGGACATCGCTGATTTTGCTGTTGCTGATGTAGAAGTTTTCAATCGCACGCAGAGTGTGAACTCCGTAGTAAGCGTCTGCGGGGACTTCACGTGTTCCTAACAGGTCTTCTTCGATACGAATGTTGTTTGACATGAGAACCTTCTCTATGTGTTGCTGCCGAATTAATAATTTGTCAGGTCAAGGCTAGTAAGGGCACAGCCTAAATTAATATTGCCGAAGGCTTGGGGCGTGAAACGATTAACCAAATCGCCCGTAGCTGCCCAGATCATATGCTGGTTGGTAAGAAATGACTGAATCCAGATCACCTTATGGTGTTTAAGGATATGCCCTTTTTCGGTTCTGTGACTTCTTTCACGTTTGTGAACTTTAGCAATAAAAACCGGCTCTCGGTTGAAATGGTGGGGGGATGCCCTCATTGTAATAGTGTCGGCCGTTTACGGCCTCTTTTTTCGCACCGTCGCCCCGTGGCGGCCGTGCCTTACCTACCGATAGGAGAACCAGGTGCGCTGGTTACCGCTACTGCTGATATTTCTGCTGGCTTACATAGAAATATCCATCTTTATCAAAGTCGCCGCCGTGCTCGGCGTGGCTGTCACCCTGCTGCTGGTGGTGTTCAGCTCCTGCGTCGGCATTTCGCTGGTGCGCAATCAGGGCATGAAAACCTTCGTGCAGATGCAGCAAAAACTGGCGGCCGGCGAAAGCCCGGCGGCGGAAATGGTGAAAAGCGTTTCGCTGGTGCTGGCGGGCTTCCTGCTGCTGATACCGGGTTTCTTCACCGATTTCCTCGGCCTGTTGCTGCTGCTGCCGCCGGTGCAAAAATCGCTGACGCTGAAACTGATGCCGCACCTGTCGGTGTATCGCCCCGGCGGTTGGACGGGCGGCGACGCCGCCAACGGCAACACCTTCGACGGCGAATTCCAGCGCAAGGACGATGAACGCCCGGTGCTGGAACACCGCCCGGACGAGGATCGCAAACCTCACGATCGTTAAGCAAACGCGGCTCTGGCCGCGTTTTTCATCTCTGCGGCACTCGTCGGACCAAAAATGCGAAATTTTTTTTGTTCGCCCCCTTGAAGGGGGCTGGAACGCCCCCATCTCAAATGCCACGAGGCCGGTAATAACAACCATCCGGTGTACAACCCTAAATCTGATAGAGACCTTCTTACAGGAGAGCGTTCAATGAGTATTCGTCCATTGCATGACCGCGTTATCGTCAAGCGCAAAGAAGTTGAATCAAAATCTGCTGGCGGCATCGTCCTGACTGGCTCTGCTGCGGGTAAATCCACTCGCGGTGAAGTGGTTGCAGTGGGTAAAGGGCGTGTGCTGGAAAACGGCAACATCCAACCGCTGGATGTGAAAGTTGGCGATATCGTGATTTTCAACGACGGCTACGGCGTGAAAGCAGAGAAGATCGACAATGAAGAAGTGTTGATCATGTCCGAAAGCGACATTCTGGCAATTGTTGAAGCGTAATTGCGCTTTATCTTCTGAACTGAACGAGTTGAAGGGAAATACCAATGGCAGCTAAAGACGTAAAATTCGGCAATGACGCTCGCGTGAAAATGCTCCGCGGCGTGAATGTTCTCGCTGATGCAGTAAAAGTGACCCTGGGCCCGAAAGGCCGCAACGTAGTGCTGGATAAATCTTTCGGCGCACCGACCATCACCAAAGACGGCGTTTCCGTTGCGCGTGAAATCGAACTGGAAGACAAGTTCGAGAACATGGGCGCACAGATGGTGAAAGAAGTGGCCTCCAAAGCGAACGACGCGGCGGGCGACGGCACCACCACTGCAACCGTACTGGCTCAATCCATCATCACCGAAGGCCTGAAAGCGGTTGCTGCAGGCATGAACCCGATGGATCTGAAGCGCGGCATCGACAAAGCGGTTGTCGCTGCGGTTGAAGAACTGAAAAAACTGTCCGTACCTTGCTCCGATTCCAAAGCTATCGCTCAGGTCGGCACCATCTCCGCCAACTCTGACGAAACCGTGGGTAAACTGATCGCGGAAGCGATGGAGAAAGTGGGCAAAGAAGGCGTTATCACCGTTGAAGAAGGCACCGGCCTGCAAGACGAGCTGGACGTGGTTGAAGGTATGCAGTTCGACCGCGGTTACCTGTCCCCATACTTCATCAACAAGCCGGAAACCGGTTCTGTTGAGCTGGAAAGCCCGTTCATCCTGCTGGCTGACAAGAAGATCTCCAACATCCGCGAAATGCTGCCGGTGCTGGAAGCCGTTGCCAAAGCAGGCAAACCGCTGCTGATCATCGCTGAAGACGTTGAAGGTGAAGCGCTGGCGACCCTGGTGGTCAACACCATGCGCGGCATCGTGAAAGTGGCTGCCGTTAAGGCGCCTGGCTTCGGCGACCGTCGTAAAGCCATGCTGCAGGACATCGCGACCCTGACTGCCGGTACCGTTATCTCTGAAGAGATCGGTCTGGAGCTGGAAAAAGCCACCCTGGAAGACCTGGGTCAGGCGAAACGCGTTGTCATCAACAAAGACACCACCATCATCATCGATGGCGTGGGCGACGAAGCGACCATCCAGGGCCGCGTTGCTCAAATTCGTCAGCAGATCGAAGAAGCGACTTCTGACTACGATCGTGAAAAACTGCAGGAGCGCGTAGCGAAACTGGCCGGCGGCGTTGCCGTTATCAAGGTTGGCGCAGCCACTGAAGTTGAAATGAAAGAGAAGAAAGCCCGCGTTGAAGACGCCCTGCACGCGACCCGCGCCGCAGTGGAAGAAGGCGTGGTTGCCGGCGGCGGCGTAGCGCTGATCCGCGTTGCAGGCAAAATCGCCGCGCTGAAAGGCGACAACGAAGACCAGAATGTGGGTATCAAAGTTGCGCTGCGCGCAATGGAAGCCCCTCTGCGTCAGATCGTGGTCAACGCCGGTGAAGAAGCTTCCGTTATCGCCAACCAGGTGAAAGCGGGTGAAGGCAGCTACGGCTACAACGCTTACTCTGAAGAATACGGCGACATGATCGCGATGGGTATCCTGGATCCAACCAAAGTGACCCGTTCTGCTCTGCAGTACGCGGCTTCCGTGGCTGGCCTGATGATCACCACCGAATGCATGGTCACCGACCTGCCGAAGGCTGACGCACCGGATCTGGGCGCAGCAGGCGGCATGGGTGGCATGGGCGGCATGGGCGGCATGATGTAATCATCCCCCACACGCTTGTGTGCTGAAAACCCCGGTCAAATGGCCGGGGTTTTTTTTAGCTTAAAAATCAATAAAAAGAATGTTTATTTAGCTTGTCATTAGTTCACTGAATGAATTATTGCATTATTTTGCTTTTGCCCCAAACCGTTGTCGTTTCGTACCGATATAGCCCTTACCGAGCGGGGAATTTCCCCTCGCCGGTGTGACTGTCAACGGAGACGACTTATGCTGAAAAATATGAAAATAGCCACCTGGCTGATGTTGATGCTGTTGCTGCTGGGCTTGATGCCCATGGGAACCGGCGCCATTGCCTTCTATTTCATGCAGCAAAACGGCCACAGCATCGACAGGATGAGCACCTTCTCCGACGAGGAAGCGGCGCTGAACCGCAGTTGGCGTGCTTTGCTGCAAACGCAGACGCTGATCGACAACATGGCGTTCGAGCGCTGGGCGCAGACCAGCAGAGCCGATATTCAACAGGGTATCGATGAGGCGCGCGGTGAGCTGCGCAGCGCCGACGTCGCTTTCAATCTGTTTTGGGAGACGCCGGGCCTGACGGTATCGCGCCCGGATCTGGGCGAGGCGATGAAAAAGGTCTACCTGGCGCAGCAGGCGGTGCTGAAGCAAGAACTGACGCTGTTGGCCGACACGCCGCAGGCGGCGCTGATTGAGCGGCTGCACGCCATGGCGGCAGAGAAGCGCCAGGTGCGCCAGCGGCTGGATAACCAGTTTGCCGACTACATGCGGGCCACGGTGGCCGCCCACCGTCTGGCAGTGGAAGAGGCGGAGCAGACCCAAAAAGTCTTCGCCCGTCTGCTGAGCGGCACCCTGGCGGCGATCCTGCTGCTGCTGGTCGCCGTGCAGCGTGATTTCCGCCGGCGCTTGATTCTGCCGCTGCGCCAGATCGCCGAACACTTGCAAAAGGTTGGGCGCGGCGATCTACGTAGCGAGATCGCGGTACGCAACAACAATGAGATCGGCATGCTGTTCGCCAGCCTACGGACGATGCAGCAGGAGCTGAGTGCCACCGTGCAGCAGGTGCGTGACGGTGTGGAGTCGATCAACCACGGTACGCACGAGATCGCCGTCGGCAACGCCGATCTCTCCAGCCGCACCGAAGAACAAGCCAGCGCGCTGACGGAAACCGTCGCCAGCATGGAGCAGATCACCGCCACGGTGCGGCAAAACGCCGATAACGCCACTCAGGCCGCCGGCATGGTCAATCAGACCGCCGCCATTGCCCGCAACGGCGAAACGCTGATGGCCAGCGCGGTCGACAAGATGCGGGCGATCAACGACAGCGCGCGTCAGGTGGGGGATATCACCAGCGTGATCGACGGCATCGCCTTCCAGACCAACATTCTGGCGCTGAACGCCGCCGTCGAGGCCGCGCGTGCCGGGGAGCAGGGGCGGGGTTTTGCGGTGGTAGCCGGCGAAGTGCGCAATCTGGCGCAGCGCTGCGCGACTTCGGCCAAGGAGATCAGCGGTCTGGTCGACGGCGTAACCGGCGATATCGCCGCCGGCGTGCGGCTGGTGGAACAGGCGGGCGAGACGATGAATGCCATCGTCGGCTCGGTGAACCAGGTGACGTCGCTGATGGATAACATCTCCTATGCGTCGGAAGAGCAAAGCAAAGGCGTCGAGCAGGTCGGGGTGGCGGTGACCCAGATGGATCAGGTGACCCAGCAGAACGCCGCGCTGGTGGAGGAGGTGGCGACCACCGCCGTCGGCGTGGAGGAACAGGCGGCCCTGCTGGCGCAGGCGGTGGCGGTATTCAAACTGGCGGAGGGGGAACCGCGCCAGGACGAAGAGCAGGCGCAGCCATCGGCGGCCGTTGCCGGTTGGGTATAACGCCGCCGCACTGTATTTGATGATATTTTTGCCGCCCGGGGCGATTTAGCTGGTAAACTGGTAAGTCATCAGCTGTCGCTCAAGACGTTGGCCCGCTCGCGTGGCAACGGATGCTTAAGAGATGGCATCGCTTTCTGATATACCCTATGAATTTCAAGTTGTAGCTAGGCGGCCAGCTCGTGAGTCCCCAGGCGCTTACTTGAGTAAGTAACTGGGGTGAGCGAGTGCAGTCAACAACGCTACAGCTTGAAAGGCGACGGGTAGAAGATTTTGCGTAATTCTCAACATCGAATGGGGAACAAGATGCGGATTAAAGCCTTACTGGGTCTTTCGGCAGCGATGCTGCTGGCGGGTTGCAGCACCACTCATGAACTGACCGCTGCGGGTCAGCAGATCAAGTTCACCGACAGCAAGCCGGCGGCGGAATGCCAGCTGCTGGGGGAAGTGACCGGCACCCAGAGCAACTGGCTGTCCGGCAACGGCGGTGAAGGCAGCTCCATGCGCGGTGCGGCCAACGATCTGCGCAACAAGGCAGCGGCGATGGGCGGCAACGTCATTTACGGCGCCAACAGCCCAAGCCAGAACCTGCTCTCCAGCTTCGCGCCGCTGGACAGCAAAATGGTCGGCCAGGTTTACAAGTGCCCGTAAGGCGCTGAGGCCTAACGCCGCGAAGAGATAAAAAAGAGGAATGCCACGGCATTCCTCTTTTCGTTTCGTCGAGCCCTGTGGCGCGTGTCACTCCTGCATCAGGCGCAGGTCGATCGGCGTTTTGCTCGGTTCGCCGCCCACTTCACGCGTCAGGCGCGGCACCAGATAACCGGACACCTTGCTCAGCAGCGCCTGCATGATGACGCGCGCTTCATCGTCGCTGACCATGAAATGCGCCGCGCCCTGCACCTTGTCCAGCACGTGGATGTAATAGGGCAGGATGCCGGCGTCGAACAGCGCGTTGCTGAGTGCCGCCAGCGTATCGGCATTGTCGTTGACGTCGCGCAGCAGCACGCTCTGGTTGAGCAGCGTGACGCCGGCGAGGCGCAGCTGGGCCATGGCGCTCTGCAGCTCGCGGTCGATTTCGTTGGCGTGGTTGATGTGCGTGACCATCAGCACCTGCAGGCGCGAGGCCGACAGCAGGCGGCACAGCGCTGGCGTAATGCGCGCCGGGATCACCACCGGCAGACGGGTGTGAATGCGCAGGCGTTTCAGGTGCGGAATGGCCTCCAGCTCGCCGACCAGCCACTCCAGCTCGCTGTCTTTGGCCATCAGCGGATCGCCGCCGGAAAAAATGATCTCGTCCAGTTCCGGGTGTTGGCGGATATAATCCAGCGCCTGCCGCCAGTTGTTCTTGTTGCCCTGATTATCCTGATAGGGGAAGTGACGGCGGAAACAGTAACGGCAGTTGACCGCACAGCCGCCTTTGACCAGCAGCAGCGCGCGATTGCGGTATTTGTGCAGCAGGCCCGGCACCACGCTGCGCTGTTCATCCAGCGGATCGGTGGTGAACCCTGGGGCGTTGATGAACTCCTCTCTGGCGGTCAGCACCTGGCGCAGCAGCGGGTCGTTGGCATCGCCGGGGCGCATGCGCGCAGCGAAGGCGCGCGGCACGCGCAGGGCAAACAGCCGACGGGCATCGCGCCCCTGCGGCAGTTCCGGGTGCGTATTCAGTGACAAAAGCTGCAGTAATTCATCGGGATCGGTAATAACATCGGCGAGTTGATGCAACCAATCTTCTCTATGTGCCGTACTTTGGGTTATAATGTGTGCCATTTTTTTGGCTAAGCTACCAGTTCAAATATTCAGAGGGCCATCATGGCGACTTATTCTAGCAACGATTTCCGTCCGGGTCTTAAAATCATGTTCGAGGGCGAACCTTACGCCGTAGAAGCCAGTGAGTTCGTTAAGCCGGGCAAAGGCCAGGCGTTCGCGCGCGTGAAAATGCGCCGTCTGCTGACCGGCACCCGCGTGGAAAAAACCTTCAAGTCTACCGATTCTTGCGAAGGCGCAGACGTGATGGACACCAACATGAACTACCTGTACAGCGACGGTGAGTTCTACCACTTCATGCACCCTGAGTCTTTCGAACAGCATCAGGTTGACGGCAAAACCGTCGGCGACGCGGCCAAATGGCTGCAGGATAACGCAGAGTGCATCATCACCCTGTGGGATGGCCGTCCAATCGCCGTTCAGCCGCCGAACTTCATCGAAGCGGAAATCACCGATACCGATCCTGGCCTGAAAGGCGATACCGCAGGGACTGGCGGCAAGCCGGCTACCCTGAGCACCGGCGCCGTGGTAAAAGTGCCGTTGTTCGTCCAGATCGGCGAAGTGATCAAGGTTGACACTCGCTCTGGCGAATACGTCTCTCGCGTCAAGTAAGTTTCAAAACAGAGGAACCCCCGCGGTTCCTCTGTTTTATCCCATCCCCGTTCGTTGGCAGAAAATCCGCATGTTCAAGAAAACGCTGTTGGCCGTGCTCTCCCTGTTGTTCCTTTTCTCCCTCAGCAGTTGCAATACGTTTCGCGGTTTCGGCGAAGACGTTCAGCATCTCGGCGGCGCCATCTCCCGCACGGCCAGCTGATCCCGCCTTTAACCCGATGTATTTGCGCCACAAAGCCGGTCACGATCCCACACCCTCCGTCAATTTTGACTACGCTTAGAAAGCCGTACTTTTTCATCAACGACAAATAAGGACTTTCTTATGCTGAAGAAAAGTATTATCGCGATCTTCTCTTTGATGATTTTGAGCTCGCTGACCGCCTGCAATACCACCCGCGGTGTGGGTGAAGACATTCAGGCCGGCGGCAAGGCTATTCAGCGCAGCGCGGAATAATCCGCATTCCACCCGGCGGCGTTCCGGCTGCGGAGAGCCGCCACATTTCTATCCCTTGCCTGAGCGTTAACGCTGCTGCTATCCTGCCGCAGTGCGGGTGAGGTTACCCGTCATGCATCACCTCGCTAAACGGGACGACCCGTTTACGCGTCATTTTATCGGGGACGACCCCAGTGGTAGGGAGGCCGTCTCATGGCCTGGATTATTCTGCTTATCGCCGGTTTGCTCGAAGTGGTTTGGGCTATCGGTCTGAAATACACCCACGGTTTTACCCGGCTGACGCCGAGCATCATCACCATCGCCGCGATGGTGGTCAGCATGTTGCTGTTGGCCAACGCCATGAAAACGCTGCCCGCCGGCACCGCCTACGCGGTGTGGACCGGCATCGGCGCGGTGGGCGCGGCCATCATGGGCATGGTGCTGTTGGGCGAATCGACCAATATCGCGCGCATCATCAGCCTGTGCCTGATCGTGGTCGGCATACTCGGGCTGAAGTTCAGCAGTCACTGATCGGCGGACTGTTGCACCCAGATCAGCTGGTCGGTGGCGAAACCGTAGCCTTTGGCCGTCTGCAATAAGCTGGCGCGTACGCTGGCGTCAAGCGTCGGCGTGCGCGACAGGATCCACAGATAGTCGCGGTTCGGGCCGCAAACCAGCGCGTAGCCATACGCCGGATCCAGGGCAATCACGTTGTAGCCGCCATAGAAAGGGCCGAAGAACGACACTTTCAGCGCCGCGATCTGCGGTGAACCGATAAAGTAGGCTTTGCCTTCGCTTTCTTGCCATTGCTGTTTTTGCGGATTGAAGCCGCGATTGATGACGTTCAGTCCGCCGTCGGCGCGCGGGCTGTAATGGGCGGTCACCTGCTGCAAACCGCGTTCAAAACGATGATCCAGACGTGCGATCTCATACCAGGTGCCGAGATAGCGCTGGCTGTCGAAATTGTTCACGACCTTGATGTCTTTAGGCGGGGAGACGCTGCAGGCGACGGAGAGCAGGGCGGAAAGCATGACGCAAAGCTTTGACCATAAACGCATCGGTGACTCCTGTTTACCGGGGGCGAGTAGACAGTGTAGCCGATGAGAAAAGGGCGGCCAACGGGCGTTGGCCACCCGAGCGGTTTACAGAGTGACGACGCCGATGACGGTGACGACGCTGAGGATTGCCGCCAGACCGTAGAACACCCACTTGCCGGCCGGCACGTGGATCTTCAGATCGTGCATCGCATGGTGGATGCGGTGCAGGCCGCACCACAGCGGCAGAATGATCATCAGCAGCAGGAACAGGCGGCCGATCAGGCTCTGGCAGAACGCCAGCACGCGCTCGTAACCCAGCGCTTCACCGGGGAACAGCCCCAGCGGCAGCAGAATGCCGACCAGCAGCACGATAGCCGGCGCGACGATCGCGCCCCACATGCCGCCGGCGCCGAACAATCCCCAGAAAACCGGCTCATCGGAGCGTTTAGGTGCTTGATTTATCATGTTTCCTCCGGATTAGAACAGGGCCACGGCCAGGATGACCACGCTGACGACGATCGTGACGGCCCACAGCCCTTTCACGATGGGGCCCGGTCCCATTTTCTCGCTGTTGACCACGATATTGGCGGCCTTCGGCGCCAGATCGAACCAGGTTTTGGTGTGCAGCGCCGCCGCCAGCAATGCGACGACGTTGATTAACAGCACCAGCGGATTCTGCAAGAAACCGACGAAGCCGGCCCAGCTCTCGGCGCCGCCCTTCAGCGCGAACACGCCGTAGAGCAGCACGATGCTGAACCAGACCGCCAGCACCGAGGTGCCTTCGCGCAGCATGTAGAAACGGTAGAAGCCGAGCTTTTGCCACCAGGTGGGCGTCATGGTGCGCACATAGGGCTTACGTTGAGTTGTCATGGCAATTTTCTCCCTTATTGCGGCTTCAACATGGCGATCATGAAGTCTTTGGCGCTCTCCACCTTGCCTTGCTGGATAGCGGCGGCGGGATCGACGTGCTTCGGACAGACTTCGGAGCAATAGCCGACGAAGGTGCAGCTCCAGACGCCGTTTTGGCCGTTGAGCTGCGGCATGCGCTGTTTCTTGCCGTGGTCGCGGTTGTCCAGGTTATAGCGGTGCGCCAGCGTGATCGCCGCCGGGCCGATAAACTCGGGGTTGAGGCCGAACTGCGGGCACGCCGCATAGCACAGGCCGCAGTTGATGCAGCCGGAGAACTGGTGGTATTTGGCCATCTGCGCCGGAGTCTGCACGTTCGGGCCATCCTCCGGTTTGCGATCGTTGCCGATGATGTACGGCTTGATCGCCTCCAGGCTTTCGATGAAGTGGGTCATGTCGACCACCAGATCGCGCTCGATCGGGAAGTTGCCCAGCGCTTCGACCTTCATGCCGCCGACGTAATCGCGCAGGAAGGTTTTGCACGCCAGCTTCGGCACGCGGTTGACCATCATGCCGCAGGAGCCGCAGATCGCCATGCGGCAAGACCAGCGGTAGGAGAGGTCCGGCGCCAGGTTATCCTTGATATAGCCCAGCGCGTCGAGCAGCGAGGTCTGTTCGTCGTAAGGCACGGCATAAGTGACGAAATGCGGCTCGGCGTCGCTTTCCGGGTTATAGCGCATGACTTCGATCTTCAGGGTTTGCATCTCAGCCATTTGCCTGCTCCTTATTCTTTTTCTCCTGCGCTTCGGCTTCTGCGCCGTAGACGCGTTTGGCCGGCGGCAGCGTGGTGATTTTCACGTCGCTGTATTCGAGACGCGGCGCGCCCTGCGGATTGTGGAACGCCAGCGTATGCTTGAGGAAGTTGACGTCGTCACGCTCGGTGCAGCTTTCGTCCAGGCGCTGGTGGGCGCCGCGCGACTCTTTGCGGTTAAATGCGGAGTGCGCCATGCATTCAGCGACGTCCAGACCATAACCCAGCTCGATGGTGTACAGCAGATCGGTATTGAACACGCTGGTGTTGTCGGTGATTTTGACGCGCTTGAAACGTTCTTTCAGCTCGGCCAGCTTATCGATGGTTTTTTGCATCAGCTCCGGCGTGCGGTAGATGCCGCAGCCTTCTTCCATCGACAGCCCCATTTCGTCGCGGATCTTCGCCCAGTTTTCGTTGCCTTCCTGCTTCATCAGGTTGCTTAGGCGGGTTTCGACGTCGCGGGTTTGCGCATCCAGCGCGCTGCCGTTGGCCGGCGCGGTTTCCAGCGCGCGGCGCGCGGCGTGTTCACCGGCGACGCGGCCGAATACCACCAGTTCCGCCAGCGAGTTGGAGCCGAGACGGTTGGCGCCGTGCAGGCCGACGGAGGAACATTCGCCGACCGCAAACAGCCCCTTGATGCGGGTTTCGCAGTTCTGGTCGGTTTCAATGCCGCCCATGGTGTAGTGCGCGGTAGGGCGCACCGGGATCGGATCTTTCACCGGATCGACGCCGACGTAGGCCTTGGCCAGTTCACAGATGAACGGCAGCCGCTCCAGCAGCTTTTTCTCGCCCAGGTGGCGCAGATCGAGGTAGACCACGTCGCCGCGCGGGGTGGCGATGGTGCGGCCGGCACGCCATTCGTGCCAGAAGGCCTGGGACACTTTATCGCGCGGGCCCAGCTCCATGTATTTGTTCTTCGGCTCGCCCAGCGGGGTTTCCGGGCCCATGCCGTAGTCTTGCAGGTAACGGTAGCCGTCTTTGTTCACCAGAATGCCGCCTTCGCCGCGGCAGCCCTCGGTCATCAGGATGCCGGAACCGGGCAGGCCGGTCGGGTGATATTGCACGAACTCCATGTCGCGCAGCGGTACGCCGTGGTGGAACGCCATGCCCATGCCGTCGCCGGTAACGATGCCGCCGTTGGTGTTGTAGCGATAAACGCGTCCGGCGCCGCCGGTGGCCATCACCACTGCGTTGGCGCGGATCTGCACGCGGGTGCCTTCCATCATGTTGAGCGCCACCAGGCCGCGCGCCTGGCCGTCATCCACCAGGATATCCAGCACGAAGTGCTCGTCGAAGCGTTGGATTTGCGGGTATTTCAGCGAGGTCTGGAACAGGGTGTGCAGCATGTGGAAGCCGGTCTTGTCGGCGGCGAACCAGGTGCGTTCGATCTTCATGCCGCCGAAGCGCCGCACGTTGACCGAACCGTCCGGTTTGCGGCTCCATGGGCAGCCCCACTGCTCAAGCTGGGTCATCTCGCGCGGGCACTGATGCACGAAGTGATCGACCACGTCCTGCTCGCACAGCCAGTCGCCGCCGGCGACGGTGTCGTGGAAGTGATAGTCGAAGGTATCGTGATCCTGGGTGACGGCGGCGGAGCCCCCCTCGGCGGCGACCGTGTGGCTGCGCATCGGGTAGACCTTAGAGATCAGCGCGATTTTCAGTTGGGGATTGGCTTCCGCTGCGGCTATTGCTGCACGTAAACCAGCGCCCCCGGCCCCAATAATGGCAAGATCGGCGTTAAAGGTTTGCACTGCATTCCTCCAATGTTCTTGTTAAGAACGGCAAGTTAAATATCTATGCTTAAAATTTAGCGAACTCTTCGGGTGCTAACTAATTGAACCGATTAATGTTGCTTAAAGGTTAAGGATAGATATCTCCCACCAATAATGGGGAATTAACTATACCTAAAGTTAAGTAGTCGAAATTTGATGTGATCGATTGTTTTGTCGATTAACGCTTGCCCGGCAGGCTTGTCTGTTTTTTTGCGCGTTCGGCCGGCTTTACCCTTTTTAACGCGCTTTTGCCGCCCTTTTATCGGAAATTGGCGTTATCGCCGGTTGCGCATCGTGAAGAATTTGTTTGGCTGCAAGGATGCGAGTAGACTGCATCCCCTGTTTGATTTCGGAGTTAATTACCATGAGCGAAACGGCAAGCTGGCAGCCTAGTGCACCCATCGCCAATTTGTTGAAACGCGCAGCGATTCTGGCTGAGATCCGGCGTTTCTTCGCCGATCGTGGCGTGCTGGAAGTTGAGACGCCCACCATGAGCCAGGCGACGGTCACCGACGTTCACCTGTTCCCGTTCGAGACGCGTTTCGTCGGGCCGGGAGCGGCAGAGGGCCTGACGCTATACATGATGACCAGCCCGGAATATCACATGAAGCGCCTGTTGGCGGCGGGCAGCGGCCCGATCTACCAAATGGGGCGCAGCTTCCGCAATGAAGAAGCCGGGCGGCATCACAACCCGGAATTCACCATGCTGGAGTGGTACCGTCCGCACTACGACATGTACCGCCTGATGAATGAAGTGGACGATCTGCTGCAACAGGTGCTGGACTGCGAGAGCGCGGAGACCCTGTCCTATCAACAGGCGTTCCTGCGCCATCTGGACATCGATCCGCTGTCGGCGGAGAAGGCGCAACTGCGCGAAGCGGCGGCCAAACTCGATCTGAGCAACATCGCCGATACCGAAGAAGATCGCGATACGCTGCTGCAGCTGCTGTTCACCGTGGGCGTGGAACCGCATATCGGCCGTGAAAAACCGGCGTTCGTTTACCACTTCCCGGCCAGCCAGGCGGCGTTGGCGGAGATCAGCACCGAAGACCACCGCGTGGCGGAGCGTTTCGAGGTGTACTTCAAGGGTATCGAGCTGGCGAACGGTTTCCGCGAGCTGACCGACGGCCGTGAACAGCAGCAGCGCTTCGAGCAGGACAACCGCAAACGCGCGGAGCGCGGCCTGCCGCAGCAGCCGATCGACTACAACCTGTTGGCGGCGTTGCAGCACGGCATGCCGGAATGTTCCGGCGTGGCGCTGGGCGTGGATCGCCTGGTGATGCTGGCGCTGGGCGCCGAGAGCCTGAGCGATGTGTTGGCGTTCCCGGTCGGGATCGCCTGACGTTTCAGGCGGTAAGAAAAGCAAAGGGTCGGCATTTGCCGGCCCTTTTTTTATCGCGATAAGTGCTTACAGGCCCCCGGCGTCGCGCTTGGTGTTCGGCGCCGGCGTGGACGGCGGCGTACGGCCGTTGTTGGTCAGCCGCGACAGCGTCTCGGTGCGCACCTGGAACGGTGGGTACGGCAGCGTGATGCCGTGCTCGCGGTAGCCCGCCAGGATCAGCTGGTGGATCTCGTGGCGCAGCGGCATGCGGTGGCCCATCTCGGCGGCGTAAATACGCATCTCGAAGATCTGGATGCCCTGTTGCAGATCGACCAGGTAAACCTCCGGCGCCGGGTTATCCAGCACCAGCGAGCAGCGCTCGGCGGCGTTCATCAGGATCTTGGTCACCTCTTCGCTGTTGGCTTCACCCGGCGCCGGCACGGTCAGCACCACACGGGTCAGGTTATCCGACAGCGACCAGTTGACGAACTGTTCGGTGATGAACGCTTTGTTCGGCACGATGATCTCTTTGCGGTCCCAGTCCGAGATGGTGGTGGCGCGGGTATTGATCTTGGTGACGGTGCCGGTCAGATTGCGGATCGTCACGGTGTCGCCGATGCGGATCGGTTTCTCGAACAGGATGATCAA
The DNA here is from genome assembly GCF_052166775.1 of Serratia sp. CY74737. Taxonomy (NCBI): domain Bacteria; kingdom Pseudomonadati; phylum Pseudomonadota; class Gammaproteobacteria; order Enterobacterales; family Yersiniaceae; genus Serratia; species Serratia sp. CY74737. The sequence continues at coordinate 70,050 of NZ_JBJNOF010000013.1, forward strand.
GCCGGAGATGAAGTTGGAGAAGATCTCCTGCATGCCGAAGCCCAACCCCAGACTGAGCGCGGTAACCACCCACTGCAGTTTCGACCATTCGATGCCGATCCAGGCGAAGCTGAGCACCGCGCCGAACAGCAGCAGCAGGTACTTGGTGATGGTGGTGATGGCGTAGCCGGTGCCCGGGGACAGATCCAGGTGCTGCAGCACCGCCAGCTCCAGCAGCGCCGGCAGGTTGCGCACCAGCTGCATGGTGATGATCAACACCAGAATGGCGATCAGAACCGCGCCGAGGGTGATCGGATGGGCGGTTTCCACGCCGTTCACCGTCGAGGTTACGTCCCACAGCGAGATATTTTCCAGGAAGGCGAACGCGGAGTGGATCTCCGACCATAGTACGATCACCGACACCAGCGCGATCAGCGTTAGGATCGAACGCACCAGCCGCAGCGACTGGGCGCTGATGGTGTCCAGATCGAAGTCCGAGTCGTCCGGATCGATGGCGCCTTCGGTGCTGTTCGGGGTATGTGAAGTTTCGTCTTCGCCGCGGGCGCGCTGGGCCAGAATGTCGGCGCGGCGCTGCTTGGCGCGATCGAAGGCGATGCGCCGCCGCTGGATCAACATCCAACGGCGGATGATGTGGTAGACGACCAGCAGCAGGAACCAGATCGCCACCGAAGTTTCCAGACGCGCCAACAGCGCCTGCGCGGTGGTGAGGTAACCGACGGTCGAGGCCAGCGCCGCCAGCAGCGGCGCCGACAGCAGCAGCCCCCAGAAGGCGCTGTTGAGCATGTTGTCGCCGGAGCCGTTTTTATCCAGATACAGCGGAATGCCGGCGCGTTTCAGGCTGTGGGTGACCAGCGCCAGCGCCAGACACAGCAGGATGAAGCACAGCCGCCCCAGGGTGTTGGCGAACTCACGTTCTTTCAGGCTATCGAAGGTGATCAGCGCCATGATCAGCGGCACGATCAGCCAGATCGACATCTTGTAGTAGCGCATGGCGCGCGAAACCTGCTTCGCCGGCCAGCGGAAGTGCACGATGAACAGCCCCTGCGGGTGGGCGAAGGCGGCGCAGATCATGCAGATCCACAGGATCGGCAGCGTGGCGGTCACCCCTTTACCGATCGCTTCCGCCACCGGGTAGTTCCAGGCGCTCTGCAGGCCGTAACCGAGCGCGGCCCACAGCACCGGCAGCGGCATCGCCACCAGAATCGACCAGAACACTGTGCGCACCGTCAGGAAGAATTCGTCCTGCGTCACCTTGCCGACGCGGCTGCTCGCGCGCTCGAGGAAGGCGTGGTAGTGCTTGCGCGAGCTGATGCTGAAAATCACCAGCAGCAGGGCGCCGAAGATCGGGATCAGCGTTTCGCGGCTGGTCACCATCATCATGAAGGCACCGCCGAGTTGAGACAGCGTGTCCAGCGACAGGACGCGCGTCAGATCGTGCGCCACGTTGAGCGGGTAGGAGAAGTTGATCGGATTGACGTCCGGCACCCAGAACAGATAGCGGTGGGTGGCGTCGCGAATTTCGTTCAACGCTTCGATCAGCTGGGTGTTGGCCACCTTCAGCTTGGTCAGCTCGAGGATTTGGGTGTCGCACCCGGATAACAACGAGTTGAGCAGCTCGCGCTGGGTGCGCAGCTGGGCATCGACGATGCGTTGCTCCTGATTGGTCAGCGCGCTGCCGTCGTCGCGTTTGAATTCGCGCTGCGACAGTTTTTCCAGCTGGTTTTCAAACTGCAGGCGCTGCACGCGCAGCTGGGCCATGTCGCCGTCCAGCTGTTGCGGCTTGGGCATTTCCGGCAGTGTCGCCACCTGGGCGCGCAGGGTTTCCCCCAGCGCCGACGACGAACCGAGCCACTGGGCCTGCTCGATGATGGTGCTCAGCGCCTGGCGCACCTGCAGCGTCTGCGCCGCCGCCTGCCGCTGCTGCGATGAAATCAGATCCATGCGCTGCGCCTGGCTGTTCAGCGCGGCGGACAGTTCGCGGTTGATCTGCAGCTGCTGGCTGATGCTTTTTGGCAAATCGCCGTTCTGCTCGGCCAACTGCTCGGTTTTTTCCAGCGCCAGCTCTGCTTCGCGTTGGCGTTGGGCGTTGAGGTTATTGCGCAGCGCCTGCAGTTGAACGTCTATTTTCTCGTGGCGCTTTTTATAGACCTCGGCGCGCATGCGCGCCAGCTCCTGACGGTTGTTGGCCGACAGCTGCGCCAGCTCCAGCTCGTCCACTTTGGCTTTGCGCGCCGCGGCTTCGGCCTGCAGCAGGGCCAGGGCGGCCTGCGCATAAGGCGTGGTCGGGTTGGCGGGCTGCGCCTGCAGGCGGCGCTGCACTTCCGTCAGCGCACGGCGGGCGTCGGTCTGCTGCTGCGGCAGCTGGCCGAGCGAATCGCTGATCTCCCGCGTGCGATCCTGTTCTTGCTGCAGCAGGCGCGCCTGTTCCAGCAGCAGGCTGCTGGTTTGCAGGATCTGCTGTTCCAGCTCGGCGGCCGGCAGATCGTCGCCGTTAGGCAGGATCTTGTTGCTTTCCAGCACCAGCTGACGGCGCAGCTCCTGCGTCATCTTCGGAAAATCGTCGATCACCCTCTGATACTGCTCGGAGCGAGTCTGCGACTCTTTGCGCTCCGTCAGCCAGTTGAGGGCGCTTTGCAGCGCCTCGGTGGTTTCCGCCTGATTCGGCGCGTTTTTGCTGCTTTCCGCCTGCTTCAGCTCCTGTTTGAGCTGGGTCTCGGTCGGCACGGGGGCGGCCAGCGCCGGTTGCCACAGCAGGCAACCGAGCAAAAGCGTGATGAAAAGGCGCACGGCGTCGATTCCTTTAGAGCGGGGTCTGTGGCGTTTCAGCGGCGGCCGGGATTTCGGCGAAGGCTTCACCCATGCGGGTGACGGTGCCGTTATGCAGCTGCGGCGCAAACTGCACGCTGCCTGCGGTAAACAGGTTGATCACCGTGGAGCCGAGTTTGAAACGGCCCATCTCGGCGCCTTTTTCCAGCGCGATGGCGCCTTCTTCACCGGCGGCCGGGTAGGTCCAGCGCTTGATGATGCCTTCGCGCGGGGGCGTGACGGTGCCGGCCCAGACGGTTTCGATGCTGCCGACGATGGTGGCGCCGACCAGGATTTGCACCATCGGCCCGATGTCGGTGTCGAATACGCAGATCACGCGCTCGTTGCGTGCGAACAGGTTAGGCACGTTGGCGGCGGTGAGCGGGTTGACCGAGAACAAATCGCCCGGCACATAGATCATTTCGCGCAGCACGCCGGCGCACGGCATGTGTACGCGGTGATAGTCGCGCGGCGCCAGATAGGTGGTGGCGAACAGGCCGTTGCGGAACGGCTCGGCCAACAGATAGTTGCCGGCCAGCAGCGCTTCGAGGCTGTAGTGGTGGCCTTTGGCCTGGAAGATTTGATCCTCGCGGATCGGGCCGAGCTGGCTGATGGCGCCATCGGCGGGCAGCGCCAGCCAGTTGGCGTCGGCGATGATGGGGCGCGCGCCGTCGCGCAGCGGGCGCACGAAGAAGTCGTTGAAGGTGGCGTAAGACGCCAGATCCGGATTTTGCGCTTCCTGCATGTCCACGCGGTAGAAGCGGGCGAAGGTTTTGACCACCAGTTGGGTCAGCCAGCCGGCCCGTTTGTCGGCGCCCCAGCCCGCCAGGCGGGTCAGCGCCAGCTTCGGCAGCCAATATTGCAGTTTAATCTTGATGCTATCCAGCACGTTAACCTCGTGAATCAGGGTAAAGGGCGCGCATTGTAACGAGGGCTCCGCCGTCGTCAATGCTCGCTCGTCAGTGTCAGTCTGCGGCGTCCGTGAAGTTCTTGCGAACCTTCACCTGTGCCATGCTTTCCAGAATACGGTGATAGTTGTCGAACCGCTCTTGCGCGATATCGCCTTTCTCCATCGCCGCGCGAATGGCGCAGCCGGGATCGGTATCGTGGCGGCAGTCGCGGAATTTGCAACCGCCTAAATAATCACGGAATTCGACAAAGCCGCGGGTGATTTGTTCCGGCTCCAGGTGCCACAGGCCAAACTCGCGCACCCCCGGGGAGTCGATCACGTCGCCGCCGTGCTGGAAATGGTACAGCCGCGCGGCGGTGGTGGTATGTTGCCCGAGGCCCGAGACGTCGGAAACCTGATTTACCAGAATTTGCTCTTCAGACGGCGGCAGCAGCGCGTTCAGCAAGCTGGACTTGCCGACCCCGGACTGACCGGCGAAGATGCTGATGCGCCCGGCCAGCGCCTGTTCGAACTCCGCCATGCCTTCCCGCGTTTGGCTGGAGACTTCCAGCACCCGGTAGCCAATCTTGCGATAGATATCCATCATGCCGTCGACCAGCTTGCGCGCTTCGGCGTCCAGCAGGTCAATTTTGTTGAGCACGATCAGCGGCTCGACTTCGAGCGTTTCGCAGGCCACCAGATAACGGTCGATGATGTTCAGCGACAGCTCGGGCAGGATCGCCGACACGATGACGATCTGATTGATATTGGCGGCGATCGGCTTCACGCCGTCATAGAAGTCCGGGCGCGTCAGCACCGAGGTGCGTTCGTGCACCGCTTCCACAATGCCTTTTACCCCTTCATGGGCGCCCAGGCCGGGGCGCCATACCACGCGATCGCCGGTCACCAGCGAACGCAATGTGCGGCGGATGTTGCAGCGGTGCTGAGTGCCATCCGGCGCCTCAACGTCGGCGTGCATGCCGAAACGGCTGATGACGACGCCTTCCTGCGGCTCGCCCAGCTGGGAATCATCCGGTTCCGGTTTGTTATCGGCGCGCTTCAGACGGCGCTGATGGTTCGCCTGCACGCGGCGTTGCTGACCTTTGGACAGTTTGTTCTTACTCACTGCGCCTCACTTGAATCGGTTTTATACCTTTACGTATACGCACAGCCGCGGCGGGGGACTTGCCCCGGGCGCAGCCTTGAACCCGTCAGGGTATATGTCGCCCATGGCGACCAAAAAGACTATGATACACGCTATTTTATATTAAATAACCGTTGTTAGCCGCCGGCTGCGGCGTGTCGCCATCGGCGGCGGCCGTCGTCTCGTCCACACAGCGTTTTTCTCTCGGCTTTTAGGCAGGAAACATCATGACAGCAAACGAAAATAACCTGATTTGGATCGATTTGGAGATGACCGGGCTGGATCCCGAGCGTGACCGTATTATCGAGATCGCCACGCTGGTCACCGACGCCAATCTGAACATCCTGGCGGAAGGGCCGGTGATCGCCGTGCACCAATCCGACGAGCAGCTGGCCTTGATGGACGAGTGGAACGTGCGCACCCATACCGGCAGCGGGCTGGTGGAGCGGGTGAAAGCCAGCCAGCAGGACGATCGCGCCGCCGAGCTGGAAACCATCGCCTTCCTGCAGCAATGGGTGCCGGCCGGCAAATCACCGATCTGCGGCAACAGCGTGGGCCAGGATCGCCGTTTCCTGTTCCGCTACATGCCGGAGCTGGAGGCCTACTTCCATTACCGCTACCTGGACGTTAGCACGCTGAAAGAACTGGCGCGCCGTTGGAAGCCGGAAATTCTCGGCGGCTTTAAGAAGCAGGGCACCCATCAGGCGCTGGATGACATCCGCGAATCGGTGGCCGAACTGGCTTATTACCGCGAACATTTCATTCAGCTTTAAGGCGATGGCGGCCTCTGCGGGGAAAAAACGCCGTTTTTAGCCGCTTAATTCGCCAATCTGGCGCTTTAATCGGCAATCAAACAAAAATCGCGTTTTTTTGCTTTCAGGGGCTTGCGACAAAAAGGATTTCTCGTATAATGCGCACCCCGTACCGATGAAGAATTTCGTAACGTTCCACCATCGATACGCCGGGCGGGAATAGCTCAGTTGGTAGAGCACGACCTTGCCAAGGTCGGGGTCGCGAGTTCGAGTCTCGTTTCCCGCTCCAAATTCAACAATGTCGCGATGCGGCATGATGAATAAATAAAGCAGTATCAAGCAGTACCTATGCGACGCGGGAATAGCTCAGTTGGTAGAGCGCAACCTTGCCAAGGTTGAGGTCGCGAGTTCGAGCCTCGTTTCCCGCTCCAAAAATTCAAAGGTCACGCCAGTGTTTGGTGACCGGATGCCAAAAGCATCTCAATGCGGGAATAGCTCAGTTGGTAGAGCACGACCTTGCCAAGGTCGGGGTCGCGAGTTCGAGTCTCGTTTCCCGCTCCAATTTTCTCTTCGTTTCAAACTCAAATCCAACGCCTTATCCGGCGCGGGTTTTTGTCCCGTTTTACACACCTGCTAAAAACGTTGTGAACAGAGTTATCCACAGCCTCTGTACATAAACCCGCCAGCCTGAAAAATCAACGTCATACAAATTAAATATTTATATATTTGATTTATAAGCTTATTTATTTATCCCAAAACGTTATGCCGATCACTTGCTCTTTTTGTTGCAGTTGAAAGACAACGTGTTTTTATTTTTATGCACAAATCCACAGAGTGAGATTTCGGGCGATACGCCCGCGCGGCTCACCCCGTCAGGCATCCCTTGGCAAACCTTTTTCCACAGCCCGTATCAACCGTTTTTTCTGCGCCGTTTGCACCTCGATGCCCTGCGCTTCACGGCGAGCGAGCTGTTGCGCCAGCGCCCAGTGGATATGTTCGTCCAGCATGGCGTCCTGGTCCAAACGCGTGCGCAGCGCGAGCACGATGCTGTCCTCATAAGGCGCATTGCCCAGCGCCACGGCGATATTGCGCAGCCAGCGCAGGTGACCGATGCGGCGTATCGCCGAGCCTTCGGTGATGCGCAGGAATTTTTCTTCCGTCCAACTGAACAGATCGATCAGCTGCGGCGCATGCAGCGCGGCACGCGGGCTGAAATCGTCTTCGTCGGTGAGTTGCGAAAATCGGTTCCACGGGCAGATCAGCTGGCAGTCGTCGCAGCCGTAGATACGGTTGCCGAGCAGCGGCCGGAATTCCTCCGGGATCGCGCCTTCCAGTTCGATGGTCAGATAGGAAATGCAGCGCCGGGCATCGACGGTGTAGGGCGCGACGATGGCCCCGGTCGGGCAAGTGGTGATGCAGGCGACGCAGCGGCCGCACTGCTCTTCCTGCGGCTGATCCACCGGCAGCGGCAGGTCGATCAGCAGTTCGCCGAGGAAAAACCAGGATCCGGCTTCGCGGTTAAGAATTAGTGAGTGTTTACCAACCCAGCCGATGCCCGCCTTGGCGGCCAGCGCGCGCTCCATGACCGGCGCCGAGTCGACAAAGGGGCGGAAATTCAGTTCGCCGCAGTAGGCCTGGATCTGATCGCCCAACTTTTTCAGGCGCTGACGCAACAGCTTGTGATAATCGCGCCCCAGCGCATAGCGGCTGACGTAGCCCAATTGCGGGTTTTGCAGGGTGCTGGCGAACGCCGCCTTGGCCGGCAGGTAGTTCATGCGCACGCTGATCACCCGCAGCGTGCCCGGCAACAGCTCGTGAGGGCGCGCGCGCAGCATGCCGTGGCGCGCCATCCACTCCATCTCGCCGTGGTACTGTTTGTCGAGCCAGGCCTGCAGCTTCGGCTCTTCCAGGCTGAGATCGGTATCGCAGATGCCAACCTGCTGGAATCCTAGCGATTGCCCCCATTGCTTGATATGTTGGGCGAGTTGATGGAGATCGAGGGGGTGCGTCATGACGGGCCACAGTGAAAAAGCATACGCTGACAGTTTACCACACTCTGTCTGGCCTGCGGATTGGATCCGTCGTTCGGAACCTGCGGCGGCGGCCTCGCTCGGTCTTTCTCTTTACGATTTAATGCTGCGCGCCGGTCAGGCGGCCTACGTACTGGCGCGCGACACTTATCCCTGCTGCAACCACTGGCTGGTGCTCTGTGGCCACGGCAACAACGGCGGCGACGGCTATGTGGTGGCGCGTTTGGCGAAGGCGGCGGGCGTGCAGGTGACGGTGATCGCCTGCGAAGGCGCACGCCCTTTGCCGCCGGAGGCCGCAGCGGCCCGCGAGGCCTGGCTGGCCGCCGGCGGCGATATTCTGCCGGCGAACAGCCGCTGGCCGGCGTCCGTCTCTCTTATTATCGACGGTCTGTTAGGCACCGGCCTGGGCAGCGCGCCGCGCGCGCCTTACGATGCGCTGATCGAGGCCGCCAACCGCCATTCGGCGCCGGTGGTGGCGCTCGATATCCCGTCCGGGCTGCTGGCGGAAAGCGGCGCGGCGCCGGGCGCGGTCGTGCGTGCCGCGCATACCGTCACGTTCATCGGCCTCAAGCCGGGTTTGCTGACCGGGCAGGCGCGCGACTGGGTCGGGCAACTTCATCAGAATACGCTAGGCTTAGCGGATTGGTTGGCGAAGCAACCGGAACAGATTCAGCGGCTTACCGCCGAGGCGTTGCCGCGCTGGCTGCATCCGCGGCGCCCCTGCGCCCATAAGGGCGAGCATGGCCGTCTGCTGCTGGTGGGCGGCGACCGCGGATTCGGCGGCGCCATTCGCATGGCGGCGGAAGCGGCGCTGCGCAGCGGGGCTGGATTGGTGCGAGTGCTTACTCACATTGAGCACGTCGCGTCGCTGCTGGCGGCCAGGCCGGAGTTGATGGCGCAGGCGCTGGACGAGACGACCTTGCGGCAGGCGATGCAATGGGCGGACGTGCTGGTGATTGGCCCGGGGCTGGGCCAGGCTGAGTGGGGCAAAAACGCCTTGAACGTGCTGCAAACCAGCGATAAACCGGCCTTGTGGGACGCCGATGCGCTGAACTTGCTGGCATTAAATCCCGAGAAACGGCAGAATCGCGTGATGACTCCGCATCCCGGAGAGGCGGCGCGGCTGTTGAGCTGCAGCACTGCCGACATCGAGAGTGATCGCTTACTTGCCGTGCGTAACTTGACGGCGCGCTACGGCGGCGTGGCGGTGCTGAAAGGCGCCGGCACGCTGATCGCCGATGAGCAGGGCCAGATGGCGATCGCCGACGTCGGCAACGCCGGCATGGCCTCCGGCGGCATGGGCGATGTGCTGTCGGGCATCATCGGCGGTTTGCTGGCGCAAAAGCTCTCGCTGTATGATGCCGCCTGTGCGGGCTGCGTCGTACACGGCGCGGCCGGCGATCGCGTAGCGGAAAGACAAGGAACAAGAGGCATGTTGGCGACCGATTTACTGCCGGACATCCTTCATTTCGTTAACCCTGAGTGGGCAAAATAGACTTTATCGAATGAAAGAACTCGTTTTACCTCTGCCGGACGAGGCAGCGACTGTCGCTTTGGGCACCACTTTGGCCAAGGCCTGCGATCGCGCCAGCGTCATCTATCTCTACGGCGACCTGGGCGCCGGTAAAACCACCTTCAGCCGTGGCTTCCTGCAGGCGTTGGGGCATCAGGGCAATGTCAAAAGCCCGACCTACACGCTGGTGGAGCCCTATGCCTTGCAGCCCTTGGCGGTATATCACTTCGATCTGTATCGCCTGGCCGATCCGGAAGAGCTTGAATTTATGGGCATTCGCGATTACTTCGCGCAAGACGCCATCTGCCTGGTCGAATGGCCGCAGCAGGGCACCGGCGTGCTGCCGGAGCCGGATCTGGCGCTGCACCTCAGCTATCAGGGCGAGGGGCGAGAGGCGAAGATCGAGGCGATTTCTGCTTACGGCAGCCAGCTGTTAGACCGTATTCATGGATCACAGGGATGATGCTGCAATGACGCATGTGTTGAAAAAATTTGCGGTCATCATGCTGATCGCCGTGCTGGGGCCGCTCGGCGCGTTGAACGCGCTGGCGGCATCCTCGCTGTCCGATATCAAAGTGTCCAACGCCCAGCGCGAAGCGACGGTGTCGGTGAGCTTCAATGGCCCGCCGGACTACGCGTTTTTCCCGCTGCACGGCCCGGAGCGCGTGGTGCTGGACGTCAACCAGAAAGGCAAGGTCGGCGGGCTGCCGCTCAATTTCAGCGGCCAAAACCTGGTGAAAAGCATTCGCTCCAGCGCGCCGAAAGACGCTCAGAGCGTGCGCCTGGTGTTTGATCTGACTCAGCGCGCTAAAACCCGCGTCTCCACCCGCCAGAACGGCGGCGTGCACACCGTGGTATTCACCCTTACGGCCGAAGGCGGCGTCAATACCGTGGCGCGTAAAGCGCCGGTCCAAACGCCTGCGCCGGTCGCCGTCAGCCAACCGCCGCGTCAGGCGCCGGTCGCGGTGCGTGAAGCGCCGGAGCCGCCGCTGCGCAAAGCGCCGACGGGATCGAATCCCTTTACCAATAAACAGAGCGTGGTCGCGGGCACCGCCACTGAGGTGACGCCGCGCAGCAGCCGCGTTTCCGCCGGTTCCGGCGATCGGGTGGTGGTGGCGATCGACGCCGGCCACGGCGGCCAGGATCCGGGCGCCATCGGCCCGAGCGGGTTGAAAGAAAAGAATGTCACCATCGCCATCGCGCGCCGCCTGCAGGCGATGCTGGACGCCGATCCGCAGTTCAAGCCGGTGCTGACGCGTAACGGCGACTATTTTATTTCGGTGATGGGGCGCTCCGACGTTGCGCGTAAACAGGGCGCCAACGTACTGGTCTCCATCCACGCCGACGCCGCGCCAAACCGCAGCGCCAGCGGGGCTTCCGTCTGGGTGCTGTCCAATCGCCGCGCCAACAGCGAAATGGCCGGTTGGCTCGAACAGCATGAGAAGCAGTCCGAGCTGCTCGGCGGCGCCGGCGACTTGCTGGCCAACAGCCAGGCCGACCCTTATCTGAGCCAGGCGGTGCTGGATCTGCAGTTCGGCCACTCGCAGCGCGTTGGCTACGATGTGGCGGTGAAGGTGCTGCAGCAGCTGCAGAGCGTCGGATCGTTGCATAAACGCCGGCCGGAACACGCCAGCCTGGGCGTGCTGCGTTCGCCGGATATTCCATCGCTGCTGGTGGAAACAGGATTTATCAGTAATAGCACGGAGGAGCGGCTGCTGGGCAGTAGCGCGTATCAGGAGAAGATTGCCAAGGCCATTCATAACGGCCTGCGCAGCTACTTCCTGGCGCATCCGCTGCAAGCCGACCCAAAGGTGGAAAACCGACCGCTGGACGTCGCAGCGGCGGTTAACACTTCAACACCAGACGTGCGCCAGCCTGAGCCTATCGTCAGCTCGGCCGGCGCGAGCCGCAACGTAAGCGGCAAGACCCAGATCCACGTGGTGAAACGGGCGGAGACGCTGTCCGGCATCGCCGACAGCTACGGCACGACCATGGCGGCGCTGCGGGATCTGAACAAACTGAAGAAAGACGGCGTGTGGGTCGGGCAACGCCTGAAGGTGCCGGCGGGGAAAACCGCCGCCGTCACCGCCGTCGCCAAAGCGAAAACGCCGGCGAAGAAGCCGTCTAAACATAAAGTGGCCCGCGGGGACACGCTGTCCTCCATCGCTTCTCGCTACGGGGTCAGCGTCGGCGATTTGAAACGGGTCAATAATCTGAAGTCGGACGTCGCGCCGCTGGATCGGACGCTGACCATTCCGCAGGCCTAGCGCCACCGCTACAGGAGTCAGCATGCCTATCCAGGTGTTACCGCCACAGCTCGCCAACCAGATCGCCGCCGGAGAGGTGGTCGAACGCCCCGCGTCGGTCGTCAAAGAGCTGGTGGAAAACAGCCTGGACGCCGGTGCGACGCGCATCGATATCGATATCGAACGCGGCGGCGCCAAGTTGATCCGCATTCGCGACAACGGCTGCGGCATCGGCAAGGACGATCTGGCGCTGGCGCTGGCGCGGCACGCCACCAGTAAAATCAGCACGCTCGACGACCTGGAAGCGATCGTCAGCCTCGGTTTTCGCGGCGAAGCACTGGCCAGCATTAGCTCGGTTTCCCGTTTGACCCTGACGTCGCGCACCGCAGACCAGAGCGAAGCGTGGCAAGCCTATGCCGAAGGGCGCGAACAGGCGGTGACGGTCAAACCCGCCGCGCACCCGGTCGGCAGCACGCTGGAAGTGCTGGATCTGTTTTACAACACCCCGGCGCGCCGCAAGTTCATGCGCACCGAGAAAACCGAATTCGGCCATATCGATGAAGTGGTGCGGCGCATCGCGCTGGCGCGCTTCGATGTGGCGATCAACCTCAGCCATAACGGCAAACTGATCCGCCAATATCGGGCGGCGAAGGAAGAAAGCCAGCACGAGCGCCGTTTGGGCAGCATCTGCGGCCCGGCGTTTTTGCAGCATGCGCTGAACATCGACTGGCAGCATGGCGATCTGAGCATCCGCGGTTGGGTGGCGGATCCGGACGGGGCGCGCCAGCTGGGTGAGATGCAGTATTGCTACGTCAACAGCCGCATGATGCGCGATCGCTTGATCAACCACGCCATTCGTCAGGCCTATCAGGATCAGCTGAAAGACGATCAGCAGCCCGCTTACGTGTTGTATCTGGAGGTGGATCCGCACCAGGTGGACGTCAACGTTCATCCCGCCAAGCACGAGGTGCGTTTCCATCAGGCGCGGCTGGTGCACGATTTTATCTACCAGGCGGTGACCACGGTGCTGCAACAGGCCGGGCAGACGCCGTCGCTGCCGCTGGCGGAAGCGCCTGACGAGGCGCCTGCGCCGGTCTGGCAGCAGGAAAACCGCGTCGCCGCCGGCGGCAACCATTTTTCACAGCCGGCGCCGCGTCGCGAAACGCCGCCACCGGCCGGCGCTGCCCGCGAGCGCGCGCCGCAGCCCGGTTGGCAAACGGCGGGCGGTTACCAGAAACGCGAAGGCGAGCTGTACGGCAAACTGATGCGGCCTGCCGCCGAGCCGCAGGCTGAGGCCGCGCCGGAAGCCCCGAGTCGGCCGCCGCTGTTCCCACCGGTGAAAGCCGCCGTGGAAACGCCGTTGGCGAGCGGGCAACACAGCTTTGGCCGGGTGCTGATGATCCATCCGCCGTGCTACGCACTGATTGAACAGCGCCAGCAGCCGGCGTTGCTCAACCTGACGGTGGCCGAGCGCTGGCTGCGCCAGGCGCAGCTCAATCCGCCGACGGAAGGGCTGCGGCCGCAGCCGCTGCTGATCCCAGTCAAGCTGACGTTGGACAAGAACGAAGCGGCGGCCATCGCGCGGCATCAGGCGCTGCTGACGATGATGGGGCTGGACTTGCAGACGGATCACGGCCGTGTGACGCTGCGCGCAGTGCCTTTACCATTACGCCAACAAAATTTACAAAAACTGATACCCGAACTGTTAGGCTATCTGGCCGAGCATCAGGAGATGTCGCCCGCGGTGTTGGCCACCTGGCTCGCTCGCCGTCTCGGCAGCGAACATGAACAGTGGAACACCTCGCAAGCGATACAATTGCTGACCGACGTTGAACGACTTTGCCCGCAGCTGGTCAAATCGCCACCGAGCGGACTTTTACAACCCGTTGATTTACAGGCCGCACTGGCGGCCCTCAAGCATGACTGAAACTGAAATGACATCACGTCCCCCGGCTATTTTCATCATGGGGCCGACCGCCTCGGGCAAGACCGCGCTGGCGATCGCGCTGCGCGAGCGCCTGCCGGTGGAACTGATCAGCGTCGATTCCGCGCTGATTTATCGCGGCATGGATATCGGCACCGCCAAGCCGAGCGCCGAAGAATTGGCGCAGGCGCCGCATCGGCTGATCGATATTCGCGATCCCGCCGAAGCTTACTCGGCTGCGGAGTTCCGCGCCGATGCGCTGAAAGAGATGGCCGATATCACCGCCGCCGGCCGCATTCCGCTGTTGGTGGGTGGCACCATGTTGTATTTCAAGGCGTTGCTGGAAGGACTGTCGCCGTTGCCGTCCGCCGATCCCGCGGTGCGCGAGCGCATCGAACGGCAAGCGGCGGAGCAGGGCTGGGAGGCGCTGCACCGTCAGTTACAGGCGATCGATCCGGTCGCGGCAGTGAGAATTCATCCGAATGATCCGCAGAGACTGTCCAGAGCACTGGAAGTTTTTTTTATTTCGGGTAAAACTTTAACGGAACTGACTAAAATTTCGGGTGAATCGTTACCGTATCAAGTTCACCAATTTGCGATAGCGCCGACCAGCCGTGAGTTGATCCATCAACGCATCGAGCTGCGGTACCATCAAATGTTGGCGGCGGGTTTTGAGACGGAAGCGCGTGCACTTTTCGCACGGGGTGATTTGCATACGGACTTGCCCTCCATTCGCTGTGTCGGTTACCGCCAGATGTGGTCATACTTGTCTGGTGAAATTAGTTACGATGAGATGGTTTATCGTGGTATTTGCGCAACACGTCAGTTGGCTAAACGCCAGATGACCTGGTTACGGGGTTGGGAGTCGGTCCATTGGTTGGACAGTGAAAAGCCGGGAGAGGCTTTGGACTCGGTGACACAGGTTGTTAGTGCATAGGTTGGGTGATTGTGTACAATTGCTGAGTATTCAGCGCGCAAATTTTTTACGTCGTTTATTTTAGAGCCGACAGGTTCTTAGTTACAAACAACAAGCAAATAAGGAAAAGATAGAATGGCTAAGGGGCAATCTTTGCAAGATCCGTTCCTGAACGCATTGCGTCGTGAACGTGTTCCGGTTTCTATTTATTTGGTGAATGGTATTAAGCTGCAAGGCCAGATTGAGTCTTTTGACCAGTTTGTCATCCTGTTGAAGAACACGGTTAGCCAGATGGTGTACAAGCACGCTATCTCTACCGTTGTCCCGTCACGCCCGGTCTCGCATCACAGCAACAATCCGAGCGGCGGTTCAAGCAACTATCACCATGGTAACAATCCGTCTGCGCAGCAACAGCCGCAGCAGGAAAGCGATGACGCTGAATAAAGCGCGTTGCAAGTCAACCATGACGGGGAGCATAAGCAGCCGCGTGCTGTTTATGTCCCCCAAACTCACGGTGAGTGTCCGTTTGAGAGGTTGCACGCTTGTTTGACCGTTATGAAGCCGGTGAGCAGGCCGTACTGGTTCATATCTATTTCTCGCAAGACAAAGATACGGAAGATCTCAGCGAGTTCGAATCGCTGGTCTCCTCAGCCGGTGTCGAAGCTTTGCAAGTGGTGACTGGTAGCCGCAAAGCCCCGCATCCGAAGTACTTTGTCGGCGAAGGAAAGGCCGAAGAAATTGCAGATGCGGTGAAAGCCAGCGGCGCGTCTGTTGTCCTGTTTGATCATTCCCTTTCCCCGGCGCAGGAAAGAAACCTCGAGCGCCTGTGCGAATGCCGGGTGATCGATCGCACCGGGCTGATTTTAGACATTTTCGCCCAGCGTGCCCGCACCCATGAAGGTAAGCTGCAGGTGGAGCTGGCGCAGCTGCGTCACATCGCCACGCGTCTGGTACGCGGCTGGACGCACCTGGAGCGGCAAAAAGGGGGGATAGGCCTGCGCGGGCCGGGGGAAACCCAGCTTGAGACCGACCGTCGCCTGTTACGCGATCGCATCAGCTTGATTCTGCGCCGCCTGGAGCGGGTAGAGAAGCAGCGTGAACAAGGCCGACGCGCGCGAACCCGCGCCGATGTGCCGACCGTATCGCTGGTGGGCTATACCAACGCCGGCAAATCCACCCTGTTTAACCGAATAACGTCTGCCGAGGTGTATGCGGCGGACCAGCTATTTGCCACCCTGGATCCTACGTTGCGGCGCATTGACGTGCCGGACGTGGGGGATACCGTGTTGGCGGATACCGTAGGCTTTATCCGGCACCTGCCGCACGATCTGGTGGCCGCCTTCAAGGCGACGCTGCAGGAGACGCGCCAGGCCTCTTTGCTGCTGCACGTCATCGACGCGGCGGATCCGCGCGTCGACGAGAACATCGACGCGGTGAACACCGTGCTGGCGGAGATAGACTCGGATGAAATCCCTACACTGTTAGTGATGAACAAAATAGATATGCTGGACGATTTTGTGCCGCGTATCGACCGCAACGATGAAAACCTGCCGATCCGGGTGTGGCTGTCCGCCGCCAGCGGAGAGGGTATTCCGTTGCTGTATCAGGCGTTGACGGAGCGCTTATCGGGGGAGATCGCGCATTACGAATTGCGCTTACCGCCACGGGCAGGCCGTCTTCGCAGCCGTTTTTACCAGCTTCAGGCGATTGAAAAAGAGTGGAACGAAGAGGACGGCAGCATTGGCGTGGTGGTGCGAATGCCGATCGTCGAATGGCGTCGTCTCTGCAAGCAAGAACAGGACCTGATTGACTTTATCGTATGATCATATCCTGTTACATTTATGCTTCGCGAAAGCCTGAAGTACCCAATCACAGAATATGGAGCTAAAACATGGCGTGGAATCAGCCCGGTAATAACGGACAGGACCGCGACCCGTGGGGGAGCAGCAATAACAATGGCGGCAACTCTGGCGGTAACAACAAAGGCGGTCGTGATCAAGGGCCACCTGATTTGGATGATATCTTCCGCAA
Source organism: Serratia sp. CY74737 (assembly GCF_052166775.1). Taxonomy (NCBI): domain Bacteria; kingdom Pseudomonadati; phylum Pseudomonadota; class Gammaproteobacteria; order Enterobacterales; family Yersiniaceae; genus Serratia; species Serratia sp. CY74737. The sequence goes on from NZ_JBJNOF010000013.1 coordinate 86,300, forward strand.
ACTGAGCAAGAAATTGAGCGGTTTTGGCGGGGGCAAAGGCTCCAACAGCAATAGCGGCGGCACCGGGGCCTCCGGCCCGGGCTTCAGCGGCCGCATTATCGGTATCGCGGCGGTTGCCGTGGTGGTGATCTGGGCCGCCAGCGGCTTCTACACCATCAAGGAAGCCGAGCGCGGCGTTGTGACGCGTTTCGGTAAGTTCAGCCACCTGGTGCAGCCGGGCCTGAACTGGAAGCCGACCTTCATCGACGACGTGCGTCCGGTGAACGTGGAATCCGTGCGTGAGCTGGCGGCGTCCGGCGTGATGCTGACCTCCGATGAAAACGTGGTGCGCGTGGAAATGAACGTGCAGTACCGCGTGACCAACCCGGAAGCGTACCTGTTCAGCGTCGTCAATGCCGACGACAGCCTGAGCCAGGCGACCGACAGCGCCCTGCGCGGCGTGATCGGCAAATACTCGATGGATCGCATCCTGACCGAAGGCCGTACCGTGGTGCGTAACGATACGCAGCGCATGCTGGAAGAGACCATTCGTCCTTACAACATGGGCATCACGCTGCTGGACGTCAACTTCCAGGCGGCGCGTCCGCCGGAAGAGGTGAAGGCGTCGTTCGACGATGCGATCGCCGCGCGTGAGAACGAGCAGCAATACATCCGTGAAGCGGAAGCTTACGCCAACGAAGTTCAGCCGCGTGCGAACGGCCAGGCGCAGCGTCTGCTGGAAGACTCCAAGGCTTATAAAGACCGCACCGTCCTGGAAGCTCAGGGTGAGGTGGCGCGCTTTGCCAAGCTGTTGCCGGAATACAAGTCCGCACCGCAGATCACCCGCGAGCGTCTGTATATCGAAACCATGGAAAAAGTGCTGGGCCATACCCGTAAGGTGTTGGTGAGCGACAAAGGCAACAACCTGATGGTGCTGCCGCTGGATCAGATGCTGCGCGGCCAAGGCGCGGCGACGGAGAGCGGCAACAAGGATACCAGCCTGATTCGCCTCAATCCGAATCCAGCGCCGGCTGCCAACAGCAGCACCCCGCGCACCAGCAGCGGATCGGTTATGGATCAGCGCCGGGCGAATGCGCAGCGTGACGACACCACTCGCGTAGGGAGAGAGTAATCAATGCGTAAGTCTTTTGTAGTTATTGTCCTCGCGGTGCTGGTGGTGCTGTACGCTTCGCTGTTCGTGGTGCAGGAAGGCCAGCGCGGCATCGTGCTGCGCTTCGGCAAGGTGCTGCGCGACGGCGAAAACAAGCCGCTGGTGTATGCGCCGGGTCTGCACCTCAAGATCCCGTTCATTGAGACCGTGAAGAACCTGGATGCGCGTATCCAGACCATGGACAACCAGGCCGATCGCTTCGTGACCAGCGAGAAGAAAGACCTGATCGTTGACTCCTATCTGAAGTGGCGCATCAGCGACTTCAGCCGCTACTATCTGGCGACCGGCGGCGGCGACGTCTCCCAGGCCGAAGTGCTGCTGAAGCGTAAGTTCAGCGACCGTCTGCGTTCCGAAATCGGCCGCCTGGACGTGAAAGACATCGTGACCGACTCGCGCGGCAAGCTGATGTCTGACGTGCGTGACGCGCTGAACACCGGCACCGTGGGTGACGGCGAAGAAGTGGCGACCACCGAAGCCGATGACGCTATCGCCTCTGCGGCGGCGCGCGTTGAGCGGGAAACCACCGGCAAACAGCCGCAGGTGAACCCGAACAGCATGGCGGCGTTGGGCATCGAAGTGATCGACGTGCGTATCAAGCAGATCAACCTGCCGGCCGAAGTCTCCGACGCCATCTACCAGCGTATGCGCGCCGAGCGTGAAGCGGTAGCCCGTCGCCTGCGCTCGCAGGGCCAGGAAGAAGCCGAGAAACTGCGCGCCAGCGCGGACTACGAAGTGACCCGTACCCTGGCGGAAGCCGAGCGTCAGGCGCGTATCACCCGTGGTGAAGGCGATGCTGAAGCAGCCAAGCTGTTCGCCAACGCGTTCAGCCAGGATCCGGACTTCTATGCCTTTATCCGCAGCCTGCGTGCCTATGAAGCCAGCTTCAAGGACAACCAGGACGTGCTGGTACTGAGCCCGGACAGCGATTTCTTCCGCTACATGAAGTCGCCTGATACCCTGCGCAAATAAGCGCGGCAGGCAATCTGATCGAGGGCCCGTTTTCGCGGGCCCTTTCTCGTTTTTGGGGGATGCATGAACTCAACGATTTGGCTGGCGCTCGGGCTGGTCCTGGTGCTGGAAGGACTGGGGCCGATGCTGTTTCCGCAGGCCTGGCGCAAAATGATTGTGGCGATGTCGCAGTTGCCGGACGCGACGCTGCGGCGATTTGGCGGTGGAATAGTGGTTGCGGGCTGCGTGATCTACTACATGTTGAGCGGCCGCACGGGTCTTTAAAGTCTAGCCCAAAATTTATGCAATCGTATGCTAAAAGTGCTGAAAATCGAAAATTACGGTGGTAGAATCCATTTTTAAGCAATCGGTGATTTTGAAAAATGGGTAAGAACGTCGTCGTACTGGGCACCCAATGGGGTGACGAAGGTAAAGGCAAGGTTGTAGACCTGCTGACTGAACGGGCTCAATATGTTGTGCGCTACCAAGGTGGCCATAACGCTGGCCACACTCTGGTAATCAACGGTGAAAAAACCGTTCTTCATTTAATTCCTTCAGGTATTCTGCGTGAAAACGTCACCAGCATCATCGGCAACGGTGTTGTTCTGGCGCCGGACGCGTTGATGAAAGAAATGGGTGAACTCGAAGCGCGTGGCATCCCGGTACGCGAACGTCTGTTACTCTCTGAAGCTTGCCCGTTGATCCTGCCTTACCACGTTGCGTTGGATAACGCGCGTGAGAAAGCGCGCGGCGCGAAAGCGATCGGCACTACCGGTCGCGGCATCGGCCCGGCTTACGAAGATAAAGTGGCTCGTCGCGGTCTGCGCGTCGGCGATCTGTTCAACAAAGAAACCTTCGCCGTTAAGCTGAAAGAGATCGTCGATTACCACAACTTCCAACTGGTCAACTACTACAAAGTTGAAGCCGTCGATTATCAGGCGACGCTGGACTACGTGCTGTCTATCGCCGATATCCTGACCGCGATGGTGGTTGACGTTTCCGAACTGCTGGACGGCGCGCGCAAGCGTGGCGATCTGATCATGTTCGAAGGCGCTCAGGGCACCCTGCTGGATATCGACCACGGTACTTACCCGTATGTGACCTCTTCCAACACCACCGCCGGCGGCGTGGCTACCGGTTCCGGCATCGGCCCGCGTTATGTGGACTACGTGCTGGGTATCGTGAAAGCCTACTCCACTCGCGTGGGGGCAGGCCCGTTCCCAACCGAACTGTTCGATGAAACCGGCGAGTACCTGTGCAAGCAGGGTAACGAGTTCGGCGCCACCACCGGCCGTCGTCGTCGTACCGGCTGGCTGGACGCGGTAGCGGTGCGTCGCGCGGTGCAGATCAACTCCCTGTCCGGCTTCTGCCTGACCAAACTGGACGTCCTGGACGGCCTGAAAGAAGTGAAAATCTGCGTGGGTTACCGCATGCCGGACGGCCGTGAAGTGGACACCACTCCGCTGGCGGCTGAAGGCTGGGAAGGCATTGAGCCTATCTACGAAACCATGCCGGGCTGGAGCGAAACCACCTTTGGCGTGAAAGAGCACAGCAAGCTGCCTCAGGCTGCGCTGAACTACATCAAGCGCATCGAAGAAGTGACCGGCGTACCGGTAGACATCATCTCTACCGGCCCGGATCGCAGCGAAACCATGATCCTGCGCGACCCGTTCGACGCATAATCAGGCTTTGCGGCATTAAACAAACCGGGCGCGTCCCGGTTTGTTTTTATCCTGACTCCCTCCGATTGCGGTTTCACGTCAAAAAATCCTTTCATAAACCCGCCTTAGGGCGCGGGATTCGCTAAATAATTAGCGACGAACTCTCCGGCTGGTTTATTATCCAATGAGTAATCTTTTGAATAGCGCCGAAAAGCGGCGTATCAGACGGGTAAAGTCATACCCAGAGGTAAGATGTGCAGTTAACAAGTTTTACTGATTATGGTCTGCGGGCGTTGATCTACATGGCCTCGTTGCCGCAGGACAAGATGACCAGTATTTCGGAAGTGACCGAGGTGTATGGCGTGTCTCGCAACCATATGGTGAAGATCATCAATCAGTTGAGCCGGGTCGGTTTTGTCACGGCGGTGCGCGGCAAGCATGGCGGCATCCGTTTGGGCAAACCGGCCGAGAGCATTCGCCTCGGCGATGTCGTGCGGGCGCTGGAGCCGCTTGCGTTGGTTAACTGCAGCAGCGAGTTTTGCCACATCACCCCTGCCTGCCGATTGAAGCAGGTGCTCCAACAGGGCGTACAGAATTTCCTTGAAGAGCTGGATAAGCATACGTTGGCCGACATGGTCGAAGACAATCCGCCGCTCTACAAGCTATTGCTTGTCGAATAAAACGACGTTGAGAAGACAAGGCTCAACGTCATCCTGCTGATGACAACGGAGGAACCGCAATGTCACAAGATCCATTCCTGGAACGAGAAGCAGAAAAATACGAATCTCCCATCCCCAGCCGTGAATATATCCTGGCCCATTTGGCGAAACGAGAAACGCCGGCCAGCCGCGAAGAACTGGGCAACGAATTGGGCCTCAGCGGCGAAGAACAACTGGAAGCGCTGCGCCGCCGCCTGCGCGCCATGGAGCGCGATGGCCAGTTAGTGTTTACCCGCCGCCAGTGCTACGCGCTGCCGGAGCGTTTGGACCTGCTGCGCGGCACGGTGATCGGCCACCGCGACGGCTACGGCTTCCTGCGCGTTGAAGGCAGCAAAGACGATCTGTACCTGTCCGCCGAACAGATGAAAATGGCGATCCACGGTGACGTGGTGCTGGCGCAGGCGCTGGGCGCGGATCGCAAAGGGCGTCGCGAAGCGCGCATCGTGCGCGTGCTGGTGCCGAAAACCAGCCAGATCGTCGGCCGCTTCTTCATGGATGCCGGTACCGGCTTCGTGGTGCCGGACGATAGCCGTCTGAGCTTCGATATTCTGATCCCGGCGGACAGCGTCAGCGGCGCGCGCATGGGCTACATGGTGGTGGTGGAGCTGACTCAGCGCCCAACCCGCCGCACCAAAGCGGTCGGCAAGATCGTCGAGATTCTCGGCGACAAAATGGGCACCAGCATGGCGGTGGATATCGCGCTGCGCACCCATGAGATCCCGCATACCTGGCCACCGCAGGTGGAAAAGCAGGTGGCCGATCTCAGCGAACAGGTGCCGGAAGCGGCCAAGAAGGGCCGCGTCGATCTGCGCAAGCTGCCGTTGGTCACCATCGACGGTGAAGACGCGCGCGACTTCGATGACGCCGTGTACTGCGAGAAAAAACGCGGCGGCGGCTGGCGACTGTGGGTGGCGATCGCCGACGTCAGCTACTATGTGCGTCCACGCACCGCGCTGGACGACGAAGCGCGCAGCCGCGGCAACTCGGTGTATTTCCCGTCGCAGGTGATCCCGATGCTGCCGGAAGTGCTGTCCAACGGGCTGTGCTCTCTGAACCCGCAGGTCGATCGCCTGTGTATGGTGTGCGAGATGACCATCTCCGCTCAGGGGCGCCTGTCCACGGCCAAGTTCTACGAGGCGGTGATGAGCTCCCACGCCCGCCTGACCTACAACAAGGTGTGGCACATTCTGCAGGGCGATCAGGAGCTGCGCGAGCATTACCACCCGCTGGTCAAGCACCTGGAAGAGCTGCACGCCATGTACAAGGTGCTGGATAAGGCGCGCGCCGAGCGCGGCGGCATCGCGTTTGAAACCGAAGAAGCCAAATTCATCTTCAACGCCGAACGCCGCATCGAGCGCGTGGAGCCGACGGTGCGCAACGACGCCCACAAGCTGATCGAAGAGTGCATGATCATGGCCAACGTGGCGGCCGCGCGCTTCGTCGAGAAACGCAACGAGCCGGCGCTGTACCGCGTGCACGATCGTCCGAGCGATGACCATATCTCCGCGCTGCGCAGCGTGCTGAGCGAGCTGGGGCTGACGCTGGGCGGCGGCAACAAGCCGCAGCCGAAGGACTATGCGGTGCTGATGGATGAAGTGTCCGAGCGCCCTGACCACGAAATGCTGCAAACCATGTTGCTGCGCTCGATGAAGCAGGCGATTTACGATCCGGAAAACCGCGGCCACTTCGGCCTGGCGCTGGCCTCTTACGGCCACTTCACCTCGCCGATCCGCCGTTATCCGGATCTGGCGTTGCACCGCGCGATCAAATACCAGCTGGCCAAAGAGCATGGCGAGCCGAAAGAGCGCTGGACGCCGACCGGCGGCTGGCACAGCGAATTCGAAGAGATGCTGCAGCTGGGCGAACACTGCTCGATGACCGAGCGCCGCGCGGACGAAGCGACGCGCAACGTCGCCGACTGGCTGAAGTGCGATTTCATGCAGGATCACGTCGGTGAAGTGTTCAGCGGCATTATCTCCAGCGTGACCGGCTTCGGCTTCTTCGTGCGCCTGAACGATCTGTTCATCGACGGGCTGGTGCACGTATCAACGCTGGATAATGATTACTATCGCTACGATAATATCGGCCAGCGCCTGATCGGCGAGTCTTCCGGCACGGTCTATCGCCTGGGGGATACGGTGGAGATCCGCGTGGATGCGGTCCATATGGACGAGCGCAAGATCGACTTCGCGCTGGTGTCCAGCACCCGCAAAGCGCGCGGTGAAGGCAAAACCGAGCGCGATCGCGCCAAGAAGGGCGGCCAGCGCACGCTGCGCGACAGCGGCAATGCGGGGCGCGGCAAGCGCCGCGGCGGCAAACCGCCGGCCAACTTCGAGCCGGACAGCGCCTTCCGCAAGCAGGATGACGCCAAGCCCGCGGACAACGTGAAGAAGGCGAAAAAGAAAGCCAAGAAAGCGTCCGACAAAACGCGGAAAATCGCGGCGGCGACCAAAGCCAAACGCGCAGCCAAGAAGAAAGGTGCCGAGCAGGCTTAACCTGCCGCACATCGTTACCATCGGCCGGTTATCGCCGGCCGCACGACTTTAAAAGAGCATCATGAGCGAAATTATTTACGGCATCCACGCCGTCAAAGCCCTGTTAGAGCGCGATCCGCAACGCTTCCTGGAAGTGTTTATCCTGAAAGGCCGCGAAGATCGCCGCCTGCAGCCGCTGATCGCCGAGCTGGAAGCGACCGGCATCGTGATCCAGGTGGCGAACCGCCAATGGCTGGATGACAAGGTTGAAGGCGCGGTGCACCAGGGGATCATCGCCCGGGTGCGCGAAGGGCGTCAGTATCAGGAGAACGATCTGCCGGGGCTGTTGGAGAGCGTGGAAACGCCATTCCTGCTGGTGCTGGACGGCGTGACCGACCCGCATAACCTCGGCGCCTGCCTGCGCAGCGCCGATGCGGCCGGCGTGCACGCGGTGATCGTGCCCCGCGATCGTTCCGCCCAGTTGAACGCCACCGCCAAGAAAGTGGCCTGCGGCGCCGCCGAGAGCGTACCTCTGATCCGCGTGACCAACCTGGCGCGCACGCTGCGCCTGCTGCAGGAAATGAACGTCTGGGTGGTGGGCACTGCCGGCGAAGCCGACCATACGCTGTATCAGAGCAAAATGACCGGCCCGATGGCGCTGGTGATGGGCGCGGAAGGCGAAGGCATGCGCCGCCTGACCCGCGAACACTGCGATGAGCTGATCAGCATCCCGATGGCCGGTACCGTCTCTTCACTGAACGTGTCGGTCGCCACCGGCATCTGCCTGTTCGAAGCGGTGCGCCAGCGCGGCTGATTCTTCTGACGGGGGCGCCGTGCTCCCGTTAATTCCCCCTCTTGTGATCCCGCCTGCGGCAGAAATCTCTGCGCCGACCATACTTACCCCTGACGCTTTTTTCAGGGAGCACTCTCATGGTCTGGACTACGCACACCGTTTTTAACCAACCCAAGCCGCTGGGCAACAGCAACCTGTTTCTCTCCGATACGCCGCTGCGCGAAGCGTTGCAGCGCGAGCAGGGCGGTTGGGACGCCGAGGTATTGGCTTCGCTGGGCCAGCAGCTCGGCACGCAGGAGTCGCTGGAGCTGGGGCGGCTGGCCAACGCCAACCCGCCGGAGCTGCTGCGCTACGACGCCACCGGCCAGCGGCTGGACGACGTTCGCTTTCATCCCGCCTGGCATATCCTGATGCAGGGGCTGATCGCCAACCGGGTGCACAACCTGCCCTGGCAGGAGGATGCGCGCATCGGTTCCTTCGTAGCGCGCGCCGCGCGCTTTATGCTGCATGCGCAGGTCGAAGCCGGCACGCTCTGCCCGGTGACCATGACCTTCGGCGCCACGCCGCTGCTGCTGCAGGCATTACCGGCCGAGTTTCGCTCCTGGCTGACGCCGCTGCTGTCGGATCGTTATGACGCTCATCTGCTGCCGGGCGGGCAAAAACGCGGCCTGCTGATCGGCATGGGCATGACGGAGAAACAGGGCGGCTCCGATGTCTTGAGCAATACCACCACCGCCACGCCGCTCGGCGCGCGCGGGCCGGGCGAAGCCTACCGGCTGGTGGGGCACAAGTGGTTCTTCTCGGTGCCGCAAAGCGATGCGCACCTGGTGCTGGCGCAGGCCGAAGGTGGGCTGTCCTGCTTCTTCCTGCCGCGTATTTTGCCGGACGGCAGCCGCAACGCCATTCGCCTTGAGCGGTTGAAAGACAAGCTGGGCAACCGCTCCAACGCCAGCAGCGAGGTGGAGTTTCAGGACGCCACGGCCTGGCTGCTGGGCGATGAGGGCGACGGGGTGCGGCATATCCTGAAGATGGGCGGCCTGACCCGCTTCGACTGTTCGCTGGGCAGCCACGGCCTGATGCGCCGCGGGCTGTCGGTGGCGCTGTATCATGCGTTGCAGCGGCAGGCGTTCGGCAAATTGTTGATAGAACAACCGCTGATGCGCCAGGTCTTGGCGCGCATGGCGCTGCGGCTGGAAGGGCATACCGCGTTGCTGTTCCGGCTGGCCCGCGCCTGGGAGAGCCGCAGCAATGAAGGCGAACTGATCTACAGCCGGCTGCTGACCCCGGCGGCCAAATACAGCATCTGCCGTCAGGGCATGCCGTTCATCGCCGAGGCGATGGAGGTGCTGGGCGGCATCGGTTACTGCGAGGAGAGCGAGCTGCCGCGCCTGTACCGTGAAATGCCGGTGAACAGCATCTGGGAAGGCTCCGGCAACATCATGTGTCTGGACGTGTTACGCAGTCTGCATAAACTGCCGGGCGCGCTCGAGATGTTGCAGTTCGAGCTGCAGCCGGTGCGCGGCCAGAATCGGTTGTTCGATCACGCCTGGCGGCAGTGGCAGCAGCGTGCCCGGCAACCGAGCGAGGAGATGGGGCGGCTGCTGACTCAACAGCTGTTCGACCTGTGCTGCGCCGCGCAGCTGCTGCAGCACGCCAGCCCGCTGATCGCCGACGCCTGGTGTCATCTGACGCTGGATCACCGTGGCGAGAGCCTGCTTTCGGCCGAGGCGTGCGAACTGCTGCTGAACCGCGCCATCGGCGGTTAGGGAAAAGGGTGGCGCCCGGCGGCGAAAACCTTTTTAATTCAGCCTCACTCTGACAGGAAAATGCACATGGATATTCTCAGCGCGTTGGCGGCGTTCGCCTCTTATTTCTTCAGCGGTTTCGCCATGATTTTGGTGTTTCTGTTCGTCTATACCCGCATCACCCCGCACGACGAATGGGCGCTGATCAAGGCCGATAATCAATCCGCCGCCTTTGCTTTTATCGGCGCTTGCCTGGGATATGTGATCCCGCTGGCCAGCGCGGCGATCAACTCGATCAGCCTGCTGGATTACCTGCTGTGGGGCGTGGTGGCGCTGGTGGTGCAACTGCTGCTGTTCGCCGCCGTGAAGATCTACATGCCGCGCATCAGCGACAAGATAGAAGCGAATCACCTGGCCGCCGGGATTTTCCTGGGGGGCGTCTCCGTCAGCGGCGGGGTGTTGAATGCGGCCTGCATGAGCTACTAAAGGTATAAGATGGCCGAGGCGCGCCAGCCAAGCGGGTGCGCCTGCTCTTCCATCCGCAGGATGCGGTAATAGCTGGCGCCGTGTTGGTCGGCGGTGCGGGCGATGGCCAGTTCCGCCTCCTGCGGTGAGCCGGGCAAATCGTTGAAGGTGATCTCGGCGATTTCACTGAGCGGCGTCACGCGATCGGCGGGCGCCAGCTCGGCGGACTGTGCGCCGGTGCTGAGCAATCCCATGGAAAGCAAGAGGGAGGTGAGTGCGGTGGAGCGTTTCATGGCGTTCCCCTTCGTCAGATCCTGAATCGACACCCGCAACATGCGGCATGCTGTCCCTCAGTGTGCAACACCCTTCTTCAGCCAGTGCAAAGCCAGTGTAAAGCTGCTTAAAAAATCCCCGCCTTAGCGATACAGGATCGCCTGGGAATACCATTGGCCCGGCACGACGGTTTCGCTGTTCATGATGATCACGTAATAACGGGCGCCGGCGGCGGTGGCCTTGCGTTGGATCTCCGCTTCCACGTCCATCGGGCTGCCGCGCACCACGGCGGTGACGGTGCCCATTTTCACCAGCTCGGCGGTCTGCGCGCGAACGATCTCCTGCGCCTGAGCGGTGGGGGGCGGCGGCGGTTTCGGCGTGGTGGTCATGATGCCGCAGGCGGAAAGCTGTGCGGCCAGCGTCAGGGTAATGAGTGTGCGGACAAACGTCATGGGAACCTCGTAAGCGCCGGTGCGATGGCTTCAGTGTAACGCAATATAAGCTGTAACAGATTGAGCTAACGCTGCTTCGCGCAAGTTTGTCATGATGAATGCCAACAGGTGAGTTGAGGATGAACGGATGATCGAAATTCATGACGAGCGGGTTGGCGATATCGCGGTGATCCATGCGGTGCCGGCGGGGCAGTATCATCGGCCGCTGCCGACGGTGTTCTTCTGCCATGGCTATACCTCGTCGAAAGAGGTGTACGCTTATTTCGCCTATGCGCTGGCACGCGCCGGTTTTCGGGCGGTGTTGCCGGATGCCGATCGGCACGGCGAGCGATTCGACGGCGATGAGGCGCGGCGCCTGGCGTCATTCTGGGAGATCCTGCGCAGCAATATCGACGAACTGCCGCAGATCAACGCGCATTTTGAGCGGCTTGGCCTGATCGCCGACGGCCGCATCGGCGTCGCCGGCGCCTCAATGGGCGGCATGACCGCGCTTGGAGCCTTCGCGCGCTTTCCGTGGATCCGTGCGGCCGCCAGCCTGATGGGCTCCGGCTATTACCGTGCGCTGGCGCAAACGCTGTATCCGCCGTTGGGCGAGACGGGCGAGGCGCTCTCGCCGGCGGCGTTTGCGGCGCGCACCGCCGTGCTGGCGGAGTATGAGCTGGAAGGACGTTTGGCGCAGATTGCAGGGCGGCCGCTGCTGCTGTGGCACGGCGAGACGGACGACGTGGTGCCGGCGGCGGACAGCCTGCGTTTGGCGGCTGAACTGCGGCAGCAAGGTGCGGACGGCCGTTTGACATCGCTCGTCGAGCCGGGCGTGAAGCATCGCATCACGCCGCTGGCGCTGTCCGCCACCACCGATTTCTTTCGCCGCGAATTGTAATGCGCCTCCGGGCGCGATGCGTGGAATTGCGGTGCTCTCTGTAGGCTGTTTCGGTCATTGTTTGACGCATGGCGGAGGAGAATGTCAGCGTGAATTCTTTCAGGGGCGGCAAGGAGCGGAGAGCATGATAAAGGGTATCAGCAATACGGCCGAGACAGCGCGCGGGCTGGCGGGAACGATGAAAGCGCGCGCCGATCTTAACTCAATGGCCTTCAGTGAGATGCTGGGGGCAGCCGACGGCAAGGCGCGGCAAAACAAGGCAAATCCGCTGTCGCGCATCACCGCGCATACGGTGCAAAACATGACGGCGCTGTTCGCCTCCGCGCCGAAAGCGGCGGCCGCGCAAACCCCGAAGGCCGGCTCGCTCTCCTTTGAGCAGCGGGCGACGCTGGAGGAAAGCGCCGAACTGCTGCAGGCACGGACAAACTATCTGCGGATGGCGCTGCAATTGCACAATCCGGGCAAGGCGTTCAGCGCGCCGACGTTGCTCAAACTGTGATGGGTGAGGAAGTGGAGCGCCCGACAGGCGGCGCTCCGGTGCGGACTGAACGGGCTTTCTGATGAAGCCCTGGGGATTTCCCTGGCGTGGCGCGTCTTTTTAACGGTACAGCTCGGCGCTGACGTGCATCGTGCTGTTGTCGCCCGGTTCGTGCAGGGCGATGATGCGATAAGAGCTTGCACCGCGTTGATCGGCGATTTTACTGACCTGGCTGCTGGCGTCATCCGGCGAGACCACGTTCTGGTTCAGAGTGACGAAGCCAACGCTCTGGCGTTGATCGGCCTGGTGTGAGGAGATCTCCGTCGCGGCCATCACGTTGGCGGAGAACAGGGCGGCAAGCGCCGTCGCGAGAATGATGCGTTTCATAGTGCCTCTCTTACTTTTTGCCGTTACGGCCTGACAGCGAGTGTCGCTGCGGCAAAAAGTCATTTATCTGCATTGAATAACCTGGAATCTTTTTCGTCGCGCTGTCTGCGGCGGATAAGGTTAATTTTAGTCGGTTGCGGCGGATTAAAAAGCGGGGCGTTTTGATGGCCTCTTTCAAAAAAAATGAAATAGATTTGTGACTTAGCGCTGATTTCATTGAAAGATTTTTGAAACTGATGGATCGGCGTACATAGGTTTCCCCGCCAGCAAATCGTGCTATTTCCCATACCCCCTCTCAATAACGCGAATAAAACCCACGCAGTCCTTGAGTTTCCCGCCCTGCGTCAGTATGATTACGCGTCATTTTTCAGCCGCACACTAAACACGTTCCTTGCTTCCATGGGCCGCGGTTGACCCTGACAGGAGGCTGAATAATCCGTAAGGAGCAATTCGATGCGTCATTACGAAATCGTTTTTATGGTCCATCCTGACCAAAGCGAACAGGTTCCGGGCATGATCGAGCGTTACAGTGCTACCATCACTAACGCGCAAGGTCAGATTCACCGTCTGGAAGACTGGGGCCGCCGTCAGCTGGCTTATCCGATCAACAAACTGCACAAAGCTCACTACGTTCTGCTGAACGTTGAAGCGCCGCAGGAAGCGATCGATGAGCTGGAAACTAACTTCCGCTTCAACGACGCCGTTATCCGCAGCATGGTTATGCGCGTTAAGCACGCGGTAACTGAAGCATCTCCGATGGTTAAAGCGAAAGACGAACGTCGTGGCGATCGCCGCGAAGACTTCGCTAACGAAACCGCAGATGATGCAGATGCTGGGGATTCTGAAGAGTAATTGCCGCCGTGACGGCTAATCGTCTGGTTTTGTCGGGCACTGTGTGCAAGGCGCCGGTTCGAAAAGTGAGTCCTTCCGGGATACCGCACTGCCAATTTGTGCTAGAGCACCGTTCGCAGCAGATGGAAGCCGGATTCAGCAGACAAGCATGGTGCCGAATGCCCGTGGTTGTCAGCGGACAACAGTCACAAGCACTAACTCAAAGATTAACGGTCGGCAGTCAGATTACCGTGCAAGGCTTTGTAAGCTGCCATCAAGGGCGCAACGGGCTGAGCAAATTGGTTCTGCATGCCGAGCAGATTGAATTGATAGATTCTGGAGACTAGCCAAATGGCACGTTATTTCCGTCGTCGCAAGTTCTGCCGTTTCACCGCGGAAGGCGTTCAAGAGATTGACTATAAAGACATCGCTACGCTGAAAAACTACATCACCGAAAGTGGTAAAATTGTACCGAGCCGTATCACCGGTACTCGTGCAAAATATCAGCGCCAGCTGGCCCGTGCTATCAAGCGCGCGCGCTACCTGTCTTTGTTGCCGTACACTGATCGTCATCAGTAATCGGCCACTGTCCATTAACGACTTTGAGAGGATAAGGTAATGCAAGTTATTCTGCTTGATAAAGTAGCAAACCTGGGCAGCCTGGGTGATCAAGTTAACGTTAAAGCGGGCTACGCTCGTAACTTCCTGGTACCACAGGGCAAAGCTGTTCCTGCTACCAAGAAAAACGTTGAGTTCTTCGAAGCACGCCGTGCTGAACTGGAAGCCAAACTGGCTGACGTTCTGGCTGCTGCTGAAGCTCGCGCAACCAAGATCAACGAACTGGGTTCAGTGACCATCGCTTCCAAATCTGGCGACGAAGGTAAACTGTTCGGCTCTATCGGCACCCGCGACATCGCTGACGCAGTGACTGCGGCAGGCGTTGAAGTTGCCAAGAGCGAAGTTCGTCTGCCGAACGGCGTTCTGCGTACCACTGGTGAGCACGAAGTGCACTTCCAGGTACACAGCGACGTGTTCGCACAGCTGAATGTAGTTGTGGTTGCAGAAGCGTAATTTACGCTGCTGTTAACCCGGTTAAAACGCCAGCCTCGCGCTGGCGTTTTGCTTTTCTGCGCCCGGCAAAACGCGCTACGCTTGAAGACGGGATGAAAAGGGAGAGCGTGTGATGGCAACGATTACGCTACAGCGGGTTTACGACTTCAGCGCGCCGGCGCCGGCGCATTGCTATCTGATAGACAGGCTATGGCCGCGCGGCATCAGCAAGGAGAGGCTGGCGGGCGTGCAGTGGTTGAAACAGGTGGCGCCGGATGACGAGCTGCGCAAGTGGTTCCATCAGCATACCGACCAGTGGGAAGCCTTCGAGGCGCGTTACCGCCAACAGCTGGCGGCCAACGACGCCTGGCAGCCGCTGGTGGCGCTGTTGCGGCAGGGGGAGGCGCTGACGCTGCTGTATGGCAGCAAAGATACCGCGCACAACCAGGGCGTGGTGCTGCGCGAGTTTCTGCTGGCGCAGCTTTAGCGATTAACGTTCCCGGCGGTAGCTGCCGTCGGCCTGGCGGCGGAACAGCGCCTGGCTGTTGTCCACGGTGGTGACCGACAGCGCGTTAATCACGCCGTTGGCGTCGCGTTCGATGCGCACTTCCTGACCGGCTTTCATGTTGCTCAGCGGCTTGTCGCCGCCTTCCACCTGCGCCATGGCGAACACTTCATTCACCGGCAGATTGTTGTCGCGAAACAGCTGGGCCAGCGTCTGGCCGGGCTGGATCTGATAACGCTGCCAGTTGCCCGCCGGCGTCGGTTCGTTGGCCGGCGTGGCGCCGCCACCGCCGTTTTGCAGCTCAGCCTGCAGCGGCACGCTGGTTTCCTGCTGAGAGACCGGGAACGGCTGCCTTTCGGGCGAGTAGGGCCACAGCAACGCCAACAGCAGGATGATGCCGAAGATCAGCACCCAGCGGCGGTGAAAGTAGGGCAGTGGTTCCATCCAATGGAAACCGTCCGGCAGATGCCAGACTTTGGCCAGCAGCGCTTTGACCCGCTGCATCTTGTCGTTGGCCGACGGCGGTTCCGATGGCGACTCCGCGTCTTCCTGCGTGGGTGCGGTGCCGGGTTTCAGGCGCTGGCTGATGTTCAGCCAGGTGCGCAGCAGCGGCTGGTAGATGCGGGTGGTTTTCCTTCTCCTGGGCGCGATTCTGCCCATGGTGACCTCTCTTCGACGGCGTAATAATAAGCGCGGCGCGGCAAGCGCGTCGCCTGCCCGATATCCTGCTTTCAGTATAGTCCGCTAACTGATTGAAGTGAAAGGCGGCTGAGCGGCAGGGCCGGGGTTTGCGGCTGCGGGCGTTAACAGAAGGTTATTGTTTCTTTTTCTACGACAAAAGTCATCATTCTCCACACAAGATTTTACCCGGCATTGACGCGCTGTTATGCTGCGCTTTCGACTTTTTACAGACTTAAGGAAAACCCCATGACAACCCCTTCTTTTGACAGCGTTGAAGCGCAAGCAAGTTACGGGATTGGTTTACAGGTCGGCCAGCAGCTGCAAGAGTCCGGGCTGGAAGGTTTGCAACCGGAAGCTTTGCTGGCGGGTCTGCGCGACGCGCTGGAAGGGAATGCCCCGGCGGTTCCGGTAGACGTGGTGCACCGTGCGCTGCGTGAAATCCACGAGCGTGCGGATGCGGTGCGCCGCGAGCGCCAGCAGGCGATGGCCGTTGAAGGCCAGAAATTCCTGGACGACAACGCCAAGCGCGACGACGTGACGCTGACCGAGTCTGGCCTGCAGTTCTCCGTACTGGAGCAGGGCAACGGCCCAATCCCGTCCCGTCAGGATCGCGTGCGTGTGCACTACACCGGCCGTCTGATCAACGGCGACGTGTTCGACAGCTCGGTTGAACGCGGCCAGCCGGCAGAATTCCCGGTCAGCGGCGTGATCCCAGGCTGGATCGAAGCGCTGACCCTGATGCCGGTCGGTTCCAAATGGCAGCTGTATATCCCGCACAACCTGGCCTACGGCGAGCGTGGCGCAGGCGCGTCCATCCCGCCGTTCAGCGCGCTGGTGTTCGACGTCGAGCTGCTGGAAATCCTGTAATCCCACCGAGGATTACTCTGGGCGCCTTCGTGGCGCCCTTATTTTATGCGCCGCGCAAACGGGCGATGAATGGCCGGGCGAGCCGGCCAGTGACAGTGAGTTACTTACCGCTTAAATCGATGCGATAAACCGCGAAGCCGATGCTGTCGCTGCCTGCGGCGCTCATCGGGTATTGGGCGTGCTCTTTGATAAACTTCGTCGCTTTGTCCGAAGGCGAGGTCTCGAAGCGGATATCCAGCGGCTGCTGGCTGCTGAAGGTCGCCAAACGCCAGTTGTTGTCCGCCTGCGGATGCACCGCGCCGCGCCGTTGGGTTTCGGCGCTGATGTAGGCCGCCAGCACCGAACGGTTCTCATCCGGCGAAGCGAAGGCGATGTGTTTGTCGCCGGTGCCGGCAAATTTGCCGCCGTAGGCGCGGTAGTTGTTGGTGGCAACCAGGAAGGTGGCGTTCGGATCGATCGGCTTGCCGTTGAAGGTCAGCTGCTTGATGCGCTCCGCCTTAGCGTTGATCAGCTGGCATTCGCCGTCGTAGCGCGCCGGTTGGCTGACGTCGATCTGGTAGTTGACGCCGTCGATCACGTCGAAGTTATAGGTGCGGAAGCCGTCCCAGTTGATCAAGCCTTGCGGCTTGGCGCTGTTGACGTCGATCTGGTTGAACTGGCCGGCGGAGCACTCCAGCCACTCTTTCACCTCTTTGCCGCTGGCCTTCACCACCACCAGCGTATTGGGATAGAGATAGAGATCGGCGGCGTTGCGGAAGGTGAGTTGGCCCTTTTCTACTTCGACGAAGCTGGCCGGATCGTTCTTGCGGCCACCGACCTTGAACGGCGCCGCCGCCGACAGCACCGGCAGATCGGCCAGATCCGGATCGCCCTGAATGTAATGTTCAACGTAGGCCTTCTGCGCATTGTTGACGATCTGCACCGTCGGATCGTCCTGCACCAGCGCCAGGTAGCTGTACATGTTGCCGTCGGATTTGCCGATCGGCTGGCTGACGAACTCGCGCGTGCCCTTGTGATCGTCCGCCAACACCTTCACCAGCGCGGCATCTTCCGCCGCCAGCGATTTCTTGTTCTCTTTGTCGTAGATCGGCCGCGCTTCCGCTTTGGCGGCGGTCACTTTCCAGCTACCGCCATCGTTGTTGAGCTGCAGATCGACCACGCCGAGATGGTCGCCCCATTGGCCCGGCATCACCGCCGGTACGCCATTCAGCAGACCTTTGTCGATATCCGCGCCTTTGATGTTGGCGAAGTCCTTGCTCGGGAACACCGCGTGGGCGTGGCCGAACATGATGGCGTCGATGCCGGGCACCTGGCTGAGGTAATAGACCGAGTTTTCCGCCATCGCCTTGTAAGGCTCGCTGGACAGCCCGGAATGCGGGATCGCCACCACCAGATCGGCGCCCTGTTTACGCATTTCCGGCACGTAGCGTTTGGCGGTGGCGGTGATGTCGTCCACCGTCACCTTGCCCTGCAGGTTAGCTTTGTCCCACACCAGGATCTGCGGCGGCACGAAGCCGATGTAGCCGATGCGCAGCGTATGCGCCTTGCCGTCGCGGTCTTTCACCGGCGTATCGACGATGATGTACGGCGTGAACAGCGGTTTTTGCGTTTTGGCGTCGATGACGTTGGCGTTGATATACGGGAATTTGGCGCCGGCGATGGCGTTCTTCAGGTAGTCCAGCCCGTAGTTGAACTCATGGTTGCCGATGTTGCCGACCACATAGTCCAGCGTGTTCATCGCCTTATAGACCGGGTGCACGTCGCCCGGTTTCAGCCCCTTGGCCGCCATGTAATCGCCGAGCGGGCTGCCCTGAATGATGTCGCCGTTATCCACCAACACCGCGTTGGCGGCCTGCTGGCGCGCCTGTTGGATCAGGCTGGCGGTGCGCACCAGGCCGAACTTGTCGGTCGGCGTGTCCTTGTAGTAATCGAAGTCCATCATGTTGCTGTGCAGATCGGTGGTTTCCAGCACGCGCAGATCGACGGTGGCCGCCTGCGCCGAGGCGCACACCAGCAGCGCAAGCGCGGATAGCGTCAGTGGATGCTTCATCATTTGGGGTTCTCTCCATTCCATTATTCGAGTGTTATCGCAGAGGGAAATGTAATTAACACTGCTTGCCACAGTAAACTGTGAAGTGTGGCAGAAAAAGGCGGCGGGTAACGCGGGGAAGTTCACAGTTGTGCCCAACAAGATCTGAGGAATTCCCGCGGCTTAGCCGGTTGAGATGGATATTCGGCGTAAAAAAAACTAGTCTGCTAGCAGAGACAGAGGGAAATTTCCCACGGAGATGCAGAGTTGAGGTGCATGATGTTAGAGCGAATTTGCCAACTGTCCCGCGAGGCGGGGGCGGCGATCATGGCGGTGTACGACGGTGAACAACCGCTTGATGTCGCAAAGAAAAAAGATGACTCACCGGTGACGGCGGCCGATCTGGCGGCGCATCACATCATCAAGCGCGGCCTGGCGGCCCTGACGCCGGAGGTGCCGCTGTTGTCGGAAGAGGATCCGCCGGCGTGGGAAGAGCGCTGCAACTGGACGCGCTACTGGCTGGTCGATCCGCTGGACGGCACCAAAGAGTTCTTGCATCGCAATGGCGAGTTCACGGTCAATATCGCCCTGATTGAAGACGGGCAGGCGGTGATGGGCGTGGTGTACGCCCCGGCGATCGACGTGTTGTACCTGGCGGAGCGCGGCAAGGCCTGGAAAGAAGAGAAGGGCGTGCGGCAGGCGATCGGCGTCAGCAACGCGCATCCGCCGCTGGTGGTGGTGAGCCGCTCGCATATCGACGACGAATTGAAAGACTATCTGCAGCAGCTGGGCGAGCATCAGACCGTGTCCGTCGGTTCCTCACTGAAGTTCTGCCTGGTGGCGGAAGGCAAGGCGCAGCTCTATCCGCGCTTCGGGCCAACTAATATTTGGGATACCGCCGCAGGACACGCGGTGGCGGTGGCCGCCGGGGCGCAAATTCACGATTGGCAGGGCAAGCCGTTGCTCTATACCCCGCGTGAATCTTTCCTCAACCCCGGCTTCCGGGTGTCGCTGTTCTGAGTTAGTTCGCCAACAGCTGGTGCAGCTTGGACATCACCTGCTGCACCTCTTCCGGCGTCAGCGCGCCGTCTTTGGCGAACTGAATGCGCCCTTGCTTATCCAGCACCACGATGGCGGAACCTTTCGGCTGCAGATCCCAGGCTTTGCGCACGTTGCCGTCGCTGTCGACGATAAACTGCGACCACGGGAACTCTTTCTTGCTGTCTTCGATGCTGCTGCGCACGAACATGGCGGTGCCCATCAGGGCATCGTCGGTGTTGACGATTGTCGTCGTTTGGTAACGATCGTGTGGTAGTTTCGCCTTCTTAATCGCTTCAATCAGTGGGTCGTTCATGTCTTTGGCGGAGCTGCGACCGGCAATGTGCTGTATCACCCGCACTTTTCCACTGAGCTGCGCGCTGTTCCAATTCTGGTAGCTAAAATTACCGTCAGCGTAATTGAGCTCTCCTTTATCGCTGACGCCAACCGGCGCCACGCGCTGCTGGAGCTGGAAGTTGTGCGCGGAAGCGAAAAGCGGGGCGAGCAGCAGGGATACCATCAGCATGCGACTTGTTTTCATGCTTTCTCCTTGTAAATGGGGGAATTTGTGCGACAGCACTTCGACAGCCTAAAGCATAGGATGTGATAAGAGGTCTGTCCTGTTAACCGGATCGCAGTTTTTCCCTTGGTTCGCTAATCATCAGATTTTGAAGGGATATCCTGAAAACGTTATAAATCATCATATACAATTCTGTCAAAAAGTGTAAATCCAGTGCAGATCACCGGGCGGAAGTGAACGATCTGGTCTTTACTGGGTCTACTACATGCAATCAAGTTGCGTTCTGAATTTCGAGGCTGCCACCTTTGGCGGCTCGCTGAGCGCATGGATCAACGGGAGGAGCGTAAAAGAATGAGAATCTTCCAGCGTTATAACCCTTTGAAAGTGGCGAAGTACGTTAAGACCCTGTTTCGCGGAAGGCTGTATATCAAGGACGTGGGCGCATTTGAATTCGACGAGGGGAAAATCCTGCCGCCGAAGATTCGCGACAAGCGCCATTTCAGCGTGATGTCCGAAGTGAACCGCCAGGTGCAGCTGCTGCAGGCCGAGGTCGGCTGAACACGGCGCTGACAGCGGTAAAAAAATGCGGCCCCGATGGGGCCGCTGATGTTTTTGTCCTTCGCGCCGTCAGGCCGCAGGCGTGTCGTCCGGCGCTTTCGGCAGCACCGCCACCGGTTTGTCGCTCAGCCGGGTGACCAGCAGCTGATCTATCTTGTAGCTGTCGATATCCACCACTTCGAACTTGTAGCCGGCGTATTTGACGAAGTCGGTGCGTTTCGGGATCTTGCGCAGCATGTACATCATAAAGCCGCCAATGGTTTCGTAGTTGCCCGCCTGCGGGAACTCGTCGATATCCAGCACGCGCATCACGTCGTCGATCGGCGTGCCGCCTTCAATCAGCCATGAGCTTTCGTCGCGCGCCACGATCTGCTCTTCCTGGCCCTGGCCGACCAGATCGCCCATCAGCGTGGTCATCACGTCGTTAAGGGTGATGATGCCCACCACCAACGCATATTCATTGAGGATCACCGCGAAGTCTTCGCCGGCGGTTTTGAAGCTTTCCAGCGCTTCGGACAGCGTCAACGTGTCCGGCACGATCAGCGCCGAGCGGATCTGCACGCCGCTGCTCAACACCAGGCTCTGGTTGCCCAGCACGCGGTTCAGCAGGTCTTTGGAATCGACATAACCTACCACCTGATCGATATGGCCGTCGCACACCAGGAACTTGGAGTGCGGATGGGTCGAGACCTTCTCCTTGATGCTCTCTTCGCTTTCGCGCAGATCGAAGTACACCACGCTTTCGCGCGAGGTCATCGAAGACGGCACGGTGCGCGACTCCAGTTCGAACACGTTTTCAATCAGCTCGTGCTCCTGCTTGCGCAGCACGCCCGCCAGGGCACCGGCTTCCACCACCGCGTAGATGTCATCGGAGGTGATGTCGTCTTTACGCACCATCGGCAGCTTGAACATGCGGAAGATCAGGTTGGCCATGCCGTTGAAGAACCACACCAGCGGGCGGAAGATCATGATGGAGAAACGCATCGGGTTGATGATCCGGACGGCGACCGTCTCTGGTGCAATCATACCGATGCGCTTCGGGGTCAAATCGGCGAACAGGATAAACAGGCTGGTCACCAGCACGAAGGAGCAGATGAAGCTGACCTGTTCCGCCAGTTCGGGCGACAGGAAGCGAATAAAGAACTGTTGGAAGGTGCCGGAAAACGCCGCGTCGCCGACGATACCGCCGAGGATGGCCACGGCGTTCAGGCCGATCTGCACCACGGTGAAGAAGATGCCTGGGGTTTCTTGCAGTTTAAGCACTCTGGCGGCGTTGATGTTGCCTTCGTCCGCCATCAGCTTCAGTTTGATCTTGCGCGAGGCGGCCAGAGAGATTTCCGACAGTGAGAAAAACGCACTCACCGCGATCAGAAAAAGAATCAGTAAAATACTGTTTAACATAATCTATCCATACGTGCCGACGGGATGCCGGCGCTCTTGAGGAAGGGTAGTACATAGTAAAAAAAGCAGCGATAACAACCAGAAGGGAAGCTATCGGGCCGCAGAAGCGGCCCGCACAGTATAGCAGTTGCCCCACAGGGGCCGCCAGCGGTTAAAAAAGTGCCGCCGGCCGGCATCGGATCAGCCCTGCGGCGGCAGGCAAACGCCGATGCCGCCCAGCCCGCAGTAACCTTCCGGATTTTTGAACAGGTACTGCTGGTGATCGTCTTCCGCATAATAGAACGGCAGCGCCGGCGCGATCTCGGTGGTGATGACGCGCTTGTCGCCCGCCGCCGCCATCGCCTGCTGGAAGCGTTGCAGGCTGCTTTCCGCCTCGGCCTGCTGCTCTGGGCTCAGCGTGTAAATCGCCGAGCGGTACTGCGTGCCGACGTCGCCGCCCTGGCGCATGCCCTGCGCCGGATCGTGATTTTCCCAGAACACCTGCAGCAGCTGCTTGTAGCTGACGACCTGCGGATCGAACACCACGCGCACCACTTCGGCGTGGCCGGTCTGGCCGCTGCACACTTCGCGGTAGGTCGGGTTCGGCGTGTAGCCGCCGCTGTAGCCGGCGGCGGTGCTGTAGACGCCCGGCTGTTGCCAGAACAGACGCTCAACGCCCCAGAAACAGCCCATGGCGAAGATCGCCACTTCCATGCCGGCCGGCACCTGAGTCATCGAGTGTTCGGTGACGACGTTGAGCGTTGCGACAGGCATTGGCGTGGTGCGGCCAGGCAGCGCGCTTGCCTTATCGACGGTTTGTGATTTATCAAAAAATGGCACCACGGTTGACTCCTGTTGTCACAGTAAGAATTGACCCTACATGGCGGCGGTTCGGTTGTATCTCACCGCGTCTTTGCCCACAATAAGCGGCAAGTGGGATTTTGTATAAGCTTAACGCAGTATTTTGAGCGCCAAAAGTGAAGAATTCGCCTGTTGCGCGGCGGCAAAGCGCAGCGGGCGGCGTCCGGAAGAAGGTTGAAGAGGGCTGCCGTCATGATAGCGCGGAGTCTGCCCTGGCCCCGGAGCGAACACCATAACAGGAAAGTAAAATCAATAAGGAGAACACGTGCCAAAGTACCCGGTCATGTGCTTGATATCTGTGTTGCTTGCGGCACCTGCAGCCTATGCGGCCAACGTGCGGCTGCAGGTGGAGGGGTTAAGCGGAGAGTTGGAAAAAAACGTCCGGGTGCGGCTGTCGTCGATCACGCCTGAAGAGGTCGGCACCGACGGTCGCTTTCGCGCACGGGTGGATGAGGCGGTGCGCCAGGGGCTGCGCGCGCTCGGTTATTACCAGCCGACCATCGAGTTTACGCTGGACGATCGGCCGGGGATGTCGCGTCCGGTGCTGCATGCCAAGGTCAATCCGGGCGAACCGGTGCGCATCGCCGGCGCCAACATCGTGCTGGAAGGCGGCGCGAAGAGCGATGAGGACTACCTGGCGCTGGTAAAGAAGGATCGGCCGACCATCGGCGAGATCCTCAACCACGGCAAGTATGACAGTTTCAAAGGCTCGCTGACCGGCCTGGCGCTGCGCAAAGGCTACTTCGACGCCGACATGACCAAAAGCCAGCTCGGCGTGGCAGAAGATCTGCACAAGGCGTTTTGGGATATCGATTTCAACAGCGGCGAACGTTACCGCTTCGGCAAGGTGAAATTCACCGGTTCGCAAATCCGCGAAGACTATCTGCAAAATCTGGTGCCCTTTCATCAGGGGGATTACTACAGTTCGGAGGATTTGGCCGAGCTGAACCGCCGTTTGTCCGCCACCAACTGGTTCAACTCGGTGGTGGTGTCCCCTGATTTCAACGATGCCAAAGAGAACAAGATTTTGCCGTTGGACGCGCTGGTAACGCCGCGTACGCGCAATACCATCGAAACCGGTATCGGTTACTCCACCGACGTCGGCCCGCGGGTGAAAGGCACCTGGAAAAAGCCCTGGCTCAACGATCGCGGCCACAGCCTGGAAACCAGCGCCAGCGTGTCGGCGCCGGAGCAGCAGCTGGATCTGACCTATAAGATCCCGCTGTTGAAGAATCCGCTGGAGCAGTATTACCTGCTGCAGGGCGGGCTCAAGAACGTCGATCTTAACGACACCAAATCCGTGACCTCCAAAGTGGTGGCTTCGCGCAACTGGGATCTCTCCAGCGGCTGGCAGCGGGCGATCAACCTGACCTGGCGCTGGGATAACTTTACCCAGGGCAACGTCAGCAACACCACCATGCTGCTGTATCCCGGCGTCAGCTTCAACCGCACCCGCTCGCGCGGCGGCCTGATGCCGACCTGGGGCGACAGCCAGCGCTACTCCATCGACGTATCCGACACCACCTGGGGCTCCGGCGTGGACTTCGCGCTGATGCAGGCGCAGAACGTCTGGATCCGCACGCTTGCCGACAAGCATCGTTTCGTGGCGCGCGGGCAGGTGGGATGGATAGAAACCAACGACTTCGACAAGGTGCCGCCGGATTTGCGCTTCTTCGCCGGTGGTGACCGCAGCATTCGCGGCTACAAGTACAAAGACATTTCGCCGCGCGGCGACGACGGCAAGCTGACCGGCGCCTCCAAGATGCTGACCGGCTCGCTGGAGTATCAATACAACGTGACCGGCAAATGGTGGGGGGCGATGTTCGTCGATTCCGGTGAAGCGGTGAACGATATCAAGCAGAGCAACTTCAAGACCGGCGCCGGCGTAGGCGTGCGCTGGCAGTCGCCGGTGGGGCCGGTGAAGCTGGATATCGCCGCGCCCGTGGGAGACAAGGACACTCACGGGATGCAGTTCTACATCGGTTTGGGGCCTGAACTATGAGCCTGGTTAAAAAGATTTGTCTCGGATTTCTGGTCGTCCTGCTGCTGCTGATCGGCGGACTGGCCTTTCTGGTGGGAACCACCACCGGTTTGCATATGGTCATCAACGGCGCGGCGCGCTGGGTGCCGGGGCTGGAGATCGCCGGCGTCAGCGGCGGCTGGCGCGATCTGACGCTGAAGGGCGTGAAGTATCAGATGCCGGGCGTGACGGTCAACGCCGGGCAATTCCATTTGTCCCTCGATCTCTCCTGCTTTAAACGCAGCTCGCTGTGCGTCAACGCCTTGACCGCTCAGGACGTGGACGTGGCGGTGAACACCAAAGAGATGGCGCCCTCCGCGCCGGTGGAGGAGAGCAGTGAGCCGACCACCAATCTCAGTACGCCTTATCCGATCACCCTGCGCCTGCTGGCGCTGAACAACGTCAAGGTCACCGTCGACGACACCGCCATTTCTCTGGCCGAGTTCCGCACCGGCGCGCAGTGGCAAGAGCGCGCGTTGACGCTGATGCCGACCAAGATCGGCTCGTTGCTGATCGCCTTGCCGAAAACGCCGCAAAATCCGTTGCCGGAAGCGGTGCAACCGGCGGTCGAGGTGGCGAAGAAGGTCGGTGAGCAGGTTACCGACGCGGCGAAACCGGCGCCGCCGCCGGAAGAGAAGCCGCTTGGCGAAACGCTGAAGGAACTGTTCGCCAAACCGCTGTTGCCGGATCTGCCGGACATCCGCCTGCCGCTGGATATCACCGTGAAAGAGATCAGCGGCGAACAGCTGCGCTTGACCGGCGATACCGACGTGCTGATCACGAGTCTGTTGCTGCAGGCCAGCACGCAGGATCAGCATATCCAACTGGACAACTTTGACGTGAAGTCGCCGCAGGGCACGCTATCGGTGCAGGGGCAGGCGACCCTGACCGGCGATTGGCCGGTGGCCCTCACCGCCAACAGCGCATTGAACATCGAGCCGCTGAAGGGCGAAAAGGTGAAGCTGAACATCGGCGGCGGGTTGCGTGATGAGCTGAAGGTCGCGCTGAATCTGTCCGGCCCGGTCGGTGCCCAGCTTGATGTGCAAACCCGGCTGGCCGAAGCCGGCCTGCCGCTGGCGCTGACGCTGCAGAGCAAACAGCTGAAATGGCCGCTGAGCGGCGAGGCGCAGTATCAGGTTAACGATTTCCGCCTGCGCTTTAACGGCAAGGCGACCGACTATGCGTTGTCGACGCGCGCCAATCTGAAAGGTCAGGATCTGCCGCCGGCGGTGCTGACGCTGGACGGCAAAGGCAACGTCGAGCAGTTCAAGCTGGAGCGCCTGCGGCTGGCGGCGCTGCAGGGCAATACCGATCTCACCGCGCTGGTGGACTGGAGCAAGGCCATCAGCTGGAACTCGCAATTGACGCTGAGCGGCATCAATACCGCCAAGCAGTGGCCGGAATGGCCGGCGAAACTCGACGGCAAGATCACCACGCGCGGCAGCCTGCACGGCGGCAGCTGGCAGCTGCAGGTGCCGGTGCTGCAGCTGGACGGCAACGTGAAGCAGAACAAGATCACGGCGCGCGGCACGCTGAGCGGCAACGCCGCCGGGCAGTGGAAAATCCCCGGCATCGATCTGACGTTGGGGCGCAACCAGCTGAACGTCAAAGGACAGCTGGACGAGAAGAGCTGGAACCTGGACGCCAACATCGACGCACCGCGTCTGGACGGCGCGCTGCCGGGCCTGGGCGGCACCGCCAAAGGGCTGCTGAAGCTGCGCGGCAATCTGCAGGCACCTCAGCTGCTGGCGGATTTGACCGCCTCCGGTTTGCAGTGGCAGGCGCTGCGCATCAACCGGGTGAAGATCGACGGTGACGTGCGCTCCACGGATCAGATCCAGGGGCAGCTGGCGGTACGCGTCGAGCAACTGAAGCAGGACGCGCTGGAAGTCAGCCTGCTGACCCTCGACGCCAAAGGCAGCGAGAAGCAGCATCAGCTGCAGTTGAAGATCGACGGTAAGCCGGTCTCCGGCCAGCTGGCGCTGCAGGGCAGCTTCGATCGTCAGCAGCAGCGCTGGCGCGGCAATCTGAACAATACCCGCTTCGATACGCCGGTGGGGGAGTGGCGCCTGACGCGCGCCATCGCGCTGGACTACCTGAACACTGCGCAGAAAATCAGCATCGGGCCGCACTGTTGGCAGAACCCGAACGCCGAGCTGTGTGTGCCGAAGACCATCGAAGCCGGCCAGAGCGGCCAGGCCAGCGTGGTGCTCAACCGGTTCGATCTGGCGATGATCAAGCCGTTCCTCGGCCCGGAGACCGCCCTGAGCGGCGTGTTCACCGGCCGGGCCGACGTCAGCTGGAAACCGGGCGGCGCGCTGCCGGAGGCGAAGGTCACGTTGGCCGGCAACGGCGTCAAGGTGGTGCAGCAGGTGCAGGGCAACGCGCTGCCGATCGCCTTCGATACGCTGACCCTCAACGCCGGTCTGAACAACGGCCGCGCGCAGGCCGACTGGCGGATCAAACTGACCAACAACGGCCAGTTCGACGGCAATATCCAGGTGGCGGATCCGCAGGTGCGGCGCACCATCAGCGGCAACGTCAATATCACCAACATTTCGTTGGCGCTGATTAACCCGGCGCTGATGAAGGGCGAAAGCGCGGCGGGCATGCTGAACGCCAACCTGCGTCTGGGCGGCAGCGCGCAGAAGCCGCTGGTGTTCGGGCGTCTGGCGTTGGATCGGGCGAAGGTGCAGGGCCACTGGATGCCGTTCGATATGACCGACGCGCGGCTGGCGGTGAATTTCAACGGCATGACCTCGACGCTGGAAGGGCTGCTCAGCACCACGCGCGGCCAGCTGAATCTGGCGGGCGATGCCGACTGGCGTGACATCAACGCCTGGCGTGCGCGCATTGCCGCCAAGGGCGACAAGCTGCGGGTGACGGTGCCGCCGATGATCCGCATCGACGTGTCGCCGGATCTGGTGTTCGAAGCCACGCCGCAGCTGTTCTCGCTCAACGGCAAGGTCGACATCCCTTGGGCGCGCATCACGGTGCAGGAGCTGCCGGAAAGCGCGGTGGGCGTCTCTTCCGACGAAGTGATGCTGGACGACCAGCTGAAGCCGATTCAACCGAAGACCGCCTCGATTCCGATCAACAGCAACCTGATGATCCACGTCGGCAATGACGTGCGGCTGGACGCCTTCGGCCTCAAAGCCCGCCTGAAGGGTGATTTGAAAGTGGTACAGGACAAGAAAGGGCTGGGCCTTAATGGCCAGATTGACATCCCTTCCGGTCGCTTCCATGCTTATGGTCAGGATTTGATCGTGCGTAAAGGGCAGCTGATGTTCTCCGGCCCGCCGGATCAGCCGCTGCTCAATATCGAAGCGATCCGCAACCCGGAATCCACCGAGGACGACGTGACCGCCGGCGTGCGCGTGACCGGCCTGGCGGATGCGCCGAAGCTGGAAGTGTTCTCCGATCCGGCCAAATCGCAACAGGAAGCCCTGTCTTATCTGCTGCGCGGCCAGGGCTTGAACAGCTCAGGCGCCGACGGCAACGCCATGACGTCGATGTTAATCGGCATGGGGGTTGCACAAAGTGGTCAACTTGTGGGTAAAATCGGCGAGGCATTCGGCGTGAGTAATTTGGCTCTGGACACTCAAGGGGTTGGCGACAATTCCCAGGTTGTCGTGAGCGGCTATGTCCTCCCAGGCTTACAAGTAAAATATGGGGTGGGCATTTTCGACTCGCTGGCCACGCTGACGTTGCGTTATCGCCTGATGCCTAAGTTGTATCTTGAAGCGGTGTCTGGTCTCGACCAGGCATTAGATTTGCTCTATCAGTTTGAGTTTTAGCGATGCGAATAATTGTCTACGGCAGTTTACGACGCAAACAGGGAAACAGCCATTGGATGACCAACGCCCAATGGCTCGGCGAGCACGAGCTCGAAGGCTATCAGATTTACAATCTGGGCCATTACCCGGCGGCGATCCCTGGAGAGGGCACGATACATTGCGAGGTGTATCGTATTAACTCATCGATTCTGGCAGAGCTGGACGAACTGAAAAGCAACACCAAGGACTATAAGCGCGAGCTGATTCAGACGCCTTATGGGAGTGCGTGGATCTACCTGTACAAACACAGCGTGGACGGTTACCCGCGAATTACCAGCGGTGACTGGCTGAAGCGTCTCGAAGAACAGTAAGAAAAAAAACACCGCTCAATGAGCGGTGTTTTTTCATCGGACGGCGGCTGGAATTACTTCTTGGCAGCGCGTTCGAAGGAGGCGATGATTTCCGCTTTAGCCGCAGCAGCGTCTGCCCAGCCTTCCACTTTCACCCATTTGCCTTTTTCCAGATCTTTGTAGTGCTCGAAGAAGTGAGCGATCTGGGCTTTCAGCAGTTCCGGCAGGTCGTTCACGTCTTTCACGTGATCGTACTCTTTGGTCAGCTTGCTGTGCGGCACCGCAACCAGCTTGGCGTCTTCACCGGCTTCGTCGGTCATTTTCAGCACGCCAACCGGACGGCAGCGGATCACGGAGCCCGGCTGCAGCGGGTATGGGGTTGGAACCAGCACGTCAACCGGGTCACCGTCCAGAGACAGGGTGTGGTTGATGTAGCCGTAGTTGCACGGGTAGAACATCGCGGTGGACATGAAACGGTCAACGAACAGCGCGCCGGTTTCTTTGTCGATTTCGTATTTGATTGGATCGGCGTTGGCCGGGATTTCGATTACTACGTAGATGTCTTCCGGCAGGTCTTTGCCAGCAGGGACCAGATTCAAGCTCATGTCGGTTTCCTTTAATCATCAAACCAGAAATGGAGTGGCGGCTATTATAGCGGACTCTTTTGCGATTTCCTGCCCTTTTCATCGTCGAAAACCCCGCGCGCCGACGCAGGGATAATTTCCAGATTAATCCCGCCGCGGCATGAAGTTTTGCCTCCGCCTGCCGATAACTTCAACAAACAATAATGAGCCAGCAAAGCTGGCTCCGCGTTTTGCCACCCCTACTACGTCTGATCTCACTATTCTGAAGCCGGGAAGAACTCATGCTAAAAAAGATTACGGTGAAGGCTGGGCTGATCGCCCTGCTGAGCCTGATGACCATGCTGCTGATCATGGTCAGCGTTATTGGCGTCAACGCGATTAACGAAGGATCGCGCTCGATCCATACCTTAAACCAGATCCTCGGCGAAGAGCTGGGCTCGCTGGCCAACAGCTCCAACCTGACGCTGCGCGCCCGAACCGCCGCCTCGCTGGCGGTGCGCCAACGGGAGATCGGCCAGACTGATGTCTCCGACGCCACCGTGGGCCGCATCTACGGCTACCTCGAGCAGTCGAACAAGGAAATGGCGCGCTTTGTCGGCGTCGGCACCGTGACCGAGCGCGGCCGCGAACTCTCCAGCCGCCTGCAAAACAGCTATCGCGCCTATCTGGAGCAGGGCGTGAAGCCGATGGCCGCCGCCATCAAGGCCGGCAAGATCGATGAGTATTACCATATCCAGGAGACGCGCATTTCCGCCCTGAGCATCGCGTTTGAAAAGGATCTCACCGATTTCCGCAGCTTCGCCATGAAGCTCGGCGAGAAGCAGGTGTATGAGGCGGAAAGCAACGCCAGCACCAAGATCTCGCTGATCGTGGTGGCGGGCCTGCTCAGCGTGCTGTTGGCGTTGCTGGCCTGGTTCGCGCTGCGCGTGATTATCCTGCGTCCGCTGGACGAGTCCATCGCGCAGTTGGAACACATCGCCGGCGGCGATCTGACCCACGAGATCCGCGGCGAGGGCGATACCGAGATGGGGCGCCTGGTGCGGGCGATGCAGCGTATGCAGCAGGCGCTGGCCAGTTCGGTCAGCAAAGTGCGCGACGCCAGCAGCCAGATCGACACCGGTTCGCGCGAACTGGCGGCCGGCAACCTGCATCTGGCGCAGCGCACCGAAGAATCGGCCGCGTCGCTGGAAGAGACCGCCGCCAGCATGGAACAGCTGACCTCGACGGTGAAAATGAACGCCGAGAACTGTGAACAGGCCAACCAGCTGGCGCTGAGCGTGTCCGATATCGCCAACCAGGGCAGTGAGGTGGTCAGCCAGGTGATGAGCAAGATGCAGGCGATCACCGACAGTTCGCGCCGCATCGCCGATATCATCAGCGTGATGGACGGCATCGCCTTCCAGACCAACATCCTGGCGCTGAACGCGGCGGTGGAAGCCGCGCGCGCCGGCGAACAGGGCCGCGGTTTCGCGGTGGTGGCCGGTGAAGTGCGCAACCTGGCGCAGCGCAGCGCCCAGTCGGCGAAAGAGATCAAAGGGCTGATCGAAGCGTCGCAAAACCGGGTGCAGGAAGGCGAACAGATGGTGGAGTCGGCGGCGCAGACCATGAGCGGCATCACCGGTGAAGTGGGCCGGGTGACGGCGCTGATGCGTGAGATCTCGGCGGCGACGCGCGAACAAAGCAGCGGTATCGAACAGGTGAACCTGGCGGTGGCGCAGATGGATCAGGTGGCGCAACAGAATGCGGCGCTGGTGGAGGAGTCTGCGGCGGCGACGCGCTCGCTGGAAGATCAGGCTCAGCTGCTGGCGCAGAGCATGGCGGCGTTCAAGCTGTAAGGCAATAAGGGTTCGGCAAGGCGCCGAACCCTGGCAAAGAACGCGTTACTCGTCCGGGTTTTCGGCGATGAAGCGTTCTGCGTCTTCCACCATCGACTTGGTGCCGACGAAGAATGGCGCGCGCTGGTGCAGTTTCACCGGCGTGATGTCCAGAATGCGGTTTTTGCCGTCGCTGGCCTTGCCGCCGGCCTGTTCGGCCAGGAACGCCATCGGGTTGCATTCGTACAGCAGGCGCAGCTTGCCTTGCGGGTGGCTGGCGGTGCTTGGGTAGATGTAGATGCCGCCTTTCAGCAGGTTGCGGTGGAAGTCCGCCACCAGAGAACCGATGTAGCGCGAGGTGTAAGGGCGCTGCGTCGCTTCATCCTGCTCCTGGCAGTACTTGATGTATTTCTTCACGCCGAGAGGGAACTTGATGTAGTTGCCTTCGTTGATGGAATACATGTTGCCGCTCGCCGGGAAACGCACTTTCTCGTGAGAGAGACAGAACACGCCCAGAGACGGATCGTACGTGAAGGCGTGGACGCCGTAACCGGTGGTGTACACCAGCATGGTGGAGGAACCGTAAACCACGTAACCCGCTGCGACCTGGGCGCTGCCCGGCTGCAGGAAGTCTTCTTCGGTCACCGGCGTGCCGACCGGCGTGATGCGACGATAGATAGAGAAAATCGTACCGACCGAGACGTTGACATCGATGTTGGACGAACCGTCCAACGGATCCATCAATACGACATACTTGGCATTTTCAGCTCGCTCGCCGTCGAATATCACGATTTCATCTTCTTCTTCGGAAGCGATACCCGCAACTTCACCACGCGCTTTCAACGCCGCTTTCAGTTTTTCGTTCGCGTACAGGTCCAGTTTCATCTGAACTTCGCCCTGTACGTTGGACACCCCGCTGGTCCCCAGAATATCAACCAGGCCGGCCTTGTTGATGTCGCGGTGAATGATTTTGGCGCCCAGTTTAATGGCAGAAAGTAACGCGGTCAGCTCGCCGGTGGCGTGCGAGAAGTCGTGCTGTTTCTCGACGATAAATTCGCCTAACGTTTTCATGACACAATCCCTGAATCTACGGATGGATAGCGGCCTGTTAACAAACCGCCAACGTTTTCGCGAGCAGTGTAGCCCAAAGATGCGCGCCATTCATAGGCAAATCCATTTCTTCTGGACGATTCTGAGCGTTAGAATATGCCGACATTCGATGCACTCACATGAGAAACCTATGCGCATTCACATTCTTGGGATCTGTGGCACCTTTATGGGCGGGCTGGCGATGCTGGCGCGCTCACTGGGGCATGACGTCACCGGTTCGGACGCCAACGTCTATCCGCCGATGAGCACGCTGCTGGAGAACCAGGGGATCGATCTTATTCAGGGTTATGATCCGGCCCAGCTGGATCCGGCGCCGGATCTGGTGATCATCGGCAACGCCATGACGCGCGGCAACCCGTGCGTGGAGGCGGTGCTGGAGCGTGGTATCCCTTACGTTTCCGGCCCGCAGTGGCTGCACGACGCCGTATTGCGCGATCGCTGGGTACTGGCGGTCGCCGGCACCCACGGCAAAACCACCACCGCTGGCATGGCGACCTGGATCCTCGAAGCCTGCGGCTACCAGCCGGGCTTCGTCATCGGCGGCGTGCCGGGCAACTTCGACGTCTCGGCTCGCCTCGGCGGCAGCCCGTTCTTCGTGATCGAGGCCGACGAGTATGACTGCGCGTTCTTCGACAAGCGCTCCAAGTTCGTGCACTACAGCCCGCGCACGCTGATCATGAACAACCTGGAGTTCGACCACGCCGATATCTTCGACGATCTGAAAGCCATTCAGAAACAATTCCACCACCTGGTGCGCCTGGTGCCGGGCAAAGGCAAGATCATCCTGCCGGACAATGACAGCCACCTGAAGCAGGTGATGGCGATGGGCTGCTGGAGCGAACAGGAGCTGGTGGGCGAAGAGGGCACCTGGCGCGCGCAGAAGCTGACGCCGGACGCCAGTCATTACGCGGTGTTCCTCGACGGCGAGCAGGTCGGCGAAGTGAACTGGGCGCTGGTGGGCGAGCACAACATGCATAACGGCCTGATGGCCATCGCGGCGACCCGTCACGTCGGCGTGCAGCCGGCGGACGCCTGCCGCGCCTTGGGCGACTTCATCAACGCCCGTCGCCGCCTGGAGCTGCGGGGCGAAGCCAACGGCGTCACGGTCTACGACGATTTCGCGCACCACCCGACGGCGATCCTGGCCACTCTGGCCGCACTGCGCGGCAAGGTAGGCGGCACGGCGCGCATTCTGGCGGTGCTGGAGCCGCGATCCAACACCATGAAAATGGGCATCAGCAAAAACGATCTGGCGCCTTCGCTCGGCCGTGCCGATGAAGTGTTCCTGTTCCAGCCGCATCACATTCCGTGGCAGGTTGCGGAAGTGGCGGATGCCTGCGTGCAGCCGGCGCACTGGAGCGCGGATCTCGATACGCTGGTGGAGATGGTGGTGAAAACCGCACAGCCGGGCGACCACATTCTGGTGATGAGCAACGGCGGTTTCGGCGGCATTCACGATCGCCTGTTGGACGCGTTGGCGAAAAAGCAGGAACCGAAGGTGACCTACTGATTGTTCAGCCGCATAAGCCAACCTAAGGGCCGCATTCGCGGCCTTTTTTACGCCCATAAAAAAGCCCTCGCGAGCGAGGGCAACGGGGTTCGTCGGATAGGACGACGAGAGGGTCTCTGGGAAATCGGCGTTTGCGTCAGAACTCGGCAGTGGCAGTGACGAGGGTAATCAGCTCTGCAAAGCCGTTCCCAGAGTTGTTATTTGTAAATCTCGGCGGTGGCGTGGTAGTTGCCTTCGTTACGCGCTTCGATCACGCGGTAGGCGGTCGCGCCTTTAGCATCGGCTTTCTCCGACAGCGCCTGGCGAATGTCGGTCGGTGCGCCGTCGATACCGCTGACGGTAATGGTGCCGATAGATTGCAGATTGGCGGTCTGATCGTTAGTCACCAGCTGGGCGGCAGACGCGCCAAAGGAGATGACAGACAGCAAACCGAGTGCAGCGAGAGTAGTTTTCATGTTCATGATAGCGATCCTTGGTCATAACAGCCTGGAAGGGCTTGGCAGCGATTTTTATTCTTGAAGGCCGTTATGACAGCGTTTGATTCCAGAGATGTATTGCCCATTGCCGGGTAATGCCGGTACTTATTTGTAGATTTCAGCGGTCGCGTGGAAGTTGCCGTCGTTGCGCGCTTCGATCACGCGGTAAGCGCTCGCCCCTTTGGCGTCGGCTTTATCGGACAGCGCCTGACGAATGTCGGAAGGCGCAGCGGCGACGCCGCTCACGGTGATCACACCGGCGGGCTGCAGTTTTGCGGCCTGGATTGCATCAACAGATTGTGCTGCGAATGCGCCAAAGGAAAGCATGGACAGAACGCTCAGGGTTGCAACGGTAGCTTTAATTTTCATCATCTCACCTCATCGTATTCTTTTATCAGTTCCAACGAACTGTGATTCAGTTCACGGAAATGAGTATACAGCTAGTAACGTGAAAAATTAATAGTTCGCTAACAGTTGCTAGTGAAACTTTAAACCAATGAACCTTATTTTTTATAACTACAAGGAATAAAAAACGCTCATAAAACGATCTTTCGATGTTAAATTTATGTAATTTCAATAAGGTAAGTGCTTTTGACCAAAAGTGCGGAAGATCACAGTGGGTACTGCTGGTTACATGGATATGTCATGGAAATGTGTTGTTGCGGGATAAAAAAGCAGTGTTAAACGCGGTTGAAGGCCGGAAAGGTAACGCGAGGGTTAAAGAAGCGCTAACAAAATGCGGGCGGTAGCCGCACTTTGTTAGCGCCAGGTTTCACAGCTCTTGCTCGAACACGCCCAGGATCGCTTCATGCAGCTTCTGAGCGGTAAAGCCGCTGGACGGCGTGACGAAAATCGTGTCGTCGCCGGCGATAGTGCCGAGGATGCCCTGGGATTTGCCCAAGGAGTCAAGCAGGCGGGCGATCAGCTGTGCGGCGCCCGGACTGGTGTGGATCACCACGACGGCGTCGTTATGGTCGACGTCCAGCACCAGGTTCTTCAGCGGGCTGGTGGTGGTCGGCACGCCGAGTTCGGCAGGAAGGCAATACACCATTTCCATTTTGGCATTGCGCGTACGTACCGCACCGAACTTGGTCAGCATGCGCGATACTTTGGATTGGTTAATGTTTTCGAAGCCTTCTTCTTGCAGCGCCAAAACGATCTCGCCTTGAGAACTGAATTTTTCTTCTTTCAATAACGCTTTGAACGTCTTGATCAGATCTTCCTGTTTTGCGGGATTACGCATTTTGCACCGTGGAATGTTGATAATGGAAGTCATGATTATGCATATAGATGAATTTTTATGCAACAAAGGCCGACCCAAAGAAAATAAACATGACCGGGCGGCGAGGAAAGGGCGGCATTTTAACAAAATCCGGCCGTGATGAATATGCCCTTTTGACGTCGGAAAATCGGCCTGCGCTGGTAAATAAAATGTTATTAAAATGATGTTGTTCTGATGTTGCGTAAGGGTGTAATGTAACGGCCGGTTAACTTGCTCGTGAATAACCTCGCACTATTTTTGATTAGTGTGCGCTATGCCCTTCATGCGTAAGCGATTTAATCTAAAATGGGCGCGACAGCGGTCATTTTATTGCACCTGCAGGCAACAATTAGCTAATTTATTGTTTTTAAAGGTGTAATAATTTAAGGTCCGTCACCAACACATTCACGGCGCTTTATATATTTAAGACAATAAAGGAGTATAGGATGAAAGTTGCAGTTCTCGGTGCTGCTGGCGGTATCGGCCAGGCCCTCGCCCTTCTACTCAAAACCCAGCTTCCTTCAGGTTCTGAACTCTCTCTCTACGACATTGCCCCCGTTACCCCAGGCGTTGCCGTCGACTTAAGCCACATCCCAACCGCAGTTAAAATCAAAGGCTTCAGCGGCGAAGACGCGACCCCGGCTCTGCAGGGTGCGGACGTGGTGCTGATTTCCGCCGGCGTGGCCCGTAAGCCAGGCATGGATCGCTCTGACCTGTTCAACGTTAACGCCGGCATCGTGCGTAACCTGATTGAGCAAGTGGCGAAAACCTGCCCGAAAGCCTGCATCGGCATCATCACCAACCCGGTTAACACCACGGTCGCCATCGCGGCGGAAGTGTTGAAAAAAGCCGGCGTTTACGACAAGAACAAACTGTTCGGCG
Source organism: Serratia sp. CY74737 (assembly GCF_052166775.1). Taxonomy (NCBI): domain Bacteria; kingdom Pseudomonadati; phylum Pseudomonadota; class Gammaproteobacteria; order Enterobacterales; family Yersiniaceae; genus Serratia; species Serratia sp. CY74737. Next base: position 122,828 of record NZ_JBJNOF010000013.1, read on the forward strand.
TGACTTCGCTGGATATCATCCGTTCCAACACCTTCGTGGCCGAGCTGAAAGGCAAGCAGCCGGAAGAGCTGAATGTGCCGGTCATCGGCGGCCACTCTGGCGTGACTATCCTGCCTCTGCTGTCGCAGATCCCTGGCGTGAGCTTCACCGATCAGGAAGTGGCGGATCTGACCAAACGCATTCAGAACGCCGGCACCGAAGTGGTGGAAGCCAAAGCCGGTGGCGGGTCTGCTACGCTGTCCATGGGCCAGGCGGCCGCGCGTTTCGGTCTGTCTCTGGTGCGCGCACTGCAGGGCGAGAAAGGCGTTGTGGAATGCGCTTACGTTGAAGGCGACGGCAAATACGCTCGCTTCTTCGCACAGCCGCTGGTGCTGGGTAAAAACGGCGTTGAAGAACGCAAGGATATCGGCACGCTGAGCGCCTTCGAACAGAAAGCGCTGAATGAGATGCTGGACGTGCTGCACAAAGATATCGAACTGGGCGAGAAGTTCATCAATAACTGATCGTCGCCGATAGTCAGCCGATAAACGCCGCCGGACGCTGTTCCGGCGGTTTTTTTTTGCCCCGCGTTCACGATTTGATGCGGGCTTTTCGATCCAGCAGGCAATCGCTGTGCGGATCATAATAGCGGCTTGGCCAGATCTCCGATGGGTGGATGCCGATTGCTTCGGCGATCAGCCATTCCCCCTTCGGCCAGGGACGCGACAGCGCGTTGGCCAGCGTTGATGAGCTTAATCCGGCCTTGCGCGACACCGCCGCCAGCGTGGTGCCCTGTTTGCGTAACGCCGCGATGATATCTGCCGGATGCCAATCTGGGTTCCTTGAATTCATGTTTACATTCCTTTTCTGATTAGCCAAAGTTGCGTTAGTGGTATAACTAACGGATCAGGGTTAGGCGTTTGAACAACGTGAAACGCTTATTCGGAAACAAGAATACCATTAAATTTCCTAAAAAATACCCAAGTAATTTCCAAAAATGACTTTGCCCACTATTGCCCAGAGATGATGGCTATGAAAAACGAGTGGTTTGCCGCCAAGGAACTGACAGGCATCGCAGGATTACCTTCCTCACCACAGGGAATCAATCTGATGGCCCGGCGCGAAGGCTGGATAAGCCGCAGGCGTAAAGGCGTGCAGGGAAAAGCGTTGGAGTATCATATCGACAGCCTGCCGCCTGGCGCGCGCAACCTGCTGATGCTGAAAGAAGATGGGGCGGCGTATGACGTAGAACGCCAGGATCCGTTAGCGGTATGGATCGAGTATTACTACCATTTGACGGAGAGCGAGCGCGAGAAAATGGTGGCTTTCCTGATGCGGGAAGGGATAGGCGGCCTGCTGGCGCGCATTGACGAAGAGAACAATACCTAGACAGGCCCGCCTCAGCGGGCCTGATAAGAATGTTAAGAAACTTTTGTTTCTTAAAAGTCGCGTTGCACTGCCAGATGCGCCAGGCCTTCCAGCGCCGTGCGGTGCTCCGAGGCCGGCAAGACCTGCAGCGCGGCGATCGCCTTGTCGGCTTCTTCCTCGGCGCGTTGGCGAGTGTATTCCAGCGAACCGCATTGTTGCATCGCCTGCAATACCGGCTCCAGCAGATGACGACCGTTGCCTTGCTCAATCGCGCCGCGGATCATCTCACGCTGTGCGTCGTCGCCGTTGTGCATCGCGTGCAGCAGCGGCAGGGTCGGTTTCCCTTCATTCAGATCGTCACCGGTGTTTTTGCCCAGGGTGCTGCCGTCGGCGCTGTAGTCGAGCAGATCGTCGATCAGCTGGAAAGCGGTGCCGAGGTAGCGGCCATAATCTTGCAGCGCCTTCTCTTGCTCGGCGTTGGCGCCGGACAGGATCGCCGACGATTGCGCCGCCGCCTCAAACAGACGGGCGGTTTTGCTGTAGATCACCCGCATATAGCTTTCTTCGCTGATGTCAGGATCGTGCACGTTCATCAACTGCAGCACTTCGCCTTCGGCGATGACGTTGACCGCCTCCGACATCAGCGCCAGCACGCGCAGCGATTCCAGGCTGGTCATCATCTGGAAGGCGCGGGTATAGATAAAGTCGCCGACCAGCACGCTGGCGGCGTTGCCGAACGCGGCGTTGGCGGTGGCTTTGCCGCGGCGCATGTCCGATTCGTCGACGACGTCGTCATGCAGCAGCGTGGCGGTATGGATGAATTCGATCAGGGCGGCGACGGTGACGTGCTTGTTGCCTTCATAGCCCAACGCTCGCGCCGCCAGGACGGCGATCATCGGCCGGATGCGTTTACCGCCACCGCTGATAATGTAATAGCCAAGCTGATTGATGAGCGTGACATCGGAATTCAGCTGTTCGAGAATTGTTGCGTTCACGGCCGCCATATCTTGCGCGGTTAACTCGGTAATTTGCTCTAGGTTCATTGTGTTTTTTTCAGCTGTGTTTCTCTTCACCGCGTTGAGATCGCTGCTCACATCGGTACATGGCGGTAACTGTCCCTATGATTGTACTTGAAAAACGGTTCAGATAAACGCCACGAAAGAAACTGTGTTTTTTTTCTTCTTTTTTGTACATCTGGTCTTATTCTGCTCTTGTCATGCGCCGCTTTTTTGCGTAGAATTCGCGCCCTATTGTGAATATTTATAGCGCGCTCTGAACTAACACAGTCGGGCACGCGGAAAGCGGAGTTTTATATGTACGCGGTTTTCCAAAGTGGTGGTAAACAACACCGAGTAAGCGAAGGTCAGACCGTTCGCTTGGAAAAGCTGGACATCGCAACTGGTGAAGCGGTTGAGTTTGACCAGATTCTGATGATCGCTAATGGCGAAGATATCAAAATCGGCGTTCCTTTCGTCGATGGCGGCAAGATCAAAGCTGAAGTCGTTGCTCACGGTCGTGGCGAGAAAATTAAAATTGTTAAGTTTCGTCGTCGTAAACACCACCGTAAGCAGCAGGGCCACCGTCAGTGGTTCACTGACGTTAAAATCACCGGCATCAGCGCTTAAGTTAGGAGAGCGGATTAATGGCACACAAAAAGGCTGGCGGCTCGACTCGTAACGGTCGCGATTCAGAAGCTAAACGTCTGGGCGTAAAACGCTTTGGCGGCGAAGCAGTACTGGCAGGCAGCATCATCGTTCGTCAGCGCGGCACCAAATTCCACGCTGGTACCAACGTGGGTTGCGGCAAAGACCACACTCTGTTTGCTTTGAAAGACGGTAAAGTCAAATTCGAAGTTAAAGGCCCGAGCAATCGTAAATTCATCAGCATCGAAGCTGAATAATTTTTCGAGCCTTACGAAATAGATGTAAGCCCCGCAATTCGTTGCGGGGCTTTTTACATTTATGGGTTGCCTGCGGGCAGCCCCGTCAGCGTTGGCGAAGGTAATATGGATACGAAGCAGCAGGTCGGCGTGGGTATTTCCCTGGCGTTAACCACGGCGGTTTGCTGGGGTGCGTTGCCGATCGCGATGAAAGAAGTGTTGGCGGTGATGGAGCCGTTTACCGTCGTTTGGTATCGCTTTACCATGGCCGCCATCGGTTTGGGCGTGATCCTCGCGGTGCGCGGCAAGCTGCCGCCGCTGAAGATGTTCCGTCAACCGCGTTGGCTGCTGCTGTTGGCGATCGCCACGGCGGGGCTGTTGGGCAACTTTGTGTTCTTCAGTTCCTCGCTGCAATACCTGAGCCCGACGGCGTCGCAGGTGATTGGCCAGCTGTCGCCGGTGGGCATGATGTTCGCCAGCGTGCTGATTTTAAAAGAGCGCATGCGCATTACCCAGGTCATTGGCGCCTTGATGCTGATTTGTGGACTGATGTTGTTTTTCAACGTCAGTCTGATAGAGATCTTTACCCGGCTGACGGACTACACGCTGGGCGTCATGCTGGGCGTGTGTGCGGCGATGGTCTGGGTGAGCTACGGCGTGGCGCAGAAGGTATTGCTGCGACGGCTGGCTTCGCCGCAGATCCTGGTTATGTTGTACACTTTATGTGCGATGGCGTTGTTCCCTCTGGCCAAACCCGAGGTGATTTTCCAGCTTAGCGGCTGGCAATTGGCGTGCCTGCTGTTTTGCGGCGCCAACACGTTGATCGGCTATGGCGCGCTGGCGGAAGCGATGGCGCGCTGGCAGGCGGCGCAGGTGAGTGCGTTGGTGACGCTGACCCCGCTGTTTACCCTGCTGTTTTCTGATTTATTGGCGCTGGCCTGGCCCCAGGCGTTCGCCGCGCCGACGTTAAATCTCGTCGGCTATGTTGGCGCGTTTGTGGTCGTGGCGGGCGCTATGTTTTCCGCAATTGGTCACCGGTGGTGGCCGCGACGGGCAGAACCCCCCCAGGTTGCTCCTTTGAAGCAGCCCGGTGAATGATTTACGGAGACGGTAAATGAAGTTTGTAGATGAAGCAGCGATTCTGGTCGTTGCAGGCGATGGCGGCAACGGATGCGTCAGCTTCCGCCGCGAAAAATATATCCCTAACGGTGGGCCTGACGGCGGCGACGGCGGCGACGGCGGTGACGTCTACCTGCTGGCGGACGAGAACCTCAATACCCTGATCGACTACCGTTTTGAGAAGTCTTTCCGCGCCGAGCGCGGTCAGAATGGCCAGAGCCGCGACTGTACCGGTAAACGCGGTAAAGACGTCATCATCAAGGTGCCGGTCGGCACGCGCGTGAAGGATCAGGGCACCGGCGAGATCCTCGGCGACATGACCCGTCACGAGCAGAAACTGATGGTCGCCAAAGGCGGCTGGCACGGTCTGGGTAACACCCGTTTCAAATCGTCGGTCAACCGTGCGCCGCGTCAGAAGACGCTGGGCACCGCCGGCGAAGCGCGCGATCTGTTGCTGGAGCTGTTGCTGCTGGCCGATGTGGGCATGCTGGGGCTGCCGAACGCCGGCAAGTCGACCTTCATCCGCGCGGTGTCCGCCGCCAAACCGAAGGTGGCCGATTATCCGTTTACCACGCTGGTGCCAAGCCTGGGCGTGGTGCGCATGGACCACGAGCAGAGCTTTGTGGTCGCCGACATTCCGGGGCTGATCGAGGGCGCCTCCGAAGGCGCGGGCCTGGGCATTCGCTTCCTGAAACACCTGGAGCGTTGCCGCGTGCTGTTGCACCTGGTGGACATTGCGCCGATCGACGAATCCGATCCGGTGGAAAACGCCAAAGTCATCATCAACGAGTTGAACCAATACAGCGAAAATCTGGCGCAGAAGCCACGCTGGCTGGTGTTCAACAAAATTGATGTGATTGGTGAGGAAGAAGCTGCCGAACGCGCCAAGGCGATTGTGGAAGGCATGGGCTGGGAAGGAAAGTACTACATGATCTCCGCCGCCAACCGCGAAGGCGTCAACGCGCTGTGCTGGGACGTGATGAACTTCATCAACACCCAGCCGAAAGCGATGGCGATCGAAGAAAGCGCGCCGGAAAAAGTCGAATTCATGTGGGACGACTATCACCGCGAACAGCTGGCGGAGATGGAATCGGAAGCGGATGACGACTGGGATGACGACTGGGACGAAGACGACGACGAAGGTGTCGAAATCATTTACCAGAAGTAATTCGATGATAAAGGGCTCAGCAACGCTGGGCCCTTATTATTTGAGCGCCTTTTCCGGCAGCCAACACTGGGCATTCAGGCCGCGCGCATCGCGGCGGTTTTCCAGCGTCAAGCGCCCCTGGTGCAGCTGCACGATGCGGATCACGATATTCAAGCCCAGTCCGCTGCCGCCGTAGCGTTGATCCATGCGGCGAAACGCCTGCGTCAGCTCCCCGACCATCTCTTCCTTGATCCCCGGGCCATCGTCGATGACCTGCAGCAGATAACCGCGGTCCTGCGGCGTTAACCGCACCTGTATCGCGCCGCCTTCCGGGCCGTATCGGTGGGCGTTTTCGACCAGGTTGCGCAGCAGCAGCCGCAGCAGCACCGGATCGCCGTTTACCGCGGCGGCGGCCGGCAATTGCCAGGCCAGCGTTTGCTCGCGTTGGGCGGTCATTTCGTCGAGCTCCTCACGCAGCGGTTGGATCACATCGGCTACCCAATCGAAATGCTGGTAATGGCCGCTGGCAAAGTCTTGCCCGGCGCGCGACAGCATCAGCAGTTGCTCGACGGTGTGCATCAGTTGATCGATGCGGGCAATCAGCGCCTGGCTGCCCTTGACGCCCTGTTTTTCCATCAGTTCCAGATGCAGGCGGATGCCGGCCAGCGGCGTGCGCAGCTCGTGGGCGGCGTCGGCGGTGAACAGGCGTTCCTGCTGAATGGTGTTGTCCAGCCGTGAGAACAGCTGATTGAGCGCATTGGTGACCGCCACCATTTCCTGGCTGTCGCTGGTGATCGGCAGCGGCGTCAGGTTATCGGCAGAGCGCTTTTCCAGCCGCTGCTGCAATTGGTTGAGCGGGCGGGTGATCCAGCTGATGGCCCAGAAAGACGCCAGCAGGGTCACGATCATCATGATCAGCGAAGGCGCCAACAGCGAGGCGATGGCCTCGGCGATCTCGGTATCGACGCGCTCGCTGCGCACTTTGGCGGACAGGGTTTCGTCCACCAGGAAGCTGATCTGTTCCTGGCTTTCGTGCCACAGCCAGAAGGCGCTGATGAGCTGCGTGACCAACAGGATCAGCGCCAACATCAGCAGCAGGCGGCGGCGCATGCTGATCATGAGGAAGGTTCCAGGCGGTAGCCGATGCCGCGCACGGTGCGGATGCGATCCTTGCCCAGTTTACGGCGCAGGTTGTGGATGTGCACTTCCAGCGTGTTGGAGCCCAGGTCGTCTTGCCAGGTGTAGAGATCTTGTTGCAGGAGCTCACGGTTGACCGTCTGCCCGGCACGCATGATCAGGCGCGACAGAATGGCGAACTCTTTTGGCGTGACTTCCACCGGCTGTTGCTGCAGGTAGACCTGCTGGCTGGAGAGGTTCAACTGCAGGTCATCCACCTGCATCAGATTGTCGCTGTGGCCCTGGTAGCGCCGAAGGAGGGCGCGCACGCGTGCCTGCAGCTCAACCAGCGCGAAGGGTTTGACCAGATAGTCGTCGGCGCCGGCGTCCAGCCCGTCGACGCGATCTTCCAGGGCGTCGCGGGCGGTCAGGATCAGCACCGGCAGATCGATCTGCTGGCGGCGCCACTGCCGCAGCAGCGCCGCGCCGTCCATGTCCGGCAGGCCGAGATCCAGGATCACCATGCTGTATTGGCTGGTGATGAGCAGGCTGTTGGCCTCCGCCGCCGTGGCGGCACAGTCGCAGACGTAACCCTCGCCGGTCAGCGCCAACGCCAGCCCCTGTTGCAGCAGTTCATCATCTTCAACGACCAGCAGCTTCATGACGACCCTCAGTTGTTTTGGTAAATATCCCGATACAGGCGGCTTTCGAAGCGCACCAGCGGCGCGCGGCGCTGTTTCTGATCTTCCGGCGGCACGGCGTAGCCGGAGAGATACTGTACGAAGGCCATACGCTGTCCGCTGGCGGTCGTGATGAAGCCCGCCAGGTTGTAGACGCCCTGCAGCGCGCCGGTCTTGGCCGATACCTTGCCGTCGACGCCGGCTTCATGCAGGCCGCCGCGGTAGCGCAGGGTGCCGTCATAGCCGGACAGCGGCAGCATCGAGATAAAGTTCAGCTCGTTGTCGTGCTGCGCGATGTACTGCAGCGCCTGCATCATGGTCGCCGGGGCGAGCAGGTTGTGGCGCGACAGGCCGGAACCGTCAGCGATGATGGTATTGCCCAGATCGATACCGGCCTTTTGGCGCAGCACCTGGCGCACCGCATCGGAGCCCGCTCGCCAGGTGCCCGGCACGCCGAAGCGCTCATGGCCGATGGTGCGGAAGACGGTATCGGCAATCATGTTGTCCGACTTCTTCAGCATGATCTTCAACAGATCGTGCAGCGGTGCCGACTGGGTTTGCGCGATCACTGTGCCGGTAATGCCGGGACGCGTCTGGCGTTTCAAATGCCCGTCGATCTGGATGCCGGCCTGCGTTAGCTCGTCTTTCAAGATGGCGCCCGCATAGCTGGCACCGTCCTGGATGGCGAAGGCCAGCGGCAACGGCTCGATGCGCTGCGTCAGGCAGCCGGTCAGGGTAAAGCGGTTCAGCTCGCCCGGCACCACGTCCAGCTCGCAGTACTGTGCGTCTGCCGAGCCGCGCGCCAGGGTGCGTACCTGGCTAAACATATTAACCGGATAATAGGAGGCGACGCGGATAAACGCCATGTCGCCCGGATTTGGCGCGCTGTACAGCGAGACCGAGAAACAGTTGCGATCGACGATGGCGGCGGCCGGCGGCGCGCTGAAGCACTGCGTCAGATCGTTCCACGGCCAACCGGGCGCTTTGTCATGGCTGGCGAAGACCGAGGTATCGACCAGCACGTCGCCGCTGATTTGGCGCACGCCTTGCTTTTTCAGGACGGCCACCATATTGCGCAGGCTCTGGCGTTTGAAGGTCGGATCGCCGCTGAAGCGAGCGATCAGGTTGCCGCGCAGCACGCCGTCGCGGATATCGCCCTGGCTCTCCAGCGTGGTGGTGAAACGGTAATCGGGCCCGAGTTGCAGCAATGCCGCCAGCGCCGTCAGCACTTTTTGGGTACTGGCCGGCAGCGCCATTTGCTGAGAGTGGTAATCGATCGTCGGCGAGCCGGCGCCGATCTTCTGAACGACCAGGGCAAGGTTGGCCCCATCAGGCAGATATTGTGTGTACTCTTCAACCGGGGCCGCATTCGCATTCAGAACAAATGCGCAAGCCAATGCACTGACAATTCGTGAAAAACGCATAATCTCGGGATAACAGCTGGATAACGTGCCGTCATACTACGGTGCAATCAGGGAAAAAGTAAACGATGACCCTCAAGGAACTCTAGGCTAAAATGCGTATCAAAATGCAAAACCGATCTTGGCTTGGGCTCCGTTCCGAGTCAGGTTTCTTTTGTTTGTCGCCTGGAGGCGGGGGGCAGTATGCCAACCGTGTTTTCATACGAATACGTCAGGATGACGGTTATTTGAACAGGAAAGATTTAGAGGTATTTATACGATGAACCAAATTCCGATGACCTTGTTTGGCGCTGAAAAACTGCGCGAAGAGCTCGAATATCTGAAAAGCGTGCGCCGCCCGAAAATCATTGCGGATATCGCTGAAGCGCGTGAACACGGCGACTTGAAAGAAAATGCCGAGTACCATGCCGCCCGCGAACAGCAGGGTTTCTGTGAAGGCCGCATTCAGGAAATCGAAGCCAAGCTGTCCAATGCTCAGGTGATCGACATCACCAAGATGCCGAACACCGGTCGGGTGATCTTCGGCGCCACCGTATCGGTGATGAATCTGGACAGCGAAGAAGAAGTGACTTACCGCATCGTTGGCGACGATGAGGCCGATTTCAAGAAAAATCTGATTTCGGTAAACTCGCCGATGGCGCGCGGCCTGATCGGCAAAGAGCAAGACGATGTGGTGGTGATCAAAACCCCAGGCGGCGACGTGGAATACGAGATCCTGAAGGTCGAGTATCTCTGATCGGGACCGTTGGTCATTAATGCGCCAACGTTTTGTAAAGATAGGAAAAAGGCCGCAAGCGGCCTTTTATCTTGGTCAGGCGCATGGCACCTTTTCGTTAACCTGATGGTTATTAACGCGGTAGACTGATCTTGCGCTCTTTCGACGGGCGGTAAAGAATAAGCGTACTGCCGATAACTTGCACATTGCAGGCGCCCGTTTCACGCACGATAGCGTCGGCGATCAGGGTCTTGGTTTCGCGATCTTCAGCGGCGATTTTTACCTTGATCAGCTCATGATGCTCCAGAGCCTGTTCAATTTCAGCCAGCACCCCTTCGGTAAGACCGTTATTGCCCAGCATCACCACCGGTTTTAACGGATGCGCCAGGCCTTTCAGGTGCTGTTTTTGTTTATTATTCAGATTCATTGTCTTTTTTGCTTAAGTTGGGATTGAAAACGGTACATTCTACCGCCATCTCATGTATATCACCAAATCGGTCTTCACCGGTGTGAGTCTACGTGAGCAGCGACCCTGACATAAGACTCTTTTTATGATAGTTGGAAAACGAGATGGCTAATAAAAAGCGTTCGGCTAGCTCCAGTCGCTGGTTACAAGAACACTTTAGCGATAAATATGTACAGCAGGCGCAGAAAAAGGGACTGCGTTCCCGTGCCTGGTTTAAACTTGATGAAATACAGCAGAGCGACAAACTGTTCAAACCGGGCATGACCGTGGTTGATCTGGGCGCCGCACCGGGCGGCTGGTCGCAGTATGTGGTCACCCAAATCGGCGGTACCGGGCGCATCATCGCCTGTGATATTTTGCCAATGGATCCTATCGTTGGCGTCGATTTCCTTCAGGGCGATTTTCGTGATGAACTGGTGCTGAAGGCACTGTTGGAACGAGTAGGCGAGAGTAAGGTTCAGGTGGTCATGTCCGATATGGCCCCGAATATGAGTGGCACCCCGGCGGTCGATATTCCAAGGTCGATGTATCTGGTGGAGTTGGCGCTGGATATGTGTCGTGATGTCCTCGCACCAGGCGGAAGTTTCCTGGTGAAGGTGTTCCAGGGAGATGGCTTTGACGAGTACCTACGGGAAATTCGCTCCCTGTTTACGAAGGTTAAGATTCGTAAGCCAGACGCTTCCCGCGCCCGTTCGCGCGAAGTGTACATTGTAGCGACAGGGCGCAAACTGTAGTACCCTAACGCTGTTTGTTAACACAGTTGTAAGATGAGGTTAATCCCTTGAGTGACATGGCGAAAAACCTAATTCTCTGGTTAGTCATCGCGGTAGTGTTGATGTCTGTATTCCAGAGCTTTGGGCCCAGCGAGTCGAATGGCCGTAGGGTGGATTACTCTACCTTCATGTCCGAACTGACCCAGGACCAGGTTCGCGAAGCGCGAATCAACGGACGTGAAATTAACGTTACCAAGAAAGACAGTAACAAATACACGACCTACATCCCTGTCAACGATCCTAAGTTGCTGGATACGTTGTTAACGAAGAATGTGAAAGTTGTCGGCGAGCCGCCTGAAGAGCCGAGCCTGCTGGCTTCTATCTTTATCTCTTGGTTCCCGATGCTGTTGCTGATCGGGGTCTGGATCTTCTTTATGCGGCAAATGCAGGGCGGCGGCGGCAAGGGCGCGATGTCCTTCGGCAAGAGCAAGGCCCGCATGCTGACGGAAGACCAGATCAAGACCACTTTCGCCGATGTCGCCGGGTGTGACGAAGCGAAAGAAGAGGTGAGCGAACTGGTGGAATACCTGCGCGAACCGAGCCGTTTCCAGAAGCTGGGCGGCAAGATCCCGAAAGGCGTGCTGATGGTTGGCCCGCCGGGGACCGGTAAAACGCTGTTGGCGAAAGCGATCGCCGGCGAAGCGAAGGTACCATTCTTCACCATTTCCGGTTCCGACTTCGTCGAAATGTTCGTCGGCGTGGGTGCATCCCGCGTGCGCGACATGTTCGAACAAGCGAAGAAAGCCGCGCCGTGCATCATCTTCATCGATGAAATCGACGCCGTCGGTCGCCAGCGTGGCGCCGGCCTGGGTGGCGGTCACGATGAGCGTGAGCAGACCCTGAACCAGATGCTGGTTGAGATGGACGGTTTCGAAGGCAACGAGGGCATCATCGTCATCGCGGCGACTAACCGTCCGGACGTGCTTGACCCCGCGCTGCTGCGCCCGGGCCGTTTCGACCGTCAGGTCGTGGTCGGGCTGCCGGACGTGCGCGGCCGTGAGCAGATCCTGAAGGTGCACATGCGCCGCGTGCCGTTGGCGGCCGACATCGACGCCTCCGTCATTGCGCGTGGTACGCCGGGCTTCTCCGGTGCCGACCTGGCCAACCTGGTCAATGAAGCGGCGCTGTTCGCCGCCCGCGGCAACAAGCGCGTGGTGTCGATGGTGGAGTTCGAGAAAGCCAAAGACAAGATCATGATGGGTGCGGAACGCCGCTCCATGGTGATGACTGAAGCGCAGAAAGAGTCGACCGCGTATCACGAAGCGGGCCATGCCATCATTGGCCGCCTGGTTCCTGAACACGATCCGGTGCACAAAGTGACCATTATTCCTCGTGGCCGTGCGCTTGGCGTGACCTTCTTCCTGCCGGAAGGGGATGCGATCAGCGCCAGCCGTCAGAAGCTGGAGAGCCAAATCTCCACCCTGTACGGCGGTCGTCTGGCGGAAGAGATCATCTACGGGCCGGAAAAAGTCTCTACCGGTGCGTCGAACGACATCAAAGTGGCGACCTCCATCGCTCGCAACATGGTGACCCAATGGGGCTTCTCCGAGAAGCTGGGGCCGCTGCTGTATGCGGAAGAAGAGGGCGAAGTGTTCCTGGGCCGTTCCGTGGCCAAGGCGAAGCACATGTCGGATGAAACCGCGCGTATCATCGACCAGGAAGTGAAGTCGCTGATCGAACGCAACTACACGCGTGCTCGCTCGCTGCTGATGGAAAACATGGACATCCTGCACTCGATGAAGGATGCGTTGATGAAGTATGAAACCATCGATGCGCCGCAGATCGACGATCTGATGAATCGCAAAGACGTGCGTCCGCCGGCGGGCTGGGACGATGCGAACAAAGGCAACAGCTCCGACAACGGTGGCACCCCGAAAGCCCCGACGCCGGTAGATGAGCCGCGCACCCCAACGCCGGGCAACACCATGTCCGAACAGCTCGACAAGTAACAGCGGCTGTGTAATAACATCAAACCCCGGCATGCCGGGGTTTTTTTTTGCCCGGCGGGCAGTGAACCAGGCAACAGTAAGGTGGACCAACCATGCAGTTAACCGTGCGCGACATGACGCTCAATCTTTCCCATCCGCAGGTGATGGGCATCCTCAACGTGACGCCGGATTCGTTTTCCGACGGCGGCCGCCACAACACCCTGAACCAGGCGCTGGTACATGCGCATGCGCTGATTTCGGCCGGCGCCACGATGATTGATATCGGCGGCGAATCGACAAGGCCGGGGGCGGCGGAAGTGAGCGAAGAGGAGGAGCTTGAGCGGGTCGTGCCTGTGGTGGAAGCGCTGGCGCAGCGCTTTGAAGTCTTTATCTCGGTCGATACCTCGAAAGCGGGTGTGATCCGCGAATCGGCGCACGCCGGCGCACACTTGATCAACGACATCCGTTCGCTGCAGGAGCCGGGCGCTCTGGCGGCGGCGGCGGAAAGCGGTTTGCCGGTCTGCCTGATGCACATGCAGGGGCAGCCGCGCACCATGCAGCAGGCGCCGCACTACGACGATCTGATCGCCGACGTTCAGACGTTTTTCGAGCACCATATCCGGCGCTGTAACGAGGCGGGGATAACAAATCAGAAATTGCTGCTCGACCCAGGCTTCGGTTTCGGTAAAAATTTGGCGCACAACTATCAGCTTCTGGCCCGGTTGTCGGAATTTCATCGTTTCGGTTTGCCGCTGTTGGTCGGCATGTCGCGCAAATCGATGATTGGACAACTGCTGAACGTGCCGCCGGATCAACGGGTTATCGGCAGCGTGGCCTGCGCGGTGATCGCGGCGATGCAGGGTGCGCAGATTGTCAGAGTGCATGATGTTAAAGAAACCGTCGAGGCGATGCGTGTCGTCGAGGCAACACTTTCAGCTAAGGGACAGTAGAGACATGAGCGAGCGCAAATATTTTGGCACCGACGGCATCCGTGGCAAGGTCGGGGACAGCCCCATCACGCCTGACTTCGTGCTGAAGCTGGGCTGGGCGGCCGGTAAAGTGCTGGCGCGTCACGGTTCCCGCAAGATCATCATCGGTAAGGATACGCGCATCTCCGGATATATGCTGGAGTCCGCTCTGGAAGCCGGCCTGGCGGCCGCCGGATTGTCCGCCTCCTTCACCGGGCCGATGCCCACGCCGGCGGTGGCCTACCTGACGCGCACCTTCCGCGCGGAAGCGGGCATTGTCATCTCCGCTTCGCACAACCCGTTCTATGACAACGGCATCAAGTTCTTCTCGATCGACGGCGCCAAATTGCCGGACAACGTCGAAGAGGCGATCGAAGCCGAGATGGAAAAACCGCTGACCTGCGTGGAGTCCGCCGAGCTGGGTAAAGCCAGCCGTATCATCGACGCCGCTGGCCGCTATATCGAATTCTGCAAAGGCACCTTCCCGAGCGAGCTGAGCCTGAAGGGGCTGAAAATCGTGGTTGACTGCGCCAACGGCGCGACTTACCACATCGCGCCGAGCGTGCTGCGCGAGCTGGGCGCCACGGTGATCGCCATCGGCGTTGAGCCGGACGGGATGAACATCAATGAAAAATGCGGCGCTACCGATGTGCGTCAGCTGCAGGAGCGCGTGTTGCAGGAAAAAGCGCACGTCGGCCTGGCGTTCGACGGCGACGGCGACCGCGTGATGATGGTGGATCACCTGGGCAACAAGGTGGACGGCGACCAGATCCTGTACATCATCGCCCGTGAAGGCCTGCGTCAGGGCCAGCTGCGCGGCGGCGCGGTCGGCACCCTGATGAGCAATATGGGGTTGGAGCTGGCGCTGAAACAGCTGGGCATTCCGTTCGCTCGCGCCAAAGTGGGCGACCGCTACGTGCTGGAGAAGCTGCAGGAGTTGGGCTGGCGCATCGGCGCGGAAAACTCCGGCCATGTGATCCTGCTGGACAAAACCACCACCGGCGACGGCATCGTGGCCGGGCTGCAGGTGCTGACCGCCATGGTGCGCAACCACATGAGCCTGCATGACCTGTGCAGCGGCATGAAGCTGCTGCCGCAGATCCTGGTCAACGTGCGCTTCGCCGGCGAGCACAATCCGCTGGAGTCCGACGCGGTGCGCAAAGTCACCGAGCAAGTGGAGGCCGAGCTGGCCGGCCGCGGCCGGGTGCTGCTGCGCAAATCGGGCACCGAGCCGCTGATCCGCGTGATGGTGGAAGGCGAAGACGAGCAGCAGGTGACTGCGCTGGCGCATCGCATCGCCGATGCGGTGAAATCCGCAGGTTAAAACAGACAGTTAGCCGCCGGGCTTGGCATCGCTGAGCCCGAACAGGCGATTGTTGGCGTTTTTTTCCGCAAACGCGCCGGCGGCTGCAAATTGCCCTTGCGCGGGTTGGCGGCTTTGGTTAGTATTCACACCCGCTTCAGTAGGCAGTTTATAAAAACGCCTGCTTGATGAGTGTGAAGCATTTGGCATGCGGTAAGGCCGCAAGGATACGGGTACTACTATGTACGAAGCTCTTCTGGTAATTTTCCTGCTGATCTCAATCGGGCTGGTTGCTCTGATTATGTTGCAGCAAGGTAAAGGCGCTGATATGGGAGCCTCTTTCGGAGCAGGTGCATCAGGCACGTTGTTCGGTTCGAGTGGTTCCGGTAACTTTATGACCCGCATGACTGCTGTATTGGCGACGCTGTTCTTCGTCATCAGCCTGATTCTGGGCAACCTCAGCAGCAACCAAAGCAAGAAAGGCAGCGAGTGGGAAAACCTCGGTCAGCCGGTGAAAACTGAGCAGACAACCGCGCCGGCAGCACCTGCCAAGCCGAGCAGCGACATCCCGCAGTAAGCCGCAAAAAGTTTGTAAACGGTGGTTGTGAACTCGAAAGAACAACGGCCGTTAGCAGTAAGAATCAGTACCGAGGTGGTGGAATTGGTAGACACGCTACCTTGAGGTGGTAGTGCCCTAACGGGCTTGTGGGTTCGAGTCCCATCCTCGGTACCAAATCCCAGAGATAACTTGCAATTTTGCGATTATCGGCGTAGTATTTGCCACGTTTTCGAACGCGGGGTGGAGCAGCCTGGTAGCTCGTCGGGCTCATAACCCGAAGGTCGTCGGTTCAAATCCGGCCCCCGCAACCACTTTCCTTTAAGTGTTTATTTTCAAATACACTTTTCGATTGAAACCCGCTTTTCTCGATCAACATTTGAAAATGACACTTGCTCGAAAGTTGTACCGAGGCCGCCTAGCGGCAAACAGGGTCCAGTTGCATAAAGCCCCGATTTTTCGGGGTTTTTTGTTATTTGGCAACAGAATCACTGGGCTATTTAGCCCTTTTTTTATGTCTTGGGGGTGGGCTTGTCCACATTAGAGCAACAGTTAACAGAGATGCTTTCGGCACCCGTAGAAGCGTTGGGCTTTGAGCTTGTAGGCATCGAATTCATTCGTGCGCGCCAATCGACGCTCCGCATCTATATTGATAGTGATAACGGCATCAATGTTGATGATTGCGCTGATGTCAGCCACCAGGTCAGCGCTGTATTGGACGTCGAAGATCCAATCACGGTCGCTTACAACTTGGAAGTCTCCTCTCCTGGCCTTGATCGCCCGATGTTCACCGCAGAACACTATACGCGTTACCTCGGTGAAGAAGTCAGCCTGGTCCTGCGCATGGCGGTACAGAACCGTCGCAAGTGGCAGGGTATTATCAAGTCTGTCGAAGGCGAGATGATCACGGTTACTGTGGAAGGGAAAGATGAAGTGTTCGCGCTGAGCAACATCCAGAAAGCGAACCTGGTACCCCACTTTTAAAGTTTGGAAGAGGCAACTAGGATGAACAAAGAGATTCTGGCTGTTGTTGAAGCAGTTTCCAATGAAAAATCCCTTCCGCGCGAGAAGATTTTCGAAGCGCTGGAAACTGCATTAGCCACCGCAACCAAGAAAAAATACGAGCAGGAAATCGACGTGCGCGTCAGCATTGACCGCAGAACCGGCGATTTCGATACCTTCCGCCGTTGGGTCGCCGTAGACGAAGTGACTCAGCCGACGCGTGAAATCACGCTGGAAGCCGCTCAGTTTGAAGATCCGAGCATCGAGCTCGGCGGATACGTCGAAGATCAGATCGAATCCGTGACCTTCGACCGCATCACCACCCAAACCGCCAAGCAGGTTATCGTGCAGAAAGTGCGCGAGGCCGAGCGCGCGATGGTGGTCGACGCTTTCCGTGAACACGAAGGTGAGATCGTCACCGGCGTGGTGAAGAAGGTGAACCGTGACAGCATCGCGCTGGATCTGGGCAACAACGCCGAAGCGGTCATTGGCCGTGAAGACATGCTGCCGCGCGAAAACTTCCGTCCGGGCGACCGCATTCGCGGCGTATTGTATGCCGTACGTCCCGAAGCTCGCGGCGCGCAGCTGTTCGTCAGCCGTTCCAGCCCGGAAATGCTGAAAGAGCTGTTCCGCATCGAAGTGCCGGAAATCGGCGAAGAAGTGATCGAGATTAAAGCGGCAGCCCGCGATCCAGGCTCCCGTGCGAAAATTGCAGTGAAAACCAACGACAAGCGCATCGATCCGGTCGGCGCCTGCGTAGGTATGCGCGGTGCGCGCGTTCAGGCCGTGTCGAGCGAGCTCGGCGGCGAACGCATCGATATCATCCTGTGGGATGATAACCCAGCGCAATTCGTCATCAACGCCATGGCGCCGGCCGACGTCGCGTCGATCGTGGTAGACGAAGATAACTGCACCATGGATATCGCCGTTGAAGCCAGCAACCTGGCGCAGGCGATCGGCCGTAACGGCCAAAACGTGCGTTTGGCTTCCCAACTGCTGAAACAACACCGCGGCGACGATCGTTGGGAACTGAACGTGATGACGGCGGACGACCTGCAGGCCAAGCACCAGGCCGAGGCTCATGCCGCTATTGATACCTTCACCAAGTATCTTGATATCGACGAAGATTTCGCCACCGTACTGGTTGAAGAAGGCTTCTCCACGCTGGAAGAGCTGGCCTACGTGCCGATCAAAGAGCTGTTGGAAATCGACGGTCTGGATGAAGATACGGTTGAAGCATTGCGCGAACGCGCCAAAGCTGCATTGACCACGCTGGCCCTGGCACAAGAAGAAAGCCTGGGCGACAACAAACCGGCCGACGATTTGCTCAACCTGCCGGGTCTTGAGCGCAGCATGGCCTTTAAACTGGCCGCGCGTGGGGTTTGTACGCTGGAAGATCTTGCCGAGCAGGGTGTTGACGATCTGGCTGATATTGAAGGGCTTAGCGATGAGCAAGCCGGCGAGCTGATCATGGCTGCACGCAATATCTGTTGGTTTGGCGACAACGCGTAATAACTGTAGCAGGAAGGAACAGCATGACGACAGATGTAACCGTAAAATCGCTGGCAGCAGAGATTCAGACTCCGGTTGATCGCCTGGTACAGCAGTTTGCTGATGCAGGGATCAACAAGTCCGAGTCGGACTCTGTTACCCAGCAAGAAAAAGAAACATTACTGGCGCACCTGAACCGTGAACACGGCAGCGCGCCGGGTAAACTCACTTTGCAGCGCAAAACGCGCAGCACCTTGAATATCCCGAGCACCGGCGGTAAAAGTAAATCGGTGCAAATTGAGGTCCGCAAGAAACGCACTTATGTAAATCGCGATACGCAGGAAGCCCAGTTGGCTGAAGCGGCAGAGCAGGCACAGCGTGAAGCGGAAGAGCAGGCACGGCGCGAAGCGGAAGAGCTCGCAAAACGCGAAGCGGAAGCGAAGCGCGCAGCCGAAGAGCAAGCCAAACGTGAGGCCGCGGAGATTGCTAAGCGTAATTCAGCGGAAAAAGAAAAAGTGACCAATCAACATACCGACGAAATGACCAAGCCAGCTCAGGCGGAAAAAGCACGCCGTGAAGCCGAAGCCGCTGAACTGAAACGTAAAGCGGAAGAGGAAGTGCGCCGCAAGGTTGAAGAGGAAGCCAAGCGCGTGGCGGAAGAAGCCCGTCGCATGGCCGAAGAGAACGGCGAGAAGTGGGCCCAGGCCGACGCGGCTAGCGCTGCGGTTGAAAGCGCCGACTATCACGTGACCACCTCTCAGCACGCCCGTGCCGCTGAAGACGAAAACGACGCCAAAGTTGAAGGCGATCGTCGCAGCCGCACCCGCGGCGGCAAAGCCACCAAGCAGAAGAAAGGCAACAAGCTGTCCGAATCCAAAGCGGATCGCGAAGAAGCGCGTGCCGTTACCCGTGGCGGCAAAGGCGGCAAACGCAAGCCTAGCGCTCTGCAGCAGGGCTTCAACAAGCCGGCGCAGGTGGTTAACCGTGACGTGGTGATCGGTGAAACCATCACCGTGGCCGAGCTGGCCAACAAGATGGCGGTCAAAGGTTCTCAGGTCATCAAAGTGATGATGAAACTGGGCGCCATGGCCACCATCAACCAGGTTATCGACCAGGAAACCGCACAGCTGGTTGCCGAAGAGATGGGCCACAAAGTTATCCTGCGTCGTGAAAACGAGCTGGAAGAAGCGCTGATGAGCGACCGTGATACGGGCGCTGCGGCCGAGCCGCGCGCGCCGGTCGTGACCATCATGGGCCACGTTGACCACGGTAAAACCTCTCTGCTGGACTACATCCGCTCCACCAAAGTGGCGGCGGGCGAAGCCGGCGGCATTACCCAGCACATCGGTGCCTACCACGTAGAAACCGAGAACGGCATGATCACCTTCCTGGACACCCCGGGCCACGCCGCGTTTACCTCGATGCGTGCTCGCGGTGCTCAGGCGACTGACATCGTGGTTCTGGTGGTGGCGGCCGACGACGGCGTGATGCCACAAACCATCGAAGCTATCCAGCACGCGAAAGCGGCGCAGGTGCCATTGGTGGTTGCGGTGAACAAAATCGACAAACCGGAAGCCGATCCGGATCGCGTTAAGCAGGAACTGTCTCAGTACGGCGTTATGCCGGAAGAGTGGGGCGGCGAAGCGCAGTTCGTTCACGTGTCCGCGAAAGCCGGTACCGGTATCGACGAGCTGCTGCAGGCCATCCTGCTGCAGGCCGAAGTGCTGGAGCTGAAAGCGGTTCGCAGCGGCATGGCGAGCGGCGTAGTGATCGAGTCCTTCCTGGATAAAGGCCGTGGCCCGGTTGCTACCGTGCTGGTTCAGGAAGGTACGCTGAACAAGGGCGACATCGTCCTGTGCGGCTTCGAATACGGCCGCGTGCGTGCGATGCGTGACGAGCTGGGTCGTGAAGTGACCTCCGCCGGTCCGTCTATCCCTGTGGAAATCCTGGGTCTGTCCAGCGTGCCTGCAGCGGGTGACGAAGCGACCGTGGTGCGTGACGAGAAGAAAGCGCGTGAAGTGGCGCTGTACCGTCAGGGCAAGTTCCGCGAAGTCAAACTGGCGCGTCAGCAGAAGTCCAAGCTGGAAAACATGTTCGCCAACATGACCGACGGCGAAGTGTCCGAGCTGAACATCGTACTGAAATCCGACGTACAGGGTTCTTGCGAAGCGATCAGCGACTCGCTGCTGAAACTCTCCACCGACGAAGTGAAGGTGAAGATTGTCGGCTCCGGCGTAGGTGGGATCACCGAAACCGACGCGACGCTGGCTGCGGCTTCCAACGCCATCATCCTGGGCTTCAACGTGCGTGCCGACGCTTCTGCGCGCCGCGTGATCGAAGCGGAAAGCCTGGATCTGCGTTACTACTCCGTGATCTATAACCTGATCGACGAAGTGAAGCAGGCGATGAGCGGTATGCTGGCGCCGGAATACAAGCAGCAGATCATCGGCCTGGCCGAAGTGCGCGACGTGTTCAAATCGCCTAAGTTCGGCGCTATCGCCGGCTGTATGGTTACCGAAGGTACCATCAAGCGTCACAACCCAATCCGCGTACTGCGCGACAACGTGGTTATCTATGAAGGCGAGCTGGAATCCCTGCGCCGCTTCAAAGATGACGTTAACGAAGTCCGTAACGGCATGGAATGTGGTATCGGCGTTAAGAACTATAACGACGTGCGCGTCGGCGACATGATCGAAGTGTTCGAAATCATTGAGATCCAACGCACCATCGCTTAACGATTGCACATCTGCTTATATCTGTTTACGGGGGGCCTTTGTGCCCCCCGATTTGTCTGGAGAATCCAAAATGGCAAAAGAATTCAGCCGCGGTCAACGCGTGGCGCAAGAGATGCAGAAAGAGATTGCGATCATTCTGCAGCGTGAAGTGAAAGATCCGCGCGTCGGCATGGCGACCGTTTCCGGCGTGGAAGTGTCCCGCGACCTGGCGTATGCCAAGGTTTACGTCACCTTCCTGAACGTATTGACCGAGAACCACGATCCGGATCTGGTCACCAACGGCATCAAAGCGTTGCAAGACGCTTCCGGCTATATCCGCACCCTGCTGGGCAAAGCGATGCGCCTGCGCGTGGTGCCGGAGCTGACCTTCGCTTACGACAACTCCCTGGTGGAAGGCATGCGCATGTCCAACCTGGTGACCAACGTGGTGAAGAACGACGCAGAGCGCCGTTCCGCCTCAGGCGATGACAAGGAGGATTAATGAGTCGCCCTCGTCGCCGCGGCCGTGACATCCACGGCGTGCTGTTGCTGGACAAGCCGCAGGGATTGTCGTCCAACGATGCGCTGCAAAAAGTAAAACGTCTGTACAACGCCAACCGAGCGGGCCATACCGGCGCGCTCGATCCGTTGGCGACCGGCATGCTGCCTATCTGCCTGGGCGAAGCGACCAAGTTTTCGCAATACCTGCTCGATTCCGACAAGCGCTATCGGGTGATCGCCAAGCTGGGGCAGCGTACCGATACCTCCGACGCCGACGGGCAGATCGTGCAGGAGCGCCCGGTGAGCTTCACCCAGGCGCAGCTCGACGCGGCGCTGGACACCTTCCGCGGCGACATCCAGCAGGTGCCGTCGATGTATTCGGCGTTGAAATACCAGGGCAAGAAACTCTACGAGTATGCGCGCCAGGGCATCGAAGTGCCGCGCGAAGCGCGCAGCATCACGGTGTACGAGCTGCAGTTTATCCGCTGGGAAGGGGATGAGCTGGAGCTGGAGATCCACTGCTCGAAAGGCACCTACATCCGCACCATCACCGACGATCTCGGCGAGCTGCTGGGCTGCGGCGCGCACGTGATCTATCTGCGCCGCCTGCAGGTGGCGACTTATCCGATCGCGCGCATGGTGACGCTGGAACAGCTGAACGCTTTGCTGGTTCAGGCGCAGGAACAAGACATCGCACCCGGCGAACTGCTCGATCCGCTGCTGATGCCGATGGACAGCCCGGTTGAGAACTATCCGGAAGTGAATTTGCTGCCGGTGGTGGCGGGCTACGTCAAGCAGGGGCAACCGGTGCAAGTGGCCGGCGCGCCGGCTTCCGGCCTGGTGCGCATCACCGAGGGTGAAGAGCGGAAATTCATCGGCGTTGGCGACATCGCCGAGGATGGTCGCGTGGCGCCGCGCCGCCTGGTGGTCGAGCATTTCGACTGACGGCGGGGCACTGCGTCGCCTTGCGATCGCACTGCGCTAAGAGTAGAATGGCGCAGCTTATGCATTGGGTTGCTGAATTAGAGATCGGCGCCTGTTTTTATTATCTATAATCTGGAGTATTACAATGTCTCTAAGTGTTGAAGCTAAAGCTCAAATCGTAGCTGATTTCGGTCGTGGTACTAACGACAGCGGTTCTACCGAAGTTCAGGTTGCCCTGCTGACTGCGCAGATCAACCATCTGCAAGGCCACTTCTCCGAGCACAAAAAAGATCACCACAGCCGTCGTGGTCTGCTGCGTATGGTTTCTCAGCGTCGTAAGCTGCTGGACTACCTGAAGCGTAAAGATGTAGCACGTTACACCAGCCTGATCGAGCGTCTGGGTCTGCGTCGCTAATCTAGCAAGTTTCAGTGGAAAGGGGCCTATTTTGGCCCCTTTCTTCTAGGAAGCATAAGCAAATCAGGTTAATGTATTACTGATGTTTCCAAACAGGTTCTTCCGTTACAGAGGTTCGCGCGGCTAATGAGAGGCTTTATCTCCCGCCTGAGATAAGGATTGTCATTAGTCGCGAGGATGTAGTGAGAAGGCAAATCGAGTCACAGGCGTGTCGAGTCGTCAATGCGATTGCGCGCCGTTAATCAAGGATATAATTTTGCTGACACCGATCATTCGCAAATTCCAGTATGGCCAGCATACCGTCACCATCGAAACCGGTATGATGGCGCGTCAGGCCACCGCCGCCGTTATGGTGAGCATGGATGACACCGCCGTATTCGTTACCGTCGTTGGCCAGAAAAAAGCCAAGCCGGGCCAGAGCTTCTTCCCGCTGACGGTGAACTACCAAGAGCGTACCTACGCCGCCGGCCGCATCCCGGGCAGCTTCTTCCGCCGCGAAGGCCGTCCGAGCGAAGGCGAGACGCTGACTTCCCGTCTGATCGACCGTCCGATTCGTCCACTGTTCCCGGACAGCTTCCTGAACGAAGTTCAGGTGATCGCGACCGTGGTTTCCGTTAACCCGCAGGTGAACCCGGACATCGTTGCGATGATCGGCGCCTCTGCCGCCCTGAGCCTGTCCGGTATTCCGTTCAACGGCCCAATCGGCGCCGCGCGCGTAGGTTACATCAACGATCAGTACGTACTGAACCCGACGACCGACGAACTGAAAGAAAGCCGTCTGGATCTGGTGGTTGCCGGTACCGCTGGCGCGGTGCTGATGGTGGAATCCGAAGCTGACGTGCTGAGCGAAGATCAGATGCTGGGCGCCGTGGTGTTCGGCCACGACCAGCAGCAAGTGGTTATCGAAAACATCAACGCGCTGGTTGCCGAAGCCGGCAAGCCGAAGTGGGATTGGCAGGCGCCTGCGGTCAACGAAGCGCTGCACGCGCGCGTGGCTGAATTGGCCGAGGCTCGCCTGGGCGACGCTTACCACATTACCGAAAAACAAGAGCGTTACGCTCAGGTTGACGCGATCAAAGACAGCGTGGTTGAAACCCTGCTGGCGCAGGACGAAACGCTGGACGCCGGCGAAATCCAGGACATCCTGGGCACCGTCGAGAAGAACGTGGTGCGCAGCCGCGTACTGCGTGGCGAGCCGCGTATCGACGGCCGTGAAAAAGACATGATCCGTGGCCTGGATGTGCGCACCGGCGTACTGCCGCGCACCCACGGTTCCGCGCTGTTCACCCGTGGCGAAACTCAGGCGCTGGTTACCGCGACCCTGGGCACCGCGCGCGACGCACAGAACCTGGACGAGCTGATGGGCGAGAAGACCGACAGCTTCCTGTTCCACTACAACTTCCCTCCGTACTCCGTAGGCGAAACCGGCATGGTCGGTTCTCCTAAGCGTCGTGAAATCGGTCACGGTCGCCTGGCGAAACGCGGCGTATTGGCTATGATGCCTAAACCGGAAGATTTCCCGTACACGGTTCGCGTGGTGTCTGAAATCACCGAGTCCAACGGTTCTTCTTCCATGGCTTCCGTGTGCGGCGCGTCTCTGGCGCTGATGGACGCCGGCGTGCCAATCAAGGCTGCCGTTGCGGGTATCGCGATGGGCCTGGTGAAAGAAGCCGACAACTATGTGGTTCTGTCCGACATTCTGGGTGACGAAGATCACCTGGGCGACATGGACTTCAAAGTGGCCGGTAGCCGCGACGGTATCACCGCGCTGCAGATGGACATCAAAATCGAAGGCATCACCCGCGAAATCATGCAGGTGGCTCTGAACCAGGCCAAGGGCGCGCGTCTGCACATCCTGGGCGTAATGGAACAGGCTATCAGCACTCCGCGCGGCGATATCTCCGAATTCGCACCGCGTATTCATACTATCCGCATCAACCCGGATAAAATCAAAGACGTGATCGGTAAGGGCGGTTCCGTTATCCGCGCGCTGACCGAAGAGACTGGCACTACCATCGAAATTGAAGATGATGGTACAGTTAAAATCGCTGCGACCGACGGTGAGAAAGCGAAATTCGCTATCCGTCGCATCGAAGAGATCACGGCAGAGATCGAAGTGGGCCGTATCTACCAGGGTAAAGTGACCCGTATCGTTGATTTCGGCGCATTCGTCGCTATCGGCGGTGGTAAAGAAGGCCTGGTGCACATTTCTCAGATCGCCGACAAGCGCGTTGAGAAAGTGACCGACTATCTGCAGATGGGTCAGGAAGTGCCGGTTAAGGTACTGGAAGTTGACCGTCAGGGCCGCGTGCGTCTGAGCATCAAAGAAGCGATGGCGCCGGAAGCAGGTTCACCTGCGCCTGAAGCAGAATAACTGTATAGATAGTTTTACAGCTCCCCGCCACGGGGTTGGGAGCTGTTCGTATCGCGCGGGTAGGATGCCCGCGTTTTAGCAAACGGAGGACAGGACGTTCATCCAATGTTTGTCTTCGGGAGTGGGAAATGAAGCCTTTCTTGCGCTGGTGTTACGTTGCGACAGCACTCATGCTGGCAGGATGCAGCAACCATGATTGGCGTAAAGACGAAGTTTTGGCAATCCCGTTGCAGCCTACGTTGCAGCAGGAAGTGATCCTGGCGCGCATGGAACAAATTCTTGCCAGCCGGGCACTGACGGATGACGAACGCGCACAGCTTTTATATGAGCGCGGTGTGCTGTATGATAGCCTCGGGTTACGTGCATTAGCGCGCAATGATTTCTCGCAGGCGCTGGCGATACGTCCCGACATGCCGGAAGTTTTCAACTACCTGGGCATTTACTTAACGCAGGCAGGCAATTTTGATGCTGCCTATGAAGCGTTTGATTCTGTACTAGAGCTTGATCCAACTTACAATTACGCGCGTTTAAACCGGGGCATCGCACTGTACTATGGCGGCCGCTTCCCGTTGGCGCAGGATGATCTGCAGGCGTTTTATCAAGACGACCCAAACGATCCCTTCCGTTCGTTATGGCTGTATCTGGTGGAGCGAGAAATCGATCCCAAGAAGGCCGAGGTAGCGCTTCAGCAGCGCTATGACAAAGCGGACAGAGGGCAATGGGGATGGAATATTGTCGAATTCTACCTGGGCAAGATCAGCGAAAAAACGCTGATGGAACGCCTCAAGGCAGATGCAACGGATAACACTTCGCTCGCTGAGCATCTCAGTGAAACTGACTTCTATTTGGGTAAACACTACCTGAGTCTGGGGGACAAGGACACCGCTTCGGCGCTGTTCAAACTGACGGTGTCTAACAACGTTCACAACTTCGTTGAGCACCGCTATGCATTGTTGGAATTGGCGCTTTTGGGCCAAGAGCAAGACGACCTATCGGAATCGGACCAGCAATAGCTGACGAACACCTATCAGCCTGATGAACATTGGTTTTTAACCAAAGTTATCGCCTTAACGGGCGAGGGCTTTTTTGTTCGTTTTATAATCTAATTTGAGCCGGTTCACACTTTTCAATGAAAATGACTGAAAATTTTCTCGACGAGTTATGTAGACTGGCTGCCATTATTAATGAGGCACGTGTACATGACGACTGAGTTTGAAACCTCTTTTGCTGATCTGGGGCTGTCTGCTCCAATCATTTCCGCCCTGAACGATCTGGGCTATGAAAAACCATCTCCGATCCAGGCTGAGTGTATTCCTCACCTGTTGAACGGCCGCGACGTGCTGGGCATGGCACAGACCGGTAGTGGTAAAACTGCAGCGTTCTCGCTGCCGCTGCTGCACAACCTGCAGGCAGACCTGAAAGCACCTCAGATCCTGGTGCTGGCACCGACCCGCGAACTGGCGGTTCAGGTTGCCGAAGCGATGACCGATTTCTCCAAACACATGAACGGCGTCAACGTGGTAGCCCTGTACGGCGGCCAGCGTTACGACGTGCAGCTGCGCGCTCTGCGCCAGGGCCCGCAAATCGTTGTGGGTACCCCAGGCCGCCTGCTGGACCACCTGAAGCGCGGCACCCTGAACCTCTCCAACCTGAGCGGTCTGGTGCTGGATGAAGCCGACGAAATGCTGCGCATGGGCTTTATCGAAGACGTAGAAACCATCATGGCTGAGATCCCGGCTGAACATCAGACCGCGCTGTTCTCCGCCACCATGCCGGAAGCGATCCGTCGCATTACCCGCCGCTTCATGAAAGAGCCGCAGGAAGTGCGCATCCAGTCCAGCGTCACCACCCGTCCGGACATCAGCCAGAGCTACTGGTCGGTCTACGGCATGCGTAAAAACGAAGCGCTGGTGCGTTTCCTGGAAGCCGAAGACTTTGACGCGGCGATCATCTTCGTTCGTACCAAGAACGCGACCCTGGAAGTGGCCGAAGCGCTGGAGCGCAGCGGTTACAGCAGCGCCGCGCTGAACGGCGACATGAACCAGGCGCTGCGTGAGCAGACCCTAGAGCGCCTGAAAGACGGTCGTCTGGATATCCTGATCGCGACCGACGTTGCGGCCCGTGGCCTGGACGTTGAGCGCATCAGCCTGGTTGTCAACTATGACATCCCGATGGACTCCGAGTCTTACGTTCACCGTATCGGCCGTACCGGTCGTGCGGGCCGCGCCGGCCGCGCGCTGCTGTTCGTGGAAAACCGCGAACGCCGCCTGCTCCGCAACATCGAACGCACCATGAAGCTGACCATCCCGGAAGTGGAGCTGCCGAACGCAGAACTGCTGGGTGAGCGTCGTCTGGCCAAGTTCGCCGCGAAAGTTCAGCAGCAGCTGGAAAGCAGCGATCTGGATCTGTACCGCGCGCTGCTGACCAAACTGCAGCCGGAAGAAGAGCTGGATATGGAAACCCTGGCCGCAGCGCTGCTGAAAATGGCTCAGGGCGAACGTCCGCTGATCCTGCCGCCGGATCCGGTCTTCAAGCCGCGTCAGCGTCGTGAGTTCAACGACCGTGACGATCGCCGCGGCGACCGTCGTGACAGCCGCGACAGCCGTGACGGCGATCGTCCGCGTCGCGAACGTCGTGACGTTGGCGAAATGCAGCTGTACCGCATCGAAGTGGGCCGTGACGATGGCGTAGAAGTCCGTCATATCGTTGGCGCTATCGCTAACGAAGGCGACATCAGCAGCCGTTACATCGGCAACATCAAGCTGTTCGCTTCCCACTCCACCATCGAGCTGCCAAAAGGCATGCCGGGCGAGATCCTGAATCACTTCACTCGCACTCGCATCCTGAACAAGCCGATGAACATGCAGCTGCTGGGCGATGCACAGCCGTTCGAACGTCGCGAGCGTCGTGACGGTGGCAACGGTGGCGAGCGTCGCGGCAACGGTCGTCCGTTCAACGGCGAACGTCGCGAAGGCGGCCCACGTCGTTCCTTCGGTGAACGTCGTGAAGGCGGCAACGGCGGCGAGCGTCGTGGCGGTAACTACAACCGTGACGGCAAACCGGCCCCACGCCGTGATGACGGCGCACCGGCAGCACCACGTCGTCGTTTCGGCGACGCGTAATCGCTGATTCACCGTTCGCGGTGAGCGCTCTGAAAAACCAGCCTGCGGGCTGGTTTTTTTATGCCTGAAAGTTGCCGTCAAACGCCCTTGAATGGCGTATCATTCATAAGGTTTTTTCTTATGGATGATATGCACGGGAGATGCCATGAGTTGGCAGCAGTTCAAATCTCAATACCTGGTGCGCTTTTGGGCACCGCTGCCGGCGGTGATCGCTGCCGGGATCCTTTCTACCTACTACTTCGGCATGACCGGCACCTTCTGGGCGGTGACCGGCGAGTTCACGCGCTGGGGCGGCCATGTGCTGCAGTGGTTCGGCCTGCACCCCGAGCAGTGGGGCTATTTCAAGGTTATCGGCCTGCAGGGCACGCCGCTGGAGCGCATCGACGGGCGCATGATCATCGGCATGTTCGCCGGCTGCATCGCCGCCGCGCTGTGGGCCAACAACATCAAGCTGCGCCAGCCGCAGCACCGCATTCGCATCGTGCAGGCGCTGCTGGGCGGCATCATCGCCGGTTTCGGCGCGCGCCTGGCGATGGGGTGTAACCTGGCGGCATTCTTCACCGGCATTCCTCAGTTCTCGTTGCACGCCTGGTTTTTCGCGCTGGCGACCGCCGCCGGTTCTTACTTCGGCGCCAAATTCACGCTGCTGCCGATGTTCCGCATCCCGGTCAAATTGCAAAAGGTGAAGGCCGCCGCGCCGTTGACGCAGAAGCCTGAGCAGGCGCGCCGCCGCTTCCGGCTGGGCATGGCCGTCTTCGGCCTGGCGGTTGCCTGGTCGCTGTGGACACTGTTCGATGCGCCGAAGCTCGGCATCGCCATGCTGTTCGGCATCGGCTTTGGCCTGCTGATCGAGCGCGCGCAGATCTGCTTCACTTCGGCGTTCCGCGATCTGTGGATCACCGGCCGCACCCACATGGCGAAAGCCATCATCATCGGCATGGCGGTGAGCGCCATCGGCATCTTCAGCTATGTGCAGCTCGGCGTGTCGCCGAAGATCATGTGGGCCGGCCCGAATGCGGTGCTGGGCGGTTTGCTGTTCGGCTTCGGCATCGTGCTGGCCGGCGGCTGCGAGACCGGTTGGATGTACCGCGCCGTGGAAGGGCAGGTGCACTACTGGTGGGTGGGGCTGGGCAACATCATCGGCGCTACGCTGCTGGCCTATTACTGGGACGACCTGGCACCGGCGCTGGCGACCGACTACGACAAGATCAACCTGCTCGATACCTTCGGCCCGATCGGCGGCCTGCTGGTGACTTACCTGCTGCTGGCGCTGGCCTTCGCCGCCATGCTGTGGTGGGAGAAACGCTTTTTCCGCGCCCGGCCTGAGGCGCAGGTGGTGAATTTGAGGAGCCTGCCATGAAAGCAACGACGATAGTGCCGGACTACCGGCTGGACATGCTGGGCGAGCCTTGCCCGTACCCGGCAGTGGCGACACTGGAGGCGATGCCGCAGCTGAAGCCGGGGGAAATTCTGGAAGTGATCAGCGATTGCCCGCAGTCGATCAACAACATCCCGCTCGATGCGCGCAACCACGGCTACAAGGTGCTGGATATCCAGCAGGACGGGCCGACCATCCGCTACCTGATCCAGCGTTAACGCCAGGGCGGTGGGGTTCCCACCGCCTTTTCGCTTTTTAGCCCTTCACGATGTCGCCCTTCACGCCGGCGACGATCTCGAACGAACGCAGCCGCGCCTGATGATCGAAAATCTGGCCGTTGACCATGATCTCGTCGGCATCGGTTTCACGCAGCAGCGTTTGCAGCCCGTGGCGCACCGTTTTTTCATCGCCGACGATCGACATCCGCAGCGCCTGCTCGACGCCGTATTGCTCGCCGGCGGTCCACAACGCGTGAATGTTATCCACCGGCGGCGGCAGCGGGCCGGGCGAACCGCGACGCAGATTGATGAACTGCTGCTGCATCGAGCTGAACAGGAAGCGCGCATCGCGGTCGCTGTCGGCGGCGATCACGTTGACGCACACCATGGCGTGCGGCTGCGCCAGCTGTTTGGACGGTTTGAAGTTATCGCGGTACAGCTGCAGCGCCTGGAACAGCATATCCGGGGCGAAGTGCGAAGCGAAGGCGAACGGCAGGCCGAGCTGCGCCGCCAGCTGCGCGCTGTAGAGGCTGGAACCGAGCAGCCAGAGCGGCACATGCAGCCCCTGGCCCGGCACCGCCTGCACGGGCTGGCCGGGCTGCGCATCGCAGAAGTAGTTTTGCAGCTCCTGCACGTCGCGCGGGAAGGTATCCACATCGCCGGACAGGTGGCGGCGCAGCGCCATCATGGTGCGCTGATCGGTGCCGGGCGCGCGGCCAAGCCCCAGATCGATGCGCCCCGGATAGAGCGACTCCAGCGTGCCGAACTGTTCGGCGATCACCAGCGGCGCATGGTTCGGCAGCATCACGCCGCCGGAGCCGAGGCGAATGCTCTGGGTGCCGGCGGCCAGATAGCCCAGCAGCACCGAGGTGGCGGCGCTGCCGATGCCGGTCATGTTGTGGTGCTCGGCCAGCCAATAGCGCCGGTAGCCCCAGCGTTCGGCGTGCTGCGCCAAATCCAGCGAACAGTGGAAAGCGTCGCGCGCCTTGGCCCCTTGCGGGATTGGCGATAAATCCAGTACCGAAAGCGGTACGGCAGTGTTTTCAGTCATGACATCGTCCATCAGAGAGTGAATCGCTTAAAGGGCGATTGCAGGAATCTGCATACCAAAAAGCCTAAAATGATGCTTTTTAGTGTTAAAAGCATAATCCAATTTATAGTTATAAAAGAGGAGATATGTGCTTGTGATATCCTCATGAGTGCAATGGTGTTTTTTGGAGCAATTTGAGACATGGAAATGATGATCCCCGCCCGCCGCTTACCGTTCCGGGAGCCGATATAATGAAAAAAAAGACGCTGTTTACCCTGTTGCTGATGATGGTGGCGATCGCATTGGCGATCCTGTTCCGCGCGCACAATCAGGATCTGTTACTGCAGGGTGAAGTGGACGCCCCCGAAGTGATCGTCGCTTCCAAAGCGAAAGGCCGGGTCATTGAACGCCTGATCGAACGCGGCGACGACGTGAAAAGCGGCCAGCTGATCATTCAACTCGACAGCCCCGAACTGATGGCGCAACTGCGTTCCGCACAGGCGACGCGCGACGAGGCCAAGGCGCAGCTCGAGCTGTCGCTGCACGGCACCCGTGAAGAGAGCATCCGCAACCTGCGCGCCAACCTGGCGCAGGCCGAGGCGCAGTACCGCAATGCGCAAAACGACTACAACCGCAACCTGAGCGTGGCCGGCAAAGGCTATATCTCGAAGTCCGAGCTGGACGCTTCGCGCCGGTCGCGCGACACCGCCTTCCAGCAGGTGCAGGCGGCCAAAGCCAACCTGGATGAAGGCATCAACGGCGACCGCGTCGAGCAGCGGCAGCAATATGCGGCGGCGCTGCGGGCGGCGGAAGAGAACCTGCTGCAGATCCAGGCGCAGAGCGACGATCTGCAGGTGAAAGCGCCGGTAGACGGCGAAGTGGGGCCGATCCCGGCCGAAGTGGGCGAATTGCTGAACGCCGGCAGCCCGCTGGTGACGTTGATCCGGGTGCCGGACGCCTACTTCGTGTTTAACCTGCGTGAAGACATCCTGGCCCACGTGCGCAAAGGCGACAAGGTCAAGCTGCGGGTGCCGGCGCTGAAGGACAAAATGATCGACACCGAGGTGCGCTACATCGCGCCGCTGGGGGATTACGCCACCAAACGCGCCACCCGCGCCACCGGCGACTTCGACCTGAAAACCTTCGAAGTGCGCCTGTATCCGTCACAGCCGGTGGACGGCCTGCGTCCGGGGATGAGCACCTTATGGCAATGGAAAGAGTAAGGGCCGGCTGGCGCTGCTTCAGTCACGCGTTCGACAAAGAGTGTCGCGTCGCCTTTCGCAGCCCGGTGGTGCACTGGCTGAGCTGGATCTTTCCGCTGATCCTGTTTGCGCTGATCAGCAGCAACTTCTCCGAAGGCACGCTGCTCGATCTGCCGGTCTCGGTGGTGGACAGCGATCACAGCCCGCTGTCCAAATCGCTGACGCGTCGGCTGGACGCCGGTTCGCACGCCCACGTCGAGGCTTACGGCGGCGGGTTGCCGGAGTCGCTGAGCCGCCTGCGCAGCGCGCAGGATTACGCGTTGCTGTACATTCCGCCGGACTTCGAGGCCAACGCGCTGTCGGGCAAACAGCCGAGCGTGGTGATGTACTACAACGCGCTGTTCTACGGCGCCGGGCTGTACTCCACCCAGGACTTTGGCGGCCTGATGAACGAAATCAACGCCAGCACCCGCAGCATCATCGCCACCGAGATGGGCAAATCGCTGCCGCCGCTGGCGGACGTGACGCTCTCTTACGGCAGCCTGTTCAACGCCAGCGGCAGCTATATCTATTACCAGCAGTTCGCCGCCACCATCCATCTGCTGCAGCTGTTCGCGGTGACCTGCATGATCTACGTGCTGGCGCGCAGCAAGTCGCTGCTGCAGGCCAAGCCGTTCAGCCTGGCGCTGCTCGGCAAGCTGGCGCCCTACACGCTGTGTTTCACCACCCTGCTGATGGTGGAGATCGCGGCGCTGGTGGGCATTTTTGACGCCCGCGTCAGCGGCAACCCGCTGTTTATGCTGATGATTGGCCTGTTTTACGTGATGGCGGCGCAGAGCATCGGCCTGCTGCTGTATACCTTTACCGGCAGCACCATCACCGCGTACAGCCTGATCGGTATTTTGGTCAGTATCGCGATGACCTTCTCCGGCATGGCGGTGCCTGAGCTGTCGATGCCGCTGCCGGCGCGCATCATTTCCAACATCGAACCGCTGACCCACGCACTGTACGCGATGTTCGACGTGTTCTTGCGGCAGGTGCACGCCAGCGCCATCTTCAGCGTGTGTGCGCTGCTGGCGGTTTACCCGCTGGTGGCCGCGCTGCTGGTGCGCAATCGCCTGCCGGCGCGGCTGGCAAAAGAGGGGAACGCCGGATGAAGCTCTATTGGCAAACCTTCGTTAAGGTGCTGCTCGGCATGCTGGAGCGGCCGGTGTGGCTGATGCTGATCCTGTCGCTGTGCATTATGAGCCTGGTGTACGCCAACCGCACGGTGTGGGATCTGCCGGTGGGGGTGGTCGATCAGGATCACAGCACCGCCAGCCGGCAGCTGATCCGCCAGCTGGACGCCACCTCCAAGATCGCGATTGAAACCTACGACAGCCTGGAACAGGCGCAGCGCGATCTCAGCTGGCGCAAGCTGTTTGCGGTGATCATCATGCCGGTGGATCTGGAGAAGAAGATCCTCAGCGGGCAGAACATCGTGGTGCCGGTCTACGGCGACGCCACCAATCGCCTGGCCAACGGCCAGATCCAACAGGACGTGGTGGCGGCCTATCAGCAGCTGCTGACGGAGTACAACAACGGGCTGCTGCTGCGCAGCGGTTTCAGCGAGCGGCAGGCGCAGATACTGCTGACGCCGATACTGGGACAAACGCTGGACGTGTTCAACCCCGGCATCAGCTTTGCGGCGATCATCTTTCCCGGCCTGTTGGTGATGCTGCTGCAGCACTCGTTGCTGATCGCCTGTATCCGCGTCAATATCGCCATGAAGAGCATGCCCGGCGGCAAGGCGCCGCTGGCGGCGCACCTCGGCGGGCTGACGGCGCTGCTGCCGATTTGGCTGTTCCTGTCGATCGTGCTGTTCGTGCTGTGGCCGTGGGTATTGGGCTATAGGCAGACGGCGAACATCGCCGAACTGCTGCTGCTGACCTTCCCGTTCCTGCTGGCGGTACTGGGGCTGGGCAAGCTGGTGACCGAGTGCCTGCGCAGCGTCGAGATGATCTACCTGACGCTGGCGTTCATTACCACGCCGATCTTCTACCTGTCCGGCACCATCTGGCCGCTGCAGTCGATGCCGGCCTGGGTGCGCGCCATCTCGTACAGCATTCCCTCCACCTGGGGCACCAAGGCGATCGCCGGCGTCAACCAGATGGGGCTGTCGCTGAATGAAGTGTGGGGCGACGTGGTGATGATGTTGATACTCGGCGTGGTCTACACCCTGCTGGGCTTCGGCGTGGCCTTCTTGCGCAACAGCGTGGCGCTGCGCGGGATGTTCAGGAAGCGGCGGGCGTAAGGGGAGGTATTGATGCCTTTCCTGGTGACGTCAAAAGCTAATAAATACAATTGGTTATTGCGTTATCCCCGCGGCCGGCGGGGATAACGCAAAGCGGCCACAACCCGGCAGTCTGGTTTCGGCCGCGCATAAACGCTACTCGCTAGCGGCACGCAGCAACCCCTTCTTGAAATTCGGTCTGGCCCGCCGACAAGCACGCACACCTTCAATCACGCCTGTTTGTGTTGCAGTGTTATGTTCTCTTTTTGATAAGGCTATTCCTAATTCTTTCAACCTTATCATCCCTAAAAAATAACCATTCGACTATTTAGCCAAAAGTGATATTTGCCGGGATAGAACATTGCTTATCCAATTTTAATTGTTATATTTCTATTTTGCCCAAAATGATTAGGCTTTCTTAATTGTTGACGTGTGTGATGAATTCCTCGGGATTTACGATCTTAGCGTGCGGAAATCATTAATTGTAAGATAATTAAATGGATTGCTCGATCATAGTCATGAGATTGGTCTGTAAACGGGATGTTTCAGATAGGTGCCGTTATGTAATAAATATGAAGGAGCATGATGTATGACGGGTAAATTAAGCGTTCAAACGGTTCTGTTTGAATATCATGGACAAAAATATAAGGTCTTCCTGGCATGCGATAAACGGCATGTTGGGTGCAACGAATTAAATCCGTTGTATTTTTTAGATGCCAACAGACACTTTGAGACCCTAATTAAGGCGGGTTATCACGGTGATGATGTATCCCCTGTGCTTTATATTGGAATCGGTTATCAGGAGGGGGTCGATATTAAGGCGGCTCGCACATTCGACTATACGGTGAGCGATGGCAGCGAGCGCTTTAAAGACGGGGGCGGAGCGGAGCAATTTTATCGATTTATTCAGGATGTCGTCAAACCGTGGGTCGAATGTCGTTTTAAGGTCAATAAGCAAATGCAAACGCTGGCGGGGCATTCGTTTGGCGGGCATTTCACCTTATACGTGGCGTTTCATCATCAAACGGCTTTTCAGCGCTATGTTGCCGCCAGTCCCGCGCTCTGGTGGGCGAATGGCGCGGTGCTGCCCGAAGGCGACGCTAAGCTTGCCGCAAGCATTGATTGGTTATCGCTGTTATTAGGCAGCCGCGAGGAGCGGGCGGAGCCGGACAGTACCGATCTTGAGAAAGAGATCTTCCAGCGCATAGAGGATAACCCAAGGTTGAATGTCAGGAATCTGGCGTCGCAGTTAGTGAAAGACGGCGAGCGCTGCAGCTTCGAGTTTCTTCCCGGGCGCAAACATCCGGCGGTGGCAAAAGATTATGCACGCATAGCGAATTTCGTTGCGAGCCAAAAACCACTGCCAACAGGGCTGTAACAGGAGAGGTTAAATGGATTCTAAAGTGACGAGAGGGTTGCTGCTTTTGGCTGGATTATTTTTCTCTATCACGGCGGTGGCAAAGCCTGTTCAAACCGACGAGACCGCCTCATTGATTAACCAGCGATTGTCTTACATGAAAGACGTTGCCGGGTATAAGGCAAACAACCATCTGGCCATTGAGGATTTGCCTCAGGAAGCCAACGTATTGACCAACTCAGTCCGCGAGGCGGAAGCATTGGGATTGGATGGCAAGTCGGTGGCTCCTTTTATACAGGCGCAAATGGATGCGGCCAAAGCGATTCAGTATCGCTACCGGGCAGACTGGCTGTCGGCGCCGGAAAACGGCTGGCAGCCTGAATCGCTGGACAGTGTGAGAGCGAAAATCAGCCGGCTGAATACCCAGATTTTGACCAGCGTCAGCAATAAATTGAAGAAAGGCGAGCGCTTTAATGACAGGTTTGTTTTTATGAAATCCCTGGAACAAACCCACCTGAAAGTTGGCGATAAAGAACGCCTGTGGCAGTCATTAAAGCGAATTGCGTTGAAAAGGTAATCGCCTGCCGTTGTTCTGGCTGAATGCGCCCGATGTGTGGTTTCGGGCGCATTCTCCTCGCGGGCGGCCAGCCGAATAATGGCGTTGAAAGGCCCCTCAGGCGAGGGAAAGCCCGGCGCCGGCCTCCATCACCCCACCAACTCCAACCCCGCCACGCGGCGCCAGTAGCCGTTGCAGTCGGCGTGGTCGGTCAAGGCCAGCGGCTGCTCGCCGCGCTCGTTGGCGCGGAAGGCATCGATCTGTGCCAGCGTCTCGGCGCCCTGCGGCGACAGCCGCACGATGTCCACCAGCCCCTGCATGTTCGGCAGCTCGTTGCCGAGGTTATAGCAGTAACCGCTCATCGTCTGGATGCCGTTGAGTACGAACACCTGCTGTTGTTCCTGCGAACGCATCATGCGGCCCTGCGGATACTTGATGCAGCAGGTTTCGCACTCGTCCTTGCCGCGGTTCTCCGAGCGGGCGGTGAAGCAGCGCGCGGAATAGGCCAGCGGCAGATGGCCGTAGCTCAGCACCTCCACCTCGAAGTCGTGGCGGAAGCCCAGCTCATCGCACTGCGTCAGCAGATTGGCCAGCCAGTCGCGCGACAGCTCGACCGGCATGCACCAGCGGATCATGCCCTGGCGGCGCAGCAGGCGCAGGGTATAGGCGTTGTAGCAGTTCAGCGCATGGCCGGCGACGAACGGCAGGCCGCGCTCCGCCGCCATGTTCACCGCGCCCAGATCGTTGGCTTCAAACAGGAACTCGCCGTTTTCCACATAGCGTTTCAGCTCATTCAGTTCGGACGGCGCCTGCAGCAGCGCCAGCGTGGAGATCACCACCTGTTTACCGCTGCGGGCGATTTCGCGCGCCAGCGCCAGCCAGTCGCCGACCTTCATCTCGCGGCGCTTGGCGCAGACGCTCTCGCCGAGATAAATGATGTCGGCGCTGCTGTCCGCCGCCTGTTGATAGAACGTTGCGATGTCGTTTTTCGGCCAGTAGTAGAGTACCGGCCCGAGTGCGTATTTCATGTTTCCTCCGGCTACTGCCATTTGCGGTGATAGGCGCCCAGCGTGGTTTGGGTGCCTTCGGACATCGCGCCCAGCGTCTCCATCCAGGCGGCGTCGGCGCGGTAGGCGGCCGGATCTGCCTGGCAACGGTCGATCGCCTGGCGCCAGACGCGCGCCACCTGGCTGACGTAAGCCGGGCTGCGCTGGCGGCCTTCGATCTTCACCGAAGCGATGTTGGCGGCCAGCAGCTCCGGCAGCAGCTCCAGGGTATTGAGGCTGGTGGGCTCTTCCAGCGCGTGGTAGCGCACGTCGTCCACCAGATAGCGGCCCTTGCACAGCGTCGGGTAACCGGCGTTTTCGTGGTCCTGATAGCGGTCGATCAGCACGTCGTTCAGGCGCGACTCCATGCCCTGTGCGGTTTGCTGCCAGCGCACGAAACGCGCCGGCGAACAGGCGCCGACGGTGTTCGGCGACTCGCCGGTCAGGTAGGAGGAGAGGTAGCAGCGCCCCTCGGCCATGATGCACAGGCTGCCGAAGGCGAACACTTCCAGCGGCACCGGGCTGGTGCGCGCCAGCTGTTTCACCTGGTGCATCGATAGCACCCGCGGCAGCACCACCCGGCCGACCTCGAAGTTGCGCTGGTAGAAACGGATCGCCTCCTCATTGGTGGCGGAAGCCTGCACCGAAACGTGGCGTTCCAGCTGCGGGTAGCGCTGGGCGGCGTATTCCAGCATCGCCAGATCCGCCAGAATCAACGCGTCGGCGCCCAGTTGGGCGGCCATATCCACCGCGCGCTGCCAGCGGGCGTAGCCGTCGGGATGGGCGAAGGTGTTGATGGCGATATGCAGTTTGCGGCCGTGGCGATGCACGTAATCGACCGCTTCCTGCAGCTTTTTCTCGGTGAAGTTGAGGCCGGCGAAGTGGCGCGCGTTGGTATCGTCTTTCAGCCCGATGTAAACGGCATCGGCGCCGTTATCCACCGCGGCCTTCAGGGCCGGCAGGTTGCCGGCGGGACAAAGCAGCTCCATAGATTTATCCTGGCTTAGCCGTACGCCCGGCCGGGCGCACGCTGTCTTTAAAGGTTGCCGACGACGGTGTTCCGCCGGCAAACGCGAATCGGGGAGGCCATTTTAGGCAAAGGGGCGCGCACGGGTTTTGATTTGAGGCAGCTTATGGCGTATTGATAAACATGGCGGTGAAATGCACTATTTGTTGATATAGACCGCTGAAGCCGCGCGTCAGTGTGGCAAAATAGCGGTAGTCCGAATTGAAAGGAGTGGATGACCGTGTTGGAACAACTACGAGCACGTCTTGTGCGCCAGGGGCCGTCGCTGCTGCGCATCCCGCTGAAATTCACGCCGTTCGCTCTGCAGCGCCAACTGCTGCAACAGGTGCTGAGCTGGCAGTTCCGCCAGGCGTTGGCGGATGGCGATCTGGAATTTCTCGAATCGCGCTGGTTAAAGATCGAAGTTCGCGATCTGGCGCTACAATGGTTTATGACGGTAGAAAACGACAAACTGGTGGTCAGCCAGCACGCCGAAGCGGACGTCAGCTTCAGCGGCGACGCCAACGATCTGATCCTGATCGCGGCGCGTAAGCAAGATCCGGATACGCTGTTCTTTCAGCGTCGGCTGCAGATTGAAGGGGATACCGAATTGGGCCTGTATGTGAAAAATTTGATGGACGCCATTGAGCTGGAAAGCATGCCTGCGCCGCTGCGCATGGGGCTGTTGCAGTTGGCTGATTTTGTCGAAGCAGGGCTGCAGGAGGGCACGGCGTCGGCTTCCCGTGTGGCGGCATCATGCTGATCCGCGTAGAGATACCGGTAGACGCGGCGGGTATCGATGCCTTGCTGCGCCGCGCCTTTGGCCGCGACGACGAAGCCGACCTGGTGCAGCAGCTGCGCGAAGACGGCCTGCTGACGCTGGGCGTGGTCGCCACTGACGACGAAGGCGGCGTAGTGGGTTACGCCGCGTTCAGCCCGGTGGATGTGGCCGGCGAAGATCGCCAATGGGTGGCGCTGGCGCCGCTGGCGGTAGATGAAAGCCTGCGCCGTCAGGGGCTGGCTGAAAAGCTGGTGTACGAGGGGTTGGATTCGCTGAACGAATTCAGCTACGCCGCGGTGGTGGTGCTGGGCGATCCGGCCTATTACGGCCGCTTCGGTTTCAAACTGGCCGCCGCCTATGGCCTGAATTGTCGCTGGCCGGACACGGAAAGCGCATTCCAGGTGTATCCGCTGGCGCAAGACGCTCTGAATGGCGTCAGCGGCGAAGTGGCGTTTTCGGCGCCGTTTAATCGCTTTTAACGACCGGCAATAGAGACTCCAACGACAGCGGCGGGTGATTCACCAGCCGCTCTTTTTGTATTTTGCTCAGCTGTTTGACGCGGTATTCCAGCTTCAGCGCCGTTGAGCGATCCCCCACCTGGCAGTGAAACGCCAGCGTCAGCTCCCCTTTACCGCGCAGCGCCTTGGCGCCTTTGCCGGCTTGATGTTGCGCCAAGCGGCGCGCCACGTCGGTGGTGATGCCGGTATACAGCATGCCGCTCGGTAAACGCAGCATGTAGAGGTGCCAGGGAGTGGGGGTAGTGTCGGTCATCGTACGCCGTTTCGGTGGCCAGGGTAGGCGTATGATGGCATGTTCGCCGTCACAATCCCATCCCCGGCCGCCGGAGCCTTACCGCTTTACCCCTTTTTTCCCGCCAGCTCGAAGCGCGGCGAGACAATGCCGTACAGCGTCCAGCCGAGGAAGGTGGCGATGGCGCCCCACATCATCGCTTCCTCACCGGAGCTGTAAAGCGCATAGAAGCTGTACAGCGCGCCGATGCCGGCGATGATATTGGCGATGCGCGCCTTGTTGTCCGGCACCTTCGCCACTTTCTGAATAATGACCAGCGCCGCCATCGACAGGATGTACGGGATGATGTTGGTCACCACCGCCAGGTTCACCAGCACGTTGAACTGCTTGTTCAGCGACGGGCTGATGGTCATCAGAGACAAACCGCTCTGGATGACGACGATGGTCAGCATGCCTTTGACTGGCGCGTCGGCCTTGCTCAGCTTGGAGAAGATTTTCGGGAAGAAGCCGCTGTCGGCGGAGGATTTGAACACCTGGGCGATGGTGAACTGCCAACCGAGCAGCGAGCCGACGCAGGACATCACCATCAACGCCATGATGATCTTGCCGACCGTCGGATTGAACATGTGGGAGAACGCCAGCCCGAACGGGGCGGTGGAGTTGGCCAGATCCATGTTTGGCACGATGCCGGCGATCACGTTGGTCGAAACGATATAGATCACCGCCGCGCTGAGTGTGCCGCCCAGTACGGCGATCGGCACGTTGCGCTCCGGATTTTCCACCACGTCGGTGTTGGCGCAAGCGGATTCCAGCCCCAGGAACGCCCACAGGGTCATTGAGATCGAGGCGCCAATGGCTTCGAAGGTCGGCACCTGATGCGGGTTCCAGGCGGCGACGTAGGCGCTGCCGCTGAACCAGTACCAGCCGATGACCGAGATGCCCACCACCGGAATGATCACGCCCCAGACGGTGATGCCGCTTATTTTGCCGGTGATGCGCGCGCCGCCGAAGTTAGCGACGGTCGCCAGCCACAGCACGCCGATGGTGGCGATACAGATCCCGAGCGGGCTGAGCGTGGTGTCGAACAGCTCGGTGCCGTAGCCGACGGCGGAAATGGCGATGGCGATATTGGCGATCAGCAGCGAAACGCCGTAGGTGTAGTTCGCCATGAAGTTGCCTGATTTACCGAAGGCGTATTCGGCGTAGCCGCCCATGCCGCCGGATTTACGGCTGAACATGCCGCATTTGGCGAACGCGTAGGCCAGCGCCATCGAGCCGACGGCGGTCACCAGCCAGGAAACGATCGAAATCGTGCCCACTTCGGCCAGCTTGGTCGGCAGCATAATTATGCCGGAACCCATCATATTCACGGCGGTCAGGATCGTTAATTGCACGACCCCCATTTTATTGTTGGACTTACTCATGATCATTTTCTCTTTTAGGATGCGATCCGGGCGGCGAGAATAATCGCCGCCCCGTAAGGTGATTAATTTTTCATGACGTAGCCGTAAGCGCGGTTCCAGCCGTCCTCATCCTGTTGGATATAAACGCCCTGCAATTCCGGCGCGAATCCCGGCAATAAGTTGATGCCTTCTTCCAATGCCAGGAAATAACGCTGCGCGGCGCCGCCCCAAATTTCACCGGGCACGACGCACAGCACGCCAGGAGGGTAAGGCAGGGCGCCTTCGGCGGCGATGCGCCCCTCGGCCTTGGCCAGCGAGACCAATTCCACGTTGCCGCGTACAAACTCGGTATTGGCGTCCTGCGGATTCATCACCACGCGCGGGAAATAACTTTTGCGGAACATCTCTTTTTGCAGCTCTTTAACGTCGTAGCTGACGTAAAGGTCGTGCATTTCCTGGCACAGCTGGCGGATGGTGTAGTTTTTGTAGCGCTGCTGGTGGTTTTTATAGACCGCAGGCAGCACCTCGCTGAGCAGGGAGTTCTGCTCGATGTGCTTCTCGAAGCGGGCGATCAGGGCCACCAGATGCTGCATCTTGGCGATGTCTTCCGCCGGCGTCAGCAGGAACAGGATCGAGTTGAGATCGCATTTTTCCGGCACGATGCCGTTTTCGCGCAGGTAGTTGGCCAGAATGGTCGCCGGGATGCCGAATTCGCTGTAGCTGCCGGTGGCGGTATCGATGCCCGGCGTGGTGAGCAGCAGTTTGCACGGATCGACGAAGTACTGCGATTCGGCATAGCCCTCAAAGGCGTGCCATTTTTCGCCGGGCACGAAGTTGAAGAAGCGCAGATCGTTGGCCATCGCCGCGGTGTCATAGGCCTGCCACGGTTTGCCGTCGATCTGATCCGGTACGAACGGTTTGATCATCGTGCAGGTGTCCAGCA
Source organism: Serratia sp. CY74737 (assembly GCF_052166775.1). Classification (NCBI taxonomy): domain Bacteria; kingdom Pseudomonadati; phylum Pseudomonadota; class Gammaproteobacteria; order Enterobacterales; family Yersiniaceae; genus Serratia; species Serratia sp. CY74737. The sequence goes on from NZ_JBJNOF010000013.1 coordinate 164,731, forward strand.
GCATTTTGCGCGCTTCGATCCCCACGCGCACGCACTCCTGCCACAGGCGCTGGCCGCTTTTGCCCTCGTGCATCTTGGCATTGACGTCCAGCGCGGCGAACAGCGGATAGAACGGGCTGGTGGAGGCGTGCAGCATAAAGGCGTTGTTGAAGCGCTTGTGGTTGCAGTAGCGGCTCTGCCCCTTGATATGCTTGTCTTTTTTGTGGATCTGCGAGGTTTGCGAGAAGCCGGCCTGCTGTTTGTGCACCGACTGGGTGACGATGATGCCGGGATCGTTTTCGTTCAGCTCCAGCAGCAGCGGCGAGCAGTCTTTCATCATCGGAATGAACTGCTCATAGCCCACCCAGGCGGAGTCGAACAGGATGTAATCGCACAGGTGGCCAATCTTGTCGACCACCTGGCGGGCGTTGTAGATGGTGCCGTCGTAGGTGCCGAGCTGGATGATTGCCAGGCGGAACGGGCGGGCTTCGTTGGCGCGTTCCGGCGCCACTTCGCGGATCTGTTGGCGCAGGTAGCGTTCGTCGAAGCAGTGCGCGTCGATGCCGCCGATAAAGCCGAACGGGTTGCGGGCGGTTTCCAGATACACCGGCGTGGCACCGGCCTGGATCAACGCGCCGTGGTGGTTGGATTTATGGTTGTTGCGGTCGAACAGCACCAGATCGCCGCGCGTCAGCAGGGCGTTGGTCGCCACCTTGTTCGAGGCCGAGGTGCCGTTGAGCACGAAGTAGGTCTTGTCGGCGTTGAACACCTTGGCGGCGTGCTGCTGCGCCGCGCAAGGCGCGCCTTCGTGGATCAACAGATCGCCCAGTTTGACGTCGGCGTTGCACATGTCGGAGCGAAAAAGCGTTTCGCCGTAGAAGTCGAAGAACTGGCGGCCCGCCGGGTGTTTGCGGAAGAACTCGCCGCCCTGGTGGCCGGGGCAGGCGAAGGTGGCGTTGCCCATTTCCACGTACTGCGTCAGCGTATTGAAGAACGGCGGCAGCAGCTCGCTCTCATACTTGGCGGCGGCGGCCTCCAGCTGTTTGCCGTAGAACTGGGTATTCTTGCCGCACAGCTCAAACACACCGTGCAGCGCCGGCAATACGGCGTTATCCAGCTCTTCTTCGCAGCAGACGGCGACGAACAGCGGAATGTTCAGGCAGTGCTCTTCGATGCGCACCACCATGCCTTGCGCGACGTCTTCTACCGACAGCACGATGGCGGCGACGTCATTAAAATCGCTGTGGTGCACATCGACGATGTCGCGTTCAGTTTCAAAGCAGCCGAGGGTTTGGGTGTTGGCGGCAATTTTTAATTTTTTCATTTTTCTCATTCTTCAGGCAAAGGCGCGCCGTCGGCAAATAATTCCATTTGCCGCTAACGCCTTCACGAAAATAAAGGTGTACGAGAACCCAGTGATGCCCTAAGACATTAACTGTGTTCTTTGTTTTATTTTTCTTGGAGGCTCTTTTACGGTATTAAAAATGTATTGCGCGCCCTTCCCGGTTTGCGGGGGAAAGACATTATCACCGGAGTGCGGAGAATAAAGTGAAACGCAAAGACACTCTTAACAACGGCGTAAGAGCGAGGGGGTGAGGGTTATCTGTAGTTGAAGAATGCGAAACTAAAGCAGCTGCGATGAGCCATCATCATAATATGGGTTGTGCGCCTGATGTGCGCCATTTTTCGGTTATTGTTTTCCATTTTCTAATCCACCTTGCTGAGTGAAAAGATGGCGCTATTTTAACGCAAGATGGGCAGAAAATCGTGATTTCCATCACATAAATGCCGGTGTTTATAAATAACTATTCATTGATTATGCAGTGAGTTGCATAAAATGCGGCCAGGCAGACAAATGAGCATGTAAATAAATTGCTAATCGGCGCCGGGCAGACGCGCTAAATTTGCGTGCCGTCAGGGTGGGAATAAAAGAATGGCGCAATTAATCGGTTGCCTAACGATCAAATAAATCCGGCTTGTTTTTTTTATGTTATAAACCCGCCTGATGCTGAAATGAGTAAAAATACAGATATTGTGATTTTATATTCGCATGGGATTTTTGGTGATTATCGTTATTTGTGACTCGCTTCAACAACGCAGGGTAAGATGAAGTGAGTGAACAGGGAGGCGAGTAACCTTGAATACCCCAGAACAACGGCAGCAGATTGCGGATTTCATCGGCAAGCAACACGTCTTGACGCTGTGCGCCGGCGACGGCCTCGACATGTGGTGCGCCAACTGTTTTTACGTGTTCGACGCCGTGACGATGGCGCTGTGGCTGATGACCGAACCGCACACCCGCCACGGCGGGCTGATGCTGAACAGCGGCCGGGTGGTCGGCACCATCGCGCCGAAACCGAAAAGCATCGCGCTGATCCGCGGCGTGCAGTACCGCGCCGAGGCGGTGCTGCTGAGCGGCGAAGAAGCCGAGGCGGCGCGCGCGCGTTACTGCAAGCGCTTCCCGATCGCCAGGGCGATGAAGGCCTCGGTTTGGCGGCTGGATCTGCACGAGGTGAAGATGACCGACAACACCCTCGGCTTCGGCAAGAAGCTGCATTGGGCGCGGTCTATACTTTAAGTCGATGTATTGATTACAACGGGAGATTGCATGGCGCGAGCACTGTTAGTCGGCGCAACCGGGCTGGTGGGGCGCGAGTTGCTGCTGCTGTTGCAAAGCGATCCGCAGGTAACGGCCATCGTGGCGCCGACGCGCACGCCGCTGCCGCCGCACGGCAAGCTGACCAACCCGGTCGGCGATGCGCTGTTCGAGCTGCTGAGCGGCCTGCAGCAGCCGGTCGATCTGGTGTTCTGCTGCCTGGGCACCACCCGCCAGGCGGCGGGCAGCGCCGATGCCTTCCGCTACGTCGATTACCAACTGGTGGTGGAGAGTGCGCTGACCGGCCGCCGGTTGGGGGCGCAGCACTGTCTGGTGGTGAGTGCGTTGGGCGCCAACGCGGATTCCACCTTCCTGTATAACCGCACCAAAGGCGAGATGGAGCAGGCGCTGCGCGAACAGCACTGGCCGCGCCTGACGCTGGTGCGGCCCTCCATGCTGGTGGGGGATCGCCCTGCGCCGCGCCTGATGGAGCGCCTCACGCTGCCGCTGTTCAGGCTGCTGCCCGGCAAATGGCGCGCCGTCGCCGCCAAAGACGTGGCGCAGACGCTGCTGCAGCAGGCGTTCACGCCGGGCGAAGGGGTCAGGGTGCTGGAGTCGGATCGGCTGCACTGCTACCGAGGCTGACGCTGAGGTGGTCGAACGCCAGCTCCAGCCCGGCGGGCAGTTCGTTGTCCAGCAGCCACAGATCGAGATGATGGCTGATGTGCGTCAGCAGCGTGCGCTTGGGCTGCAGCAACCGCTGCGTCTCCTGCGCGCGGGTCAGGTCGTTGTGGTTGCGCGGCGCCTGCGGCTGAGGCGGCAGGCTGCAGTCGAGCACCAGCAGATCCAGCGCCACGTTCTGCAAATAGTCGGCGGTGGCCGGCGGCAGGCCGACGGTGTCGGTCAGGTAGGCCAGCGCAGCGCCCGCCGCCTGGATCAGATAGCCGTGGGTCAGTTTGGAGTGTTGCAGCGGCAGCGGGGTGATGCGCATGCCGCCCAGCTCGACGGTGGCGAAGGGCGCTAACGGCGGCTGAAACGCCAGAATGCCGGGGTGTTTGAACAGATCGTCGCAGCCCTGTTCATCCGGCGGGCCATACACCGGAATGGAATTTCCGCACCCCCAACGCAAAGGAAATAACCCCTGAACGTGATCCATGTGGTAATGTGTCAGTAAAAAACGTTGAATTTGCCCCGCCGAAAATCGCCGCTCCAAAGCCGGCAATCCCGCATCCAATAAGGTCGTTTCCCCCTGATAGTTGAGCATGGCGCTGCACGCGCGCCGCCGAAATGCCGGCTCGCGCCGCGCCCGTTGGCAGATCAGGCAGTCGCAGCCGAACACCGGCACCTGCTGCGCGCCGCCGGTGCCGAGAAAGGTCAGTTGCATCGCTCCCCCTCCGTTAAAGGTACTTCTGCGCAAAGCGGTTGATGTCGCGAAAATCCGCCAGCCGCGCCTGCAGCGTGGCGTGATCCCAGTGCCACCACTGGCTGCGTTCGATACGCTCTATCAGCGCGTCGTCAAAGCGCATGCCGATCTTTTTGGCCGCCACGCCGGCGACGATGCTGTAAGGCTCCACGTCCTTGGTGACCACCGCCGCGCTGCCGATCACCGCGCCGTTGCCGACGCTGACGCCCGGCATCAGGATGGCGTTATGGCCGATCCACACGTCGTGGCCGACGGTGACGTGGTGCTCGCGCCGCCAGTCGAAGAACGTCGCGTCGTCTTCCCCCAGCCCGTATTCGGAAGCGCGATAGGTGAAGTGGTGCTGCGCGATGCGCTGGTAGGTCGGGTGGTTGCCGGGATTGATGCGCGCATAGGAGGCGATGGAGACGAACTTGCCGATAGTGGCGTAAAAGATCTGGTTGTGCCCGGCGGTGTAGGAGTAGTCCCCCATCTCCACCTCTTCCAGGATCGCATCGTCGGCCAGGTGCACATACTGGCCGAGCCGGGTGCGGTTAAGGGTCACGTTGTCGCCGATTTTCGGCTGGGAAAAGTCGTTCATGGCGTCGCATCCTGAGCTTGTCGGGTGGCGGTAGGCAGCAGCGCCAACAGCGCCGCCAGGGTATCGTCGAGTGGGCCGTCGTTGTGCAGCACCCGGCAGCCGGCGGGCAGACTCTGCTGATATTCCGCCGCCCGCGCCAGCCGCTGCTCGATCTGTTCAGCGCTTTCCCGTCCGCGATCCTGCAGGCGCCGGCGCAGGATCGCGGCGTTGACCTGCAGGCATACCGGCAGCAGCTGCGCACCGTAGCGCTGCTGCGCCTGCGGCAGGTGGGCGCGTGAACCGTTGACCGCTACGTCGATCCCCTGCAGCAGCCAAAGATCCACTTCGATCCCGAACGCGTAGCGCTGCTGGTGGGCCTGCCAGTCGAGCGCGAACAGCCCCTTGGCGCGGCGGCGCAGAAATTCGGGTTCGCTCAGCGCGATGTGATTCTCACAGCCGGCGTCCGCCGGCCGGGTGATGTAACGGTGCGCCACCAGCGGCGCGCGATCGGCGTCGGCCCGCAGCGCAGCCAGCAGGCTGTCCTTGCCTGCGCCGGAAGGCCCCATCAGATAGATGAGCCGCGCCATCAGAACACCTGCCTGCCCTGGCGCCACACGTTCTGCACGTAAACGTGCTCGCCGTGCGGCCGCGCCAGCACCAGATCCGCCCGCAATCCTTCGGCGAGGGTGCCGCGATCCTGCAGATCCAGCGCCCGCGCCGGGTTGCGGGTGATCATGCGCACCGCCTGGGGCAGATCGTAGGCGTTGCGTTCGTCCGCCGCGAGGCGAAACGCCGCGTCCAGCAGGCTGGCCGGGTAATAATCGGAAGAGAGGATATCCAGCACCCCCAGCGCCGCCAGGTGGTGCGCCGCCACGTTGCCGGAGTGGGAGCCGCCGCGCACGATGTTCGGCGCGCCCATCAGCACCTGCAGGCCCTGCTGGTGCGAAGCGCGGGCGGCCGCCTCGGTGGTGGGGAACTCGGCGATGGCGCTGCCGAGCGCGCAGGATTCGGCCACGTGCGCGGCGGTGGCGTCGTCATGGCTGGCCAGCGAGATGCGGCGTGCGCGGCAGTGGGCGGCGATCGCCTCGCGGTTCGGCGCGGCCCAGCGGGCGGACAGGGCGACCTGCTGCGCTTCGTACTCGCTCATCTGCTGATCGTTGAGGTGGTATTTGCCCTGATAATATTCGCGGTACTTTTCGCGCGAGGCGAACTGGCGCTGGCCCGGCGAATGGTCCATCAGCGACACCAGCGACACGCCCGGCTTGTCCATCAGCTGTTCGAACAGCGGCAGCGTGCTCTCGTGCGGCAGCTCGCAGCGCAGGTGCAGCCGGTGCTCGGCGCGGTTCACCCCGGCGCGCTGGCTGTGGATCACCGCATCGATCATCTTCTGCAGGTTTTCCAGCCGGTGGCCGCCGTCGCGCACGTCGCCGATCGCCACCGCGTCCAGCACCGTGGTGATGCCGTTGGCCACCATCAGCGCGTCGTGGCTGCTCATCGCCGAATGGGCCGGCCAGTCGACGTTCGGGCGCGGGGTAAAGAACTTATCCAGGTTGTCGGTATGCAGCTCGATCAGCCCCGGCAGCAGCCAGCCGCCGTCGCCGTCCAGCGCCTGCGGCAGCCGGCTCGGGCCGTCGGCGAAGCTGCGGATCACGCCGTCCTGCATCTCCAGCGAGCCTTGCACCACCTGGTTATCCAGCACCAGCTTAACGTTATTGACGATCATCAGAGGGCCTCCAGCGCCTGTGGCGCCTGCATGTCATAAAGTCGGTCGGCGACCCGTTGGCGGACGCCTTCATCATGGAAAATGCCGACGATCGCCGCGCCGCGCGCCTTGGCGCGTTCGATAAGCTGTACCACCGCCGCGCTGTTGCGGCTGTCGAGCGAGGCGGTCGGTTCGTCCAGCAACAGAATGGGGTAATCGACGATAAAGCCGCGCGCGATGTTCACCCGTTGCTGTTCGCCGCCGGAGAAGGTGGACGGCGCCAGCGGCCACAGGCGCTGCGGCACGTTGAGCGCGGCGAGCAGCGCTTCGGCGCGTTCTCGGCACTCGGCGCGCTCGACGCCCTGTTCCAGCAGCGGCTGCATCACCACCTCCAGCGCGCTGATGCGCGGGATCACCCGCAGGAACTGGCTGACCCAGCCCAGCGTATGGCGGCGCACCGCCAGAATCTGGCGCGCGTCGGCGCTGACCATGTCCAGCCAGTCGCCCTGGTGGTTGATCCAGATATGGCCGCTGTCCGGCAGGTAGTTGGCGTACAGCGAACGCAGCAGGGTGGATTTGCCGCTGCCGGAGTGGCCGTGCAGCACCACGCATTCGCCGCCGTGGACCGTCAGGTTGGCGTCGTGCAGCACCGGCAGGCGGGTGCCGTACTGCTGATGCAGCACAAAGGTTTTACTGAGATGTTCAACTCGGATTTGCATAGTCATCTGTTATCGCCTTGGGTTACGACAGCACCGAAGAAACCAGCAGCTGGGTATAAGGATGGTGCGGATCGTCGAGCACCCGATCGGTCAGGCCGCTCTCCACCACTTCGCCCTGTTTCATCACCAGCAGGCGGTGGGCCAGCAGCCGCGCCACGCCGAGATCGTGAGTGACGATCACCGCCGCCAGCTGCATTTCCACCACCAGATTGCGCAGCAGATCGAGCAGGCGCGCCTGCACCGACACGTCCAGCCCGCCGGTCGGCTCGTCCATAAACACCAGCTTGGGGTGGGTGACCAGATTGCGGGCGATCTGCAGCCGCTGCTGCATGCCGCCGGAGAAGGTGGTCGGCAGATCGTCGAGGCGCGACAGCGGGATTTCGACGTCTTCCAGCCACTGGCCGGCCTGGCGGCGAATGTCGCCATAGTGGCGCTGGCCGATGGCCATCAGCCGCTCGCCGATGTTGCCGCCGGCGGAGACCTGCGGCCGCAGCCCGTCGAGCGGGTGCTGGTGCACCACGCCCCAGTCGGTGCGCAGCAGGCGGCGGCGATCGCTCTCCGCCATGGCGTACAGATCGTGTTCCTGGCCCGCCTGCGGGCGGTAAAGGATCTGCCCGCGCTGCGGCGCCAGCCGCGCCGAGATCGACTTCAGCAGCGTGGTTTTGCCGGAGCCGGATTCGCCGACGATGCCCAGCACTTCACCGGGGTAGATATCGAACGACACGTCGCTGAAGCCCTTGCCGGGGGCGTACAGGTGGGTGAGCCGGTTCACCGACAGCAGCGGGGTGGTGCTCAAAGGGGTGGAAGTCATCAGTGCTGCGCCTCTTGCGAAGATTGCGCCAGCTGCTGCCGGCAGTAGTCGGTGTCCGAACAGACGAACATGCGGTTGCCCCGATCGTCGAGCACCACCTCGTCGAGATAGCTGTGGCGCGAGCCACACAGCGCACAGGGTTCGTCCCACTGCTGCACGCTGAACGGATGGTCGTCGAAGTCCAGGCTCTCCACCTTGGTGAACGGCGGCAGGGCGTAGATGCGTTTCTCGCGCCCGGCGCCGAACAGCTGCAGCGCTGGCATCATGTGCATTTTCGGGTTGTCGAATTTCGGGATCGGCGACGGATCCATCACGTAGCGATCGTTGACCTTCACCGGATAGGCGTAGGTGGTGGCGATATGGCCGTAGCGCGCGATGTCTTCATACAGCTTCACCTGCATCACGCCGTACTCCTCCAGCGCGTGCATCTTGCGGGTCTCGGTTTCGCGCGGTTCGATAAAGCGCAGCGGCTCCGGGATCGGCACCTGATAGATCAGGATCTGGTCTTCGCGCAGCGCGGTTTCCGGAATGCGGTGACGGGTCTGGATCAGCGTGGCCTCCGGCGTGCGTTCGGTGGTTTCCACCCCGGCGACGCGCTGGAAGAAGCGGCGGATCGACACCGCGTTGGTGGTGTCGTCGGCGCCCTGGTCGATCACCTTCAGCACGTCGGCGCGGCCGATAACGCTGGCGGTGAGCTGAATGCCGCCGGTGCCCCAGCCGTAGGGCATCGGCATCTCACGGCCGCCGAACGGCACCTGGTAGCCGGGGATCGCCACCGCTTTGAGGATGGCGCGGCGGATCATGCGCTTGGTCTGCTCGTCCAGATAACCGAGGTTATAGCCGGTCAATACTTCACTCATCGCGGGCCTCCTGACGCTCGCTGTATTCCTGCCGCAGCCGCTTGAGCAGCTCCAGTTCGGCCTGGAAGTCGACGTAGTGCGGCAGCTTGAGATGGGAGACGAAGCCGGCGGCCTCGACGTTGTCGGCGTGGGCCAGCACGAACTCTTCGTCCTGCGCCGGGCCGGCGACGCCTTCGCCGTAGTCGGGGCTTTGCAATGCGCGATCCACCAACGCCATCGCCATCGCCTTGCGTTCGGCGCGGCCGAACACCAGCCCGTAACCGCGGGTGAAGTGCGGCGGGTGGTCTTTGGGATCGACGAAGCCGTTGACCATTTCGCACTCGGTCAGCAGGATTTCGCCGATATCGATGGCGAAACCGAGCTCTTCAGGCACGATCTCCACCGAAACGTGGCCGGTGCGGATCTCGCCGGCGAACGGGTGGTTGCGGCCGTAGCCGCGCTGGGTGGCGTAGCCGAGCGCCAGCAGAAAACCTTCGTCGCCGCGCACCAGCTGCTGCAGGCGCGCCGAGCGCGAGCAGGGGTAAACCGGCGGATTGCGGGTGATGTCGTCCGGCGCGCTGCCGTCGTCCTGTTCCTCCCGCGCCAGCTGCTGGCGACACAGCAGATCGAACACGTGGCCGCAGTTGTCCGGCAGCGGTTCGTCGGCCTGCGGCGCGCGCGGCGCCTCGCCTTCCGCCAGCAGCGCGAAATCCAGCAGCCGATGGGTGTAGTCATAGGTCGGCCCCAGCACCTGGCCGCCGGGCAAGTCCTTGTAAACCGCCGAGATGCGTCGCTCCAGCCGCATATTTTCGCTGGCCAGCGGCTCACTGACCGCCAGGCGCGGCAGGGTGGTGCGATAGGCGCGCAGCAGGAAGATTGCCTCCACCAGATCGCCGCTGGCCTGTTTGATGGCCAGCGCCGCCAGCTCGCGATCGTAGATGCCGCCTTCGGTCATCACCCGATCCACCGCCAGCCCCAGCTGCTGTTCGATTTGTTCCGCGCCGATCGCCGGCAGCGCCTCGTCGCCGCGCCGCAGCTGTTCCTGCAGCTGATGGGCGGCCTCAATGGCTTTTTCGCCCCCTTTTACCGCTACGTACATCAGCACACCTCCACGCGGGTGGTCCGCGGGATCGCCAGCAGGCGATCGCCGCAGGTCAGCAAAATATCCAGCCCCAGCGGGAAGCGCTGCGGGCGGTTGACCAGGTAATCCAGCAGCGCCGGCGGCAGGCGCGGCGCTATCAGGCGTTGGCTCTCGATGCCGGGGCCGGTCAGGCGCAGCGCGGCGCCGTTCTCCAGCTCGCCGAGCTGTACGATGACCGTGGCGCCGCATTCCGGCGAGATTTCCGTGCCGTGCGGCAACGCCTGCAGATCGGCGGCCTGCAGCTGCTCATCGAACAGGGCAAAACAGACCTCCTGCGCCGCGGTGGCCAGCGGCGCGCCGCTGTGAAAACGAATGTTTGTTAGCACTTGCTCACTTTTAAGCGCCGCACACAGCTGCAGCGGCGTTTCCTGGTCGGCCAGCGTCAGCAGCGCGGCGGTGCTGGCGGCGTTCAGCGGCGCCCAGGCCGGGCCGCCCGGCAGCGTCACCCGGTGGCCCGGTTCGCTCAAGGCTTTAAGAATCAAACGGAAAGCGTGCTGCGATTGGTCTATCGGTTGTTCAAAACCGGTCAATAAACTCATGGCTTAATCCCCTCGCACCAGCGTAAAGAAGTCCACCCGGCTGGCGGCGATCGTCCGGGTGCGCAGCTGGTGCTGTTCGTGCTGCAGCGCGGCCAGCGGCGCGATCAGCTGTTGTTGCAGGCGTTCGCCGTGTTCCGGCTGTTGCAGCAGCGCATCGGCCAGCGCGCACAGCTCGGCGTGCGCCTTGTCGCGCCCGGCGATATAGCTGTAGCCGTAGCCGCCGTTGTCCAGCTGCACTACCGCACGGGTGACCGTCATGTCCCCCAACACGAAGCGGCGGCCGGTGGCGCCCATGCGCCCCTGCAGCTGGGCCAGGCCGATCTCCGGCGCGCGGATGCTGCGGTAACCCGGGCTGAGGTTCAGCGCCTGCCAGTGGCTGCGCAGCTGCTCGGGCCGGCTGTGCGCCAGCACCGACATCCAGCGTTGTCTCGACTCTAAGGCGTGCATTCAGTGCTCCATCGTCAGTTCAATCATGTCGGCGCGGGCCAGGCTGACGGAGTATTCCGCCACGTCTTCGCCGCCGCTGCGGACGTTAAGGGTGCGCACGCACAGCAACGGCGCGTGGGTGGCGATCTCCAACAGCCGGCTCTCTTTGGCCTGCGCGCGGCGCGCGCTGATGCGCGTCTGGCGGCGGGTCAGCGGCTGCTGGAGGTGCTGTTCGATAAACTGGTGCAGCGAACCGCTGTGGAACTGCTGCAGCGCCGGCCACCAGTCCAGATCGGGCAGATAGTGGTCGATCACGCTCATCGGCACGCCGTTGACCCGGCGCAGGGTGCGCAGGTGGATCACCATTTCGCCTTCTTCACGCGAGAGCGCGCTGGCGACATGCCCATTGCACGGGCGCAAGACTGCGAGTAAGCGCTCACTGGTGGGGTGGCTGCCCTGCTCGAACAGGTTCTGGCTGAAGCGGGTATTGGCGTGCAGCGGGTAGTCGTAAGGCCGCATCAGCACCAGAATGCCGACGCCGTGGCGGCGCTGCAGCCAGCCGCGCTCCACCAGCTGATCCACCGCGCGGCGCAGGGTGTGGCGATTGACTTGGTAACGCTCGGCCAGCTGCTGTTCAGAAGGCAGGTAGTCGCCGCAGCGGTATTGCGTGCGCAGCTCCTGTTCCAGCTGCGCGGCGATCTGCTGATAGCGGGTGGGGTAAGTGGTCGGATGTCTAGATAACTCCATCATAATAAAAACCTCGTCATGCCGATGGCGGTGCGATGAAGACGGAAGCGGTGCGTTTCATCGTGCGTCTACCCTGTGGTTTTCACGTTGGCATCATGGTGCCGGGCGCAGATGACAATCGCGTTACGCGTCGGTGGCGAACAGATGAACTATTTAGGACAGCCCGGGCGTGCACGGGCGGCGGCGGCGCGCTATGCTGGCGCCTTTGTTGACTGACTCTGGCCGCGACCATGCCGCAACCTCTGAACGCCCCTGAACACGCCCCACGCGCCTGGCCGCTGTGGAAACCGATCCTGTTTCTGCTGGTGGTGGCCGTCGGCCTCTACTACGTCAAATGGCAGCCTTACTACGGCAAAGCCTTCGTGGCGGCGGACAGCCACTCGATCGGCAAATCGATCCTGGCCGACGGCGCTGCGAGCCCCTGGCTGGCGGCCTGGCAGTACGCGCTGGTCTACTTCACCGCGGTGTGGAAGGCGGCGCTGCTCGGGGTGCTGTTAGGTTCGCTGGTGCAGGTGCTGATCCCGCGCGACTGGCTGGCGCGCACGCTCGGCTACCGGCGTTTTTCCGGCACCGTGCTGGGGGCGCTGATCGCGCTGCCGGGCATGATGTGCACCTGCTGCGCCGCACCGGTTGCCGCCGGCATGCGCCGCCAGTCGGTGTCCAGCGGCGCCGCGCTGGCCTTTTGGCTCGCCAACCCGGTATTGAACCCGGCGACGCTGGTGTTCATGGGATTTGTGCTCGGTTGGCCGTTCGCCGCCATCCGCCTGGTGGCAGGTGTGGTGATGGTGCTGGGCATCGCCTGGCTGGTGCAGCGCGTGACCGCCAATGACCCGCAACCCGCCGCGCCGCAGCCGCCGGTGATGACGGCGCAGAGCGACGAGCAACCGTTCCTTGTCCGCTGGGGCAAAGCGCTGTGGGCGCTGTTTTGGTCGACCATCCCGATCTATGTGCTGGCGGTGCTGGCGCTGGGCGCGGCGCGGGTCTGGCTGTTCCCGCACGCCGACGGCGCCGTCGACAATAGCCTGCTGTGGATCATCGCGCTGGCGATCGTCGGCTGCCTGTTCGTTATCCCCACCGCGGCGGAGATCCCGATCGTGCAGACCATGATGCTGGCGGGCATGGGCGCAGGCCCGGCGCTGGCGCTGCTGATGACCCTGCCGGCGGTCAGCCTGCCTTCGCTGCTGATGCTCAACAAGGCCTTCTCTGCCCGGGCGCTGTGCCTGACGGCGGCGCTGGTGGCGCTGTGCGGCGTGCTGACCGGCGTGGTGGGGATGGGGCTGGTGTAACGGATTCGTGACCTGATGCTGTCTCAAAGGAGGAAATGAGAATGGAACAGCGGAATAAACCTGAAATGGACGTACAGGTGATGTTGCTGGAGCAAGCGCTGCGTGAGAGGGTAGATGCCGCCTTTGAACGTTTAAGAAACGGCACCGCGGTTTATCTCAGCCATTCGGAGGCAGAAAAACGAATGGCTTTATTTAAGGGGGCGTTATTGGCGAGGGGGGTGAGGGGGCTTAGCTCTGGGGCTGGGCTGTCAGGTTTTGTGGGTAGAAGACTGCGTTATCTACCAGGCGGCTTTGAGCGAGAAGCGGACACACAGGATGTGAATTAAGAACTTGTTTATTCGAAATGTTAATCTGATCAACCTAAAATAGACATAGGTGGTGAAGTTGATAAAAAGCAGGATATCATAATGCCTATACTGTGTTAATTCAGAATAATTATATTATTTTGTTCGCTAATTAAACTTTCAATGAGGATACCAGAGAGTCTTTTCTTATAACATGATCTTTTCGCAATAACACAAGCTCAAGCGCTGCATAGGGTTCAAGAGATTTTTCTATAATGCTCTCTTCATCGATAAGCTCATCAAAAGAAGAAGGCCTCTTCAAGGATTTAAATTCTTTTAATATATTTTGATATTGCTCTGACAAACCATAATGTTGTGCTATTTCCATGAATAGATCCCGATAATATATTGGTTTTTTAATCGGGTATGAATCGACGATTTCGGCAAGAGTACTTAAAACAAGAATGTGAAACGTCTGAAAAGGCCATAGTTGTTCATGTTTTCGATTCATTTTCAGGTGTCGTGGGAAAGAGGGTCCTTTCTTGTCTAATACTGGTTTGAAAAGATGTCTCTTAATCATCCATTCTTTCCAAAACGAATAGTGTTTCTTGAAAAATGTGTTGTATCCGTTTGAGTACTCGGAGGCTAGCGATTCAACCTCTTCTTTTATATGACGTAATTTTTCGATATTAATTAACTCTAGTATATATTGGCTCCTTCTTTTCTGAATGCTTACCTCTACAGAAGGATGTTTCAACCATGAGCAATGAATGACGTTAGATTCATCGTCAAAGTAATTACATATCGCATATTTATCAGCAAGAGGCAGCAATTCAGGAATACAGCTTGAGTATGAATAAGCAACTCTGATCGTTCTGCCTCCAGTAACTACATCGAGAATGACACACTCATCAGACTCAAACATCAGCGAGACTTTTTGACATGTAACGGTGCGAGCAGTAAATACCTCTCGATTTATGTTATGCGTATTACCATTGTGTTCGAGTTCTATGTCTTGACGTATGCAGGGGAGATACAGCGTTTTATCTTTCATAGAACGCTTAACGAGTTCGTGTACTTTAGATTCTCTTTCAGCTTTGGCTCGCTGCTTTTCTTGTTCAACCTTTTCCAAATGCTTGAGCTTCTTTTCCTCTAGAGCTGAGTGGTAGATCCATTTGTAGTCTACGCTGTTAACTTTTAGTAGAGCGATCCATTCGTCAATGCTCCTGTTTTCATTAGGTGGAAAACGGTACTCAATCGAGTCAATCTGCTGGTCGATATAATATTGTCTCTTCTCTTCATCACATTCATGGGTAACCCAGACTTCGATTGCTACATCACCAACACCTGTTTCTAGGTACACATCTGCCCAGTATTTGCCGATCTTGTACTCAAGGGATGATTTACTGACGTCTGTGGTAAATTCAGGAACAAAGAAGTCAGTATCATCTAGGGATAACGAATTTTGGGGAAGGGTAAACTTGGATATCGATAAGAAGTGTTGTTGCATCCCGATGTGCAACTGTGTCATTTGACAGTCTCGGCTTTCTTCTTTTGTTGTATGCGAGAAATGGTGTCTGACTACCCTACCGTTGTTCTTTGCTACCAGAGCGTCCCCACAGTTCTTACAGATGCATTCACAGCGTTTGCCGTTAGGAACGGAATCAACGTGAACAATCTTGTTTGTATTTTTATGGAGGGCATACTCAAATAGCATTTATTCTTTTAGCATCCTTGTTCAGATATGACGCTGATTGGCCTTCATTTGTCCTATTCTTGATTAGAAGAGTTCTTTTCCAACTGATCGGCCCATTCTTGCATCATTGCCTTCCTTTCATCAAGGTAATGTAAACACCCACGTATAACCGTGCCATGTGATTTTAGATATCTTGACTGAATGTGTCGTAATGTTCGCAACATCCGCTCCTGGCACAACGCAGCCCATCAGATTAACGCCGTGCCGTAGCGCTGCCAGATCGAGTCTGTGCAGCTAGCTCAACGCAACCTATGCACCACCTGGTTGCTGCTGCCGCGCCAAATCAGCGCCGGGTCTTTCAAATCCTGCACGAACTTGCCGTCGATCAGCACGTTGATCCTGTCTACTACCTGCATTTGCTGCGCGTCCAACTCCGCCAGCCGGTAGCCGGTCCACAGCCAGATATCCTTGCCGGGGCACTCGGCGCGCACCCGTTTCACCAACTGCAAGATGCTCGGGACGTTGGCCGGATGCAGCGGATCGCCGCCGGAGAGCGACAGCCCCTGGCGCGGCACGCGGGTATCGTTCAGATCGGCGATGATGCGGTCTTCCAGTGCCGGGGTAAACGGCTGGCCGGAGTTGAGCCGCCAGGTGCTTTTGTTGTAGCAGCCGGGGCACTGGTGCACGCAGCCGGCGACAAACAGCGTGCAGCGGGTGCCGGGGCCGTTGACGACGTCGATCGGGTAGTACTGGTGATAATTCATGTGAGACCTGCCCATCAGGCTATTTTACTGGCCATTTTGCCTCCGGCCAGTGCTCCCAATCCTCACGTACTGCGTGTACGCTCCGGTTGGTGCGCGCTGGCCGAAGGCAAACTGGCGGCGACAATCACGCCTGATGAACAGGCTTCTGCATAAGCTGCGCGGTGCTTTTCAGCCGAGCTGCCCGTTGCCGAGGTGTTTCACCCGGCGTTTCACCTCTTCCTGCTTGCCGGCGTTGAACGGCCGGGCATCGGGGCTGCCGAGATAGCCGCACACCCGGCGGGTGACCGAGACCTTAGCCGAGTCGTGATTGCCGCATTTCGGGCAGGTGAAGCCCTTGCTGGTGCAGGAGAATTCACCGGTGAAGCTGCACTCGTAGCACTCGTCGATCGGCGTGTTGGTGCCGTAGTAAGGCACCCGGGTGTAGCTGTAGTCCCACACGTCTTCCAGCGCCTTCAGGTTGTGCTGCAGGTTCGGGTACTCGCCGTAGCAGATGAAGCCGCCGCTGGCCAACGGCGGGTAGGGCGCTTCGAAGTCCAGCTTGTCGTACGGATTGACCTTCTTCTCCACGTCGAGGTGGAAGCTGTTGGTGTAATAGCCCTTGTCGGTGACGCCGGGCACCACGCCGAAATCGGCGGTGTCCAGCCGGCAGAAGCGATCGCACAGGTTCTCGCTCGGCGTGCTGTAGAGGCTGAAGCCGTAGCCGGTCTCGTCTTTCCAGGCGTCGACGGCGGCGCGCAGCTGCGCGACGATCGCCACCGCTTTGGCGCGCAGCGCCTCGTCGTCATACACGTGGTTTTTGCCGCCGAACAGCGCGTTGATGGTCTCGTGCAGGCCGATGTAGCCCAGCGAAATCGAGGCGCGGCCATTCTTGAAGATATCCGCGATGTTGTCGTCGGCCTTAAGCCGCACGCCGCAGGCGCCTTCCATGTACAAGATTGGCGCCACCCGCGCCTTGATGCCTTCCAGCCGGGCGATGCGCGTCATCAGGGCCTTTTTCGCCAGCTGCAGGCGCTGATCCAGCAGCGCCCAGAAGCGCGACTCATCGCCCATCGCCTCCAGCGCGATGCGCGGCAGGTTGAGGCTGATGACGCCGATGTTGTTGCGGCCGTCGTGCACCAGTTCGCCGTCCTGCTCGTAGGTGCCGAGGAAGCTGCGGCAGCCCATCGGCGTTTTGAACGAGCCGGTGACTTTAACCACTTGATCGTAGTTGAGGATGTCCGGGTACATGCGCTTGCTGGCGCACTCCAGCGCCAGCTGCTTGATGTCGTAGTTCGGATCGCCGTACTGGTGGTTGAGGCCGTCGCGGATGGCGAACACCAGTTTGGGGAACACGGCGGTCTTGCGGTTTTTGCCCAGCCCGGCGATGCGGTTTTTCAGGATCGAGCGCTGGATCAGGCGCGACTCCCAGCTGGTGCCAAGGCCGAAGCCGAAGGTGACGAACGGCGTCTGGCCATTGGCGGTGTGCAGGGTGTTGACCTCGTACTCCAGCGACTGGAAGGCGTCGTAACACTCTTTATCGGTGCGCGCCATGGCATAGCCTTTGGCATCCGGGATCTGCCACTCTTCCGCCACCTGCAGGTGTTTGCGGAAGCTCTCGTCGACGAACGGCGCCAGAATTTCATCGATGCGGTTGATGGTGGTGCCGCCATAAATATGGCTGGCGACCTGGGCGATGATCTGTGCGGTCACGGCGGTGGCGGTGGAGATCGACTTCGGCGGCTCAATCTCGGCGTTGCCCATCTTGAAGCCGTTGGTCAGCATGCCTTTCAGATCGATCAGCATGCAGTTGAACATCGGGAAGAACGGCGAGTAGTCGAGATCGTGGTAGTGAATTTCGCCGCGTTCATGGGCCAGCACCACGTCGCGCGGCAGGATGTGCTGCTTGGCGTAGTGTTTGGCGACGATGCCCGCCAGCAGGTCGCGCTGGGTGGGGATCACCTTGCTGTCCTTGTTGGCGTTTTCGTTCAGCAGCGCGCGGTTGCTTTGCTCGACCAGGCCGCGAATTTCCTGGTTCAGGCGGCCGCGCAGCTCGCGCGCCACGTCGCGATCGTGGCGGTATTCGATATAGGCGCGCGCCAGCTGTTTGTACTCGCCGGCCATCAGCTGGTTTTCCACCGCCTGCTGGATCTCGTGGATATCGACGCGCGGCTGCTGCTCCATGCGCTGAGCGACCACGCGGGCGACGGTGGCGCAGTAGTCGGCGTCGACCACGCCCACCGCCAGCGCGGCGCGCTCGATGGCCTGCGCGATGCGCGCTTCGTCAAAAGGTACCTGGCAACCGTCCCGCTTAATCACTACTGGTTTCACGTTGTACTCCTTGTTCCCCGAGGGAGCGTTCATACCCGCCTGGCGTGGCGAGCAACCGTCAAATTTCGCTTATCCACAGGGCAAAGCCGCAGCGCGCAAGGGCTGTGGCGGCGTGTGGATGATTTTGTGGATAACTACTATATATAGGTGTTCGCAATTCTTAATGCACTATATATAGATATTGGCGAGATTCTTTTGATGTAGAACAAGGAAAACGGAAGAGCGTGCGCAAGCTGAACAGTCGTCAATCGCTCACTGGCCGATCGCGAAAATGCGCCAGCAGAAAATCAACCCAGACGCGCACCCGCGGCGGCAGATCCGCCGAGGCGTAATAGAGCCACAGCTGCACCGGGCGCGGCCAGCACTCCGCCAGCACCGGCCGCAGCGTGCCCTGCTCAAAGTGCTTTTCGAGGTACCAGCGCGCCAGGTTGACGATGCCCAGCCCGGCCAGCGCCGCATCCAGCAACATTTCCGGGCGGCTCACCACCAATCGGCCGTTCAGATCCAGCGCCAGCGTTTCGCCCTGATGGCGCAGCTGCCATTTGACGTGGCGGCCGTTGCTGGGGTTGCGGTGCAGCAGGCAGTCGTGTCGCAGCAGATCGTGCGGCGTTTGCGGTTCACCGCGCCGCGCCAGATAGTCGGGCGACGCCGCCAGCACCATGTGCATCGGGTAGAGCGGGCGGGCCACCAGCCGGCTGTCGGGATCGACCCGGCTGCCGATGCCGACGTCGAAGCCTTCGCCCACCAGATTCACCACCCGGGCGTCCAGCGACAGATCGAGATCGATCTGCGGGTAGCGCGCCAGAAATTGCGGGATCAACGGCATCAGCATCTGGCGGCCGAAGCCGGGGATCATCGTGACGCGCACCACCCCGGCCGGCGCCTGCCGCTCGCCGCCGGCGCTTTCCAGCGTCGCCGCCAACGCCTGCCACAGCGGCGCCACCTGCGCCAGCAGCGCTTTGCCCTCGTCGGTCAGCAGCACGTTGTGGGTGTTGCGCTGAAACAGCCGCAGCGCCAGCTTCTCTTCCAGCGCGCGGATGTTTTTGCTGACCGCCGCCGGCGTGACGCCCAGCTGGCGGGCGGCGGCGGAGAAATTTTGCGCCTGCGCGGCGGCGAGGAAGGCCGGCAGCAGGCGGTGCACGTCAAAGGGCAGCGACATAGTGGTTGATACTTTCGGTTGAAATTGAAGTGACCTTGAACAGCCTACACCCGAAGCGGCAGAAATGGAAAAATGCCTCATCTTCTTTACGTTTAAGGAATCCTTTATGTCACGCATTTTAGTGTTAACCGCCCACCGCACCCCCGACGAGTCACGCATCAACCAGGCGCTGATCGAGGCCGTGCGCCCGCTGCCTAACGTGACCGTGCACGAGCTGATCCGCGCTTACCCGGATTACCGCATCGACGTGGCGTGCGAACAGGAGCTGCTGGAAAGCCACGATGCGGTGGTGATGATGTTCCCGTTTTTCTGGTACAGCTCGCCGGCGATCCTGCGCGAATGGCAGGACGCGGTATTAACCTATGGTTTCGCCTACGGCAGCGAGGGCACCAAACTGCACGGCAAGCCGCTGCAGCTGGTGGTGAGCACCGGCGGCAACGCGCAGGCCTACACGCCGGCAGGCTACAACCGCTATCCGGTGCAGGATCTGCTGCTGCCGTTCCACGCGCTGGCTAACCTGACCGGCATGGATTATCTGCCGCCGCACCTGGTGCAGGGCGTGAGCGACATGAGCGATGAGCAGTTGGCGCAAGAGGCCGCCGGGGTGGTGGCGCTGATGGGGACATTGTAGGGCGCAGCGTTCGCCGCGCCCTGCGGGGTCAGTCTTCGAGCAGCCACCATACCGCTTCGAACGGCCGCAGCGTCAGCGCCTGCGGCTGATCCGCCGAGTCGCTGTAGTTGCTCATCAGCGGGCGCCACTGGGCAGAGGCTTCCACGCCATCCGCCGCCCAGGCCAGCGGTTCGCGGCTCAGGTTGGCCACCACCAGCAGGCGCTGGCCGTTCCAGCTGCGCTGATAGCACCACAGCGCCGGGTGATCCGGCGCCAGATCCTGATAGTCGCCGTGGGTTAGCAGCGGATACTGCTTGCGCAGGATGATCAGCTGGCGGTAGGCGTAAAACACCGAGTCGAGATCGGCCAGCGCCGCGTCGGCGTTGATCTGCGGGTAGTTCTCGGCGCAGCCGATCCACGGCGTGCCGGTGGTGAAACCGGCGTGCGGCGCGGCGCTCCACTGCATCGGCGTGCGGCCGTTGTCGCGCGATTTGTCCGCCAGGATCGCCAGCAGTTCGGCGTCGCCGTGGCCCTGGGTGCTCAGCTCGGCGTACATGTTCAGGCTTTCCACGTCGCGGTACTGCTCGATGGCGCGGAAGCCGGGGTTGGTCATGCCGATCTCTTCACCCTGGTAGATATAAGGCGTGCCCTGCATGCCGTGCAGCACCATCGCCAGCATTTTGGCGGCCGGCACCCGCAGTGCGCCTTCATCGCCGAAGCGCGACACGATGCGCGGCTGATCGTGGTTACACCAGAACAGCGCGTTCCAGGCGCGGTTATGCATCCCTTGCTGCCAGTGGCGGAAGATCTGCTTTAACTCCACGTAATCCGGCGCCGCCCGCGTCCATTTTTCGCCGCCGGCGTAGTCTACCTTCAGGTGGTGGAAGTTGAAGGTCATCGACAGCTCTTCGCCGCTCTGCGCCGCGTACTGCTGGCAATGCTCAAGCGTGGTGGAAGACATCTCGCCCACCGTCATCAGGCCGCGTGGCTGGAACACGTCGCGGCTCATTTCCTGCAGGAATTCGTGAATGCGCGGGCCGTCGGTGTAGAAGCGGCGGCCGTCGCCCTGGCTGTCGGACGGGAAGTCCTGCTGCTTGGACACCAGATTGATCACGTCGAGGCGCAGGCCGTCGACGCCTTTGTCCGCCCAGAACTGACACACTTTCTTCAGCTCTTCGCGCACCGGCGGGTGTTCCCAGTTGAGATCCGCCTGCTCGACGGCAAACAGGTGCAGATAGTACTGGCCGCTGTCGGCGTGCCACTGCCAGGCGTTGCCGCCGAACTTGGAGCGCCAGTTGTTCGGCGGCGTATCGCCTTCGCCGTCGCGCCAGACGTAGAACTGGCGATACGGGCTGTGGCGATCTTGCGCGGCCTTGAACCACGGATGCTCGGTCGAGGTGTGGTTGAACACCATGTCCATCACGATGCGGATGCCGCGCCGGTGGGCTGCAGCGATCAGCTGCTCGAAGTCCGCCATGGTGCCGTAAGCCGGATCGATGGCGCAGTAGTCGGCCACGTCATAGCCGTTGTCCACCTGCGGCGATACGTAGACCGGCGTCAGCCAGATGGCGTCGACGCCCAGCTCCTGCAGATAGTCCAGCCGCCGGGTCACGCCGGCCAAATCGCCGTAGCCGTTGCCGGTGCTGTCCTGAAAACTCTTCGGATAAATTTGGTAGATGACGCCGTTCTGCCACCAGGGGGTTGGGTTGCTCATAGTTCAATACCTTTGAATCGTGACAACGGGCCTGCGTAAGCAGGCCCCTACATTCATTTTGCGTCAATCAAACCGGCAGCTCGCCGCGGGCGGCCTTGCGTTTGTAGACCATGATGGTCAGCACCAGCGGGATGACGATCGCCACCAGAATCGCCAGCGAGTAAATCAGCCAGAACTGCGGCTTGATAGACAGAATGCCCGGCAGGCCACCGACGCCGATGCCGTTGGCCATCACGCCGTCCAGCCCGCAGATAAGGCCGGCGATCGCGGAGCCGATCATCGCGCACAGCATTGGGAAGCGGTATTTGAGGTTGATGCCGTACATCGCCGGTTCGGTCACGCCGAGGTAGGCGGAGATCGCCGCCGGCACCGAGATTTCACGCTCGTTGGCCTTGCGGCTGATGATGATGATGCCGAGCACCGCCGAGGCCTGCGCGATGTTGGACAGCGCAATCAGCGGCCACACCGGGGTGCCGCCCATGCTCTGGATCATCTGCATGTCGATAGCCAGCGTGGTCTGGTGCACGCCGGTGATCACCAGCGGCGCATACAGGAAGCCGAACAGTGCGGCGCCCACCGGCGCGAAGCTGCCGGTCATCACCGATTTCACCGCCCAGGCGACGCCGTCGCCGATCATGCGGCCGAACGGCCCGATCAGCGCGTGCGCCAGGAACACCGCCAGCAGCAGCGAGACCACCGGCACCACCACCAGATAGAGATAGTCGGGAACGATCTTTTTCAGCCGGGTTTCGATCCAGCCCAGCGCCATGCCCGCCAGGATCGACGGGATAACCTGCGCCTGATAGCCCACTTTCTGGATCACGAACCAGCCGAAGTTCCACACTTCCGGCGTTTGCTGGCCGAGCAGGTAGGAGTTCATCAGCTGCGGCGACACCAGGGTGATGCCAAGCACGATGCCGAGCACCGGGGTGCCGCCCATCTTTTTCACCGTCGACCAGCAGATGGCCACCGGCAGGAACATGAAGATCGCTTCACCGAGCAGCCACAGGAAGTCGTAAACGGTTTTCCACGCCGGGTGCATCTGCGCCAGCGTTTGGCCGCCGGACATCGGGATGTCGCCGATCACGTTGCGGAAGCCGAGGATCAGACCGCCGCTGATCAGCGCCGGCAGCAGCGGGAAGAAGATCTCGGCGAAGTGGGAGATGGTGCGCTCGGTCCAGGTCATGTTCTGGCGCGCGGCCACCTTGGCCTGCTCCTTGTCGGCCTCGTTGACGCCGGTGCTGGCGATCAGCGCCTGATAGTAGTCGCCGACGTCGGTGCCGATCACCACCTGGAACTGCCCGGCGTTGGTGAAGCAACCCTTGACCATCGGCAGCTCTTCGATCTCTTTCGGTTTCGCCTTGTTGGGATCGTTGAGGACGAAACGCAGCCGGGTAATGCAATGGCTGACGGTGGCGATGTTCTCGCGGCCGCCGACCAAAACAATCAGGCGATCAATATCCTGCTGTTTTACTTTGCTCATTATGGGATACCTGCAGAGGTGTTGACTGAGTAATGATCAAAGCTTAGCCACTCGGCATTTTGAATGAAATGGGAACGTTCCCGGTTTGGGGCGAGGATCACAAAATGACGAAAAATGGTCAACTTCCGATCAGGAAAGTTTGCTGGGCACCACCAGGCGGCGGATCCCCTGTTCGCCGCTGAGCTGCGCCAGCAGCTGCTGCGCGGCCAGCAGGCCGGCGCTGCCGTAGCCGAACTCCACCGACAGGGTGTCGGGGAACAGGAAGCTGAGCAGCGGGGTGTTGCCGATGGCGCATACCTGGATGGCGCGCGTCGGTTGTTGTTGCAGGTATTTGATCGCCCCGAGGGCGATGCTGTCGGAGGCGCAAATCAGCGCGCTGGTATGCGCGTCAATCACTTCGGCGGCGTGCTGGAAACCGCTCTGGTAGCTCAGTTCGCCCAGCGTTGCGCGCGGCGTGAGCGTGAGGCGTTCACAGGCGTCGAGATAGGCCTGATAGCGGCGCTGGCCGGTGGTGGCGTCGCTGAGCTGCACCCCCAGATAGCCGATATGCCGATGCCCTTGCTGATACAGGCGATCCATCAACAGGTTCACCGCGCCGGCGTCGTCGTAGCAGACGGACGAGAAGCCGTCGTATTCGCGCACCATCACCACCATTTTTTCCTGCCACGGCTTGAGCATCGCCGCGGTCAGGCCGGTGAAGCCGAACAGGATCACGCCGTCGACGTTGCGCTGATGCAGTACGTGCAGATGCTCCTGCACCAGGCGGGTTTCGAACTGGCTCTCCATCACGATCGGATCGAAGCCTTGCTGATACAGCAGCGGCAGCATGGTGCGTACCGCCTGGTTTTCCGACGGCGAGTCGAGACGGGAAACGATGATGCCCACCACTTTGTCGCTTTGGCCGCGCATGGCGCGCGCCGACTTGGAGGGCGTAAACCCTTGCTGACGGATCACCGCTTCCACCCGTTCACGGGTTTGCGGGCTCACGCTGCCTTCATTGTTCAGCACGCGTGAGACGGTGGATTTGCCTACGCCGCTCAGGCGCGCGATGTCCTTGATGGTCAGCCGGTTTTGCATGGTTTACTTTTCGTTGAGGTGGACAGGCGTAACATAAAGGCCTGTAAAACAATGCCCGTCAGCATAGCTCATTTTCCGACGCGGATCTTGATGCAAAACGGGATTGTGACATTGCGATGAACGGCCGCTCCTGCCGCTCTGTTTTTCCCTTTACCGGAGGTTATTCCCCATATGGACCCCGACCCGACTGCTTTAGACACTCACTCGGTTCTCCGGTAAAACCTCTCCGCCTGGCGCTGCTGTTTTACCGGTGAAGTACATCACGGTAACCGGTAGCGCGCGCTTCGTCGTTCGCTCCTGCTGCTGAAAAAAAGAATAAGGATCTGCGTTGGCAGAGGCTTTTTGGCGCACCCGCCATTCGCCCGGCCGATGACGATCCCCGTTTACCCGCTGCCGTGAGGCACCGGGCGACGAGGTGCGACCCATGAAACTGAAAAAACTCCCCCGTCAGCTGCTGGGCCTGTTCGCCCGCGGCCTCCCGCGCCGTTTGGTGCGCCGCGACAGCCTGCTGGACAGCGTCGGCGGCGCTGCGCGCGACATGCCGGCCGGCCTGGCGCAGCAGCGGCTGGAATGCGCCGCCGCAGAAACGATGCAGCTCTTTGAGCGTTTTCACAGCCACCCGGAAGGCATCACCGCCCATGAGGCGGAACAGGTGCGCCAGCGCTGCGGCGAGAACGTCATCGACGATCAGCAGAAAGAGGCCTGGTGGCAACACCTCTGGCACTGCTACCGCAACCCGTTCAACCTGCTGCTGACCGCGCTCGGCATGATCTCTTACGCCACCGAGGATCTGACCGGCGCCTTGGTGATCGCGCTGATGGTGCTGATCTCTACGCTGCTGAACTTCATCCAGGAGGCGCGATCCAACCGGGCGGCCGACGCGCTGAAGGCCATGGTGAGCAACACCGCCACGGTGATCCGCAGCGATGCGCTCACCGGCAAGAGTGAGCACGTGGAGCTGCCGATCGCGCAGCTGGTGCCGGGCGATATCATCAAACTGGCGGCCGGCGACATGATCCCGGCGGATCTGCGCGTGCTGTCGGCCAAGGATCTGTTCATCAGCCAGGCGGCGCTGACCGGCGAATCGCTGCCGGTGGAAAAATCCGCCGCGCCGCAGTTGCCGGCGGCCGATCCGCTCGACTGCCCGAACCTGTGCTTCATGGGCACCAACGTGGTCAGCGGCACCGCGCTGGCGATGGTGATCGGCACCGGCGGCGGCACCTATTTCGGCCAGCTGGCGCAGCGCGTCACCAGCCAGGATGAGCAGCCGAACGCCTTCCAGAGCGGCATCAGCAAGGTCAGCTGGCTGCTGATCCGTTTTATGCTGGTGATGACGCCGATCGTGCTGCTGATCAACGGCTACACCAAGGGCGACTGGTGGGAGGCGGCGCTGTTCGCGCTGTCGGTGGCGGTCGGGCTGACGCCGGAGATGCTGCCGATGATCGTCACCTCGACGCTGGCCAAAGGGGCGGTGAAGCTGTCGCGCCAGAAGGTGATCGTCAAACGTCTGGACGCCATCCAGAACTTCGGCGCGATGGACATTCTGTGCACCGACAAGACCGGCACCCTGACCCAGGACAAGATCGTGCTGGAGCGCCATACCGACGTGTTCGGCGCCAGCAGCGAGCGGGTGCTGCGCTACGCCTGGCTGAACAGCTTCTACCAGACTGGGCTGAAAAACCTGCTCGACGTGGCGGTGCTGAGCTGCGCGGAGCAAAATCAGCAGCCGCAGGCGCTGCAAAACTACCGCAAGGTGGATGAGATCCCGTTCGACTTCGTGCGCCGCCGCATGTCGGTGGTGGTGGCCAAAGACAACGAGTATCACGAGCTGGTGTGCAAGGGCGCGCTGGAAGAGATGCTGGCGATTTGCAGCCACGTGCGCCTCGAAGACGAGGTGATCCCGCTGAGCGAGGCGCTGCTGGCGAGGATCCGCCGCATCACCGACGATCTCAACCAGCAGGGGCTGCGGGTGGTGGCGGTGGCCAACAAGATCCTGCCGGCGCAAACCCATGAATACGGCGTGGCGGACGAGTCGGATCTGATCCTCGAAGGCTACGTCGCCTTCCTCGATCCGCCGAAGGAAAGCACCGCGCCGGCGCTGGCGGCGCTGAAACAGAACGGCGTCACGGTGAAGATCCTCACCGGCGACAACGAACTGGTTGCCGCCAAAGTGTGCCGTGACGTCGGGCTCGAGGCCGAGCACCTGCTGCGCGGCAGCGAGATCGAGCAGATGGACGACGAGCAGCTGGCGCAGGCGGCGGCGCGCACCACGGTGTTCGCCAAGCTGACGCCGCTGCACAAGGAGCGGATCGTCAAACTGCTGCGCCGCCAGGGGCACGTGGTGGGCTTTATGGGCGATGGCATCAATGACGCGCCGGCGCTGCGCGCGGCCGATATCGGCATCTCCGTCGATTCGGCGGTGGACATCGCCAAGGAAGCGGCGGACATCATCCTGCTGGAAAAAAGCCTGATGGTGCTGGAGCAGGGGGTGATCGAAGGGCGCCGCACCTTCGCCAACATGCTGAAATACATCAAGATGACCGCCAGCTCCAACTTCGGCAACGTGTTCAGCGTGCTGATCGCCAGCGCCTTCCTGCCGTTTTTGCCGATGCTGCCGCTGCACCTGTTGATTCAGAACCTGATGTACGACATCTCGCAGATCGCCATCCCGTTCGATAATGTCGACGACGATCAGATCACCCAGCCGCAGCGCTGGAACTCTGCCGATTTGGGGCGGTTTATGGTGTTCTTTGGGCCGATCAGTTCGATCTTCGACGTGCTGACCTTCAGCCTGATGTGGTGGGTATTCAAGGCCAACACGCCGGAAATGCAGACGCTGTTCCAGTCCGGCTGGTTCGTGGAAGGGCTGCTGTCTCAGACGCTGATCGTGCACATGATCCGCACGCGCAAAATTCCGTTTATCCAGAGCCGCCCGTCCTGGCCGCTGTGCATCATGACGCTGGCGGTGATCGCCACCGGCATCGGCCTGGTGTTCTCGCCGCTGGCCGGCTTCCTGCAGCTGCAGGCGCTGCCGCTCGGTTACTTCCCGTGGCTGGTGCTGATCCTCGCCGGGTACATGGTGCTGACCCAGTGCGTGAAAGGCTGGTTCGTGCGCCGCTACGGCTGGCAATAACCCGTTCGCCCCCTCCGGCCGGGAGGGGGCAACTGTGATCCCGTCCGCTTTTTCACCGCAACGGTTGGACATCTGTTCTGTGCTGAGTCTTTATCTACAGCGTTGGCTGTTTTTCCCTGCGCCTTTCAAGCCACCGCGTTGTTGGCTGTACGCCTGCCCTCCAGTTACTTAGCAGACCTAAGCGCCGGGGATGCGGGCGCTTGCCGCCTAGCGGTGGTTTGAAATTCATTGGGGATATTTTGTTTTTTTCCTCTGAGGAATTTCCGATGCACAGACCTTTCCGTTATACGCTACTGGCTTCATCGTTATGGTTTTCTTGCGGCGCGCTGGCGCAGCCGGCCGGCGATCTGCCGCTGATGCCCTGGCCGCAGCAGGTGGAGGTGACGCAACCGGCGGGCAAGCTGATTTTGGATCACCAGTTGTCGTTAAGCGTCCAGGGTGATGACTTGGGCGATGCGCTGCCGCGCTGGCGCCAGCGCATCGAACTGCAGACCGGCTGGACGCTGGCGCCGATGGAAGAAGCGAACGGCGCGGCGATCAAGGTGGTGATCAAGGACCGGGTGGCGGCGCAGCCGCTGCCGGGCAGCGACGAAAGTTACCGGCTGGCGGTCACGCCGCAGGGCGCCACGCTGACCGCCAACACTCGCTTCGGCGCGCTGCGCGGCATGGAGACCCTGCTGCAGCTGCTGCAGACCGACGGGCAAAACACCTTCCTGCCGCTGGTGGATATCCGCGACGTGCCGCGCTTCCCGTGGCGCGGCGTCTTGTTGGATTCGGCGCGCCATTTCCTGCCGCTGCCGGACATTCTCCGCCAGCTCGACGGGATGGCGGCGGCCAAGCTTAACGTGTTCCACTGGCACCTGACCGACGATCAGGGCTGGCGCTTCGCCTCCGAGCATTACCCCAAACTGCAACAGCAGGCCAGCGACGGCCAGTTCTACACCCGCGAGCAGATGCGGCAGGTAGTGGCTTACGCCACGGCGCGCGGCATTCGCGTGGTGCCGGAGATCGACATGCCGGGGCACGCCTCCAGCATCGCGGTGGCCTATCCCGACCTGATGAGCGCGCCGGGGCCGTATCGCATGGAGCGCGAGTGGGGCGTGCATAAGCCGACGCTCGATCCGACCCGCGACGAGGTGTATCAGTTTGTCGACACGATCGTCGGCGAGCTGGCGGCGATCTTCCCCGATCCTTATCTGCACATCGGCGGCGACGAAGTGGACGCCAGCCAGTGGCGGGCGTCGCCGTCGATTCAGGCGTTTATGCAGCAGAACGGGCTGGCGGATACCCATGCGCTGCAGGCCTACTTCAACCAGAAGCTGGAAAAGATCCTCGAGAAGCACCAGCGGCAGATGGTCGGCTGGGACGAGATCTATCATCCGTCGCTGCCGCGTTCGATCGTTATTCAATCCTGGCAGGGGCAAGACTCGCTGGGCGCCAGCGCGCAGGATGGCTATCAGGGCATTCTCTCCACCGGTTTCTATCTCGATCAGCCGCAAAGCACCGCCTATCACTACCGCAATGAAATTCTGCCGCAGCCGCTGGGGGTCGAAACGGCGGTGCAACCCGGCGAGCAGGCGCAAAGCTGGCGCTTCAGCATGCCGCGTCTGAAGGGCAGCGCGGTGGAGGGCAGCTTCACGTTGATCGAGGGCAAGCAGGGCTGGCGCGGCTTTATCGATTTCAACGGCAAATCGCGTCGCGCGGTGCACGACATCGTCTGGCGCACGCCGCAGCAGGTGACGTTCCGCGTCGATACCTGGATGGGCGACACGCGGCCGGTGTTTACGCTGCAACAGGACAAGCTCAGCGGCTATACGCTGGTCGGCAACGTGCGTTACCCCACCCAGGGCGAGAAGCTGACGGCGGCGCCGGCGGGCAAGATGCCGGTGGTGCCGGATGAGAAGGGGCAGGCCAAGATCCTCGGCGGGGAAGCGGCGCTGTGGGCGGAAAACGTGCGCGCGCCGCTGATCGATCTCAAGCTGTGGCCGCGCGCCTTTGCGGTGGCGGAGCGGCTGTGGTCGGCGCAGGACGTCACCGATGAGAACAACATGTACCGGCGGCTGGCGGCGATCGACGCCTGGTCGGTGGTGTCGGTCGGCCTGCAGCAGCACGCGGAAACGGCGCGCGAATTCACCCGGCTGAGCAACAGCGTGCAGATCGTGCCGCTGCAGATCCTGGCCGAGGCGGTGGAACCGGCGCAGTATTACACCCGCCAGCACCTGAAGTTCCAGGCCGGCAACTATCATCAGTTCGAACCGCTGAACCGCTTTGCCGATGCGCTGCCGCCGGAGAGCGAGGCGGTGCGCGACATGCATGCGCAGGTCGCGGCTCTGCTGAAGGATAAGCGCGATAAGGCGGCGGCGCAGGCGCTGCGCGAACGGTTGCAGCGCTGGCAGGCGAACGGCGCGGCGCTGCAGACGGCGATCGCGGGCAACCGCACGCTGCGGGAGCTGGCGCCGGTGGCGCAGGACGTCGATGCCCTGGCCGCATTGGGGTTAACGCTGCTGGAGCGCTATCAGCAGGATAAACCGCTGAGCCGAGCAGAGGCAGAACAAGCGCAGCGCCGGCTGGATGCGGCGGCGCAGACGCGCGACGAAGTGGTGATTGCGGCGGTGTACCCGCTGGAGGCGTTGCTGCGGGGGCTACAGGTGCAATGAGGCGGACGGGCTCGTGTGAGCCCGGATCCCTACAGCTGCAGCGGCGGCAACTGGGTGAAAATGCTGACCAGCCCTTCGCCCCAGCCCTTGCGGATGGCGCTGAAGTACGGATGGTCTTCGGTAATGCGGTATTGCCGGGCATGGCTGAAGCTGTCGCGCGGGTAGATCATCACGTCGAGCGGCAGCCCGACGGACAGGTTGCTGCGCAGGGTCGAATCCAGTGAAATCAGCGCGCATTGCATCGCTTGTTCCAGCGGCGTGTCGTAGTGCAGCACCCGGTCGATGATCGGTTTGCCGTATTTGCTTTCGCCTATCTGAAAATAGGGCGTGTCGCGGGTGGCTTCGATAAAGTTGCCTTGCGGGTAGATATGGAACAGCCGCATCTCTTCCCCGCTAATTTGGCCGCCGAGCAGCAGGTTGCAGCTGAAATCGGTGGTGCTGCCGCTTTGCTGCGCCTCGCTGTCGCGCTGGATCACCTCGCGCACCGTTTCCCCCACCAGCGTGGCGGCGTCGTAGAGGCTGGGAGCGTTGAGCAGGTTGGGGCGTTCGGCGTCCTTGCTGCGGTGCAACAGCAAACTGATGATGCTCTGGGTGGTCGCCAGGTTGCCGGCGCTTTGCAGCACCAGCGTGCGATCGCCGTCCTGTTGGAACACGTGCAGTTTGCGGAAGGTGGAAATATGGTCCACTCCGGCGTTGGTGCGGGAATCGGACGCAAAGACCAGCCCGGACGACAAACGCATGGCCACACAGTAGGTCATACTACAATCCCTCAAAACAAGACCGGCACGCCGCCAACGCGCAGCGTGCCCGAAACATTTTCCATCGGCAAGCGGCTACTGGCCGGTTGGCATCATTTGTACGGCGGCGATGGCGCTCATGTCTTCGCAGCCGCCGCCCAATCGCATGCCGCGCACCGGGCAGGCGTCCAGATAATCGATGCCGACCGCCAGCTTAAGGTGCTGATTCGGCATGCGCGTATTGTTGGTCACGTCGAAGCTGTGCCAGCGTTCCTCCACCCACACTTCCGCCCAGGCATGGGTGGCGACATGGGTCGAGTCTTCGCTGTACAGGTAGCCGCTGACGTAGCGCGCCGGGATGTTCAGGCTGCGGCAGCAGCTCAGGAAGACATGCGTATGATCCTGACACACGCCGCTGCCGGCGGCGAAAGCCTCGGCGGCGCTGTCGGTCACGCGCGTGGAGCCAGGGCTGTAAGGCATTTTCAGCAGCAGTTCGCCCATCAGATGTTCCAGGCCGCTCAGCACCGCCTGCGGTTGATGATAACGCAGGGCGAAGGCCTGAATGGCGTCATCGGGTTGAGTCAGCGGGCTATGGCGCAGAAATACCAGCGGCGACAGATGCCCGAGCGCCCGATCTTCGACGCCGTCTTCAATCTCCACTTCCCCGAGCACCCGAATGGTGATGGCCTGATGCGGTTCATCAAGCGTCAGCACGTGCAGTACATTGCCGAAGGCGTCGGTGGTGCGCACCGCGTCATCCGGCAACGACAGTTGCCAGGAGAGGATGCGCTGATGGGGCGAATCCTGCGGCGTCAGCCGCAGATATTGGGTGCTGCGCTGCACGGGCTGGGCGTAGCGATAATGGGTGTTGTGCTCAATATTCAGTTTCATTGCGCCTCCAGATAAGTGTGATGGATGCTTTCGGCGATGCCGTTCACCTGGCCGAGAAAGGCGCTCAACCACTCGCCCAGGCCGATCTTGTTCAGGTCCTTCATGCTGCTGAAGCGCAGCTCGGCATGCAGGGTGTGCGCCAGACGTCGCGGTTGGTTGGCGCCGCCGCCGATCAGTTCCAATTGCTGCACCATGTCGCCGACGCAGGCCAGCAGTGAACGCGGGATTTCATTGCGCAGAATCATCAGTTCGGCGATGGTCTCGCGGCTCAACGGCTGCTTGTAGATGCTGTGGTAGGCTTCGCGCGCGCTCACCGCCCGCAGCAGCGTGTCCATGCGGTAATATTCGCGCACCGGGTCGCCGTCGATGTCCATCAGCGTGTTCTTCACCTCCAGCAGACGGGCGGTGCCGTCGGCCCGCTCCAGCAGGGTGCCGAGACGGATAAAGCGCATGGCGTCGCTGCGCAGCAGCGTGCCGAACATGGCGCCGCGAAACAGATGGGCGCGCTCCTTCACCCAGTCGAAGAAGGCATCGGCGCCCACCGAGCCGATGCCCTGGCGGCGGATCAGTTTCATCTCTATCCAGGTGGCGTTGATGCACTCCCAGACTTCGGATGACAGGCTGCCGCGCACCGCGTGGGCGTTGTTCCAGCCCATTTGCAGGCAGCTGAAGATGCTGCTGTGGTTACGGTTGTCGAGCGCGAAGAAACTGACCAGATTGGGCATCGTCAATTCCGGGTAGGCGGCGGCATACAGCTGGCCGGTGCCGGTCAGGTTGAGCGGCACCTGCAGATCCTGATCGCCGCCGTCGCGGATCGGCATCATCGACAGCTTGTTGGTGACGTCCAGCACCCGGGCGATGCTTTCCGCCCGCTCCAGATAGCGGGCCATCCAATAGAGTTCACTGGCGGTGCGGCTCAGCATAGGTCGTCCTCCAATACCCAGGTGTCCTTGGTGCCGCCGCCCTGCGACGAGTTCACCACCAGCGAACCTTCCGCCAACGCCACCCGGGTCAGGCCGCCGGGCACCAGGCGGATCTCCGCGCCGCTGAGGGCGAACGGCCGCAGATCGATATGCCGCGGCGCGAGACCATCGTTGACGAAGGTCGGGCAGGTGGACAGCGCCAGCGTGTTTTGCGCAATGTAATTCTGCGGGCGAGACAGCAGCAGAGCGCGGAAGCGGGCGAGCTCGTCCTTGCTCGCCGTGGGGCCGATCAACATGCCGTAGCCGCCGGCGCCGTGCACCTCTTTCACGACCATCTGTTCGAGGTTGGCCAGCACATACGACAGTTCGTTTTTATGTCGGCACTGCCAGGTCGGCACGTTGTTGAGGATCGGTTCCTCTTGCAGGTAGAAGCGCACCATATCCGGCACGTAGGGGTAGATCGATTTGTCGTCGGCCACGCCGGTGCCTATGGCGTTGGCCAGCACCACATTGCCGGCGCGATACACCGACAGCAGCCCCGGTACGCCGAGCATCGAGTCCGGCCGAAACGCCAGCGGATCGAGGAAGGCGTCGTCCACCCGACGATAGATCACGTCCACTTTGCACGGCCCGGCGGTGGTGCGCATGAAGACCGCGCCGTCCTTGACGAACAGATCGGCGCTTTCGACCAGCTCCACCCCCATCTGCTGCGCCAGGAAACTGTGCTCAAAATAGGCGCTGTTGAAGCGGCCCGGCGTCAGCACCACCACGGTGGGATCGTTGATGGGCGAGCTTTCGCGCAGCGTTTGCAGCAGGTGCGACGGGTAGCGCTCCACCGGCGCGATGCGTTGCCGGGCGAACAGTTCCGGATAGAGACGCATCATCATTTTGCGGTTTTCCAGCATGTAAGAGACGCCGGACGGGGTGCGCAAGTTATCTTCCAGCACGTAGTATTGGCCGTCGCTGTTGCGGACCATGTCCACGCCGACGATATGCGCATAGATATCACGATGCAGATCAACGCCTTGCATACAGGGTTGATACTGATCGTTGGCCAGCACCTGCTCCGCCGGAATGAGGCCGGCCTTCAGAATATGCTGCTGGTGGTAAATGTCATGCAGGAAGGCATTGAGCGCCTGTACGCGCTGGCGAATGCCGCGATCGAGCATCGCCCATTCGGCGGCCGGAATAATGCGCGGCACGCTGTCGAACGGGATCAACCGCTCAGCGCCGTCATCGTCGCCGTAGACGTTGAAGGTGATGCCCACCCGGTGAAACAGCAGCGCAGCCTCTTCCCGCTTGCGTTGCACGGCCTGGTGATCGGCCTGCTGCAGCCATTGCCAGTAGGCGTCGTAGTGGCCACGGTGTTTTCCCTCAGCCAGAAGCATCTCATCAAAAAACGGTGAAGCGGAAAGATTGATATTCAGCATCGTCACCTCGTCGACATTGCAGGCTGTCAATCAATCGAGCATAAAACGTGCCAAGGCGATAACGGGCGAAAATGGCGCAGAGCGAGGCTGACGCGGCGAAAAACGCCCGTTTGCGGTGCAGGTCTGGCGTGACGACGCCTTAATATAGGGCGAAAAGGCGGCGGCGGTGAGCGCTAAAGGCGCAGGGAGGCAGGCTGTCGGGGCAGAGCAGAAATAAAAACGGCCAGCCGAAGCTGACCGTCATTCGCGTGCGCGTCGATTAACGACGCACGGCGATGGCTTCGATTTCGATCTTCACGTCTTTCGGCAGACGCGCCACTTCCACGCAGGAACGGGCCGGGAACGGCGCGCTGTGCTCGGTGAAGAAGGCTTCGTACGCGGCGTTGACGGTGGCGAAGTCGTTCAGGTCTTTCACGAACACGGTGGTTTTCACGATGTCGGCAACGATCAGGCCGGCGGCTTCGACGATCGCTTTGACGTTTTCCAGCGACTGGCGCGCTTGAGCGGCGACGTCGTCGGCGACGGCGCCGGTTTTCGGATCGACCGGGATCTGGCCGGAAGTGATGATCATGCTGCCCAGATCAACGCCCTGCACGTAAGGACCAATGGCTGCCGGGGCGAGTTCAGTGCTGATGTTACGTGACATGTTTTCTCCTGATAAACCCGTTGTCTTTCACGCCGCCGCACGGTCGGCCGCAGCGTAAAATTCGGTGGGTAGCAACGTGGGTAGAGTGATTTTCAGAGAACCCATTATAGGGCGTCACCGGGAGAATAACAGCGCCATCTCCCGGCGCCCATGCCGGGATTAGTCCGCCTGCAGCACCACCTGATGCTCGAACTCTTTTTCGCAGTAGCGGCACTTCAGGTGCACCTCGCCGTCGCGCGGCTTCACGCTGAAGCTCGACGCCACCGGCTCGCTGCGGCTGATGCAGTTGCCGTTCGGGCAGGTCAGCACGCCGTCGATGTGGTCCGGCAGGCTGAGGGTCAGTTTGCGCACCACTTCATAGTTGTCGATGCGGTTTACCGTGGCCTTCGGCGCGTACATCGCCAGCTGATTGGCCTGTTGCTCGGTCAGGAAGGTGTTCTCTATCTTGATCAGATCCTTGCGGCCCAGCTCGTTGGAGGGCAGGTTCAGGCCGATGGTGATGCGCTGGTCGGTGGCGGTCAGCTTGAACAGCGTCAGCAGTTTGAAACCGATCTGCGCCGGAATGTGGTCGATCACCGTGCCGCATTTGATCGCTTCGACCTGCAGTTTGTTGTCGTGAGTCATGGCGGTTCCCCCTTAAAGAGCCAAATCTGCGTTGAGCACCAGCGCCAGCAGCGCCTGACGGGCGAAGATGCCGTTGCCCGCCTGCTGGAAGTAGTAAGCGTGCGGCGTTTTATCCACGTCGGTGGCGATCTCGTCGATGCGCGGCAGCGGGTGCAGCACCTTGAGGTTGGCGCGCGCGCCGGCCAGATCTGCGGCGCGCAGCACGAACTGCGCCTTCACGTTGGCGTACTCGGACGGATCGAGGCGCTCTTTCTGCACCCGGGTCATGTAGAGAATATCCAGCTCCGGCACCACTTCTTCAATGCTGCCGTGCAGGCTGTACTCGATGCCTTTCTCTTCCAGCATTTTCAGGATGTAGGCCGGCATCGCCAGTGCGTCCGGGGCGATGAAGTAGAAGCGGTTGCCTTCGAATTTGGCCAGCGCCTGGGTGAGCGAGTGCACGGTGCGGCCGTATTTCAGGTCGCCGACCATGGCGATGCTGAGGTTGTTCAGGCGGCCCTGGGTTTCCTGGATGGTGAACAGATCCAGCAGGGTCTGGGTCGGGTGCTGGTTGGCGCCGTCGCCGGCGTTGAGCACCGGCACGTTGCCGGAGAACTCCGAGGCCATGCGCGCTGCGCCTTCCTGCGGGTGGCGCATCACGATGGCGTCCACGTAGGTGCTGATCACCGAGATGGTGTCGGCCAGGGTTTCGCCTTTTTTGCCGAGCGAGGTGTTGCTGCCGTCGGCGAAACCGACCACCGAGGCGCCGAGGCGGTGCATCGAGGTTTCGAACGACAGGCGGGTACGGGTCGAGGCTTCAAAGAAGCAGCTGGCGATCACCTTGTGTTTCAACAGTTCCGGCTGCGGGTTGGCTTTCAGACCGGCGGCGGTGCGCAGCACCAGCTCCAGATCCTCGCGGCTGAGATCGTTAATAGAGATGATGTGTTTGTGATACAGCGGGTTGGCCATTTTTCACTCCTCCTCGACGCGTGCCCGTGGCGCGGGACTTTTTAAGGCAAAAAAAAGCCCCTCAATGAGGGGCTTGAAACGATCGGTTTAGCAACAGGAGAAACAACGGCAGCTGGCCGCCGATAGGCAGTCGGTTTTGTCGATTGCGGCTAACAAAACAAACGTCGTTTTTCATGCTTTCTCCTGGCAAATTGTGGCGCATTATACTCGCGCTTTTCGCCACTGCAAGCGTTAAAACGCCGTTTTTTGCCGCCCCGCAATCGATTGGCCGGCGATGGCCGCCTGCGGGCTATTTGCTGACGCGATCGTAGTAGACCATGTCGGCGTTCAGCCCCTGCTGGTAGCCTTTGACGTTGTCGCGCAGCACCACTTCGGTTTTGGCCTGATCGATAAACACGTACGGCGAACTGCGCTGCAGCTCCTGCTGCATGGCGGTGTACAGCGCGCGGCGCTTGGCCGGATCGGCTTCGGCCAGTGCCGCCAGCGTCTGCTTATTCAACTGCGGGATCTGCCAGCCGTTCAGCCCGGCCACCGTGCTGCTCTTGCCGTCATTGTAGGCAAAGGCGCTGGCGTTGGAGTGGGCGTCGAAATAATCCGGGATCCACAGGCGGATTGCCGCCTGATGCTGCCTGGCGCGCACGCGGGAGTAAACCTGGCTGCCCGCGGCCGGCAGCAGCTCGACCTTCACGCCGGCGGCGGCGAAGCTGCCCTGCAGCGCCTGCGCGATGGTGATGAACGGCGGCTTGTTTTCTACGTCCAGCGTAAAGGCGGCGTGGGTGATGCCCGCTTTGGCCAGGATGGCTTTCGCCTTGGCCGGATCGTAGCGGAACGGGTTGGTCTCCAGCGCGCCCGGCAGCCCGACCGGCAGGAAGCTCTGATGCACGAAGTATTGGCCCTTCAGCAGATCCTGGGTGATGCCCTGATAATCCACCAGATAGCGCGCTGCCTCCCAGAAGGCCGGGTTGTTCAGCAGCGGATTGGCGCCGTTGCCGGTGTTGAATACCAGGTAGTTTTGCTCGGCGGACGGGATCTCCAGCACCTTAACCCCCAGCTGGTTCTTCAGCGTGTCGGTCTGGTCGGCGCCCAGTTCGCGGGCGATATCGGCGTCGCCCTGCTGGACCAGCAGGCGGCGGGTGGCCGGATCCGGCACGTTCTTGATGATGATGTTTTTCAGCTGCGGCTTGTCGCCCGGCGTCGTGGGGTTGGCGTCCAGCACGATCGCCTGATGCGGCTGATAGACGCGCATCTTGAACGGGCCGCTGCCGGCGGAGTGCATTTTCAGCCAGGCGTTGCCGAAGTCGCCGTCTTTGACGTTGGCCAGCGCCGCTTTGCTGTCGACGATCGAGGCGATCGGCGTCGAGAGGATATTCAGCGCCACCGCCGGGCTGACGTCCGCCGTCCAGCGCAGCTGCACGGTATGTTCGTCGATCTTCTTGAGCTGCGCGTCGATGTTGTCCGGCTGCCAGCCGAGCACATTGAGGATGAACGCCGGCGACTTGTTCATTTTCACCGCGCGGCGGTAGGAGAAGATCACGTCGTCGGCGGTCAGCGGGTTGCCGGAGGCGAACGCCGCCTGCGGCCGCAGTTTTACCGTCAGCGTTTTGGCCGCCGCATCGCTCTGCCAGCTTTCCGCCAGCACCGGCGCCACCTTGGCCGGATCGTCGCGATCCGCCTGCACCAAGCGCTGGTACAGGCTGGGCACCGTCTGGATGCTGGAGAGTTCGTTGGCTTCCGCCGGATCGAGGCTGACGATGTCATCCAGCGATTGCACCACCACCAGCGTATTCGGCGGCGTGGCGGCTAACGCGGCGGCGGGCAGGGCGGCGAGCAGGAACAGCGGCAAGAGTTTGGCTTTCATCGGTGTGTATCCCCTGAAGGCGCCGCAGGGCGGCGCTGAGAACGGTTTGTTATCGTTGGTTTTTACGGCGCGGGCGCCGTCGGCCTGTCACGGTAGAACCTTTGCCGGCGGCGGGCAAAGGCCAATGCGCTATTTGATATTCCAGGAATATATTAGCCGCCCTGGCCGGGGGCGCCAGGGCGGAGGGAGAGGCGTGTCAGAGCGTTGCGCTCAGCGTGGCGACCAGCACCGCCTTGATGGTATGCAGCCGGTTTTCCGCCTGATCGAACACCACGCTGTGCGCCGACTCGAACACCTCGTCGGTCACTTCCATGCCGCCGTGCAGATCGTACTGCTGCGCCATCTGCTTGCCGAGCGTGGTTTGATCGTCGTGGAACGCCGGCAGGCAGTGCAGGAACTTCACGTTCGGGTTGCCGGTCAGTTTCAGCATCGCCATGTTGACCTGATACGGCCGCAGCAGCGCGATACGCTCCTGCCAGGTCTCTTTCGGTTCGCCCATCGACACCCACACGTCGGTGTAGAGGAAATCGGCGTCTTGCACCCCTTCGGCGATGTCTTCGGTCAGGGTGAGTTTCGCGCCGGTTTGCTGCGCCAGCGCCTGGCATTCGGCCACCAGCTCCGGCTGTGGCCAACAGGCCTTCGGCGCCACCAGCCGCAGATCCATGCCCGCCAGCGCGGCGGCTTCCAGCAGCGTGTTGCCCATGTTGTTGCGCGCGTCGCCGACGTACGCCAGCTTCACTTCGTTCAGCGCCTTGCCCGGCAGGTGTTCCTGCACGGTGAGCAGATCCGCCAGCAATTGGGTAGGGTGGAACTCGTCGGTCAGGCCGTTCCACACCGGCACGCCGGCATGTTCCGCCAGGGTTTCCACCAGCGCCTGGCCGTAGCCGCGGTACTGAATACCGTCGTACAGGCGGCCCAGCACCCGGGCGGTGTCTTTCATCGACTCTTTATGGCCGATCTGGCTGCCGCTCGGGCCGAGGTATGTGACCTGCGCGCCCTGATCGAATGCGGCAACTTCGAAAGAGCATCGCGTGCGGGTTGAGTCTTTTTCGAAGATGAGCGCAATGTTTTTGCCCTGCAGCCGGCGCTGTTCCCGCCCCTGCTTCTTGGCCTGCTTCAGATCGGCCGAAAGCCGCAGCAGCGCCTGCAGCTCGGTGGGGGTGAAATCCATTAACCTCAGAAAGTGACGTTGGTAGAACGCATTGCCGGTGCTCATAGTCCGATTCCCTGATTGCCTAATTGAATTAAAATTCACTTTATATGTATGAATATTCAATTTCAACCCCGGTGAGGAAATCTTTCACGTTTATCGTGGAAGCAATGTCGGCGGTGTGTGAAAATAGAAGGAATGAAGGCCATTTGACTTGAGGATATAGGCATGGCAAACCGCGAATTGCTGGAAGAACAACGTGAAGAGACCCGCCTGATCATCGAAGAACTGCTGGAAGACGGCAGCGATCCGGACGCGCTCTACACCATCGAGCACCATCTGTCCGCCGAGAAATTTGAGGTTCTGGAGCAGGCCGCCGTTGAAGCCTTCAAACTGGGCTACGAAGTGACCGACGCCGAAGAGCTGGAAGTGGAAGACGGTTCGATGGTGATGTGCTGCGACGTGATCAGCGAAGTCGGCCTGAACGCCGAGCTGATCGACGCCCAGGTCGAGCAGCTGGTGGCGCTGGCGGAGCGCTGCGGCGTCAACTACGACGGCTGGGGCACCTACTTCGAAGATCCGAACGGTGAAGACGGTGAGGATGACGAAGACGGCGACTATATTGACGAAGACGACGACGGCAAACGCCACTAATTAACCCCGCTTATTCACATGGGCCGGTTCTCGCCGGCCCCTGATATCCCCGTCGTCTTTCAAGCTGCAGCGTTGTTGGCTGCACTCTCTCACCCCAGTCACTTACCTGAGTAAGCTCCTGGGGATGAGTGAGCTGGCCGCCTAGCTGCAACTTGAAATACATAGGGCAATGACGCCATGACATACCAATCCCTGCTAGCCCCGATTTTAAGCTTCCTGCACTGTGAAACTCCCGACGCCTGGATCGACGCCGCGCGCCGTCCGGAAAACCTGCAGCTGTTGCTGACCGACCACCTGGTGTGCGAGCTGAAAGCCGCGCAGACCGGCATGTGGCTGATCCGCCGCTACGTGGCGGACAAAGAGAGCGGCGACGCGCTGTTGGCGCTGCTGCGGCCCTACGAGGCGTTTCTGCACGAAGCGCAGGGCGCGCCCGACACGCTGTTCCGTCAGGGCCAGTTCACCCGCAAGATCCTGCCGAAAAACGGCTCGGCCTACGGCCAGGATCTGGCGGATCGCATGGTGCTGTTGATCAAGGAAGAGCTGCATCACTTCTCGCAGGTGCTGGAGATCATGCAGGCGCGTGGGATCCCGTATCGCAAGATCACCGCCAGCCGTTACGCCAAGGGCATGATCCGCGAGATCCGCACTCACGATCCGGCGACGCTGATCGACAAACTGATCTGCGGCGCCTACATCGAAGCGCGATCCTGCGAACGCTTCGCCAAACTGGCGCCGCACCTGGATGATGAGCTGAACCGCTTTTACGTCTCGCTGCTGCGATCCGAAGCGCGCCACTATCAGGACTACCTGACGCTGGCGGAACAGATCGCCGGCGGCGACATCAGCGAACGGGTGGCGCATTTCGGCCGCCTCGAAGCTGAACTGATCCTGTCGCCGGACAGCGAGCTGCGTTTCCACAGCGGCGTGCCCACCGCCGCCTGACGTTGAGGCGCGTCCTTACTGCGGCGCGCCCAGCAACAAATCCACCGCCTTTTCCGCCAGCATAATGGTCGGCGCATTGGTGTTGCCGCTGGTGAGCTGCGGCATCACCGAGCAGTCGATCACCCGCAGCCGTTCAAAACCGTGCACCCGCAGCTGCGGATCGGTCACCGCGTCCTGCGGCGACGGCCCCATGCGGCAGCTGCCCACCGGGTGATACACCGTCTTGCAGAAGTTGCGCACGAAGGCTTCCAGCTGAGCTTCGTCGCGCGTCCACTCCGGCTGCGGCATCAGCAGATCTTTGATCAGCGGCTTCAGCGCCGCGGTTTGCAGGAAGCCCAGGCCGAACTTCACCGCGCGCACGCTGCCGGCCAGATCGTCCGGGTGGCCGAGGTAGTTGGCGTGCAGCTTGACCGGATCGCGCGGGTTGCTGCTGCGCAACAGCACTTCGCCGCGCGCCTTCGGCTGCAGGTAGCCGACCTTGAGCGTGAAGCCGTGAATGTTCGGCAGCGGTTCGCCGGGCACGTCGTCCCAGCTGTCCAGCAGCGGCAGAAAGTGGATCTGCACGTCCGGCCGGCCGTCGCCCTGGCTGTCGGTGAAGGCGGCGCCTTCCAGCACGTTGGACGAGAGCACCCCGCTGCGAAACGCCAGCCACTGCGCGCCGTGGCTCAGCGCCTGCAGGCCGCGATCGGCGCCGAACAGGCTGATCGGCTCGCGGGTGCTGACGTTGATCGACATGTGCAGATGGTCGTGGAAGTTTTTGCCCACCGGCAGATCCGCCCGCACCTCGATGCCCAGCTGCTGCAGGTGGTCGCGCGGGCCGATGCCGGACAGCATCAGCAGCTTCGGCGAACCGACCGCGCCGGCGCTGACGATCACCTCTTTGGTGGCGAGTGCGGTCACTTCCGCGCCGCCGTTCTGGCTGTAAACCACGCCGGTGGCGACGTTGCCCTCGAAGGTCAGCCGGTGCGCCAGGGCGTTCAGTTTCACCACCAGCCGCCGTTCGTCGCGCACTGCCTTCAGGTAGGTGCGGGCGGTGCTGGCGCGCTCGCCGTTGCGGGTGGTGGTTTGGTAGAAACCGACGCCGTGCTGGCTGTCGCCGTTGAAGTCGTTGCGATAGGGCAGGTTCAACTCCTGGCCGGCGCGGATAAACGCCATGCTCAGCGGGTGGCGGTAGCGGTTCTCGCTGACCGGCAGCAGCCCGTCGGCGCCGTGGTAGTCGTCGGACAGGCTTTCATTGGCCTCGGCGCGTTTGAAGTAGGGCAGCACCTCCCGGTAGCTCCAGCCGGTGCAGCCGTAGCGCTCGGCCCAGTCGTCGTAGTCCTGCGGCTGGCCGCGCAGGTAGATCATACCGTTGACC
Organism: Serratia sp. CY74737; assembly: GCF_052166775.1. Lineage (NCBI taxonomy): Bacteria > Pseudomonadati > Pseudomonadota > Gammaproteobacteria > Enterobacterales > Yersiniaceae > Serratia > Serratia sp. CY74737. Next base: position 206,539 of record NZ_JBJNOF010000013.1, read on the forward strand.
GAACTGCTGCCGCCCAGCACCTTGCCCTGCGCGATCTGCATGCGGCGGTTATTGGCGTGCGGTTCCGGTTCCGTCTCGTAGGGCCAGCTCTTTTTGGCGATGATCTTGGCCACCCCGGCCGGCATCTTGATGAACAGGTTATTGTCGTCGCCGCCGGCTTCCAGCAGCAGCACCCGCGCCTGGGTGCGGCGGATCAGCTGCGCCGCCAGCACGCAGCCGGCGGAACCGGCGCCGACGATGATGTAATCAAAGGTATTTTCCGACATGACAGCTCTCCGTGCGCGATTGGGATACTGGCAGAGTAGCGCGGGGGAACAAGCGGTCAATTTGCGATCGTTAATTTATTAACGAACTTCACATTAAATTTACATCTCGGTTTTTAACGTCAGTTTATCTGCTTGAAAAACGGCGTTATAGCGAGTTTTACTGATTGATTGCGATATTAATAAAAAGGCGCAGCAAGCTGCACCCTGATGGAGAGACGGGACGGTTACAGCGTTTTCAGCATGGTGACTTCGCAATCGACGTGGCCGGTGGCGCCCATCGCGTGGTCGATGTGTTCGAAACCCAGGTGTTCGTACAGCGCAACGGCCTGCGTCAGGCTGGCGGTGGTCTCGAGGTAACAACAGCGGAAGCCGTGCCGGCGGGCGAAATCCAGCGCCTGCAGCGCCAGGCGTTTCGCCAATCCCTTGCCGCGCAATACCGGCAGGAAATACATCTTCTGCAATTCGCAAATATCGTCTGCGCCGCCCTGCAGCGGCGCGATGCCGCCGCCGCCGGCGACCTGGCCGTCCACCTCGATCACCCAGTAAGCGCTGCGCGGCAGGCTGTAGAGCTGATACAGGGCGTCCAGATTGGGATCGGAGACGGTATAGCCTTTATCCGCCGTCAGGCCGTGCTCGGCGGAGACTTCGCGAATGACGTGAGCAATGGCGGGATTGTCTTCCGCCGTGATGGGGCGCACCAGCAGGCGCGCCGGGGTTGCTGTTGTCATGTTTACACTCGCCATTGAAAGAGACCACGTTCGTTTTCGTTTTTATCGCAGCACGAAACGCGCCGGGGGTTATTTCCCGGCGGCGTCCCTGCAGCAGTAATATCTTGTAATAACATCTAACCCGGCCCGGATGCAACGGCGATAAAAAAACAGCGGGGAAGACCCCGCTGTTTTTCAGGCGTTGGCGTGAGCCGGTGGATTACAGCGCGGCGATGGTCGCCTGCTGTTCCTGCAGCTTCACTTTGCCTTCTTTGCAGGCCGCCAGACGATCGCGCTCTTTGGCGACCACCGCCTCCGGCGCGCGCGCCACGAAGCCTTCGTTCGCCAGCTTGCCTTCGATCGCGGCGATTTCCGCATCCAGTTTGCCCATCTCTTTGGCCAGACGCGCGATCTCGGCGTCCTTGTCGATGAAACCGGCCATCGGGATCAGCAGCTCGGCGCCGTCCACCAGCTTGGTGACGGAGACCGGGCCTTTCTCACCGGCCGGCAGCAGCGCGATGGATTCCAGGCGCGCCAGACGGGCGATAAAGCTTTGGTTCTCCTGCACGCGGCGCTGGGCGTCGGCGCTGCAGTTGCGCAGCAGCACGTCTAGCGTTTTGCTAGGCGCGATGTTCATCTCGGCGCGGATGTTGCGCACGGCGATGATGGTTTGCTTGATCCACTCCAGATCGTTCAGCGCCTGCTCGTCTTCCAGCGCGGCGTCGTAGGCCGGGAACGGCTGCAGCATGATGGTGTCTGCGGTCGTGCCAGTCAGCGGCTTCACGCGCTGCCAGATGGTTTCGGTGATGAACGGAATGATCGGGTGCGCCAGGCGCAGCAGCGCTTCCAGCACGGTGATCAGCGTGTGGCGGGTGCCGCGCTGTTCCGCTTCGCTGCCGTTGCTCACCACCGGCTTGGTCAGCTCCAGATACCAGTCGCAGAACTGGTTCCAGGTGAATTCGTACAGGATGTTGGCCGCCAGATCGAAGCGGTAGGTATCCAGCGCTTCGCGGTAGGCTTTCACCGTGCGGTTGAATTCGGCCAGGATCCAGCGATCCGCCAGCGACAGCACTTTCTCGCCGCCGTTGAAGCCGCAGTCGTGCGCTTCGGTGTTCATCAGCACGAAGCGGCTGGCGTTCCACAGCTTGTTACAGAAGTTGCGGTAGCCTTCCAGGCGCTTCATGTCCCAGTTGATGTCGCGGCCGGTCGAAGCCAGCGCCGCCAGGGTGAAGCGCAGGGCGTCGGTGCCGTGCGGCTCGATGCCGTTCGGGAACTGTTTCTCGGTGCGCTTGCGGATTTTCTCCGCCAGCTGCGGCTGCATCATGTTGCCGGTGCGTTTTTCCAGCAGATCTTCCAGCGAGATGCCGTCGACCATGTCCAGCGGATCGATCACGTTGCCTTTCGACTTGGACATCTTCTGGCCTTCGTCGTCGCGGATAAGGCCGGTCATGTAGACGGTCTTGAACGGCACCTGCGGCTTGCCGTTTTCATCCTTGATGAAGTGCATGGTCAGCATGATCATGCGCGCGATCCAGAAGAAGATGATGTCGAAGCCGCTGACCATCACGCTGGTCGGGTGGAAGGTTTTCAGCGCCTCGGTCTGCTCCGGCCAGCCCAGGGTAGAGAAGGTCCACAGGCCGGACGAGAACCAGGTGTCCAGCACGTCTTCGTCCTGGGTCAGCACCACGTCGGCGCCCAGGTTGTTCTCGCTGCGCACTTCTTCTTCGCTGCGGCCCACGTAGACTTTGCCGTTCACGTCGTACCAGGCCGGGATGCGGTGGCCCCACCACAGCTGACGCGAGATGCACCAGTCCTGGATGTCGCGCATCCAGCTGAAGTACATGTTTTCGTACTGCTTCGGTACGAACTGGATGTCGCCCTGTTCGACCGCTTCCACCGCCACTTTGGCCAGCGGCGCGGTGCGCACGTACCATTGGTCGGTCAGCATCGGTTCGATCACCACGCCGCCGCGGTCGCCGTAAGGCACCGTCAGGTCGTGCGGTTTGATCTCGTCCAGCAGGCCCAGATTATCGAAGGCGGCAACCACCGCTTTCCGCGCCGCGAAACGCTCCAGGCCGCGAAACTCGGCCGGGATTTCGCTGCAGTAGTCGGTGCAGACTTCGCCCAGGGTGTTGAACACTTCCGCTTCCTGGCGGATGTCGCCGTCGAAGGTCAGAATGTTGATCATCGGCAGGCCGTGGCGTTTGCCGACTTCGTAGTCGTTGAAATCGTGCGCCGGGGTGATCTTCACGCAGCCGGTGCCTTTTTCCATATCGGCGTGTTCGTCGCCGACGATGCGGATGCGGCGGCCGACCAGCGGCAGAATGATCTCTTTGCCGATCAGATCTTTATAGCGCGGATCTTCCGGGTTGACCGCCACGCCGGTATCGCCCAGCACGGTTTCCGGACGGGTGGTGGCGACCACCAGGTAGTCTTTGCCCTCGGCGGTTTTCGCGCCGTCGGCCAGCGGGTAGCGCAGGTGCCACATGGAGCCTTTGGATTCGCGGTTTTCCACTTCCAGATCGGAGATGGCGGTGCGCAGCTTCGGATCCCAGTTCACCAGGCGCTTGCCGCGGTAGATCAGGTCTTCTTTGTGCAGACGGACAAACACTTCGCGCACCGCGTTCGACAGGCCTTCGTCCATGGTGAAGCGCTCGCGCTCCCAGTCCACGGAGTTGCCCAGACGGCGCATCTGGCGGGTGATGGTGCCGCCGGACTCCGCCTTCCACTGCCAGATTTTGTCGATGAACGCGTCACGGCCGTAGTCGTGGCGGGTTTTGCCTTCTTCCGCGGCGATCTTGCGCTCCACCACCATCTGGGTGGCGATGCCGGCGTGGTCGGTGCCCGCCTGCCACAGGGTGTTTTTACCCTGCATGCGCTGATAGCGAATCATGGTGTCCATGATGGTCTGCTGGAACGCGTGGCCCATGTGCAGGCTGCCGGTGACGTTCGGTGGCGGGATCATGATGCAGAAGCTTTCCTGGCTGGTGTCGCCGTTCGGCTTGAAGTAACCCTGACTCTCCCAGTGATCGTACAGCTTCTGTTCGATCTGTTTTGGGTCGTATGCGGTGTCGAGCTGACTGTTTGTCTTTTCCATTCTTTATCGTATTCAGTGAGTTGGCGGCGTAGCCGTGGTCAAATGGAAGCCGACGCTGCGATAGGCCTTGTAACGGTCGCGCGCCAACTGTTTCAGAGTGTCTTCGTAAGGAACGAAGTCTACCACTTCATGGAAAGCGGTAGCAAAATCGGCAAACTGCGGCAGCAGGGCGATCAGCAGATCGCGCGGGGCATTGCCGCGCTTGCCGGGCCAGCACAGTTCCACCGGCGCGCCGTAGTGTGGCCCTTCGCCGGCCAGGTTGTGCGGCACGAATTCATGCGGCTCGCGCTGCCACAGCGCTTCGTCCAGCCGCTGGGCCTGCTCCTGGCTCTCGCAGGCGATCAGTACCCGCTTGCCGGAACGGAAGCCGCTGGCGGCAACGGCGCAGGCCACGGCCTCATGGGCGCTGAGCGCGCCTGACGGTTCCGCGTTGTCGAGCAAATAAAACGTCGCCTGTTTCATTAAGGATCCACCGCTGCCGATAAAAAAATGTAGGGGCACAGCATGCTGTGCCCCTTGGGATTATACCTGAATTACCGCTCAGATTTAATCGTCGCCGTTCAGACCTGCACGGTTGAGCAAGAACTGAGACAGCAGCGCCACCGGGCGGCCGGTCGCGCCTTTGGCTTTACCGGAGCGCCAGGCGGTGCCGGCGATGTCCAGGTGCGCCCAGGTGTACTTGCGGGTGAAGCGCGACAGGAAGCAAGCGGCGGTGATGGCGCCGCCAGGGCGGCCACCGATGTTCGCCATGTCGGCGAAGTTGGAGTCCAGCTGCTCGTAGTACTCGTCGGCCATCGGCAGACGCCAGGCGCGATCGCCGGCCTGCTCGGAAGCGCCCAGCAGCTCGTGCGCCAGCGGGTTGTGGTTCGACATCAGGCCGGTGATGTGGTGGCCCAAGGCGATCACGCAGGCGCCGGTCAGGGTGGCGATGTCGATCACCAGCTCCGGTTCGAAGCGCTCGACGTAGGTCAGGGTGTCGCACAGCACCAGGCGGCCTTCGGCGTCGGTGTTCAGCACCTCGACGGTCTGGCCGGACATGGTGGTCAGCACGTCGCCCGGACGATACGCCCGGCCGCCCGGCATGTTTTCACAGCCGGCCAGCACGCCGATCACGTTCAGCGGCAGGTTCAGCTCCGCCACCACGCGCATCACGCCGTACACGGTCGCCGCGCCGCACATGTCGTATTTCATCTCGTCCATGCCGTCGGCCGGTTTGATCGAGATGCCGCCGGAGTCGAAGGTCAGCCCTTTGCCTACCAGCACGATCGGCTTAGCGTCCGGATTTGGGTTGCCCTTATATTCCATCACCGACATCAATGATTCGTTCTGCGAACCGGCGCCGACCGCCAGATAGGCGTTCATGCCCAGCTCTTTCATCTGCTGTTCGCCGATGACGCGGGTGGTGATGTTAGTGCTGAAGGCGTCCGCCAGTTGGCGGGCCTGCGAGGCCAGGTAGCCGGCGTTACAGATGTTCGGCGGCATGTTGCCGAGATCTTTGGCCGCCTTGATGCCGGAAGCCACCGCCAGGCCGTGCTGGATGGCGCGCTCGCCGCTGGTGAGCTCACGGCGGGTCGGCACGTTGAACACCATTTTGCGCAGCGGACGACGCGGCTCCACCTTGTTGCTTTTCAGCTGATCGAAGGTGTAGAGCGTCTCTTTGGCGGTTTCCACCGCCTGACGCACTTTCCAGTAGGTGTTGCGGCCTTTCACGTGCAGTTCGGTCAGGAAGCAGACCGCTTCCATCGAGCCGGTGTCGTTGAGGGTATTGATGGTTTTCTGGATCACCTGCTTGTATTGGCGCTCATCGAGCTCGCGCTCTTTGCCGCAGCCGATCAGCAGGATGCGCTCGGAGAGAATGTTGGGCACATGGTGCAGTAGCAGCGTCTGCCCGACCTTGCCTTCCAGTTCGCCACGGCGCAGCAATGCGCTGATATAACCATCACTGATTTTGTCGAGTTGTTCTGCGATAGGGGACAGGCGGCGCGGTTCGAAAACGCCGACTACAATACAGGCACTGCGCTGTTTTTCCGGGCTACCGCTTTTTACACTGAACTCCATGCACTCTCCTGAATCTTAAAGACAAAGGCGGACGCTACGGCTAGAATAACCGACTCCGTAACGATCTCCTGCCATTTGAGTTAACGGATTATGTTAACCTGAACGGCATAAATTGCTCTGTTTTGGCGACTATAAGCAAGTTCCTATAGGACACCCAAACGGCTTGATGTTGTAATACTATTTTAGCTGTGAAGGTTGCCATATGATGAGAATAAATGGCGGATTAACGATGAAATTATCGATTTTCCTGCAAAAAGACAAGTTTTCACAGGCGTAATAAGCGTGATCATCATAAGATATCTGGTACGGGAAACGCTCAAGAGCCAAATCGCCATCCTGTTCATCCTGCTTCTGATCTTCTTTTGTCAGAATTTGGTCAGGGTGTTGGGCGACGCGGTGGACGGCAATATCCCGACAAACTTAGTACTCTCTCTGCTCGCGTTGGGCGTGCCGAAAATGGCGCAGCTCATCCTGCCTTTGAGCCTGTTTCTCGGCTTGCTGATGACGCTTGGGCGGTTGTATACCGAGAGCGAAATCACCGTCATGCACGCCTGCGGGCTGGGTAAACGCACCCTGATTATTGCCGCCATGATCCTGGCGCTGCTCACCTCTGCGATCGCGGCGGTGAACGTATTTTGGGCCGGCCCCTGGGCCTCGCGCTATCAGGACGTGGTGGTGAACGAAGCCAAGGCCAACCCGAGCATCGCCGGGCTGGCGGAAGGGCAGTTCAAACCCTCGCAGGACGGCAACGCGGTGCTGTTTATCGGCAACGTGAAGGGCAGCACCTTCAACGACGTGTTCCTGGCGCAGCTGCGGCCGAATGGCAACCAACGCCCGTCGGTGGTGGTGGCCGAGCACGGTAACATCGTGCAGCAGAAAGACGGCTCGCAGGTGGTGACGCTCGACAAGGGCACCCGCTTTGAAGGCACCGCGCTGCTGCGCGACTTCCGCATTACCGACTTCACCGACTACAAGGCGGTGATTGGCCACCGCACCGTGGCGGCGGACAACACCGAATCCGAACAGATGTCGATGCAGACGCTGTGGGAATCCGACGATCCGGACGCGCGCGCCGAATTCCACTGGCGCCTGACGCTGGTGGTGTCGGTGGCGCTGATGGCGCTGCTGGTGGTGCCGCTCAGCGTGGTGAACCCGCGCCAGGGCCGCGTGCTGAGCATGCTGCCGGCCATCCTGCTGTACCTGATCTTCTTCCTGCTGCAGACCTCGCTGCGCTCCAACGCCGGCAAGGGCAAGCTGGATCCGATGCTGTGGCTGTGGCTGGTTAACGGCGTTTACTTCGCGCTGGCGCTGGCGCTGAACCTGTGGGATACCGTGCCGATGCGCAAGCTGCGCGCACGCCTGAGAGGAGCGGCCTGATGTTTGGCGTATTAGACCGTTATATCGGTAAAACGATTTTCAACACCATCATCATGACGCTGTTCATGCTGGTGTCGCTGTCCGGCATTATCAAGTTCGTCGATCAGCTGCGCAAGGTCGGCCAGGGCGAATACACCGCGCTGAGCGCCGGCATGTACACCCTGCTGAGCGTGCCGAAAGACATCGAGATCTTCTTCCCGATGGCGGCGCTGCTCGGCGCGCTGCTCGGCCTGGGCCAGCTGGCGACGCGCAGCGAACTGGTGGTGATGCAGGCTTCCGGCTTCACCCGCCTGCAGATCGCCGGCTCGGTGATGAAAACCGCCATTCCGCTGGTGCTGCTGACCATGGCGATTGGCGAGTGGGTGGCGCCGCAGGGCGAGCAGATGGCGCGCAACTACCGCGCCCAGCAGATGTACGGCGGCTCGCTGCTTTCGACCAAGAGCGGGCTGTGGGCGAAGGACGGCAACGACTTCATCTACATCGAGCGCGTCTCCGGCGATAAAGAACTCTCCGGCGTCAACATCTACCACTTCAACGATCAGCGTCGCCTGGAGACGGTGCGCTATGCCGCCACCGCCAGCTTCGAGAACGGCCTGTGGCAGCTTTCGCAGGTGGACACCTCGGATCTGACCAACCCGAAACAGGTGACCGGCACCCAGACGCTGACCGGCGAATGGAAAACCAACCTGACCCCGGACAAGCTGGGCGTGGTGGCGCTGGATTCGGATTCGCTCTCCATCAGCGGGCTGCACAACTACGTGAAGTACCTGAAGCAGAGCGGCCAGGAATCCAACAAATACCAGCTCAACATGTGGCGAAAAATCTTCTCGCCGCTGTCGGTGGCGGTGATGATGCTGATGGCGCTGTCGTTCATCTTCGGCCCGCTGCGCAGCGTGCCGATGGGCATCCGCGTGGTGACCGGCATCAGCTTCGGCTTCCTGTTCTATGTACTGGATCAGATCTTCGGCCCGCTGAGCATGGTTTACAGCATGCCGCCGGTGCTGGGGGCGCTGCTGCCGAGCATGCTGTTCCTGCTGATCAGCGTGTATATGCTGCTCAAACGCAAGTAGCGGGGCGAGCGGTATGGGAAAAGGCGTGGCCGCGGGGCCGCGCCTTTTTTGTGGGTGCTGTATGCCCCCGGTGAACCACTCCCCCGACCTGTCGCTTTTCGTCGTGCTATAGTCAACCCTGCGGCATGCGGATAGAGGGAGCGGGCAGTCAATGGAAGACGAATACAATCTCAGCAATATCATCGGCAAGCGCCTGGAAGCGGCGTTGGGGGAGTTGGGCGAGCTCCTGTGGGCGTATGTGGTGTTATCCAAAAAAGACATTTCCTGTATTTTTGGCGTCACCAACTACCCGACTGAATGGGTCAACAAGTATCAAGAGCAGGGGTTGCAGTACATTGATCCGGTGGTGATTACCGCCCGCAACCGCCTGACCCCCTTCGCCTGGGACGAGCAAATCATGGCCGACTCAGGGCTGCATTTTCCCGAACTGTTCGAGCAGGCCCGCGAGTTTGGCGTGACGCACGGCTATACCTTCGTATTGCACGATTACAACAATAATCTCGTCACGCTTTCCTTTGCCTTCAGCGCAGAACAGAAAGCGGAAATCGTCCCGGCGCTCATCGAACGTAAAGGTGAAATCTCGGTATTGCTGGCCTCAATTCATGAGTCGTATCTGGCGCTGGCCCCACCGTCAGATAAAAACGCCGCAGCGCTGGAGGGCAACGCCCGCTTTACCGACAGGGAAAACGAAATCCTCTATTGGGCCAGCGTGGGTAAAACCTACCAGGAAACGGCGATGATCCTGGGCATAAAGACCGGCACCATCAAGTACCATATGTCCAACGTCGTCAAAAAGTTGGGGGTAACGAATGCCCGACATGCCGTGCGCCTGGGGATGGAGCTGCGGCTGATTAAACCGGTGGATGGATAGGCTGCTCGCTCACGGTAGCTTTCGAACCGGAAATGATGGGCGTTAATCGGTATTGAGTGGGCAGCGTGGCGGCTCACGAGAGGGAAGCAATACAGCACCGGCCCCGATCTCTGCGCTTTAAAATAATAACCTGCATGAACTGATAAAGGTCTAGTAAGGGACTGTACTTTAGTCTAACTAGTTTCTCACCCCTTAAGGCGATACACTTTCCCGGTAATGTTTTGATAAAAAATATAAAAAAAAACCTGACCGCGTAGGTCAGGCTGCCAATATTGGCCAACACCAGGGAAAATTTTCTTACATCATCTTAAAGCTATTAACTCTGCAGAGGCAAGTGTTCTCTGCTGGTTTTTACGCCTTGAGTTGCTATTTTGTTACGTATGTACGCTATTTTCTGGTGATTTTAGATAACCCCCCATCTAACCGAAATAGCGTCTCTCCCCTGAAAGCAGCATTCCGCTTCTTTATTTCCCCATCTGACATTCATTAATGAAAAAATACTGTTCTCGGAATGTTGCGCAACCTCATTCTTTATTCGCTGACACATTGACGTGCAATTATTTGCAGCATTGCCATTACGGCTGGGGATTATTTTGTTTTTGCCAGGCGCAGGGTGAGACAGTGGCGATGGGGGCAGGTGCTACCTTCCGCGTGGCGGGTTCCTGAACCTGTTTCGCTAGTTGGGCGAGCGGCTCTGGCTCGTGGGAGTGAATGACGTACGGCACAGGAGCCATCATTGCTCTGTGAAACGATGCTGGAACCTGGGATCGGACGGTATTACGTGAGTGTGGCGCTTTATCTTGGGTGCTCGTTGCAACAGCCTGCTCACCATTAACAGGGTTGTGAAGGGCGTGGAGCGAGAAGACGGGGCGGACAAACGCGCGTGGCGGCGGTTTTTTCGACACTTAACTCATTGAACAACGGATAAGTGTTGCGTGCTGGTCGCGGGAAGGTATAATTCACCCGTTTTCCGCATACTACTTCAGGGCCGAAGTGGCGAAATCGGTAGACGCAGTTGATTCAAAATCAACCGTAGAGATACGTGCCGGTTCGAGTCCGGCCTTCGGCACCATTAAGTACCGCGCGAACAAGAAGCCACCGAAAGGTGGTTTTTTTGTGCCTGTAATTTGCCCGCCTCAACTATTTGCCTACTTTACTCTGTATTGACGTATTTCTCATTTCAGTAAAAACCGGATCTTCCTGATGCTTTCCTAAGGCCTATCTGATTGACCTTAAAGGTTAAAATGACGTTTCATTGAACTCTTTCGGATCAAGGAGTTCCAGGATGGAGCCACAACAGGAAGGGATCACGCGGGCGTTAACACCGGGCGAAGTCAATCTGGCACGCTCGGTGTTTGGCAGCACCATTTTCTATCAGAGTGTGTTGGTCCATTGCGACAGCTACCTGCCATTTGGGTTGCAGAATCAGTACACGGCGATGAGCCCGAATGGGGAGTTGTACTTTCGCAGATCACTCTATGAAAGAAATTATGCGAGCCAGGATCCTGAAGCACAGCACCTTTTTATTCATGAAATGGCACACGTTTGGCAGCACCAGAAGGGCATGTGGGTACGCACCCGTGGGCTTCTCAGTTGGGCGGTAAGTTATCAATATCGGCTTGATCAACCTTTGCTGCGCCACTACAGCATGGAACAGCAGGCATCGATAATTGCGGACTATTTCATTCTCAAGAGATATGGGGCGAATACCTTCTTCCGCTTGCCAAACAGGAAACTCATCGGGATAGTGGACAGACGGACATTGTCACAATTTCAACCCATAATCAGAAGCGCAGGGCTGCCGCTATGAGAAAATATTTATTCCTTCTTCTTCCTCTTTTTATCTCGGGTTGCCCAACGGGTGACAGGTTTAATCTCTATCAAGTACAAAGTAAGATCGTAGACGGTAAAGTCTGCGTCTTTTTTAATGAGAACGATATCGTAAAAAACGAATCCATACTGGATATCGCCATCTGGAGACAGGGAGGGGATGACTACGTTTATGAAAAGTCATATGCTTATAATCCGGTAACGTTAGAGGCTAACAAGTGTGTTCCAGGTATCGGTGAGTTTAGTTTTATCGCTGGTGAAGGATACACTGTGTTGGTCAGAACACCGCTGAATTCGTATCGGACCAGTTTTGTTGTGTGGAATAAAGGTAAGAACATGATGCTGAAGCCCGATTAGAGTTTAACGATATGTTTTGGCTAATTATTGTCATGAGAATGATTTATTAATTCTATAGGCATTACAACCTGTAACTGGAAGTGCCGGCAGCCATTATGAAAAAACTCCTCTTACTCTTTATTCCTCTTTTTATCTCTGGTTGCCCTATGGGGGATAAAGTCAATTTACGCCCGGCAAAAGCAGCTGCTGTCGGCAGCAAGATCTGCGTTTTTGTCGATAAGAATGACATGGAAAGAGAGGAGACCATTCTCAAGGTAGCCATATGGAAGTATGGGAATGATAATTATGTCTATGAAAAGTCATATGCAAACACACCTGTAGCGTTGGAACCGGGGAAGTGTGTTTCTGGAGTCGATGAGTATGATTTTATCCCCGGTGAAGGATACAGTGTTATTGTCAGTACGCCTCTGCATCCTTATGAGGCCGGGTTTATCGTGTGGAAACGGGGTGAGGAGGTTATGTTGAAATCGAATTAGGTTTTAATTATATGATTTCTGGTTGACTCGTTATAGATGAAAATATTTATTGGTTATTTCCATATTAATATCTTTAATTTTACTTTACTAGTTAATTGATTGATTTTTCGAGTGGTAGTAACAGCCCTCATAAGGTTTGTTTAGAGAGCTGTAATTATGATGTTGTCATTTCAATGATTGCATCAGTTTTATCATGCTGTTTTCATTTTTTATTTTTATCTTTTCATAATAAACTGGCTCTAGAATGGGTGAGTCCCAAACATGGATCTCACCTTTGTTAAATGGAATGCAATTCATCGCGGATGCTTTTAACTTGACTAATTTCTCATCATATTTATTGATGTCATCAACCGTTAGTTTTAAACTTTCTGCTCTAGCTTGTATGATTGTTGTTGGGCAAATTAGTTGTTTATTACCTAAAGTGAATACACTAACGCCAGTGATAAAGAATCTACTAGGTATGTTTTGAAAATATCTCGTATTCCATAATAGATCATTAAACATGGTATGAGGGTGAGTTTCTTCTTTGATGTAAAACTGATGGATGCGCCAGTCACTAATACCAGATAGATTCATTGTTAGATTTATAATCATATTTGGTATTGGTCTGAATATCATGGATAAAACAACTAAGGCTGTTGGGATTGATACTAATATAATAATAATGGAGTGAAGCATACCACCATTCCTCTTTTCATTTATATAAATAGTGCCAGGTAGAATACTTAAGGTGGAAAATGTTAGAGCTACGGCAGCAAGTAAAGCCAGTTGAGCAAAATCGCTACTGCCGTCTGTAAACTCTAGCTGGCTTAGTAAGAACAAAAGAGGAAGTATTTGTACAATGGCAGGGGCAAGTAGCAACAAAGGTAATAAAAATATCATCGACCTTTTACCTATTCTGACTTTTATTTCGTTGTTGCTTTGATGAGTTATTTTAATTGGCTTTATGATTTTTATATAAGTAATGTAATAGCTCAAAAGTAAAGAGGCGATGTAAGCATCCCGGTAAAACGGACCATTCACTTTTAGAGATCTTCCGACATACTGATTATGTCCCCTGAGGAGATCGTCATGCGTAAAGCCCGATTCACCGAGCACCAGATCATTACCG
>NZ_JBJNOF010000014.1:0-217750 GCF_052166775.1 Serratia sp. CY74737
CCGCGGCCGGCAGCAGCGGCGCCTCCACGCGCCAGCTGTGGCTGGAGCACGTGAGCGTGGCGGATTATCTGGCGCAGAGCGGCGTGGTGTATCAGACCAACGACGTGCAGTATGTGATAGCCCAGAACAACCTGTGGGCCAGCCCGCTCGATCAGCAGCTGCAGCAAACGCTGGTCACCAACCTCAGCAGCGCGCTGCCGGGGTGGGTGGTCTCTTCGCAGCCGATGAGCAGCGATCAGGATGTGCTGAACGTGACCATCAGCGGCTTCCACGGCCGCTTTGACGGGAAAGCGATCATTCGCGGCGAGTGGGTGCTGAACCGCCAGGGGCGTTTGATCAAACGGCCTTTCAGCCTGGAGCTGAAACAGGGTGAAGACGGCTATGATGCCCTGGTGCGCACGCTGGCGCAGGGGTGGCAGCAGGAAGCCCAGGCTATCGCAGCACAGATGGGCGGCATTTAGTCATAATTTGGTCTAAAATCGTCTAATCCCTGTCGGCGTGAAAAGTCGTTTTTTCTCGCTGGCAGGGATTTCTATTTCATTTCAATTGGTTAACTCCTTCCTCTGCAGATCAGCCACTTAGCATTTTCCTCGGGCGTAGCTCACAAATATGACATTGGCGTGAATTTTGCGCATTGATCTTCTCTTCTTTTAGCGCTATTGATTACTCGTGGCTGCGCAAAAAGCAGCCATTGTTTTCTTTCCACCAGACCAAAATGAGGGAAACGAGGCATGAAGAGACAGAAACGCGATCGTCTGGAAAGGGCGCATTCGAGAGGGTATCAGGCAGGTATTTTAGGGCGTTCCAGGGAACATTGTCCCTACCAATCATCAGTGGACGCCCGGTCTCAATGGCTGGGAGGTTGGCGAGAAGCCATGGAAGACAGGGCTGTGACCGCTTAAGCGGCTCCCTGTCAAATAAAAGGAATAACCTCCGCCCCCTGGCGGAGGTTTTTGTTTCAGGCGCTTATTCATCCCGCCAGCGTTTCAACAAAATACTCGCATTCACGCCGCCAAAGCCGAAGCCGTTTGATAAGGCGTAGGTCATGTTCATCGATTCCGCCTGTCTCGCGACCAGATGCAAACCTGCCGCCGCCGGGTCGGGGTTATCCAGATTTAGCGTGGCAGGGGCTATCTGATCGCGCAGAGCCAAGGCGGTAAAGATGGTTTCCAGCCCGCCGGCGGCGCCCAGCAGGTGCCCCGTCGCTGATTTTGTTGAGGTCACGGCGACAGTCCCGGCCGTGCCAAACAGGTGCTTGATGGCGTTGATTTCGCCCAAATCCCCTACGGGTGTTGACGTCGCGTGCGCATTTAAATGCTGTACCTCCTCGGGAACGACGTTCGCCTGCTTCAACGCGATTTTCATCGCCCGATAGGCGCCGTTACCGTCTTCAGCGCCGGATGTCATATGGTAGGCGTCGGCGCTGGTGCCATAGCCGACGATTTCCGCGAGCGGGGTGGCGCCGCGCGCCAGCGCGTGTTCCAGCGTTTCAATGACCAGCATGCCGGCGCCTTCCCCCATGACAAATCCGTCCCGGGCGCTGTCGAAGGGCCGAGAGGCCTGTTGCGCCAATTCGGCCGGAGCGGTGGACATGGCGCGCGCGGCGGCGAACCCGCCCAGGCTGACGGTATCTATCGCGGCTTCGGTACCGCCGCACACGGCGATATCGGCTTCATCATTGCGGATCATACGCACTGCGTCGCCAATGGCTTGCACGCCGGCGGCACAGGCGGTGACCGGCGCGCCAATCGGCCCTTTGAAGTGGTGTTTGATTGAAACGTGGCCGGCCGCCAGATTGACCAGGAATGAGGGGATGGTGAACGGCGACAGCCGCTTGGCGCCGCGGCTGTCGGTTGTGCGCACCGCCTGGGCAATCGCCGGGAAACCGCCAATACCCGAGGCAATGACGGTGGCTGTGCGCTCTTGTTTTTCGTCCGTATCGGCTATCCAGCCGGCCTGACGAATGGCTTCGTCCGCCGCCGCCATAGCAAACAGGATAAAGCGGTCCATTTTCTTTTGGTCCTTGGGGGCGACGGAGGCGTCGGGGTTAAAGCCCGCTTCAGCATCTTGCGCCAGCGCCGGGACCTGCCCTCCGACCTTGACCGGTAAATCTGCAACGATCTCGTCAGGCAACGCTCGAATGCCGGATTCTCCTCTTAACAAACGTTGCCAGATGGCTTCAACACCGCACCCTAGCGGTGAAACGGCGCCCATGCCGGTAATGACGATACGACGATTGCTCATGATGGCTCCTTGGTAAATTCGGGTAAGTCGGCGAGGCGCCGCTGCCGCATCAGTTCGGCGCGTTGATGTATGCCGTCGCTTGCCGCCGGGCCTGGCGCCAGCGTAATGAACTGCGGCGGCACCGGCTGTTGGGTATCACGATTGACCAACTGGACTTGGATCGGCCGATCGTTGCGTCCGTCGACCAACAGGGCGCTGACGTCCCCGTCGGTCAGATGATTGTTGCCCCATTGTGAGAGCGCCGCCAACACCGGGAGAAAATCGTTGCCGCGCTCAGTAAGCAGGTAGTGATAGCGCACCGGCCGCGTTTGATAACGTTCTTTATACAGAATGCCGTGGGCCACCAAATCCTTCAGGCGACGCGCCAGTAGCGTGGGTGACATCCCCAGACTTTGTTGGAATTCGTCGAACCGGGACAGCCCCTGAAAAGCATCGCGAAGGATCAGGATGCTCCACCATTCCCCCACGCGATCCAATGCACGCGCTACGGGGCAAGGCGCGTCGCTAAAGCGGGTTTTTTGCATACCTTCCTCACTAAGTACAATAATTGTAGTTACCATGCTAGTCATGTTAGAGGATCTTGAGGGGCAAGAGAATAACCGGATGCAAAAAAACCGCTATCGCACTGATGCGGGTATTGAGGGAGGCCGCCTTTCAGGCTGCCTGTTGCTTTGGCCGCTTCGGGTAAGCATAGGGCAGAGAGCGGTGGGGGAAGACATTTCGGTGTCGGGCGATGAAATAAGGAGCACCCAGCGTCTTCATATCGCCCAACAGCGCATCTTCGCTATCGGCCTTAATCCTCTTTGATGAGAACTGAATAATAAGATGATGCTAATGGCGGCTAAAAAGAGGGGCGGGAGTCTTTGAAAGGCCGGGAAAGGATCAGAGAAAGAAATGCCATCACGTCGAACGTGATGGCATGCGAAGAACGTTAGAGAGAAGGCAGTGGCCGCCTTCTCGTCAGCGTGATTAGAACGCGGTGGTATCTTTGAACAGGCCCACTTTCAGATCGGTGGCGGTATAGATCACTTCACCGTCAACCAGCACTTCGCCATCGGCGACGCCCATGATCAACTTGCGGGTGATGACGCGTTTGAAGTTAATACGATAGGTTACCTTTTTCGCGGTCGGCAGCACCTGGCCGGTGAACTTGACTTCACCGACGCCCAGCGCGCGGCCTTTGCCTTCGCCACCGAGCCAACCGAGGTAGAAACCGACCAGCTGCCACATCGCATCCAGGCCCAGGCAGCCCGGCATGACCGGATCGCCGATAAAGTGGCAACCGAAGAACCATAGGTCCGGATTAATATCCAGCTCCGCTTCCACATAACCTTTGTTGTGAGTCCCGCCGTCTTCGGTCATTTTGACCACGCGGTCCATCATCAACATGTTACCCGCCGGCAACGGCGGGCCACCGGCGCCGAACAGCTCGCCGCGGCCGGATGCTTCGAGGTCTTCTTTCGTATAGGAATCGCGTTTATCTACCATGTTCTCAGTAAGCCTTATTTTAATGAAGGACGCAGGTTAGCTAACACGTGTACGCTGAACAAGTCCGATCAGCCGTGGTTGAACCAGTTGAGCCAGCGTAGCGGCCATGGACGGCGGCGTTCCTGCAGGCTCACCTGCGCAATCCGTTCCTGAATGGCCGCCAACAAATTCGGCTGTTGTTCGTCAGAGTAGAGGCAACCGGTGAGCAAAGGCAAGGCTTCCGCCGCGCTCTCTACCGCCCACAGGTGGAATTGCCCCTCGCGCACTGCGTCAACGACATCCTGACGCAGGCACAGGTGGCGCACGTTGGTCACGGGCAGTATGACGCCCTGTTTGCCCGTCAGGCCGCGGCGTAAACAAACCTCGAAGAAACCTTCGACCTTTTCGTTAACGCCCCCTATCGGCTGTACGTTGCCGAATTGGTCAACGGAGCCGGTGACGGCGATCTGTTGTGTGATCGGCTGTTGTGACAGGGCGCTGATCAGGGCGCACAGTTCAGCCAGCGAGGCGCTGTCGCCGTCCACTTCACCGTAAGATTGTTCAAAAACGATCGAGGCGGAGAAGGGCAGCTGCTGATCCAGGTCCAGTTCGGCGATCACGAACGCTTGCATGATCATCATGCCTTTAGCGTGCAGGTTGCCGCCCAGCTCGGCCTTGCGTTCGACGTCGGTAAATTCGCCGTCGCCGAGATGCACAACGCAACTGATGCGCGACGGTTCGCCGAAGCTGCGTGGGTGGCCGGGATAATCCAGGACTGACAGGCCGTTGATTTGCCCAACCACTTCACCCTCGGTCTCGATCAGGATCTGACCCAGTTCGATCTCATCCTGCATACGCTCGGCGAGATAGCTTTCACGCCATTCGCGGGCATTCAATGCCGCTTCAAACGCTTTGGCCGTAATGCGGTTTTCTTCGGCGTACAGTGCAGCTTCGGACAACTGCTGCCCAAGCCAAACCGGCGAGAGTGGCAGGATGCCCTGATCGCCACTATAACGCACCGCCTGAACGATCAGCGGCAGCCAGGCATCGGCCGCCAACATCGGTAACTGCCGCTCGGCGATCACACCGTTGACGTAGCCGCACCACTGCGCCATATCATCAACTTCAGTCAGTTGCAGATCGTCTTCATATTCGCCATAGACCGCTTGTTCACTCAGTTCTGGCTCGATATCGTGGAAATCGGCCAGGCCGTGGCGGTCGCCGACTACAATCAGCCGCAGATCCAGCGGCATCGGCGGAATAGCAACCGGCAGCGGGCGGGTTTCGTCAGGCGAAACCCAATGGAACTGACGCTGGCCGATCATTTGCTTCAACCGCAGCCATAGCAACGGCTGGGCCAGCAGAGCCCGGGCTGACAGGATCAGAATACCGCCGTTGGCCTGGTGCACCAGGCCGGGCTGCAGAGTGATGTCGCCATTGTGGATCCGCACGCAACCAAACAGCTGCTCCGGTTCAATCCACTCCTGGAACACGCAAGCACCGCCGGCAGCGAAAGGTTCATCGCCATGGCTGGCAGGCTCTACGCTGACCTTGCCATCCTGAATGACATAGTGGCTGCCGCGGCATGCCGTGTTTTGCGGCAGCAGCGGTTTGACGGCGTTAGCGATCAGTTCCAGGTATTCTCGCGTTTCTTGCGCTTTCAACAGCATGAATCGCGGTGGCGATTGGGGGTGACAAAATAGCGTCAGGGCATTTTCCAGCCGAGGCTGAATGGCGGAAAAGGGCACGGGTGCCAACTGAGCGGCGGTATCAAATATCGCCTGATAAGGCGTTACGTCCGGCAATAAAGATTGCCATTCAAGTCGGTTATTGGTCAAAGTGTTAGATGCAATCGTTAAAAAGGGAAAGGGCGATTATACAAGAATAACGGCAGCTTGATACATGTGGAGTGCCAGTTGGCATCAGGGAGTTTGACATCGCGCGATGACTGTGCAAAAAACAGTCTAAAAGACGGCTTAATTGCCGGGGAAATTCGGCGTAAAGCTGTTATGCTTATTTGAAGTTACGCGGTCACTGAAGAGCTCAAGATGAAATATCAGCAACTGGAAAATCTGGAGAGCGGTTGGAAATGGAAGTACCTGGTGAAGAAGCACCGGGAAGGGGAACTCATTACCCGCTACATTGAAAACAGCGCTGCTCAGGAAGCGGTTAACGAGCTGCTGAAGCTGGAAAATGAGCCGGTAAAGGTACTTGCATGGATTGCCGCTCATATGAATCCGGATCTGGATAACCGGATGAAACAAACGATCCGCGCCCGCCGCAAACGTCATTTTAACGCAGAACACCAGCATACGCGTAAAAAATCTATCGATCTGGAGTTTTTGGTTTGGCAACGTTTGGCTGCCCTGGCGCGTCGTCGCGGCGTGACGCTGTCGGAAACCGTCGTGCAGCTTATCGAAGATGCTGAGCGCAAAGAGAAGTATGCGAATCAGATGTCGTCGTTGAAAGAGGACCTGAAGGCGATTCTCGGCAAAGAACCTAAATAAACGGGGCAGAGCGCCTTCGTTGCACCAGGCCTTGAATGCTTTGACAAAAACAGGACGAAAAAAAACCCCGCATTGCGGGGTTTTTTATTAGGCGAGTAAACTTAGCCCTGAGGCTGAGTTACAACGTCTTTGATACCTTTAACTTCGATCTCTACGCGACGATCTGGTGCCAGGCAAGCGATCTGAGCTTTGGTAGCGCGGCCAGATTTGTAGCCACAGGTGTTGCCAGTAACTGGCTCTGCTTCACCCATACCACGTGCAGAGATTTTGTCTGACGGGATGCCTTTGGAGACCAGGTAGTCAACAACGCTCTGTGCGCGTTTTTCAGACAGTTTCTGGTTGTACTGGTCAGAACCAACGGCGTCGGTGTAACCCAGAACCACTACGGAACCGTCTTTAGGATCCATGGAGCTCAGCTGGGTGTACAGCTGATCCAGAGCCTGCTGGCCTTCTGCTTTCAGAGTAGACTTGTTGAAGTTGAACAGCACGTCAGACTTCAGAGTGAAACGCTTGGTTTCAACAACTGGAGCCGGAGCTGGAGCTGGAGCAACTGGAGCAACTACGTCATCCTGACCGAAGCGGTAAGAAACGCCCAGGCTCAGCATGGTGTTGTCTGGACGCGCGCCAACGGTACCTGCGTCACCGATGTTGCTTACGAACTGGTAGTCCAGGCGAGTAGCCCAGTTTTTGGTCAGTGCGTATTCAACACCAACAGCAGCCAGCGGAGAAACGCCGGTGTCGTGGTCGCTCAGACGCTGACCAGTACGGCCGTAGTTCGCTTTGGAGTCTGCGCGCCATACCATACCACCCAGACGAGTGTAGATGTCCAGATCGTCAGCAATTGGGTAGCTCAGTTTAGCGGCCAGTTGAACGCCCTGCGCTTTGAAAGCACCGTTGTTCACGCTGCCTTTGTAAGGCATGCGGCCCAGCCAGTCATAGCCCAGTTCGAAGCCCAGGTATTGGTTTGCCTGGTAGCCCAGGAACGCGCCTGCACCCAGTTGATCTTTATGGGTTGGGCCATTGCCGATACCGTTCTGGTAACCGTTACCGTAGAAACCAGTGTCGTGGTACTGGGACCAGCCCAGTTTAGCACCGGTGTACCAGGTGTTATCTTTTGGAGCGGCTTGCGCTACGGTAGCGAAACCTGCCAGTGCCACTGCTAATGCGATAGCTGTCTTTTTCATTTTGCGCCTCGTTATCATCCAAATAGGCAATGAGCTTTAAAGCTGTTTAAGCCCTTGGTTAAATTCCTTCGCCAAGGTTTAAGCCCTCGTTTGTTACTCGCCAGTTTTTCTGACGTTATAGAGCAACCTTGGCGATGTAAAGTCTACAACGTGGCGCGAAAGTTACAAGTGTGATGTGATAAGGCTCTAAAAAAAAACGCAGAATCGTACATATTTGCTAACATTCTCCGCTCAAAAAAGCGGCTATCAACAGGGCGTTTTTCCTTGCCGAACCGCGGCCGGACTAGCTTTTTGCCTTATCCCGCAAAGGTTCCCTTTACGGGGTGCGAAAATGATGGGAAAAATCCTAAATTTACTTAATGATACAAAGAAGAGTGAATTTTTAGGGTAGAACACTGTCCGTGAGTCGGGCTAATGTCACGTTGTGGACGCATGATAAACCCGTATGCGTTACCCAATTCTGCCGCTCGTCTTAATTTTAGGCGATCCTCCTCCGTTAGCTCGGGCAACCAGCCGAGAACCACGCTGTAATTCCCCGTTTGCAGCGCTTTTTCCATTGCCTCAACCGTATTCACCGGGCTGATCTGGCTCAATTGCACCACTTTATCCACCGGCAGGCCGGATTGCTGCAGCCACTGTTTGCTTAATTTTTGCTGCGGCGTGAGCCACAGAAGCCAGCGAGACTGCTTGCCCAGTTGCTGCAGCAGGGGCAACAGCAATTGAGCCACTGCGGGCTGGCGCTCGTTGTAAACAAGTTCACTGATCAAGCCATTCTCTTTGCCGACATCCGTGTTCTTCGCAACATTGCGCGTTGTATAAGAGCCATGGCCGAAATGAGGTTGGTAGAGTGATTGAGTACGCATAAAGTTCCCGCCCGTCGTGTTACTGTATGTTTATACAGTATCCCTGATTTAGGATAAGATCAACCCAAATTTTCGTAGCGGCTCGCATAATTGCGATCATTTTTTGTACCGATGGTTTTTGTGATTGGCAGGCGGGCGGATAGTGCGTATTTTTCTAATTAGTTGTTCACGTTACTTTTTTCATTGATGAGAGAAATAATACGGCCAGAACCTAAAGGCCAGAACCTAAAAAGGAGGAACGCTATGAAAAGGATGTCGACGAGAAGAATCGCGCAGGCTAAAAATTGCTTTGCGGCATTGGGGGCCATCACGACTCGGTCGCAGTTCGGCGGTTACGGTCTGCTGGCTGAGGGCGTCATGTTTGCGGTGATAGCGGAGGGGGAGCTGTATTTGCGGGCTACGGCAAGCATGGAACCCGCCTTTCGCGCCCGCGGAATGGTCAATATGGTCTATTCCAAACGCGGTGTGCCCATTACCTTGCGCTATTACTGGGTTGACGAGTCGCTGTGGCGGGAACGCAACGAGCTGGTGGGGCTGGCCTGGCAGGCTGTCAGGGAGGCGCGCCGGGAGCAGCGGCTTAAGGCTGGCGATCATGGCCGACTGAAGGCATTGCCGAATATTGACGTCAATATGGAACGTTTGCTGTGGCGAGCGGGTATTCGCAACGCTTATGATCTGCGGCTGCATGGCGCCAAACGCAGCTATCTCCGTTTATTGAAACAGCAGACTAATTTGGGGCTACGAGTGCTGCTGTCGCTGGGCGGGGCGATAGCCGGTTATCATCAGGCGGCGTTGCCGGCCGAATTACGCAGCGAGTTAGTGCGTTGGTTCGATCATACGATGGCGATGCGCCGCCATGGGCATGAGCCGGTTATTCAGGGCCCATCGAACGGGCCCTGAATAGTTAGGCTGCCTTATTGATTTGGGCATGCAGCGCGGTGAGCTCCGGCAGCAGTTCGAGCACCAATCCCACCTGCTGCAAGACCAATTGCTCTTTGCTTTCAGGTTCCGGAACGGCTTTGCTGATGCGCTCCGCCAGCTGTTCCAACGCCTGCGCAATGCGCTGGCTGTTCCGTTCTTCCTGATGCAGGGCGCCGTCCACGTAACACACGGCGTCATTGAGCAGATCGAGCGTGGCTGGGGTGTTCAGCCGCTCGCGGTGCGCCCCCAATGCGGAGATATAGCTCAGGAGCGTGTGGTTCAGACAGAGCAAGCGGAAGGCGGCTTCCTGCAGCGCTTTGTCGGCCTTGGGATCGGCTGACATGTTGGAGATGACCGAAGCCAGTTCCGCATCGCTGTTATGGGCATCTCGTCGTGCAATGCGGTAAGCGAGGCCGTTATCCTTACCTTGATGATATTGCACCAAAATGGCGTCCAGATAGCGGCAGTTGGCATTCAGCGTTTTATCCACCACCGCCGGCAGTTGGCGGAACTTCCAGTCTGGCCAGATGAAGCTGACGGCCGCCCAGGCGATGGCGCATCCCAGCAAGGTATCGTAAACGCGCGGGGCGGCCACTTCGAATCCTTCACCCAACAGGTTAAAGCACAGCAACACAAGCAGCGTGATGAACATCGTCGCGTGGGCATACTGTACGGTGCGGAAAGCGAAGAACAGGACGCCGGTGATGACGATCAACACCAGTTGCCCTTCTACGGAAGGCACGAAATAGAGGATTGGCAGGCCGATCAGGATACCTGCCAGAGTGCCGATGATGCGCAGTGCCAGGCGCCGGCGGGTGGCGTTGTAGTTCGGTTGGCAGACGAACAGGCTGGTCAGCAGGATCCAGTAACCGTGCTGCATACCGGTGAACTGGATAAAGGCGTAACCGACGCACAGCACCGCCGACATGCGGATCGCATGGCGGAACAGGGCCGACTGCGGCGTTAAATGGCGGCTGATGCGCAGCCGGATGTCGCTCCAACCGGTCAAGCGATCGTCGGCCAGGCTGTTCTCTTCCGCTTGTCCGCTCGCCAGCGTTTGCTCGGACTCGATATTGGCCAACTGCGCATCTATCGCATGCAGGTTTTTCAGCAGATGCGCCAGCGCCTTGGTCTGTTCGCTATTGCCCTGGGTTTCGGCGATGCGCGCCAACGCTTCCTGAATGCGGCTGAAAGCCGGCTCAAAACGCGGATTGTGCTGGTACTTTTGCCGCAGCAGGATAGATTGCGCCAGCTGGCGGCAGGCGCGCGCCTGCATACTCAGCAAACGCTGGAAGCGGAACAAAATGTCGCTGTGACGGAATTGCCGGCTGAGCGCAGGGTATTGAACGTGAGAAGAACTGGCGCGTTCGTGGATATCCTGCGCGACAAAATAGTAGTGCAAGGTGCGACGGGTGCCGCGCTGGCCGCGATCGCCTTTCAGGCGTGTCAATAACGAGGCTTTGGTCTGGTTGAGTAACGCGACCAACGCGCTGTTGGCCATTGCGACGTCCATCCATGGCAGATCGGCGTCGCGTTCGGCGTCGGGATCGAACAGGTTGGCTTTGGCGTCCAGATAATTGGCCAGTTGATCGTAACAGCGCGCCAGGTTTTCTTGCAGCGGTCGGATCGGGAACAGCAGGTGGCCCGCCAGCGTCAGCAGGTTGTACCACAATGCACCGATCACCAGCAGCAGCGGTTGCTGATACCAGGCATCGTACATGGAAGTGCCGAGCATGGTGTAAACCGCGATCAGCAGCGCACCGAAGGCGATGGTGGCGTAACGTTGCCCCAAGGCGCCCAGCAGGATAAAACCGCAGGTCGAGGTGGTTAAGCCAAGCGCGAACAACCAAGGGTAGGGAAACAGCAGCTCAATCGAGGCGGAAGCAATAAAGAAGCATACCAACGTGATCAGCAGATTGCGTAATCTGCCGGCCAGGCGGTCGTCCAAATCAGTCAGGGCGGCTGCCACCACGCCCAGCGTTAACGGGATAGTCAGCTTGGGAATGCCGAGCCACCAGGGAACGGCGGTGGTGCCGATCAGCGCAATGAGGATGCGCAAGTGATACAGCAGGTTGCTGTTGTAAGTATAACGACGAACTGCGGGTGCAAAAGAGAGCACGAAAAACTCCTCAAACGGAGAAAAAATTAACGCTGTTGATAGTGGCGGCGAGCATTCTCAATACGGGCTTGCTGAGCCATTTCTACCGAGACGACGCGGCGTCCCACCGGCCACAGCGCGATGGCGGCTATTTTGAAATTGGCGATGCCGACCGGAATGCCGATGATTGAAACGCATTGCACGATACCGGCGGCGATGTGTGACAGACACAGCCACCAGCCGAACAGCACCAGCCAGATAATGTTGAGCAGTGAGCCGCCGGCGGAGAGCAGCGCATTGCTTTTTTCCGGATACAGTTCATCGACGTGTATCGCTTCGTTGCCGAACGGCACCAGCGACAGCTTGGTGATTTCCCAACAGGAGCGGGTAAGCGGCAGTGTGATGACAAGCAGCACGCTGAACACTGTAGCAATAAGCCAGCCTAGCGTGGTGAAGAAACCGCCCAACACAAAATTAAGAATATTCAGTACAGTACGCATAGACGTCATTCTGCTCTAATGATAGCCAAACCGCGATGCGGGCGTATTCACGATAAAAACGCAAAATCTATTCTACCCTTTTTTTAGCGCTAGAGTGCCACTGCTTATCGCAGGTAAACTGGCAGATATCCGTTATTTAATCTCAACATAGTCATGGCGCGACGATATGGAACTTAAAGCGACATCGCTGGGGAAACACCTGGCTCAGCACCCTTATAACCGCGTGCGGTTGCTGCACGCCGGCGTTGAGGTGAGCGGGGAAAAACATGAATACCTGATCCCCTTCAATCAACTGATTCAGGTCAGGTGCAAGCGTGGCATCGTCTGGGGCGAGCTGGAATTTGAATTACCGGACGAAAAAGTGGTGCGGTTGCACGGCACCGAATGGCAGGAAACGCAGCGTTTTTATCACTTTCTGCAGCAGGCGTGGCAGCAGTGGAGCGCCGAGATGAGCGACGTCAGCGCCGGCGTGTTGCAACAGCAGGTGGCGCAGATTAAGCGCATTGAACAACAAGATAAATGGTTCAAAAAGTCTGAGCTGGGCAAGCTGCAGCAGCAAATTCGCGAGGCTTTCTCCGCGCTACCGATGCCGGTGGCGCGCCTGGAGGAATTCGATAACTGCCGGGCTGATTACCATCTGTGTTTGCAATGGTTGCAGCAGGGGGAGCGCAGTATCGAGCAACGCAACCGGCAGTGGACCGAGCGCATGCTGGATCAACACCATGATTTCTTCCAGACCGTCGAGAGTTCGCCGCTCAACGACGCCCAGAGCCGGGCGGTGGTCAATGGCGAGGATTCCGTGCTGGTGTTGGCCGGCGCCGGCAGCGGCAAAACGTCGGTGCTGGTGGCGCGCGCCGGCTGGCTGCTGCGTCGTCAGGAGGCTGAGCCGGGTCAAATCTTGCTGTTGGCGTTCGGCCGTCAGGCCGCCGGCGAGATGAACGACCGCATCAAAGAACGCTTGGGTGATGTCGGTATTCAGGCCAAGACCTTCCATGCCTTGGCGCTGCAAATCATTCAACAAGGCAGCCGCAAAGCGCCGGCCATCAGCCGGTTGGAAACCGATGCCAAAGTGCGCAAAGAGCTGCTGATTACCCATTGGCGCCAACAGTGCGCGGAGAAGAAAGCGCAGGCCAAGGGGTGGCGTCAATGGTTGACCGAAGAGCTGGAATGGGAAGTGCCGGAAGGCGACTTCTGGCAGGATAAGCGCCTGGCGGATCGCCTGGCAAGCCGGTTGGAACGCTGGTTGGGGCTGATGCGCATGCACGGCGGCAGCCAGGCGGAAATGATTGAGCAGGCGGATGAAGAAATCCGCGATCTGTTTTCAAAACGCATCAGGCTGATGGCGCCGCTGCTGAAAGCCTGGAAAAGCGCCTTGAAAGAGGAAGGGGCGGTGGACTTCTCCGGCCTTATCCATCAGGCGGTAAACATTCTCGACAAGGGGCGCTTCGTCAGCCCGTGGAAACATATTCTGGTCGACGAGTTTCAGGATATCTCACCGCAGCGTGCGCTCTTGCTGGCGGCATTGCGCCGACAGAACAAGCAGACCTGCCTGTTTGCTGTAGGGGATGACTGGCAGGCGATTTATCGCTTCAGCGGCGCAGAACTGACGTTAACCACGGCCTTCGCCACGAACTTCGGCGAAGGCGCGCAGTGCGCGCTGGATACCACCTATCGTTTCAATGAACGCATCGGCGAGGTGGCCAACCGGTTCGTGCAGCAGAACCCGCACCAGCTGAAAAAACCGCTCAATAGCCTGAGCAAGGGTAATAAAAAGTCGGTGACGATCCTGCCGCACGAGCAGTTGGAGCCGCTACTGGACAAGCTGAGCGGCTACGCCAAGCCGGATGAGCGCATCCTGGTGCTGGCGCGTTACCACCATCTGAAACCGGAAGCGCTGGCGAAAGCGGCCACCCGCTGGCCAAAGCTGGATCTGGAGTTTATGACCATCCACGCCAGCAAGGGGCAGCAGGCGGAATACGTCATCATCGCCGGTTTGCATGAGGGGCGTGACGGCTTCCCCGCCGTGGCGCGCGAGTCGGTGTTGGAAGAGGTGTTACTGCCGCAGCCGGAGGACTTTCCGGATGCCGAAGAGCGCCGTCTGCTGTATGTCGCGTTGACTCGCGCCAAACATCAGGTATGGCTGTTGCAGGATCGTAAACGTCCTTCGGTGTTCGTCGACCACCTGCGTGAACTTGGCGTTCCGGTGCAGAAAAAACCGTAAGCAGCAGGCCTGGCGGTAGCCAGGCCGAAAGGACTATTTCAGGCGGTCTTGCAGGTAACGCTGATAGTCGGGGATGGCGATCTCCACCTCGCTTTTGAACAGCGGGGAGTCAATCAGAAAATCAGCGGTCGAACGGTTGGTCGCCACCGGAATATTCCAGACGGTCGCCAGCCGCAGCAGCGCCTTCACGTCCGGATCGTGCGGAACCGCGTTCAGCGGATCCCAGAAGAAGATCAGCATGTCTATTTTGCCTTCCGCAATCAGTGCGCCGACTTGCTGATCGCCACCCATTGGGCCGCTCAGCATGCTGGTGACGGGAATGCCGCTGGCGCGCTGGATCAGGTTGCCGGTGGTGCCGGTGGCGTACAACTGGTGCTGCGCCAGAATGGTCTTGTGGCTTTCAACCCACTCCAGCAGGGCCTGTTTGCGGTGATCGTGCGCCACCAGCGCAATGTGTTTGCGCTCGGCGATAGTGCGGGTGGTCAATTCCATCTCAGTGTCCTTCGCTAATCGGTGATGTGCGACAGATTACTGAAACTGTTTTTCACTGCCTAGCGTTTGCAGCTGAAAATGCGAAGAAAAGGCGCCTTCGCGGCTAAGGCGCCGGGAGGGATCAGCGAACCGGTTGTTTGTTGGCCCAGTGCAGGAAGCGCTTCTGGGTTTCCTTGTCCGCCTGTTGGAACCAGTATTGCAGCATCTGTTCCGACACGTTTTCACCTTTCAGCGTCACCGTCGGGGCATTCACTGGTGCGCCGGCCGGCAGGGAGGCTGTTGTGTTGCCTGCGTTCGGCTGGACGAAAAGCGGGACGGAAGCCGGGCGGTTTTGGCGGTTGTAATCCGTCATCACCTTTTCCAAATCGGCATTGAAGGTGACGCTGTCGGGATGCAGCACATCATGCTGGAACGGCAGGGCATTACCCTCTTTATCCACTACCCGATAGTTCAGCGTTTTATCAAAGCGTTGCGCGTCGCGATCGTTCTCGATGCGCGGCAGTTCGATCGCCACCTGACTGATCTTTTGCGTATTGAAGGTGGCAACCAGCGGCAGGGACGCATAGGCCTGCGTATGCTGGCCGGAACGTACGGTTTTGGTCACTTTAAACAGCAGCTGGTGCTGTCCGCCATCCAGTTCAAGGCTGTCGGCGCCTTTTAACAACGAACCTGTCATTTTCTTGCCGTCGACCACCAGCAGATCGATGTCCGGGGAGAGTTTCAGGGTCGTAGCCGCGGCAGGCATGCTGATGCTGAGCAACGCCGCAACCACCAGACCAAATTTCATCATTATCTCCTTATAAAGTGACGTAGCTCTAAGTGTTGAACATGGCATAGGTTGTGTCAAAATTTTTCAATTGGGTATTTTATTTACATTTTTACATATTTATTTGTAATTAGACACGTCTGTGCGTGGCTGAACCGCGACAGCCTCAGACCATAAGATTACGCTGAAGTTTCCTGCGCGTAGCGTTTAGCCGCGCGAATGCCGATCGGTTACACTCGAAACGGAAGAGTGACGCAGTGATAAACGGGAGTTGAAGATGCAAGATCAAGAGATTATTGAGTTATTGCAGCAGGTGAAAACCATCGCGCTGGTGGGCGCCAGTGATAACCCGTCGCGGCCCAGCTATGGGGTGATGGCTTATCTGTTGTCGCAGGGATATCAGGTGATCCCGGTGAGCCCAAAACTGGCGGGGCAGACGCTGTTGGGGCAGCCGGTTTATGCCACGCTGGCCGCCATCCCGCAGCCGGTCGATATGGTCGACGTTTTTCGCAATTCGGAGGCAGCCTACGGCGTGGCGCAAGAGGCGATAGCGATCGGCGCCAAGGCGCTGTGGTTGCAGATCGGCGTGATTAATGACCAGGCGGCAGTGCTGGCGCAACAGGCCGGGCTGCAGGTGGTGATGGATCGCTGCCCGAAAATCGAAATCCCGCGTTTGGGGCTGGAACGCTAATAAAAAGAGCCCGGCGCGATGCCGGGCCCTTTCAGAGTTTCTCAGGTCTTGGCGCGGTCAATTGCGCAAGCGTGGCGCCTGTAACTGGTGACGGATGGATTCCGCCAGTTCATCCAGCGATGGTTGCTCGGGATGCGCTTCCTGGGGCTCGCCATCCAGCTGCGCTTCCGCCAGATAGGTATGCACCGGTTGGCCTTCCTCGTCTTCCATCACCACGTGGTACCAAGGAGCGGAACGCAGTTCATCGTTCGCCGCTATCTCGTCAGCTTTGGGTTGTTCCAAAGAGTATTCAGGGTCGATATCGATAACGACGCCCAAATACCCCAGCAGTTTATGCCTAACCTGTTGTCCGATACCGAATTTGCTGGCAATCATGATGACCTCCTGAGAAACAATGCCTTGCTCATATATGGGGGCAAGGCAGCGCATTTCAAGTTACATCACCCGACAAGCGAAGCCTTTCAGATACAGCCCCTCAGGGTACGTGGCGATCACCGGGTGATCGGCAGCCTGGCGGAACTGTTCTATAAATTGTACATCACGTCCGGCATCTACAGCGGCGTCGGCCAAAATTTTCTGGAACAGATCGGTCGGCATCAGCCCGGAGCAAGAGAAGCTGAGCAGAATGCCGCCCGGGTTCAGCAGCTGCAGCGCCAGCATGTTGATGTCTTTGTAGCCACGGCAGGCGCTGGCCAGCTGGTTTTTGTTCTCGACGAACTTCGGCGGATCCATGATGATCAGATCGAATTTCTCGCCCTGGGCGCGGTAGTTGCGCAGCAGTTGGAACACGTCATCGCGAACGAACTCTGCCTTGTTCAGATCCAACTTGTTGAGCTCGACGTTCTGTCTGGCGATATCCAGCGCCGCCTGCGAGGTATCTACACTGATCACCTGCGCGCAGCCGCCCATCAGAGCGGAAACGGCGAAGGCGCCGGTGTAGGAGAAGCAGTTCAGCACCCGGCGGCCGGCGGAGTAGTTACGCGCCGCCAGGCGGCTGTCGCGTTGATCGAGATAGAAACCGGTCTTGTGCCCTTGCTGAATGTCCACCAGCAGTTTCATGCCGTGTTCGGTGATCGGCAGCAGCTCCGGCGGCAGATCGCCCAGCACCGGGCCCTGCGCCAGCGGCAGGCCTTCTTTTTTACGCACCGCCACGTCGGAACGGTCGTAAATCGAACATTCCGGGTAACAATGCTGCAGGGCGGAAAGCAGGGCCGGGCGCTGATATTCGGCGCCGGCGGACAGCAGCTGCAGCACCAGGAAATTCTGGAAGCGATCGATAGTGATGCCCGGCAGGCCGTCGGATTCGCCGGCGATCAGGCGGTATCCGTCCAGGCCGTCGCGCTGCGCGACCCAATCACGCCAGCTTTGCGCTTGCTGCAGGCGGCGAATGAAGAAATCGATGTTAATCTCTTCATCCTGCTGGAAAGTCCAGACGCGTGCGCGGATCTGCGACTCGGGCGAATAGGCGCCGCGAGCCAGCCATTTGCCCTGGCTGTCGAGAATATCGATGGTTTCACCGGAGAGGGCTTTACCCTCAACGCGTTGAACGGCGCCGGAGAACACCCAAGGGTGGCGACGGAGTAAGGACTTTTCACGTCCTTTGGCGAGAAACAGGCGTACGGTCATAATTAATAATGCTGCCAGCTAGGATAGAAAGAGTGACACGGCGGTGCAAAGGCACGGCAATGCCATAACGAAAACTGAATTAAGGGGGCGATTATGACACAAGTTTGCATTGCTGCGTATGTGTATGGCGTGGTGCAGGGGGTAGGGTTTCGCTATTCCACTCAGCGGCAGGCCGAGGCGCTGGGGGTGACGGGCTATGCGCGCAACCTTGATGACGGCAGCGTTCAGGTGGTGGCCTGCGGCACACAGGCGCAAGTGGACTCGCTGGTCGCATGGCTGAAGCAGGGCGGCCCGCGCAGCGCGCGCGTCGAACGCGTGCTGGTGGAGCCGCAGGGCGTAGCCGACTACGACGGGTTCGGCATTCGCTATTAAGCGCTCGCCTGCAGCGGCGCTGCGGGCGGAGCGGTCAGATGCATTTTACCGGTTTGGGCAACCCGGCGATCTTGGTGGCCTGTTTGGCCGGCCCTTTCGGGAACAGGCGGTACAGATAGCGGCTGTTGCCTTTTTCTTCGCCGTATTTCTGCGCCATGGCTTTGACCAGCATGCGAATAGCCGGTGAGGTATTGAATTCCTGATAGAAGTCGCGCACAAAGCGCACCACTTCCCAGTGTGCTTCGGTGAGCACGATCTCTTCCTGTGCGGCCAGCAGCGGCGCCAGGCCTTCATGCCAGTCGGCGCTGTTTTTCAGATAGCCCTGCGCGTCAGTGTCGATAACCCGACCTTCAAACTCCAACATACTGCCTCGATAACGGATAATTCGGAACGGCCGCCAGTTTAGCAAATTTTTTCAGCCGCAAAAAATAAAGCCCCGCCGGAGCGGGGCCTGGAAGGCGGGGTAACACGCGATCAGTTGCTGCGGGCGAAGCCCAGAATGCTCAACAGGCTGATGAACATGTTGTACAGCGACACGTACAGGCTGACGGTGGCGCGAATGTAGTTGGTCTCGCCGCCGTGAATGATGTTGCTGGTTTCCCACAGGATCGCGCCGGCGGAGAACAGAATGAACAGCGCGCTAATCGCCAGGTGCAGAGCAGGGATCTGCAGGAACAGGTTGGCGATCACCGCCACCAGCAGCACCACAAAACCGGCCATCATCATGCCGGACAGGAACGACATGTCTTTACGGGTGGTCAGCACATACGCCGAGCAGCAGAAGAACACCGCGGCGGTGCCGCCCAGCGCCAGCATGATCAGATCGCCCGCGCCGGCGTTCAGGAACGAGCTGAGGATCGGGCCAAGGGCGTATCCCATGAAACCGGTCAACGCGAACGCCGCCAGAATGCCTGCCGGGCTGTTGGCCAGTTTATGCGTCAGGAACATCAGCCCGTAGAAGCCAACCAGCATCAGCAGCAAGCCCGGCGCAGGCAGGCCCAGCAAGGTACTGGCGGTTGCGGTCAGCGCCGAGAAAGCCAGCGTCAGGGATAACAGGAAATAGGTGTTGCGCAGGACTTTATGCGTGCTGAGCAGGGAGTCGCGCGAGGAAGACGAGACGACAATGCGGTCCATAATGATCTCTCTTATCAGGCCATCACAAAATAATCCCGATGATAGGCAGCGCAAGCGCTTGATTAAAGTTTGTTTACCAATCTTTACCCTTAGTTATCATTGTTGCAACAGCGGGGGAGCGGCCGCGCGTTTGTTCGCCGGCTTGCATCATTCCGTCGATTTTTCGCGCGGTTGAACGCGCCTGGGCTTTACAAGCGAATAAGCTCTGTTTATAGTGCGCGTCGTTGCGGAGGGGTGGCCGAGTGGCTGAAGGCAACGGTCTTGAAAACCGTCGACGGGAAACCGTTCCAGAGTTCGAATCTCTGCTCCTCCGCCATACATTCTGACCCCGCGCTCTTAGAGCGCGGGGTTTTTTGCTTTTGCGTGCTGAGAACTTGACGGTCGCCCGCAGGAAACGCGAACGGCTATTGATAAGGGCTACGCATCGGTGAGATTATGCGGTCATCAAGGC
Organism: Serratia sp. CY74737; assembly: GCF_052166775.1. Lineage (NCBI taxonomy): Bacteria > Pseudomonadati > Pseudomonadota > Gammaproteobacteria > Enterobacterales > Yersiniaceae > Serratia > Serratia sp. CY74737. The sequence goes on from NZ_JBJNOF010000014.1 coordinate 19,538, forward strand.
AGGCTGCTCGGATGCCTGCTGCTGTCAGGCGTGACCGGCACGATAATTAACGCCGCCTTATCGATTTTGCTTAATACTCTTAGGAGACAGAGATGAACTGGTATCAAGTCGCCCTATGGACCATGATTTTTCTCAAGTCCGGCGCTTTCCTGGTGTTCGTATGGTGGTGGATGTTCAAACGTGCTACCAAACCCTATGAGCGTCCGAAAGACGTCGTGGTCGACGAGACGCCGTATGACGATAGCCTTACGATGGAAGAGGTGATGAAGAATCACGGCATCGTACGGACTGAAAAGCCGCTCTGATCGTCGAATGTCTGTGTTGCTATCAACCCGAGCCTGTGGCGCTCGGGTTTTTTATTCCCGCCGTTACTCGCGATGCATCCCTTTTCCCCTATCTTGTTTGACCCCTGTAGCGATTATTTAAATGAATTATCTTTCAGTATATTTTTTAATATACTTTAAAGGTGGGTTTTATATTGATAGGGAAAGATATATTTTTCTCTGAAAAATTCATCCTTATCGACTGGGTAAAGAAAAATTCGGACGCTGTTTCTTGTGTGTCTGAATATTCATGTGCAGAGAGTGTCGCATTTTCGGGCTACTCCTATAGCGGTAGGTCGGATAATTTTTAAGGTAGGGGAAAAGTAAACCTTACGTGAGGGGATGAAGGGGGTTAAGGAATCTAAGATTTTTCTTTGTATGTGTTTTTTCTTTTTATATCAATGGTTTTTTTGTTTTTTATGCCACAGGCGCTTTTATGAGGAAATGGCGGCGCTCATTGAACCCGCGCAGTAAGCAGGCTGTCGTACTCACTCTTTTAAGGCGCGCATCCTTCCGGCCATTGCTCGATTCATTTTTTTTATTGTTATGAAAATTATTTGATTCGATGTTGCAATTTTTTTGTCTTTGGAATTAATATGTCCTGCATCTGGCGGTGAATGAGATTTTTCCCATTGTCGGATATCTTTTAGAATACACTTGGATATATATAAATATATACCGTCGCATATAAACTTTTAGATGGCAGGATGCTGTCAATACTCTGCTATTGCCTAAGCTTCGTTAGCCTCTAAACGGTTTAATGGTGTAGGTCATTTTATATATGCTCTCTCAGCGAAGAAAGTAATGGGGTTTATTATGATTAAGCAAGGCATCTCTTTGGCGGTATTGGCTGCCGCGTTAACATCTGTGGGCGCAACGGCGGCAGATAATTCCGCCGGTGGCGTTATTTCGTTTAGCGGTGCCGTTACGGATACCACTTGTACCATCAATGGCGGGAAAAGCGCCGATTTTACCGTTGCGCTCAGCCCGATTTCCGTGACTGATGCGGGCACCGTGGTCGGCCCCATCACCAAAAACAAGAAATCTTTCTCGCTGACGTTCTCCGGCTGCACGCCGGCGGCGGGAACGGCCGGTACGCCGCTGAAGATCTACTTCTCTTCGGCGAATAATATCTCTACCGACGGGAAATATCTGCTGAACAGCTCCGTGAATGAAAGCGACGCCGCCGTAGCGAAAAACGTCGGTTTTTCTCTGGCTGAGCCGGGTTCATCCACGCCGATTCCGTTGAACGTGCCTTATGTCACCAAGATCAAAGGCGATAAAACGGCGCCGGATGCCGAAACGCTGACGCTGGACGCCTATTACTACAAGACCAATGCGTTGGCGGCAAAAGTGGGGGAATTGAGTTCCAACGTGACTTACACCATTTCTTACCTGTAATTGCAATTAAGCCAGGCCTGTGCCCAAGGCAAAGGCCTGGCTTCTGGGGTGACTATGAAACAGTGCTTAATCTTTGCTGGATTGTTTCTCAGCAGCTTTTGCGCCGATGCCAATATTGTAATTAATGGAACGCGCGTTATTTATCCGGAAAAAAACAAGGATGTTATCGTTCAGTTAGTCAACAATGGTGACGATCCGGCACTGGTGCAGGCATGGATTGATGACGGTGATATAAATTCGACGCCTGAAACGGCAAACGTGCCGTTCTTGTTATCCCCGCCGGTTGTGAAAGTTGCCGGAAATAATGGCCAGCAATTACGCATACAAAAAATGAACGCGGCGCTTCCCGGCGATCGTGAGTCGATATTTTATTTGAATGTGCTGGATATCCCGCCTACGCCGGAGAATTTGCAGGGCGTCAACACGCTGCAATTAGCCATCAAATCGCGCATCAAGCTATTTTATCGCCCGACAGGGTTAACCGGCAGTGTCAATAACATCACAGACTTCATTGAACTCCAGGCGGCGGGGAAGGGATTTAAGGTTATCAACAAAGGCCCTTACTATTTTACGTTGGCTAATGTTGATCAGAAAGGCAAAAAGAATCTGTTGGTCGATTCAGTGATGGTCGGGCCATATTCCAGCCTCTTTGCCCCGACCAAAGTTGGCGTGAGCCGGAATATTCCCTACACCCTGCTCTATATCGACGACCTGGGGGCTTATAAATCTAAAGCCATTACAGCCCGCTAACGTGAAGAACGGCCATGAAGCTTAAACTAAAATTGCTTTCGATACTGACCGCATCTGTATTCATACCGTTAAATAAAGCATCGGCGATGAAATTCGACACTTCTTTATTGGCCGGCGCGTCCAGCGAATCCGATCTGTCGCGTTTTTACCTCAATAATGACATGCCGGCAGGCACGCAAACGGTCGACGTGTATGTCAACCAGAGTTGGAAAGGGCGGTTCTCGTTGCAGTTCGGCGAACATAAAGGCGATATTCGCATCGCCCATCGTGACGCCGCCCTGTTGGGCATCGATATGAGTCGTTTGTCCATCGGGATGGACAAGGGGCCGATCCCCGTCCAAACGTTGGTGCAAGGAGGAAGGGCGGACTTCGATGTGGGGACGTTGAGCCTTAAGCTGACGGTGCCCCAGTCGCGAGTGATTCGCGCAGAGGCCGGCTATGTTGACGCCAAATTTTGGGATCGCGGCGTGCCTGCGTTGCTGCTGGCCTATAACGCCACCTATTACCACGTGCAGTCGTTGCAGGGCGACAAGGCGTCAAACGACGATTTCTATACCGGTTTGGAATCGGGGGTCAATCTGGCGGGTTGGCAATTCAGAGACAGCAGCAATTTCCGCAGCAGTTCGCGGCAAGGCAGCGATTGGCAAAATAATACTCGCTATGTGCAGCGTGGCTTCGCCGCCATCAAATCGAACCTGACGATGGGCGATTTCTATTCGCCGGGTGATTTGTTCGACTCGATTCGGGTGCGGGGCGGCGCTTTAGCCTCGGATATCAACATGCGGCCCAATTCGCAGCAGGGCTTTTCGCCGATAGTACGGGGCGTGGCGCAGAGCAATGCCCTGGTGAAAGTATTGCAAAACGGCAACCTCATCTATCAGGAGAACGTGCCGCCGGGCGCCTTTACGCTGGACAATATATTGCCGACCGGTTCTGCGGGGGATCTGTTGGTCGTGGTCAGGGAAGCCGACGGGCGGGAACAATCCTTTACCGTGCCGTTTTCCGCCGTTCCCAACATGTTGAAGCAGGGCGTCAGCAAATATGGCCTGGTTGCCGGTAAGGTCAATCAGGCGGATACCGACTATGCGCCCGCTTTCGTGCAGGGCACGCTGCAGTACGGCTTCAATAATCTGGTCACCGGTTACGCCGGTACGATCCTCAGCGAGGACTATCGCGCCTGGCTGCTGGGCAGTGGCTGGAATCTGCCGTTCGGCGCGGTATCCGTCGATGTGACTCAGGCCTCGACGCATTTGCAGGATCGCAATGAGAATGGGCAAAGTTTTCGGATCGCCTACAGCAAGTTTTTGGACGCTACCGCAACCAACTTCACGCTGGCGGCATACCGTTATTCGACCAAAGGTTATTACAGTTTCAACGATGCCATCTACACCCATCAAGGCTACCGCGAGCGTGACAAGCGCTTTCACGATTATTGGAACGATCGGGATGACGATGAGCTTGCCCCGCTGGATTTGAATACCTGGGATGCCGTTCGCGCCGCTCGTCCGCGCAATACCTTCAATTTGAACCTGAATCAGAGGCTCGCAGACGGGTGGGGCACGCTCTATTTCTCCGGCACCCAGCGCGACTATTGGTCGGATACGAATAAAAGCCGGGAATACCAGCTCGGGTATTCAAATGCCTTCGCGCGCGTCAGTTACAACATTTCCGCGAGTCGCGTGAGAAATTCCGATCGCAAAGAAGAGATGCGGTTTTATCTCTCTTTGAGCGTGCCGTTGTCGATGTTCGACAACAATGCCTATCTCAGCACCAGCTTATCCGCCACCGATTCGCACTATCAGCAAAGCTCGCTGAGCCTGAGCGGCAATGCGCTGGAATCAAACCGTCTGAGTTATGCGCTTGCCGGCAGCAATCAAAGCGGCGGCAACAGCATGGCGAGCGTGAATGCCGCCTATCGCGCCAACGCGACGACCGTTGGCGGCTCCTACAGTGAATCATCAGACTATCGACAGTTGGGCATGAGCGCCCGAGGCAGCCTGGTGGCGATCCCTTGGCATTTGCTGGCGTCCAACGAAATGGGCAACACCATGATGGTGGTGGACGCGCCCAAGGCCAAAGGGCTGATGGTGAACGGCGACGAGAGCATCGTCACTAACGACGAAGGGCTGGCTTTGGTGCCTTACGCCACGCCTTACCGGCAAAACTCCGTGACATTGTCGGATACCGGCAACAGTTCCGGCGCCGAGATCGTCGGCAATATCGCCAACAGCGTGCCCTATGCCGGCGCCGTCAACTATTTGAGATTCGAAACCGATCGGCGTCGGCCTTATACGCTGCGCGCCTTTAAGCGCGGCAATAAGCCCCTGCCATTTGGTGCGGAGGTGGCGGATCAAAGCGGGCATGCCATTGGCTTCGTCGGGCAGGCCAGCGTCCTGTATCTGCGGGTGGAGCAGCAGCCAACGTCACTGGAGGTCAGGCTGAATGACGGTGTCTGCAAGATTGAACGCCCGAAAATCTCGATGGACAGCGCAGCCAACACATGTCGATAAAAGGATAATTACACCATGCTCAGGATACTCGCACTGACCCTGTCCCTGTTGTTCAGCGGTTACAGTTACGCTTCATGCTACGGCAACGGCATTCAATATGCGCCGCCTATCTACGTCGATTTGTCGGATAAGCTCAGCGATAAAACCCCGGTCTGGGAAGGCAGTTTTTATACGCAATACAGCGGTTCATTCAGTTGTTCAACCTCGAGCAGCGAATTCGGCTATACGCGCATCCTGTCAACCGACAGCACAAAGGCGACCATTCTGGGATTCAACAACGGTAAATATTGGATACGCGCTGAAATAACCAACGACATCGCCAACAAAAAACTTAGCGGTTGGGGATCGCACTCCGCTTCGGAATTGAATCAGCCGATGAATATTCGTTTCAGTCTGGTCAGCAAGACGGGCACATCGATACCCGGCGACACGGTTAGCCTTAAGGACGTGATGTTCGTGACCGATCTGAGCGGGATGTCCTTGCTGGAGATCATTTTGTGGCCCGCCAAGCAGTTGGTGAAGATCTTGACCTGGCTGCTCAACGGTTTCAATTGGCCTTACGATCAGCGCGATATGTACGGGCAGCCGATGACCATCAAGTATGCGCCCAAGATGACGACCTGCACTTTCGACAATGCCGGCCTGGCGGTGAAGTTGCCGACGCTGGGGATATCGCAGATTACTCAGGGGGCGCAAAATGGCCTGACGCCCTTTACGCTGAATTTCAGCTGCCAGAATCGGCAAAGTGGCGGCACGGCCGATCGGGATATCAATATGTTTTTATCCAGCAATAATCTGTTGTCTTCGGATAATACGGTTTTGATTGATAAAAGCGCTGAGGCGGCAAAAGGCATTGGCATCCGGCTGGTCAAGACGGCTACGCCGAATAATCCCGTCACGCTGTCGCTTTCCAGCGTGACGCCAGGCGCGGCGACTTCATTATTTCATGTGGGAACCGGCAATGCCTTGGATGCACAATTTTCCATCGGCATGGCGGCCTATTATTATCCTTACAGCCCCACCGCAATGAGCAGCGGGGGAATTAACACATCGGCTACGCTTAACATTATATATAAATAATTCTTTTGTTATTTTTAATAATAAAAAACAGGTTGCCACATATAAGAAAAATCTTAACATGGTAATTGGTGGCGAATATTATTTGCTTGAATAATATTGGTGTTTAATCCGGATCTCTATGTTGAGGATGAATTGTATGACGGAACAAATCCAGATCGGTGTCAAAGTGGAAAAATCGCTAAAAGATGAGGTTGACGTCATTCTTCGCGGTTTGGATATTAAGCCGACGACGGCGATAAATGGGCTTTATCAATATATCTCGCAGCATGGAGAGCTCCCTTTTGTCATATCAACCAGCGTGAAAACACCGAAGGATATCGCCGGCGGGTTGTTCAAGAACCTGTTTTCCTTACAAAGCACGCTCAGCGTTTTCCTGGATAAAGTGCAAATGAAGCGGTGTGTCAGCAGGGAGGAAGTATTGATTGTGCTCGATATATTGCGCGACTTTATCGTTGGTTTTCGCCAAAGCGCGCAATATCTCGGCGCTTCGCCTTTCGGTCGGCGCGTAGTTTGGAAGGATGCCGTATGTGCCGTCGAGAGTATTCATGAAATTCTAGATAATAACGTGAAATACAGTGAAGATGGCATTATGAATTTGGATGAAAAATATCTCTCATCGCTGTCCGCATTGCTGATCTCATTATGTTCTTCACTTAAGTAAGTCGGACCAATAAAGTTAATTGACATGACTGCCATGGGGGCGTTGTTAAAAACGCGCCCATGACAAATAGCAATGGGGTGATCCTGTGCGAGTGGCTATATTTTCTGATGATTACTATTTATTCTATGGCATATCGCAGATCTTAATGTCGTTGGAGGGCGTTGAAGTTATGGGGCTGCATTCATCTGCACGCCGTGGATTACATGCCATGTATTGTCATGCAGAAGTGGTCATCGTCTCTTTCTCGTCTATCTGTCGGGTTATGAATTTCTTATCGCATATTATCGACAGGCCTGACAATACGATCGTCTTAACCGGCGTGGAAACGCCGCGACTGGCGAATTTTAACTGTCTGAAAAAAAACATTGGTCTTACGACGTTCGTTGAGGCAATAAAAATGTTCACCGCGAGCTGCAAAGGGCAGAGCCTGTCGCCGCGCGAGCTTTCGGTGTTGGCCATGCTGCTGGCGGGAAAACCGAATACCGGCGTCGCTAAGGCGTTGGGCATTTCCGAGAAAACCGTCAGCCAGCATAAAATGAACGCCATGCGTAAATTGGAAATCGAACGTTTTCACCAATTTATTGTTGCGGCGGATGAGCGAGTGTAAGCGTGATGCCGTTGGCGGAGTGAGCGCCGTCTGATGCCCGAGTAAAATAAACCCGCCGAAGCGGGTTTTTCCGTCAGTTTTTGCAGCCCATCAACTCCGGCAGAACGCCGGGCTTGTTCTTCAGCGAAGCCTGTACGTCGTCAGGCAGACCAGCCCAGATGATCAGGCCGGTGCGTTTCTCGATCTCGTCCACCGTCACGCGGAATTGGCAAAAATCGGCGCCCTTCGGCGTGTTTTGATCGAACAGGAAAGCGGCATAGTGGTTCACCGCCGGGCTGTTGTTGATGAAAATCACCTTCCAGTAGGCGCTGGGGATGGTGTGCGCTTTCTGGGTGCCCGGCAGTTTGCCCATATCGCGTTCATACAGCGGCCCGGTCACGGTATAGACCGAAGAGATGTCCGCGCGATCGATAAGCTTGCGCTCCTGATCTTCCAGCCGCGCCCAGGCGCCCTGGTTCAGGTCGGACTTTTGCGGCGTGATGTTGGACAGGTAGTTCAGCGATTCCCAGTCGGAAACGCCGGCCAACGAGGCCAGCGGCGCCTGATGGCCGCGATCGACCTTCAGCGCCGCGTTGGCGCCGGTGTAATCGGCAGGGGCCAGGGTATCTGCCGGATTGAGCGCCGGGTCGGTTTTCCAGTTGCGCGTCTTGCCGCTGGCCGGCGTGTCTTTGGTGATGTGATAGGCTACCCAGTTGGCGAATTTGGTGGTGCTGTTATTGTTCAACGTATAAGCATGACGCACGATCGACACATTGCTGCTGCCGCCGGTCGGGCAGCCAACCGCGCAGTTGTCGATAGATTCGAGCGTCTCGGCCGACGCCTGTGCGGCGAACAGCAGGGCGGCCAGGGCCAACATCTTGTTGTTAAAGCGCATATTCATATCCTCAATAAGTTAAAAAATACTGTATGTATTTACAGTAAATTAAACTTATCGCAGTGAAACGAATACAACAATGCAACACATTCATGTTGTGAATGTGTCAGTCATGGTACAGCGATACCGCACGTTAAAGTCGGCAGAAATAAAAACGGCGTCCAACAGACGCCGTTTCAAAAGGGGGGTTATTCCAGCAGGTCGTTGACCGTGCGGCGAACGTAGTGCGTCATCTGCGCCAGATCGTCCGGTGATACCGGCCCGCCGCCGGCGCGCACCACCTGCTGCTCAATTTGGGCGATCTCTTGCTCGACCTTGTTGGCGATCTGCACTTTGACTATCTTGTCCACCGAAGACAGCAGCACCTTCAATACCACTTTCAACGCGATGTTTTCGCAGAACGAGTCGTAGTGATGAACCGGCGGCGGCGGGGCCGGAGCCGGCTCGGGCGCGCGCGGAGCCAGAGCTTTGAAGCTGTCTACATTTTCAATAATAAGATCCATGTCTCTTATTAGTTCATCAAAATCTTTAGACACTGACTTATTCCCTTCGCTGTGCGCAAAAAACAGAACGCCCGTCCTCGGGCTGAAAGCCGATGAGCGACGGGCAGAACGAATTCGGGCCTGGCCTTCAGACGCTGAATGGCCGGGGGAGGGGCATTCTAACCTTGCGGCGGGTCGGCAACAAGATGGGGCCGTGCGAATGCGCGGCCCTTTGAATCACGGGTGCAGGAGGGCGATTAACTTTTCAGCTTGGCGGTGATTTTCGCCACGTGCTCGCCCTGATAGCGGGCAATGGTCAGCTCTTCGTTGCTCGGCTGTCGCGAACCGTCGGCGCCGGCGATGGTGGTCGCGCCATAGGGGGTGCCCCCGCGCACCTGCGAAACGTCAAACAGCTCCGGCGTCGCATAGCCGATCGGCACGATGATGAAGCCGTGGTGCGCCAGCGTGGTCCAGGTCGAACTGATGGTTTGCTCCTGGCCGCCGCCGGTGCCGGTGGAGGAGAAGACGCTGCCCACTTTGCCGTACAGCGCGCCGGAAGCCCACAGGCCGCCGGTCTGATCGAGGAAGGTGCGCATCTGTCCGGCCATGTTGCCGAAGCGGGTCGGCGTACCGAAGATAATGCCATCATAGTCCGCCAGCTCTTGCGGGGTGGCGACCGGCGCCTGCTGGTGTTGCTTGCCCCCGGCCTTGGCGAAGGCTTCCGGCGTCATGGTTTCCGGCACGCGTTTGACCGTCACGTCCACGTTATCGACCCGATTCGCCCCTTCGGCCACCGCCTGCGCCAGGCGTTCGATGTGGCCGTACATTGAGTAATAAAGCACCAACAGTTTCGTCATGTTTCGTACTCCCGCTCAGATGATTAACAAAAACCCCTGATAAGCATAGAAGCGAATGACGAACTTGGCGTCGCGGCGTTACCTGATGCCGGCGATCGCCAACAGGGCGCCAAAGACAATCAGCAGCCCGCCAAAGGTGCGATCGATGCCGCGGCGCAAACGCAAAAAGCGCGCATTGACGCCCGGCGCGGAAAACAGCAGCGCGACGGCGGCGAACCAGAATACATGGACGGCGGCGATAAAGAGGCCATAGCCGATCTGTACGCCGAGCGCGGTGTGGGGAGAGACCACCTGCATGAACAAACTGACGATGAAGATGGTGGTTTTCGGATTTAACGCGTTGGTGAGAAAGCCGGTTTTCAGGGCGGCGAGATCGCTGATGGCGGCCGGCGTCGTGGTGGGCGCAGCGTCGTGATGGGTTGCGTTGGGCAGCAGCGTAAAGCCGAGGTAGATCAGGTAGGCGGCGCCGATGCCTTTGAGCAGGTTAAACAACCAGGGCGACTGTTGGATCAACACGCCGACGCCAATCAGCGTATAGCTGACATGGATCAGTACGCCGGCGCCAATGCCGCAGGCGGTGAAGATGCCGGCGCGGCGGGAGAGCAGCAGGCTGTTGCGCGAGACCATGGCGAAATCCGGCCCGGGGCTGATTACAGCGAGTAAAGTAATGGTGACGACAGCGATGAGTTCAGTCATAGTTATCCTTGCGATGTTTATCAATAGAGTGACTGATTTATAAGAGTAATTTTTCTCGGTGACAAACGATGAATAGTGACGATATCGGTGAGAAAAACTCACGCAATAGAGCCAGGCCATTGCCGTTGGGCGGGCTGCGCTGTTTCGAGGCCGCCGCGCGGCTGGAAAGTTTCACCCAGGCGGCGCAGGGGCTGAATTTGACGCATGGCGCCATCAGCCGGGCGGTGAGGGCGCTGGAAGAGGAATTGGGCGTGGCGTTGTTTGAGCGCCGCCATAGGCGAGTACTGCTCACGGCGGCGGGCCGCAAGCTGTTTCAGGCGACACAGCAGGCCTTCGGCATTTTGGACCATACCGCACTGGAGCTGCGCCAGCAGGCGCTCAATGCGCCGCTGATCTTGTCCTGTGAACCGACCTTATTGATGCGTTGGCTGATCCCGCGTTTGCCGGCTTTTCAGCGGGCGCACCCGGACATCAACTTACAGCTGGTGGCGGGCGGCGGTCCGTTTTCGTTCCATGACGGCATCACGGCGGCGATCCGGCGCAATGACTTCGATTGGGGAAAGCAGGCGCATAGCCTGGCGCTGTTCAATGAAAAGGTCGGGCCGGTGTGCCAACCCGAGGCGCTGACGAGGCTGACGGCCTCTGTGGACGGACGGCGGCTTTTGCTGCCGGGCGCCAAACTGCTGCATGCCGCGACCCGGCCGGATGCCTGGCGGCACTGGGCGCATCAGCAGGGGGTGACATTGGCGGGGCATCCGGAACAGCGCTTTGACCATTTCTATTTCAGCCTGCAGGCCGCGGTAGCCGGCCTTGGTATCGCAATCGGCCCATGGCTGCAGGTGCGAGACGATCTGGCCGCCGGCTTGTTGAGCGCGCCGTTCGGTTTTACGCCCGATGGCAGCGGCTATTACCTGCTGTCGCCGCAGCCTATCGTGCCGGGCAGCGCGTTGGCCCGGCTGGCCGAGTGGCTAACGCTCACGGCAGGCGCCTGAGTTTTTGCGCCAGCCGCTGTTCCTGCCAGCGGCTGAAGACGTTGCGCAGCAGCAGGGTGCGCACCGCCCGCATGATCAGCGCGAGGCTCATGCCGCCGATCGCCCACAGCGACCAGAGATATTGCGGATGGGTAAACCAGTTGATGGCGAACAACATCACGCCAATCACGGCGAAACGTACCGCCATGCTCAGCAGTTTGCCTTCTGCCGCGACCTGGCGACGAATGCGCTGTTCGTCAGGCGTCTCCTCCTCCATTGCCTGTTGCGGCTGCGCATTGAGATCGCTGACCTGCACGCCCAGCGCGGCGGCGATTGCGGTCAAGGTTTCCAGGCTGGCCTGTTCGCCGTTTTCAATCCGCTGTACGGTGCGGGTGCTGAGGCCGGCGATGGCCGCCAACTGCTCCTGCGACCAGCCTTTTTCCAGGCGTAATGGTCTGATGCGGTACTTTTGCATGGTGCACTCCCGAGTTCGCTGTCACTGTCATCCAGTGTAGGAGGCGCGGGGTAGCGGCGCCACGACAGCGGCACGACAGCGACACGACATCCGCCGCCGGCGCGGGCCGGCGGGCAGTCAGAAGGCGACGTTGCGGATAAAGCGCAGCGGGAGATCGCCGTGGTTGGCGTAAGCGTAGCGCTGATCGCTGTTGAAGGTTTGCGTGGCGCCGGCGCTGAGCGTCAGCGTGCCTTGTTCCAGTTCCAGCGTCAGGGTGCCGGCAATCACGTAGATGATTTCGCTCCAGCCTTCGGCGTCCGGCGCCGAGTCGTAGCGCTCGCCCGGCATCAGCGTCCATTCCCACAGCTCGGCCCGTTGGCTTGCCGGCACGCTGGCGGCAAACAGCGCCTGGCTGCCCGGCTGTGCGCCTTGCCAGGCCAACTCGCCTACCAGATGGCTGCCGCGAGCCTCTGGCGCCTGAATCAGATCGGTGAACGAAATCGCCAGGGCGGCGGCGAGCTTGTCGAGCACCGCCAGACTGACGTTGCGATCGCCGGCCTCGATGCCCGCCAGCATGCGGCGGCTGACGCCGGAAAGTTCGGCCAGCGCCATCTGGCTCAGGCCCGCCTGTTGGCGGTAGCCGCGCAGATTGCTGCTCAGGTACTGCAGCACTTTGGGGGGATCGGTTTTCGCGTTATGCGCCGTATTGCTCATCGCCGGACTTTATCTCATACTGGCAGGATCTGTGCATTATATTGCACTCAGCAGGAAGGGCAAGCCGGTGTCAGCAGCAAAAAAATCCTTTATTTCCGCCGTGGTTCCGCAAATCAGGTTGCCGGAAGCGGTGTTGATTTTCATCACCATGATCTGGGGCGGCACCTTTTTGGCCGTGCATCACGCGATGCAAGTCAGCGGGCCGTTCTTTTTCGTCGGTCTGCGTTTCGCCACCGCCACGCTGGCGTTGACGCTGTTTTCGCTGCGCGTGCTGCGCGGCCTGACCTTGTATGAACTGAAGGCGGGCGTACTGATCGGGCTGGCGATCATGTTCGGCTACAGCATGCAAACCGTCGGTCTGCAGACGATTACCAGCAGCCAATCGGCGTTCATCACCGCCATGTACGTGCCGATCGTGCCGCTGTTGCAATGGCTGGTGCTGGGGCGGTTCCCCGGCATCATGTCGTGGATCGGTATTCTACTGGCCTTTACCGGCCTGATGCTGCTGGCGGCGCCGAGCAGCACGGACATGTCGCTGAGCCTCGGCGAAATTCTGACGCTGGCCGGCACGTTGGGCATGGCGGCAGAGATCATTCTGATCGGCGCCTTTGCCGGCAAGGTGAATATCCGCCGGGTGACCATTGTGCAGCTGGCGACCGCCTCGCTGGCCTCATTTTTGATGATGGCGCCGACCGGCGAATCGCCGCCGCCGTATTCGGATTACCTGCTGTACAGCGCCATTGGGCTGGGGCTGGCCAGCGCGTTGATTCAGCTGACCATGAACTGGGCGCAGCGCAGCGTTTCACCCACGCGCGCTACGGTGATCTACGCCGGCGAACCGGTCTGGGCGGGCATCGTCGGGCGGCTCGCCGGTGAGCGTTTGCCGGGCGTGGCGTTGTTGGGGGGCGCGTTGATTGTGATCGGGGTGGTGGTCAGCGAGCTGCGCGTACGGCGCAAGGGGAAAGCGGCGGTGGCGACGGAAGCGGATTAGCGCAAAGGCAAGAAAGATCAAAGGGGCGGAGATATCCGCCCCTTTTTGCATCACGCGGTTTTCTTCTTGCGCAGGAACACGTAAGACAGGCCGAGCAGGATGAACCACAGCGGGGTGACGATCAGCGCCTGGCGGGTGTCTTCGCGCAGCGACAACAGCACTAACACGAACACGAAGAACGCCATGCACACCCAGCACATCAGTTTGCCGGCCGGCATTTTGTAGATCGATTTCTGGTGCAGCGCCGGGCGCCGTTTGCGGTAGACCAGATACGAACACAGGATGATGGTCCAGACGAACATGAACAGAATCGCCGACACGGTGGTCACCAGGGTGAAGACCGTCATCACGTTCGGGATCAGGTAAATCAGCACCACGCCGCCCAGCAGGCAGATGCAGGAGAAGGTGAGGCCGTTGGCCGGCACCGCGCGCTTGGACAGGTTGGCGAACGATTTCGGCGCGTCGCCTTCCTGCGCCAGCCCGAACAGCATGCGGCTGGTGGAGAATACCCCACTGTTGGCGGAGGAGGCGGCGGAGGTCAACACCACGAAGTTGATCACGCTGGCCGCGGCCGGCAGGCCAATCAGCACGAACAATTCAACGAACGGGCTCTTGTCCGGTACCACGGAGCTCCACGGCGTTACCGACATGATGACGATCAGGGCGAACACGTAGAACATGATGATGCGGATCGGAATCGAGTTGATGGCGCGCGGCAGTGACTTCTCCGGATCTTTGGTTTCCGCCGCGGTGGTGCCTACCAGCTCAATGCCGACGAAGGCGAATACCGCGATCTGGAAGCCGGCGAAGAAACCGCTGATGCCTTTCGGGAACATGCCGCCGTCATTCCACAGATGGGTGAACGAGGCTACGGTACCGGTTGGCGACTGGAACTGCATGGCGATCATCACCAACCCGGCGACAATCAGCCCGACGATGGCGACGATTTTGATCATCGCAAACCAAAACTCCATTTCACCGAACATCTTCACCGTCGCCAGATTAAGGCCGAGCAGCAACAGCACGCACAGCAGCGAAGCGATCCACTGCGACAGTTCAGGGAACCAGAACTGGGCATAGGCGGTGATCGCCACGACGTCGGCGATGCCGGTGACCACCCAGCAGAACCAGTAGGTCCAGCCGGTGAAGAAGCCGGCCCACGGGCCGAGCAGATCCGCGGCGAAATCGCTGAACGATTTGTATTCCAGGTTGGACAGCAGCAGCTCGCCCATGGCGCGCATCACGAAGAACAGCATAAAGCCGATGATCATGTACACGAAGATGATCGAAGGGCCTGCCAGGCTGATGGTTTTACCGGAGCCCATAAACAGACCGGTGCCGATGGCGCCGCCGATGGCGATCAGTTGAATATGTCGGTTAGTGAGGTTTCGCCGTAGATGATCTTCTGAAGCGGGCGTCGCGTCAGTCGCTATTTTAGAGTGATCTACCATCTGATGATGTCCTGTTTTACCTGTCATTAGTGAAGTCGTGAGCTCTGAAGTGGCTCTTTTTTATACATTTATCCGGTTGGTCCGGCTTTAGTAAGGTAGTGCAATAACGCCACCTTTGTGCAACATGTTTACAACATTTATACGCGGGATAAAAGTCGATCAATCTTTACACGAGAGGAGGCAAATCGGACGTTCAGGGAGCGGAAGATTACTCTTCAAACGGTGGGATTAACAGACCTTATGCGGCTTATCTCGTTGATTAAACAAAGGGTTGTAAAATTCGCATGAGAAAAAGTAATGGGTGTAAGCGTTTGACAGCGAGGGTGACAAGAAGGGCGATTTATCTCGTTGGGCCGTTAGCTCAGGCGGTAGAGCCGTTGACGCCTAATCAACGAGACAGAGGTTCGCCCCCTGTACGGCCCGCCAACCAAATCAGCGTGTTACGCTCAGACATTTCTTTGATCGTGCCCTCATGGCGCCGTTTTAAGCGCGTATTCTGCAAAAAAATTCGCATTTTTCGACTGATGTTCAGAAAGGTGATCTGGCGCAAACTGCGATGTTGCACCGTACTTTATACGGCAAGGGAGGCTGTGCGCTGGCGCAACGTCGGCGCAGGGATGGGGCATTTGCCCAAGAATCTTTCAGGTCAAGAAACGGGGAACACATGCGCGGCCGACATCAAGAGCAGTGCCCAAACGGCGGCTGAGAGTGCGGCGGTGGCATAGACGTGCCTCGCCGGCAGTTGCAGCATGCCGGCCATCAGCGGCACGGTGTAACGCATCACCGCCAGAAAACGCGAGGCGAACAGCAGCGGCAGCCCGCGCTTTTGCAAGGAACGTTGCGCTTTGCGCAGTGGGGCGTGAAAGCGTGCCGGCAGCCGGCGGCCAAGATCGCGACGGCAGAGCAGTGCGCCGCAGTGGAAAGACAGGATTGAGCCCAACGCCGCGCCAAGGGCGATGGCCGCCCAAACCGCGCCGATCGGCAGCGCATGTTTGCCCGCAAGGATGCCCATCAGCAGCGTCACCGAGGCAGGCGGCAGGACGGAGGACACCACGATCACGGATTTTCCCAGCGCGAACAGGAAAATCAGCAGCAGCAACATCTCCGGTTCCGGGCTGTATTTGGCGAGAATGTGCGTCAATTCATCCATTTAACACCTGTGGGCGAGAGGGCTGACTGTCAGTGTCCCATCCGCAGGTTCAATAATGGCTAAATAACGCGTCGCTATCCGGTTATCTCTGCGTCTTGCTTGCGTGCCTCAGCATGCCGATGTCTGAGCGCCCCTAACAGCACGGCGCACAGCAGTGAAAAGGCGGCCAGCACCAGCGGCCCGGCATGTGGGCTGTGAAAACGCTGTTCCGCCTCAGTGCGGATCAGCGGGGCTAAAAAGCTGAATGCGGCGCCGAGCGTGGTGCAAAAACCGATGCCGGCCGCCAGCGCCGGACCGGTGAGCAGCTGAGCGGGAAACGTCCAGAAAATGGGTTGTACCGCCAGAAAACTGACTGCGCAACAGCTCAGGGCGACGATAGCGAGCAACGGGCCGGCATAGGAAGAGACGACCAACCCCAGCGCTGCCGCGACCATGCAGCCAACGGCGATCGGCAATCTTCTGGCGGTTTTTCTGTCGGCATAGCGCGGCAGGAAATAGACGCCAAGCGCGGAGCATGCCCAGGGAATGGCGGCTACCAACGAGGCCTTGAAGCCGAGATGGGTGCCCATCAGCGAGGCGATCTGCGACGGCAGAAAAAACATCAGGCCGTATACGCCGATTTGCAGGGTGCCGTAGATCAACGCCAGATGCCAAACTTTGCCGCTTCTCATCGCCGCTTTAACGCTGCTGGTTTCGGTGCGCTGCTGTTCAGCGGCCAGCTGTGTGACCAGCGCATTACGTTCTTCCTCGGTGAGAAAGCGGGCCTGCCCTGGGCTATCGTCGAGATAGAAAAAGGCGAAGACGCCGAGGACGACGGCCGGCAACCCTTCCAGCACGAACATCCAGAACCAGCCGGGCTTGCCCAACACGCCGTGCATCTCCAGCAAGGCCCCCGACAGCGGTGAGCCGAGCGTCAGGGCCGCCGGTACGCCAAGCACGAAAATGCCAATGACCGAGGCGCGCACCTTATTGGGAAAATAGATCGACGCCAGCAGCAGGATGCCGGGGTAAAAGCCGGCTTCGGCGATCCCCAGCAGAAAGCGCAGGACAATAAATTGCTGCTCGTTGGCCACCAGCCCGGTACAGGCCGACAATGCCCCCCACAGCGCGGTGGTGGCGCTGAGCCAGCGTTTGGCGCCCCAGCGATTCATCAACAGGTTGGCCGGAATGCCGAACAGCGCATAGGCGGCAAAGAATATCCCCGCGCCCAGTGCAAAGGCGGATTGCGACAGCGCGATATCGATGGCCATCGCGTCTTTGGCAAAGCCGACGTTGACCCTGTCGATAAACGCGATGAAGTACATGGCGAACATCAATGGCACCAGTCTGCGCCAGGTTTTGCGGATGGCGGCGTTGAGCGCTGGAGCGGCATAGGTGGCGTGATTCACTGGCGGTAACCTCTCTTCTGAGAATGATAAGCGTCGGTCATAAGGACCGTCCTGGCGCCGTGGCCCATCATGCGGCGATGACATGGCTTTTCTGCGTGAGCCTTAAAGGTCTAAAGGACTAATGGTCAGGCCTTTAGGGGCGAAAAAAACGCCGCGTATTGCGTCGGCATATCGGTACAGATATCACCATGGTGAATGGTGTGTTGCCTTTTTGTTAATTGAAAGTTCACACAGGGCCAGGAGGCGTTCAAGCGCTTTGATCGAGATCTGTGTGCGCTATCACCGAATTGGGAACCCGAGGACCGACACTGGAGAGTGGCGCTTTCATCTCGCGAGGGAGGGCGATAAGGTGAAGCACGGCACAACAGAACGCAGGAGCGCAACATGCTGAAGGTCATTGCTGAAGATTTCATTCACCCGGAACACATTGACACCGTTATACCGTGGTATCGCGAGCTGGTGGAGAAAACCCGGCAGGAGCCGCTGTGCATCAGTTATGAACTGTGCATCGACCAGCAGGATCCCGGGCACTTTATTTTTATCGAAAGCTGGCCGGATCGCGCGGCTCTCGAAGTGCATTGCCAGACCGAGCATTTCACCCGGCTGGTGCCGCAGATCAATCAGTATCAGCGCAAGCCTTGCACCTTCCTGTTTATGCAGGCGTTCCCTGAAACAGGCGATAAATAGGCGAAAAAATCCCCGCAGGGGGCGGGGTCAATGGCTTCTCAACACTATCTTGTTGTGATTAAAAAATAGGCTGATAATGATTTTCATTCTCTAAGAATGCTCTTAAATTAATCAATCTGGTGAATGATTCGCCGTCTGCTTTTCGCTGGCGGTTTTAATGGCGCGCAGCATGCGGCGTCTTATCAACCCACTCACCAGGCGAATCGCATACCAGTAGGGGGTAAACCGCCGCCGGCTGGCGCTGTCGGGGCAGAAGATGCGCGTTTCCGTTACCAGACGGCAGCGCCCACCCTCCAGCGGGCTCGCGGCATACCCCAGCGCCAGTTTGGCGACGCCGGGCTGAGCGAAGGCCTGAAAGTCAGCCCCGTCAGCGACCTTCACCAAACCGTATTCGGCCTGCCAAAACCGGCCGATCAGGCCATAGACCAACGCGGTTTCATCCTGCTCAAGCAGGCAAAAGTTATGCAGGCCAAACGGCGGAGGACGAGGCTTATCGCGTGGCATCAGCCGCGCGGGCAATTCGCGCAGCGCTATCATGCTGCGGAAAAAACGATCGCGCTTGGGATCGTAAGCGGCCACGGCGTCCAACACCCGCGATTGCGGCGCGGTGATGACGATCGTATGCCGCTCAGAGAACTGGTATTGCCCAAGGTATTTATTCAACAGCGTCATGTTGTTCATGCTCCCGCCATTCGCTTTGCAGCAGGGCGAAACCGAATTCATCGCCCCATGCGCCTTTGAAAAACACGTTTTGCCGCCAACAGGCCTCACGGCGAAAGCCCAGCTTACTGAACAACGCGGCGGCGCGAAGATTACGCGCGTCCACCACGGCGGTAATGCGGTGTTTCGCCAGCGGCCCGAACAGCAGGGCGATGACGGCGCTTAGCGCCTCGCGCGCCTGTCCTTGCCGCTGATGAACCGGATCGAAGGTCACGCCCAGTTCAGCCTGACGCCCTTCATCGAAAAAATGCACCGCGACATCGCCCAGCAACGCGCCGTCCTCGCGGCGCTCGACCGCCAGTTGAAACCAGGTGTCATCACGGTTGAACGCGAGCCGCTGTTGCTGTGCGAAAAAGGCCTGCGCCTGTGCGGCGCTGTAGTCGCTCCAGCTCTGGTAGCGCGCCACGTCAGGATGGTTGCGGTAGGCGGTAAAGTGGGGCAGATCGACGGCGGTGAACGGGCGCAAGATCAGTCTGGGGGTCAGCAGAGGCAAGTGGCGCATTATTTTTCCTTATCAGCGCATGAGGGCTACCGGCAGTGTAGCCCAGCGCCGAGAGGCGGGCTGCGTAAAATGAGCTGTGGCGGGGAGGCGCAGCGGGAAATGCCGGCTCAGGCAAGCCGGCAAGCAATAAGGGGGTTAACGACGAGCGGCCGCCTGACGCAGGCGTTCGACCGGCGCCTGCTGAAAATCGAACGATGGCGCCTCGCGCTGCGTCAGCCCCTGGCGCACGATGGCCTTCACGGCCAGGCTGGCGGCGAGATCCTTCCCGGCGATCTGCTCGGCGATGCGCAGCGCTTCTTCCCGAGCCGAGCCCTCGCTGATGCGGGAAATGGCGCCGTGTGACAGGGCCTCCCGCGCACCGACGGTTCTGCCGGTCAGCAGCCAGTCGAGGGCGACATAGGGAGAAACTCGCGCCGGCAAGCGCGCGCATCCGCCTTGCGCGGCGACCAAGCCGAGCCCGGTTTCGGGAAAGCTGAAGCGCGCGTTCTGGCCGGCGACGATCAGATCGCAAGCCAGGGCGAGCTCAAAGCCGCCCCCGTAAGCGATGCCGTCAACGGCGGCGATGATCACCTTGGCGATCTGCGCATGGATCAGTCCCCCGAATCCCTCTGGCGTGACGATGGGCAGTTCGCCCTGTCGGAACGCGTTAATATCCATGCCGGCGGAAAATACCGCCGGCTGACCGGCCAGGACGATCGCGCGTATCGTATCGTCATTATCCGCCTGCCGCAGGTAACTGCGGATCAACTCGGCCATCTGCAGGTTGATGGCGTTCTTTTTCTCCGGCCGATTGAGGGTGATGACCGCAACCTGCGCGCCATAACGTTCGTAAAGCACCGGCGGTGATTCACTCATCGCTGGCCTCCCCGCGGAAAAAGATCAGCGTCAACAGCAGGGCGATGGCGCCGAGCGGTAGCGAGAACAGCGGCAAATAGTGGGCCGGCAACGCGTAGAGCGTCAGGCCGCCCAGCATGCCGCCCGCCGCGATGCCGGCGTACAGCACCGAGCTGTTGAGCGACACGGTCAGCGCCCCAAAACGCTTCGACAGCGACAACAGGTGATGTTGGATTGGCACCAGATACATCCAGCCGGTAATGCCCCAGATAAGAAAGATGGCCAACACCCACCACGGCGAGGTGACGTAAAAGGCCAGCAGGAACAGGGACAGCGTCTGGATCGCCACCGAAAACAGCAGCACGAATTTGCTGCCTAGGGCGTCGGTCAGCGCGCCGGAGGCAAAATTGCCGATCACCGCGCCAATGCCGAACACCAGCAGCGCCAAAGGCAGAATGGCTTCCGGGCCGAACTGGGTGTCTTTCAACAGCACGCTGACGTAGCTGTAAACAATGTGCTCCGAGCACACGGCGAAAAAGGTGATAAGCAGCGTGGTCAGCACCGCCTTTTGCCGCAGCGGGGCGAGCCGTTCTTTCAACGAATGTTTGCCCGGCGCCGCAATAGCGCGCAGCGCCAGCGACAGGCCGAGCAGCGCCACCGCCCCCAGCAGGGCGATGAACAGAAAGATGTCGCGCCAGCCGATCAGTTTGGCCAGAAAGGTGCCGAACGGAATACCGAGCGCGATGGCCAGCGTCATGCCACCATAGACGATGGAAATAGCCAGGCCGCGGCGTTTTTCCGCCACCAGCCCCACCGCGGCGGCGGCGGCCTGCGGGGTGTAACAGGCCGCGCCCAATGCCGCCAACACTCGGCCGAACGATATCTGCAGGTAGCTGGTGGCCCAGGCGCAGGCCAGGTTGCCGGCGATGAACAGCACCAGCGCCAACTGCAGGATGTGCTTGCGGTTGACGTTGCCCAGCAGCCAGGCGGTCAGAGGCGCAAACAGCATGTAGGCCAGCGCGAATACCGATATCAACTGCCCCGCTTGCGCGGGGCTGACGGCAAATGTCGCGGAAATGTCGCTGAGCACGCCGGCGACGATAAAGGCGTCGGTGCCGATGGCGAAGGTCCCGGTCGCCATCAGACACAGCGTGACCAGATGGCCGTTATAATCCGCTAACTTCATCCCGCCCTCCGCAGATCGTTTACCGCCCAGACCCGGCTCAACGCCGCCAGGAAGGTCTCCACGTCGGCATGGGAATGCGCCGAGGTCGGCGTTACCCGCAGCCGCTCGCTGCCCGCAGGCACCGTCGGGGCATTGACCGGTTGCACGTAAATGTCGTGCTCATCGAGCAGCACTTTACTGATGTGTTTGTTGCGATGGGGATCGCCGACCCGCAGCGGCAGGATATGGCTGTCTGCCGACACCAGCGGGATGCCGGCGGCGCGCAGACCGGTCTTCAGGTGATCGACGATCGCCAGCAGGTGCTTGCGTTGGGTGTCGTGCTCGAGGTTGTATTTAAAGCTGGCCAACGCGGCGGCCACCACCGGCGCCGGCGACGAGGTGCTGAAGACGAATGCCGGCGCCCAGCTGCGCACGGCTTCCACCACCGAACGGGGCGCGGCGATATAGCCGCCCGCCGCACCGTAAGACTTGCCGAACCCGCCCTGGATAATGGTGATTTTATCCAACAGGCCCAGCTGTTCGGCATAGCCCAGCCCCCGTTCGCCATACACGCCGGCCGAATGAATTTCGTCGAGATAGGTCAGCGCCTGATACTGTTCTGCCAGCGCCACAATCTGCGCCAGAGGAGCAAAGTCACCGTCCATGGAATACAGCGACTCAAAGGCGATCAGCTTTGGCCGCGCCGGATCGGCGGCCTGCAGCAGCTCGGCGAGGTGCGCCACGTCGTTATGGCGGAAGATTTTTTTCTCCGCCTTGCTGTAGCGAATCCCGTAAATCATCGAGGCGTGATTCAGTTCGTCAGAGAACACGATCAGATCGGGAATGGCGTCGCACAGGGTGGACAAGGTGGCGTCGTTGGCGCCGAAGCCGGTGGTGAACAGCAGCGCCGACTCTTTGCCGTAGGCGCTGGCCAGCAGCGTTTCCAGTTCAGTGTGATAGACCGAGGTGCCGGAAATGCTGCGGGCGCCGCAGGTGCCTAACCCGACTCGGTTAACCGCGTCGGTGGTGGCCAGCAGCACTTTGGGGTGGTGGCTCATGGCCAGATAGTCGTTTGAGCACCAGACGTTGAGACGGCGCTCGCCTTGTTGCCCGTGGCTGGTGGCCCAGGGTTTGTCCTGTACGCCGCGTTCAAGGTTGAGGAACTCGCGAAAACGCCCCTGCTTTTTGGTTTCCGCCAACTTTTCTTCAAGAATGTTCAGTACGCTCATAGCATGTTCCTTGTGTTAAACGGCTTTAAGGTTTAATGACAGGCCCTGACCGACGCCGACGCACATTGTGACCAATGCGTTGCCGGCCTGCCGATCGCGTAATTCCAGCGCCGCCGACAGCACCAGGCGCGCGCCGGACATTCCCAGCGGATGGCCGAGCGCGATGGCGCCGCCGTTTGGGTTGACGCGCGCGTCGCCGGCGTCGATGCGCCAGTGTTTCAGCGCCGCCAGAACCTGCGCGGCGAAGGCTTCGTTAATCTCGATGATGTCAAAATCATTCAGCGTGAAACCGCCGCGCTGCAGTAAGCGCTCGGTGGAAGCGATCGGCCCCAGCCCCATCAGCGCCGGCGCGACGCCGGCGGCCGCGCTGTCGCCGATCTCCGCCAGCGGTTGCCAGCCCTGGCGTTTCACGTAGCGTCCGGAGGCCAGCAGCAGCGCGGCGGCGCCGTCATTGATGCCGGAAGCGTTGCCGGCGGTGACCGAACCACCGGCGGCGAAGGCCGGTTTCAGCGCCTGCAACTGCTGCAACGTGCTGAGCCGGGGGAATTCGTCCTGTGCGAATATGCGGGTGGTTTTACGATCCGCCGGCACATCCACGGGCGTGATTTCCCGCGCCAATCGACCACTGTCGATCGCCCGGCGGGCTTTTTGCTGCGAGCCCAACGCGAACAGATCCTGTTCCTCGCGTGAGATACCCTGCTGTTGGGCCACGTTTTCCGCCGTGATGCCCAGCGGATCGCTGCCGTAGCGTTCCGCCAGGCGCGGGTTGACAAAGCGCCATCCCAGCGTGGTGTCGTACAGCTTTACCCCCTTGTCGAACGGCGTTTCGCCCTTGCTCAGCACATAGGGCGCGCGGCTCATGCTTTCCACGCCGCCGGCCAGAATCAGTTCGCTGAGGCCGCTGCGGATTTTCGCCGCGGCGTAGATCACCGCATCCAACCCGGAGGCGCAAAGGCGGTTGAGGGTGATGGCCGGCACCGACTGATCCAACCCGGAAAGCAGCGTCGCCATGCGGGCGACGTTGCGGTTGTCTTCGCCGGACTGGTTGGCGCAGCCCAGCACCACTTCATCCAGATCCTGCTGCGTCGCCGGATGGCGCTGAAGCAGGCTGCGAATAATCGTCGCCGCCATATCATCGGGGCGGGTATGCGCCAGGCTGCCGCCATAGGCGCCGATCGCCGTGCGCGTGCCGTCGATCAGATAAACACCGTCATCTTTAATGCTCATCATGGATCCTTAAGGCGTGGTGGTCAGCGCCGGTTGGGCGGCGTGCAGAAGGGTGTAATGCGGCGCATAGCGCGCCGCGTGCAGCAATTGCGCCAGGTTGCTCAGCGTCGTCCTGACATTTTCCTCCCCGAGGCGAGTGAGCCAGCCGAAAATACCGTCGGCGTAGTTCACGCCGGCGACGGCGGCGACATCAATGTCTTCCCGGCTGCAGACGCCGCTTTCCACCATGATCACCGACTCGTTGATCAGGCTGCTGAGCACGCGGGCGACGATCAAGGCCGGGGAATCCTTGATAAATTCCACCTGCGGGATCGCGGTGTGCAGCAGGCGTAAAAACAGCGCCTTATTGGCCGCAGAGGCGTGGCGGCTATGCGCCGCCACCAGGTACGCCGTATCGCCGTAGTTCAGGGCGACATCGACGACAAAGGCGTCCGCCGCGGTCTGTTCGGCAAGCTGGTTTGCCGTGCGGCCATCGGTAACGCTGACGGTGAAAGCGTCATTGACCTGAATGGCGGCGCCCAGGCCCGGTAATGTCGGCCGTTGTTCCACGCGCAGCCGCGGCCATTGCAGGGTGGCCCGCTGCTGTAGCAGGGTAAAGAGAGGATGTTCACCGTAAATGCGTAGCGTCTCGACCTCCGCATCGACGACGGCCGCAAGCGGCGGGGGAGATTCTTCGGCGGAAAAATAGGAGCGGCCGTTCTTTTTGCCCAACAGACCGGCATCGACCAGCGAGCGCTGCAGATGGCCCGGGGTATAGCGCGGATCGTACTGCATGTCCTGCCAAATTTGCCGGCTGACCTGATAGTTGATGTCCTGACCGATAAAATCGGTCAGCTCGAGCGGCCCCATGCGAAAGTGTCCGCCGGCTTTGAGGGCGCGGTCGATCTGCGGCGCACGCGCCACGTGTTCTTCCAACAGGCGGAACCCTTCCAGATAGTAGGGGCGGGCCATACGGTTGACGATAAATCCCGGCGTGGCCTGACAGACGACATCGCGTTTCCCCAACGCCGCCACCAGTTGACGGCAACGTTCGGTGGTGACCTGTGCGGTAAAATAGGCCGGAATGATTTCAATCAGCTTCATCAGCGGCGCGGGGTTGAAAAAGTGCAAACCGATAAAGCGTTCGCTGTGCGTCACCGCCGTCGCCAGCTTATTAAGCGACAGTGAGGAGGTATTGGTGGCGATCAGCGTGTCGGGCTTGACCGTCGCGGCGATGGCCGCCAGCACCTCGAGTTTGGCTTGCTCATGCTCTGCGATGGTTTCGATCACCAGATCGCTGTCGGCGATGGCCCCAAATTCCGCGGAGAACGTCAGATTAGCCAGCACCGCGTCTTTGTC
Organism: Serratia sp. CY74737; assembly: GCF_052166775.1. Lineage (NCBI taxonomy): Bacteria > Pseudomonadati > Pseudomonadota > Gammaproteobacteria > Enterobacterales > Yersiniaceae > Serratia > Serratia sp. CY74737. Next base: position 44,600 of record NZ_JBJNOF010000014.1, read on the forward strand.
CTGCAGCGCGAGCTTGCCCTGTTCCACCTTTTTGTTCAGGTCTTGCACGATAGCGTCGCGAGCTTGATTGAGGGTATTGCCGTTGCGATTATAAAGCACCGTACGAATGCTTTTTTGCGCCAAAAGATAAGCGATGCCTCTGCCCATCGTTCCCGCGCCGATAATCGCAGCCGATTGAATTGCCGCATTACTTTCTGCCATAGAAAATCCCCGTCACTGTATGCCATGCGAAATTCGCAAATTCTTATTATCTCTTTGGATTTACGGCGGCACCGGGTGCCTGTGAGGAAAGTAATTGGCGGTGTCTTGGCTGTCTAACGGTAGAAATGACAGGTTTACCTGCAGACGGGGTTATGCTATTCGCGTAGTTTTGCGGCTCAGCCCAATAAAAAGGCTTATTCTGAGGGAAATAAACCGGGGAATAGCTTTTTTCGTTATAGCGTTCGTATTTTTTATTATATGAAACGGCTATTGGCGCCGGGCGGCGATATCCTATAGTGAGTCTGACCTATCGATAAATCGACATCGCTATTTGGAGAACCTGCGTTATGGATACCCGCACTCAACGGCTCATGGCGGAGGTGATTGGCAGTTTGACCGATCGCGAACGTTTTCTGACCCAACTGGGGCGCTGCGTCGAGGCGCTGGGTTTTGATTATTTCTCCTACATCGTTTTTTCCTGTTATCCGGCGAGCCGGCCAAAAATGCGGGTTGAAGGAACGTTTCCAGAGCGCTATCTCGAGGATTATCGGCGGCAGCGGGCGTATTTGCAGGATCCTGTCATCGAGCGAGCCCACCATTCCACGCTGCAATTCCAGTGGGACGAAAGTTTTTATCACGAGCGGCCGGCGCTTTGGCAGCGCATGTCGCAGTTTGGTCTGCACACCGGGTGGTCGCAATCGGTCAAGGATTGCTATGGTCGCCTGGGGATCCTGACTTTTGCCGGCAAGACGCTGCCGCAGCAAACGCCGCAGGCCGGCGCGGTGAATGAACTCTTTTTCCTTTGGCTGGCGCAAACCGCCCACAAAACGCTGCGTGAAGCGTTGATATCGGTGAACGACGAAGCGATAAAAGATGTGCTGACGCTGCGGGAGAAAGATATCTTGCGCTGGTGCAGCGAAGGCAAAACGGCGGAAGAGATCGCGCTGCTGATGGGGGTGAGTGAACGTACGATCAATTTCCATATCGGTAACTCGATTAAAAAACTTTCGGTCGCCAATAAGACCGCAGCCACCGCCAAAGCCGTTTATTTACAGCTGATTTAATTGCGAGAAATAAATAATTAATCGCCTATCAGTTAGCGGCGCGATGTTTATATTTTGTTAAATTAAGCATTGTCCTTATCAGTATTTACCTCCGATCACAAAAGCGTGATAAAGCGGTTCACCGAGCCCGTGCACGGCAGTACTCTGTAGGCACCCGGTTTACATAGAAAGGATGTGATATGTACAAGACTATTTTAGTGCCGATAGATATTGAAGAGGATCTGTTGACCGAGCATGCGCTGAAGCATGTGGAATATTTGGCGAAGATGTCCGGCGCTAAAGTGCATTTTTTCCATGCGCTGCCGGATGCCTCGGCTTTTGTTACTGCCTATTCGTTCGGTCTCAAGGAGTTTGAGAATCAGGCGGAAGTGAAGGCGGTGGAGAAGCTGAAGAAAATCATGTCGGAAATCGATCTGCCGTTAGATCGCCTCAATTACACCGTCAGCTTTGGCTCTGCGCGCGATCAGGCGCTGGAACTGGCGGAAGAGATCGACGCCGATCTGATCATCATCGGTTCGCGTCGCCCGAGCGTGAAAACTTATCTGTTGGGCTCCAACGCCGCCGCCATCGTTCGCCATGCCAATATATCGGTGATGGTGGTCCGATAATCCTCCTTTAAGCCCGCCGTTTTCATGCGCGTTCTGCGGTCGCCGGTCGGCCGCAGAACGCAGGCTGCTTTATTGCCATCTCAGCCTGAGCTGCTACGATTTTAGCTGACGTTTTTTATGCCGACCGGGCCAGCGGCCTTGCGCATATTCTTTATTTCAGCCAGAAGAGGGGCAGCCATGCCATTAGAAGTCGATGGGATCATCAGAGGCGATCGAGGCAGTGAACCGAGCCATTGGCAACATACGCCAACCAAACCGCTTATCACGCTGACCTGGCATCACACCATCCCCTGGAACTGTTTACGCAATGTCTGGAATGGTCTGGTGGCTGGCGAGCACTGGAACGCGCTCGACGAGTTTATGAATCTGATCGGTGTGCCTAACCGCGCCGAGGTGCTCAAACAGATCAAGAATGAAAATCTGCAGGATCGCGATGGGTTACATACCCTGGTGACCTGGCAAGGCTGGAATATCGTCGAGGGTCCGGGTAACGAATATCGCGCGCAGGGTGACGATCCCGGTGAAAATTTCGACGACTGGTCCGGCAAAGGCATGAGCACGAATCAGCAAGCGACGCTACAGCAGGTCAAAGTGTTGTATCAGGTGATGGCACCGCTGGGAAGCCGCGCGCTGGACGCCGCCAGACAGGCGCCGAACATTACTGCGGAAGAAGCGAGCGTCTTGCAACGAACGATTAAACAGACCCGCCCAACGTTGCGCGGAAAGGAACCGATCCGGTGGCAAGAGGACATGTGGCACAAAGTGCAACCAGGTAAAGAGGCGAAACATTTCGCCCAATGGGACAGCAAACCCGTGTGGCGCAAGCGCCTGCACAGCGACTTGGCTCAGGCAGGCTAAACTTCGCCCCGCGCCGGATTGGCGGCGCGGGGGCATCAATTCGGCGCTAATCGCACAGCGCCGCTATCTCGTCGTACAGCTTTCTGGGGATTTCAACGCCGTATTGTTCGCTGTGGCGCCGTTGCCGATAGCGCCGCTCGCCGGGAATGCGTGCGCCTTGCGCTTGCATGTCGGCAAACATCGCCTCCGCGCTGGCGAAATACCGCTCCTTATCCGCGCCGAGAAAACGCTCGGGATCCAACGCGATGATCAGTTCACCGCCGTAGGGCGATGAACCGGTGCCGTCGTCATAGGCCAGCGATTCTTTGCTGGTCATGTCGCCGATCAACGGCCCAGCCAACAATTCAACCATGGCCGCCAGCGCCGAGCCTTTATGGCCGCCGAAAGTCAGCATCGCGCCCTCCAACACGCTGGCGGCGTCGGTGGAGGGGTTGCCTGCCTTATCAATGCCCCAGCCTTCCGGCAGCGGGGTGCCAGCGCGGCGATGCAATTCGATTTCGCCGCGCGCCGCCGTGCTGGTGGCCATGTCGAACAAAAACGGCGGCCGAGCCGGGCGCGGCCAGCCGAAGGCGATAGGATTGGTGCCGAATAGCGGGCGTGAACCGCCGGCCGGCGTCACCCAAGCGTGGCTGGGCGTGCAGGCTAAGGCCACTAAACCCTGTTCGGTCAGCGGTTCGATGTCGGCCCACAGCGCGGAGAAATGCACGCAGTGGTTGATCGCCAGGGCGGCGATGCCGTTGGCGCGCACCTTATCGATAAAGGCCGGCAGAGCGGTGCGGTAGGCGAGCAGGGAAAAGGCGCCGCCGGCATCGGCGCGCAAGATGGCCGGCGCCTGGTCGAAGAGCCTGGGTTTCGCATCGGCAGAGACTTTGCCCGCCCGTAATGAGCGGACGCAGCCCAACAGCCGGTACAACCCGTGCGAAGCACAGCCGTCGCGCTCGCCCTGAATGACATTTTGCGCCACTGTCTCGGCATGCGCCTGATTGAAGCCGTTGCAGCGCAGTGCGCGTAGCGCCAGTTGATAAGCGTGTTCCAGCGACAAAACGTGCATGGTTGTCATTTCGATGTCCTCCCTGGGTCATTCTTCTTCATCGCCGATAAAATTGGCCTGGGGTAAACAGGTATAGGCGCCCCAGTAGTAAATCGCCAGCGCAATCACCGCCATGGTGAGGGTGTCCCACGGATGAGCAATAGCGCCGATGCCGCCGAAACTGCTGAGGTAGGAAAGCGTGATCGTCAGCGCATAGAAGACGATTAGCCACAGCGAGGACCAAATTTGCTGCCTGAGGCTAACGGCGTGGGTCGGCACCTGATTCTTGAACAGGATGTAGATGAAGAACATCAGTATCTGCAAGCCGAGCAGCCAGGAGACGGTGTCCCAGCCGGACCAGAAGACGATCAGCGCCGAAATGATAAATGACAGCGGGCCGAGCACGCAGAAACCGCGCACCCGGAACGGACGCGGCATATCGGGCGCATTGCGCCGCAGCCCGGCGGCGGTGACCGGGGCGATGGCGTAACTCAGCACCAGCGCGGCGGACACCACGCCGATCAGCTTTTCCCACGATGGGAACGGCAGCGTCCAGAAGACCGAGAGGGCGAAGGTGAGCCACAACGCCGGGCGCGGGATACCGGATTCACCATCCACCCGGGTGAACAGTTTGAAGAAGGTGCCGGCGCGTGCCCACCCGTAGATCACGCGAGGCGTGGCGTTCATGTAGATGTTGCCGGTGCCGCTGGGCGAAACGATCGCGTCGCTGACCACCAGAAACGCCAGCCATCCCATGCCGAGCGTGATGGCGATATCGCGGAACGGCAGAGAAAACTGTTGGCTGATGCCGGCCCAGCCGCCGCTCAGCATCTCGCTGGGGATACTGCCGAGAAACGCTATCTGCAGCAGCACATAGATGATGGTGGACAGCACGACTGACAGGATCAGCGCGATGGGAATGGTGCGCTGCGGTTTTTGCACCTCGCTGGCGACCGAAATGATCGGCGTCAGGCCGAGGTAGGCGAAGATGATGCCGCCGGCGGAAATGGCGGCTTCAACCCCGGCGGAGCCGAAGGGGGCAAAGCCCTGGCTGTGCAGGTTTTCCGGTTTGAAAAAGCTGAACAGCACCACGATCACCAACAGCGGCACCAGAAACTTCAGCACGCTGATGAGATTATTGGATTTGGCGAAGGTTTTGACGCTGTAGTAGTTGAGCGCGAAGAAAAAGCACAGCAGCGCCAACTGCACCAGCCAGCCGAGCGCTGTCGGATCGCCGGAACCCGGCTGGCTGAGGAGCGGGAACCAGGCGGCGGCGTACTGACGGGCGGCGACGACCTCGATAGCGATCAGACTGGAGAAGGCGATCAGCGTGATAAACCCCAGCAGATAGCCCATCAATTCGCCGTGCGAGAACACCGGATAGCGAATGATGCCGCCGGCGCGCGGCAGGGCGGCGCCCAGCTCGCAGTAGACGATGCCCAGCAGCAGCACCGCCAGGCCGCCGATCAGCCAGGAATAGATGCCGGCGGGGCCGGCGATGGAGGAGACATGGCTGGCGGCGAACAGCCAGCCTGAGCCGAATATGGCGCCCAGACCGATGAACGTCAGATCGGTGAGCGTAAGCTGCTTCTTGAATTTGCCTTGGGTTGTCATGGTATTACCCTTTTGTTATTGAGTGGCAGGCAGATGCGGCCGGGCTAATGTTGGGCAGGTGAAACTATGGGATCTCGGGTGTAAACGCCGTTCACCAGCCGCAGCAGGTTGAGCGGGTTGGCGTCCTGCAGCGGCGGCGGCAGCAGCGCCGCTGGGGTGTTTTGCAGGCAGACCGGCCGCAGGAAACGCTCGATGGCCAGCGTGCCTACCGAGGTGCCGCGTGCGTCGCTGGTCGCCGGATAAGGGCCCCCGTGCACCATGGCGTCGCACACCTCTACCCCGGTTGGATACCCGTTGAACAGCACCCGGCCGGCTTTGCGCGTCAGCAATGCCGTCAGCCCGGCGGCCATATCGAGATCGCCGTCTTCCGCCAGCAGCGTGACGGTCAGCTGGCCTTGCAACGCCGCCAGCGCCGCATGCAGCTGCGCTTCGTTATCTACCGTCACCAGCACGCTGGCCGGGCCGAAGACCTCTGTTTGCAGCAGCGGATCGGCCTGCAGCAGCAATGTGTCCTCCGCCTGATAAAGCTGCGCCGCTGCCCGGTGAGGCAGAATCTCGCGCTCCCCCGCCAGATGCCGTATGTGCGGATGGGCATCGAGCGCGGCCAGCCCGCGCCGGTAGTGTTCGAGCGTGCCGGCATTCAGCATCGGCTGTGGGGGGGCGGCGTCGACCAATGCGCTCATCGTCGCGGCCAACCGTTCGAAGGCGACGCCGCGCAGCGCGACGATCACGCCGGGCTTGGTGCAAAACTGGCCACAGCCGAGCGTGAAGGAGGAGACCAGTTCCTGCGCGATGTGCTGCCCGCGCCGAGCCAACGCCTGCGGCAGGATCACGACCGGGTTAATGCTCGACATCTCGGCGAAGACCGGGATCGGCTGGGGACGCTGCGCGGCCAGATCGAACAGCGCCCGGCCGCCTTGCAGTGAGCCGGTAAACCCCACGGCCTGAATCGCCGGATGCTGCACCAGCTCGGCTCCCACACGGTTGCCGAAGATCATGTTGAAGACGCCGGCGGGCATGCCCATACGTTCCCTTGCGCGCTCGATCGCCTGAGCGGTCAGCTCGGCGGTGATCATATGGCCGCTGTGTGCCTTGAACACGACCGGGCAGCCGGCGGCGAGCGCGGCGGCGGTATCACCGCCCGCGGTGGAAAACGCCAGCGGAAAGTTGCTGGCGCCGAACACCGCCACCGGACCGAGCGCCGTGCGATATTGACGCAGATCGGGACGCGGCAGAGGAGAACGCTGCGGCAACGCGCAGTCGATGCGCACGCCCTCGACGTCGCCGCGTCGCAGCAGCGTGGCGAACAGCCGCATCTGGCCGCTGGTTCTGGCGCGTTCGCCGCTTAACCGCGCCGGCGGCAGGGCGGTTTCCTGCATGGCGAAGGCGAAGAAGGTCTCATCCAACGCGTCCAGCTCCTCGGCGATGGCGTCGAGAAAACTCGCGCGTTGTTCGGCGCTGCATTGCGAATAGGGATCAAAGGCCGCCGCGGCGGCTTCGGCGGCGGCGGCGGTTTCTGCCGCCGTAGCCTGGTGGAAGCGGTAGCCGGTCGGCTGACCGTCGTCGGCGCGCAGGCTGAGCAGCGCCGCTTCTCCCGTAGCACGGCGCTGGCAGCCGATAAATTGTTGGCCGCTGATGGCGGCATCGCGAGCGTTGGGCATGGGTCCCCCTGGTAGAGAAAGTGCGACGCCCGGCGTGGCCGGGCGGTGAAGGCGTTACAGGCCGACGTTCGGCAGCGCGGGACGAGTGGCCAGCGCTTTATCGATCACGGCGTTGATTTCGGAGAGCGTTTCACCCTGCAGCGCCAGACGCGGCGGGCGAGTGACGGCGCTGCCGCGGCCAACCCGCTGTTCGCACAGCTTGATGCATTGCACCAGATCGGGGCGGGCATCGAGATGCAGCAGCGGCATGAACCAGCTGTACAGCGCCAGCGCTTCCTCATAGCGTTTTTCCTTCGCCAGGCGGAACAGGGTTTCCCCTTCGCGCGGGAAAGCGTTGGACATGCCGGAGATCCAGCCTTGCGCGCCGACGGCGATGCTCTCCAGCACCACATCATCCAACCCGGCGAACAGTACGAAGCGATCGCCGACTTCGTTGCGCAGATCGATAAAGCGGCGGGTGTCGCCCGACGAGTCTTTGAAACACACGATGTTCTCGCAATCGACCAGTGAGGTCAGGATGTCGGGCGTGACGTCATTTTTGTAAATGGGAGGGTTGTTGTAGACCATGATCGGCAGATCGGTAGCGCCGGCGACGCTGCGAAAGTGCGCGGCGGTTTCGTGCGGCTTGGCGGAGTAGACCAGCGCCGGCATCACCATAATGCCGTCGACGCCGGCCTTTTGCGCTTCACGCGCCATGTTTTGCGCGAAGGCGGTGGTGAATTCGGCGATGCCGGCGATCACCGGTACTTGGCCGTCGGCGGCGTCCCTTGCCACTTCGATCACCGCCAGCTTTTCCTGTACCGTCATCGAGGTGTTTTCACCGACGGTGCCGCAGACGACCAGGCCGGAGACGCCGTCGCGCACCAGGTTTTTGATCACCGTATGCGTGGCGTCGAGGTCCAGAGAAAAATCGTTGCGGAACTGGGTCGTCACCGCCGGGAATACGCCGCTCCAGCTTAGGGTTTTATGGCTCATCGTGTTTGTCCTGTCGTCCGAAAGTGTTAATAAAAGGTGAATCTTTGGTGAGTCTCACCGACAGATTGACCGGTATTGCACAGGGAGGCTTGACGCTTTTCGCCGATTGCTGCGACGAAATTGGCACAATGGCGCCGGAAAACGGGCATGCAGAAATCGGGCGCCGGTGCGCCATAAAGAATGCTTTTAATGCGGTAAATCAGCGAATTAAGCGGAAAGCGTCAGGCGGAAATCGCGCGGTGTGGAACCGGTCATCGCTTTGAACTGACGGCTGAAGGCGCTGTGATCGGTATAGCCGCACTGCAGCGCGATGTCGGTGATCGGCAGCTCGCCCGCCAGCAGTTCCGTGGCCTTTTCCAGCCGCACTTTGTGGATCATCTGGCGCGGAGTGAGGTGGAAGATACGTTTGCAGTAGCGTTCTATCTGCGCCACCGATAACCCGGTCAACGCCGTCAGCTCCTCGAGCGCGATCGGCCGGGCGTAGTGGCGGCGGATGTATACGTCGATCGCGGCCAGCCGTTGGTAAGCCGGATGATTGGCTTTGGCCTCTTGCAGATCGTGTGAAATGCCCGCCATTCCGATGATTTTTCCCTGCGCGTCGTACAGCGCCAGCTTTTGCGTCAGGCACCAGCCGGTTTCACGGCCGTTGTACAGGTGCATTTCCAGCTGATCCTGGATCAGCACGCCGTGGCGCAATACCCGCAGGTCTTGCTCGGTGTAGCCGGATCCGAGCTGCGCGGGGAAAACGTCGGCGGACGTCTTGCCCAGCAGCGGCGCGACGGTCTTGAAGCCGCAGCGCCTGGCCAGCGTCAGGTTGGCCAACAGGTAGCGCGCCTGGGCGTCTTTGATAAAGAACACCACATTGGGAATCGCGTTCAGCAACGGCGCGATCAGCGCCAGCGTATTGAGCAGATCGCGCAGGTTGTTCGGACGCTGCTGCGCCAGCCCGTCGCACAGGCGCGACAAATGTTCGACGGCGAAAACGTCCTCCTGATCCGGCAGCTTCACCAGGGCAGGCGGCGAGAGAGAAATCTGATGTTGATGGTCTGAAATGGATCGCATAGCAGTCCCTTTTCGGTCGTTAGCCGGAAAAACAGGCGGCCAGGTTGGCGCTTTCGCATCAATATTAACTTTTTTGTAACGAATCAAGCGCTATTTCCGGCTGGCTACCAAATATGCGGATCGCCGCATACTTTTGCCGGACGGCGCGCGCCGGTTGCTTGAAAACTGCGGCATTTCTCGCTACGCGGTGGTTTAGCATGAAAGTAACGTCATGATAAATAAGTTATTGTTATGGTTGCGTTAAACGTATGCCCGTGATGGGCCAGGCTAGCCTGTCGTCATTGTGCTGATTTCTTCATTCGCCACGCCGAAACGCATCAAGCCGTCATGCGCGCATTCGTTCAGGCTAACGTCATTGGTAACATCTCATTAACCCTGGAGACGCCGATGGCACTTTCTGCGCATATCACCGCTTTGCGGGCGATTGATTCTCATACCGGCGGGGAGCCGACCCGGCTGATCGTCGAAGGCTTCCCCGACCTTGGCGAAGGCAGCATGGCGGAACGGCGGGCGCATTTCGCGCAACATTATGACGATTGGCGCTGCGCGGTGATGCTCGAACCCCGCGGCAGTGACGTGTTGGTGGGGGCGTTGCTGTGTCGGCCTTGTTCGCCGCAGGCTACCGCCGGGGTGATCTTTTTCAACAACACCGGCTATCTGGGCATGTGCGGCCACGGCACTATCGGGCTGATTGCTTCGTTGGCGCATCTCGGGCGCATCCGCGCCGGGCGTCATCTGCTCGAGACCCCGGTCGGCCCGGTGAACGCCACGCTGCATGATGACGGCAGCGTTACCGTAGAGAACGTGGCGGCTTATCGTTATCGCCACCAGGTGCGAGTTGAGGTGGCCGGTTACGGCCCGGTGACGGGGGACATTGCCTGGGGGGGAAACTGGTTTTTTCTCATCGGCGAGTCGCCGTTGACCATCGATAAACACAATCTGGAGGCGCTGACCGCGTTCACCTGGGCGGTCCGGCAGGCGCTTGAACAGGCGGGCATTCGTGGCGAAGACGGCGGGGCGATCGACCATATCGAGCTGTTCGGTGACGATCCGCAGGCCGACAGCCGCAGCTTCGTGCTGTGCCCCGGCAAAGCCTACGATCGATCGCCGTGCGGCACCGGCACCAGCGCCAAGCTGGCGTGTCTGGCGGCGGACGGCAAACTGGCGCCCGATATGAACTGGCGCCAGGCCAGCGTCATCGGCAGCGAATTCCAGGCTTATTACCGCTGGAACGGCGAGCGCATCACCCCCTTTATTCGTGGGCAGGCTTATGTATGCGCCGATAGCCAACTGCTGCTCGACGAACGCGATCCTTTTGTCTGGGGCATACGCTGATGGGCGGCGGACGGGGAGTTGATGCCATCGTGGTGGGGGCCGGCATCATCGGCGCCGCCTGCGCCTGGCGGTTGGCGAGGGAGGGGTACCGCGTCTCGGTAGTGGACGACTGTCGCGCCGGCGCCACCGCCGCCGGCATGGGGCACCTGGTATGCATGGACGACAACCCGGCCGAGCTGGCGTTGAGCGCTTATTCGCTGCGGTTATGGCGTGAAGTGACGGGCCGGATGCCGCAAGCCTGCGCCTGGCGCGGCTGCGGAACGCTGTGGTTGGCGGAGCAAGCGAATGAAATGGCCATCGCCGAACAAAAGCGGGCGCGGCTGGCGGAGCAGGGCGTGGCGGCGGAATTGCTGACGGCGGAGCAGGTTGCCGCCATGGAGCCGATGCTGCGGCAGGGGCTTGCCGGTGGGCTGCGGGTGCCGGGCGACGGCATTTTGTATGCGCCGAACGCGGCGCGTTGGCTGTTGGCCGACGCTGGCGCGGCGATCGATGTGGTGCAGGGTGAAGCGATCGCGCTGGACGAGGCGGTGGTGCGGTTGGCGGACGGCAGAGCGCTGGCGGCGCCGGTGGTCGTCTTGGCCTGCGGCCTGCGGGCCAATGATTTGTTGTCGCAGCCGTTGCTGCGTGCCAAGAAGGGCCACCTGGCGATCACCGATCGTTATCCGCCGCGGGTGCGGCATCAGTTGGTGGAGCTGGGGTATGGCGCCAGCGCGCATGCCAGCGACGGCGCCTCCGTGGCGTTCAATGTGCAGGCGCGGCCCACCGGGCAATGGCTGATCGGTTCTTCCCGCCAGTTCGATTCCGTCGATTCGTCATTGGATATGCCGCTGCTGGCGGCGATGCTCATGCGCGCGCAGCATTTCTTGCCCGCACTGGCGCAGCTGAACATCATTCGCTGTTGGACCGGGCTGCGCGCCGCCTCTGCCGATGGATTGCCGCTGTTGGGCGCACATCCGCGGCATACCTGGTTGTGGTTGGCGTTGGGGCACGAGGGGCTGGGCGTCACGACCGCCCTCGGCAGCGCCGCGCTGCTTGCTGCGCAGATCGGCCGGCAGGCGCCGGAGATTGATGATTCCCCGTATTTGGCGGCGCGGGCGTTTGCCGCCGAGGAGCTGCCCGTATGAAAGAGAGGCAAAACACGCTCGCGTTGAGCATCGACGGCAAACCCTACCGGGTGCCGGTTGGCATCAGCGTTGCCGCGGCGCTCAGTTTGTGCGGCGGGGATCATTGCCGGTTGTCGATTTCACGCCAGCCGCGCGCACCATTTTGCGGCATGGGCGTTTGTCAGGAATGCCGGGTAACCATTAACGGTCTGCGCCGCCTGGCGTGCCAGACGTTGTGCCAATCCGGCATGCGGATTGAGAGGAGCGATGATGAGTGACTTCGATTGCGAGGTGCTGATCGTCGGCGCCGGGCCGGCCGGCATGGCGGCAGCGCTGGCGGCGGCGGAAAACGGGGGGCAGATACGGGTGATCGATAATAATCCGCACCCCGGTGGGCAAATCTGGCGTGATGGGCCGCAGGTGGCTTTGCCTGAAGCGGCGAGACGATATCGGCAGGCGATGGCGGCGCGGGAAAATATTGTGCTGCACTCCGGCTGCAAGCTGGTGGCGCAGTGTGGCGCTAACCGATTGGCGTATGAAGACGCTGAAGGCTGCGGCGTGATTCGCTATCAAAAGCTGATTCTATGCAATGGCGCCCGTGAACTGCTGCTGCCGTTTCCTGGCTGGACGTTGCCGGGAGTGAGCGGCGCCGGTGGTCTACAGGCGCAAATCAAGCAGGGGCTGGCGATCCGCGGCGAGCGGGTGGTGATAGCCGGCAGCGGTCCGTTGCTGTTGGCGGTGGCGAAAAGTGTGAAACAGGCCGGTGGCGAGGTCGTGCTGGTAGCGGAACAGGCGGTGCTGCGGCGATTGGCGGCATTCGCCGGCGGCCTGTGGCGTTGGCCGTCCAAGCTGCGTCAGTCGTTTTCTCTGATTCAGACTCATTACCGTGCCGATAGCCGAGTATTGGCGGCATTGGGGCAAGAGCGCTTGACGTCAGTGCGCGTCGGCAACGGCGGGCGGGAAAGTACGGTGGCCTGCGACAGGCTGGCCTGCGGCTTCGGTTTGGTGGCGAATATTGAACTGGCGATGCTGCTGGGATGCCGGATCGCACACGACGCCGTCGCGGTGGATTATTGGCAGCAAACCAGCCAGGCGCAAATTTATGCCGCCGGGGAGTGTACCGGTATCGGCGGCAGTGAACTGGCGCTCACCACCGGCGCTATCGCCGGTTATGCCGCCACCGGGCAAAAGGCAAAAGCCGAATCCCTGACGGCGCAGCGGCGGCGATGGCGGCGTTTCGCCACGTCGACAGCGGCCGCTTTTGCGCTTGATGAACGCATGAGTTATCTGGCCAAACCGCAGACGCTGCTGTGCCGCTGCGAAGACGTCACGCTGGAACAGGTATGCCATCAACCTGACTGGAACACGGCCAAGCTGAGCAGCCGCTGTGGTATGGGAGCCTGTCAGGGCAAGGTTTGCGCGACGGCGGCGCGGCACCTGTTGGGGTGGCCTTTGCCGCCGCCACGCGTCCCTTTAACGCCGGTGCGGACGGAAACGCTGGTTGCTCTGGGAAGGCATTGCAGCGACGACGATAATTGATGGGGCATCGCGGCAGTGGCGTTTCAGTCCAAATCGATTTCGCTGCATCACCACTGCGGCCAATAGTAGGTTTTCTCTCGCCAGCCCTTGCCGTACATACAAGCCTCGATGGTGGCGTTTCGGGCTGACTGATTGCGATCGGTCTGTACCGTTTTGATCGACGGCTCTTTGTCATAGCGATATCCCGATGGACAATCTTTCTTATTCTTCTCGCAAGGGATGTATTTGTTTTCGTAGCTGAACTCTACGTCCCGCACGACGTCTGGCGGGAAGCGATCGTAGCCCCGACTGCGGCATTCGGCATATTCGGCATTTCGGGTGCTCTCAACTGCGCCGGGTCTTTCCCATTGGGTACAGGCAGTCATCATCAATAACGGTAAAACAATCAAACAACGGTAATTCTTCATGGTGTCCCTAACTCTTCCTCTATCCTGGTGATCACTGACTAGGAATCTTCCCAACCAGCGATGCGAAAAAGTGTAATCAACTGACGGCACAATTGGAAATGATAATGGTTATTGTTTAGGGGTGGTTGAGGCAACGGCACCCTGAAATGCGCCGTCGGCGATAGGGGAGAGGCTTACAAGGGGCTGATCTGACGATGAGAGTGTGTGGGCAGAGCGATTTTATATCTTTTCTCTTTTTGCTGCATGGCCTGGTCATTATCTCAGCGTTATGAGAGGGAAGAACAGTATGCAAGCTAAGTATTTTCTTATCCTGTTTAAATGGAATTTTGAATTAAGATATTTACCCATGGCCAAGTTTTAATGCACGGTATTAATGCTCTATTTTTTTTATTTCTGTTTTTTTATTGTGCCTTTATTTTCGGAATTCTTCCATTAAATACTTTTTAGTTACAGGGAATTCATTTGCATTTTAAATTTGGATTTTTTAAATTCAGCTCAGATGAGGGATAACCGTTAGCGACAGGTTCAAAAAAGGAGTTTATTTTGTCTGGGATAAAGAAAACGCCTGAAAGCCATGGCGGTTTGCCTTCACCATCAGGGGATTATGATAATTTTAAGCACCTTTCCGATGTTGGCACCGTGTTGGGATATGGGCGAACTCGCTTTTATCAGTGGTGCCGCGGACGCGGATTTCTAACGCCGATGAATGTTCCTTCGCATGAAATGCTCAGTCTGGGATATATGGTGGCAGTGCTGTCAGAGACCGGTCATACCCGGGTTTACGTCACGCCGGATGGCTTCAGCTACGTCAGTGACGCGTTTGCGGCAGATATCCAACGTGGCATGGTAAAGTTTTAAATTTGTAAAAATCGCCTTTATTTCAAGGTCTTTAATACAGAATCTTCTTATCCGGAAAGACGCGCTGGGCGATGAGTGGGAAGTTATCCGATTTTTTCGTCTCTGCGACATGAAGGCTACTGACAGCAGCTATTCTCTTGTTACGATAAGCATTATTTTTTTCAGGAGCCAAGGATGAAGCATTACGCCGCGTTGTTGTTCGCCTCTGCACTGTTGACGGGATGTGCGACCCAAGCCGTACCACCGCAACAGGCTGAATTACCGCCCCCAAGCCGTCTGATGCTTTATCAGAATATCCCGGATACGCCATACGCTACGGTGGTGGTGGTGCGCGACAGTGGAATGCTGGCGGGTAGCTGCCGCACCGGCGTTTATGTGAATGGGGAGTTCGCCGCTTCGCTGGGCGCGAAAGAAAAAGCGGAGTTTCGCGTGCCGCCGGGCAATACTTCGGTGAGCATCGGGCAAGATATGATAGAGAACTCTCTGTGTATTTGGCGTGATACCAGCGGCAGCGTGCCGATGACGCTGCGCGCCGGTGAAAGCCGCTATCTGCGTATCGCCGGCGATCGGCAGCGAGGCTTCGTTTTGCAGGCAGGGCGGCCGTAACCGCCCAGGCAAGGGCGTTAACGCCCTTGCCACCATCCCCACAGCGTAATTAATAGCCACGCCGCCGCAATCCAGCACAGTACCGCCGCACCCAGCGCTAACGACAGCCGCAGGCTGTTAATCAGGAAATACAGCGAAATCAAATACACCAGATAGGGTAACACCGCCCACATGCCGAAAATCAGCGTCGTTTTCAGCGCCGCTATTGAGCGTTCGCTGCCGACAACATAATGCGCAATCAAAGCGAAAGTGGGGAAGAGCGGGACTAAACCGGCGATATAATAGTTGCGCGTTTTGGCCAGCAGGCCGATCAGAACCACGACCAGCGCGCCTATCAGCGCTTTGACAAGGATGCCCATAACGGTCTCGGGTGTCGGGGGAAAGCCAACACACTGCCCGAAAGCCTGAGCAGAATCAATGGCGTATTGCGTATTGCGTAGTGCGGAGAAAAACAGACCCGCATGAACCGCGGGTCTGAGCGGCAGCGTTTACTGGCGGTAAGCGTGCTTGATTTGCTGAATGCTGTTCTTGAAGATTTCCGCCTGGGTCGGATCTTCAATCTGGGCGATGAAACGTTCCATGTTGATGATGACTTTCCCGGCATCGGCCTGGCCGATCGACTTCAGGATCAGCGTCAGCGTGGCTTTGAGGCAGGCAACCTCGGTCGCCAAGATCTCCGGGTTTGCAGACGTAGTGAAATCAACGTTGCTCATTTTCTCTCCTGATTTTTGAGGCCGTAGCCTGATACAAGCTGCTTTAGCGCACCGCGCGCGGACTATAGGCAAGTTGCCCACGCACGGCGGCGAATTTAACTGGGCGCGGAGTATAGCATAGCATGCGTCAGCCATCTGCACCGGGCTTGCTCTGGCGGCGCTGGTGGGTGAAGTTTGCTCATTGCACGCCCGGGTTATCCATTGTCGGCCAGTTATTTCGAGGCGGTTAACAAGTATTTGCCCGGCACGTTATTGTTGAACAATCGGGGTTATTATAATTATTGGGGGCGGGTGGCACTGATTTTGCCGGCGTTGGTCGGTAATAATAGTTTTGTACGCCGGCTGTCAGGCTCGCGTTGGCCGCGGCTTTAAATATC
This sequence comes from Serratia sp. CY74737, assembly GCF_052166775.1. Lineage (NCBI taxonomy): Bacteria > Pseudomonadati > Pseudomonadota > Gammaproteobacteria > Enterobacterales > Yersiniaceae > Serratia > Serratia sp. CY74737. Next base: position 60,611 of record NZ_JBJNOF010000014.1, read on the forward strand.
AAATGATTACAAACAGCCAACAGCCGTGTTAATATTATTCATGTCGTGATTGCTTACACAGATTTCTCCCTCGCGGCATGATTGTCGCGCTATCCTGTGTCTGACGCAGCGCGACGAAATTATTTTCGTCGCTCGATCTTTTCCGACGTGACGATTTATCGGCGGCATAGACGGCTAAAATTGAAAAATCAGCTATGCTCCGCAAAGTTATTCGGAAGTATGTATTAATCTGTGTTCATTCTTGTCTGAAAAACAAGTAATATCTCTGGCGAAAACAGAGGCTGATTGCGTTACTCCCTTTTTTTGGAGAATTTTCCTTGATTAGCGTTCTTCTTGTTGATGACCACGAACTGGTGCGCGCAGGGATACGACGCATTCTTGAAGATATCAAAGGTATAAAAGTTGTCGGTGAGGCCCAGTGCGGTGAAGACGCCGTAAAATGGTGCCGTGGCAACGCTGTCGATATCGTGCTGATGGACATGAATATGCCGGGCATTGGCGGGCTGGAAGCCACGCGCAAGATTGTGCGTTATGCACCCGACGTCAAAGTCATCATGCTGACTATCCATACCGAAAATCCCTTGCCCGCGAAGGTGATGCAGGCGGGGGCCGCCGGCTACCTGAGCAAGGGCGCCGCGCCGCAGGAAGTGATTAACGCCTTGCGTTCCGTGCATGCGGGGCAGCGCTACATCGCGTCTGATATCGCCCAGCAAATGGCTCTGAGCCAGCTGGAGCCGCAGGCCGAAACGCCGTTCAGCTGCCTGTCTGAGCGCGAGCTGCAGATCATGTTGATGATCACCAAAGGCAAAAAAGTGAATGAGATCTCGGAGCAACTGAGTCTCAGCCCGAAAACGGTGAACAGTTACCGTTACCGTATGTTCAGCAAATTGAATATCAGCGGCGACGTCGAACTGACCCACCTGGCCATCCGACATGGATTGTTCAATGCGGAGACGTTGTTAAGCAGTGAATGACCGTTTTGATGCCAAAGCTTTCCTGAGTACCGTCACCAGCCAACCTGGCGTCTATCGTATGTATGACGCCACTGGCACGGTGATCTACGTCGGTAAAGCCAAAGACCTGAAAAAACGTCTCGCCAGCTATTTTCGGCAACAGGTTAGCAGCCGTAAAACCGAAACGCTGGTTAAAAATATCGCGCAAATAGACGTAACGGTTACCCATACCGAAACAGAAGCGCTGTTGTTGGAACATAACTACATTAAATTGTACCAACCGCGATATAATGTTCTTTTGCGAGACGATAAATCTTATCCGCTGATTTTTCTCAGCGCCGATACCCATCCCCGTTTAGCGGTGCATCGCGGCGCCAAACACGCCAAGGGCGAATATTTCGGTCCTTTTCCCAACTCTTACGCCGTGCGCGAAACGCTGGCGCTGCTGCAGAAGCTGTTCCCGATCCGCCAGTGCGAAAACAGCGTGTATCGCAACCGCTCGCGCCCGTGTCTGCAGTATCAGATCGGCCGCTGCCTGGGCCCTTGCGTCGCCGGCCTGGTGAGTGAAGAAGAGTACCGGCAGCAGGTGGACTACGTACGGCTGTTTCTTTCGGGCAAAGATCAACAGGTGTTGCACCAGCTGATTGCCCGCATGGAAGAGGCCAGCAAGCTGCTCAATTTCGAAGAGGCGGCGCGCATACGCGATCAAATTCAGGCCGTGCGCCGCGTTACCGAGCGGCAGTTCGTGTCGGGCGACAGTGACGATCTGGATGTCATCGGCGTGGCGTTCGACGCCGGTATGGCATGCCTGCACGTGCTGTTCATCCGTCAGGGCAAGGTGTTGGGCAGCCGCAGCTATTTCCCTAAGGTGCCGGGCGGTACGGATATGAGCGAAGTGGTGCAGACTTTCGTCGGCCAATTTTACCTGCAGGGCAGCCAGGCGCGCACGCTGCCCGGCGAGATCCTGTTGGATTTCAGCTTGCCGGAAAAGGACCTGCTCGCAGAATCGCTCTCCGAGTTGGCGGGGCGCAAGATCCAAATTCAAAGCAAGCCGCGCGGCGACCGCGCCCGTTATCTGAAGCTGGCCCGCACCAACGCGGCAACGGCGTTGACCACCAAGCTTTCGCAACAGTCGACGATCCATCAGCGGCTGGCGGAATTGGCCAAAGTGCTGAATCTGGCGGAAATCAACCGTATGGAATGCTTCGATATCAGCCATACCATGGGCGAACAGACCGTAGCTTCGTGCGTGGTGTTCGACGGAAACGGCCCGGTGCGTTCGGAGTATCGGCGCTACAATATTAGCGGCATCACCCCCGGCGATGACTACGCGGCGATGACGCAGGTGCTGAAACGCCGTTACGGCAAAGCGCTGGAAGAGAAAAAAATCCCGGATGTCATTTTCATCGACGGCGGCAAAGGGCAGCTCGGCATGGCGATCGACGTGTTCAACTCGCTGAACGTCACCTGGGACAAGAATAAACCGTTGCTGATCGGCATCGCCAAAGGCGCCGATCGCAAGGCCGGGTTAGAAACGTTGTTCTTCGTGCCGGAAGGCGAAGGGATTTCGTTGCCACCGGATTCGCCGGCGCTGCATGTGATCCAACACATCCGCGATGATTCACATAATCATGCGATTACCGGTCACCGGCAGAGAAGGGCGAAAGTCAGAAATACCAGCGCACTGGAACTGATTGAGGGCGTAGGGCCGAAACGGCGCCAGGTGCTGTTGAAGTATATGGGCGGACTGCAACCTTTGTTGAACGCCAGCGTGGAGGAAATTGCAAAAGTGCCGGGTATTTCACAAGCATTGGCAGAAAAGATCTACAATGCATTGAAACACTGAGGGCAATGTAGCAACATACTCTTAATTTCCACTTTAGCCAGATAGTTACCGTAGCATTATGCAATTGAATATACCGACTTGGCTTACCCTGTTTCGCGTAGTTCTGATCCCATTCTTTGTGCTGGCGTTTTACCTGCCGTTCAGCTGGGCTCCGATGGTTTGCGCCGTTATCTTTGTGTTTGCCGCTGTCACCGACTGGTTTGACGGTTTCCTGGCGCGCCGCTGGAAACAAACGACGCGCTTCGGGGCGTTTTTGGATCCGGTCGCGGACAAAGTGATGGTGGCGGTAGCGCTGGTGCTGGTGGCGGAGCACTACCACAGCTGGTGGATCACGCTGCCGGCGGCCACCATGATCGCCCGCGAAATCATCATTTCGTCGCTGCGCGAGTGGATGGCGGAAATTGGCAAACGCAGCAGCGTGGCGGTGTCCTGGATCGGCAAAGTGAAGACCATGGCGCAGATGATGTCGCTGGTGGGTTTGCTGTGGCGCCCGGATCGCTCTGTGGAATATGTGGCGATCGGCTTGCTGTATATTGCGGCGGTGCTGACTTTCTGGTCGATGTTCCAATATTTGAACGCGGCGCGTAACGATTTGCTGGAACCGTGATCGATACGCTGCAAAAAGCGGCAAACGATCGTGGTGGGCCAACAATTTTATTGACTCATCACGTCAGGTAAGTAGAATGCATCGCATCAGACGACAACGATGAATTGCCGAAAGATAGCAAAGAAATCAGTCGGTTCTGGTAATGCGGGAATAGCTCAGTTGGTAGAGCGCAACCTTGCCAAGGTTGAGGTCGCGAGTTCGAGCCTCGTTTCCCGCTCCAAACATTAGCCTGTTGAATCCCCGTGATTCGGCTGGTAAGGAAAAGGGGCTTCGGGCCCTTTTTCGTTTTCTGCTTCTGCGCCATTCGGCGAAACCTTTCTTCATCTTCCCATATCGATTATTGACTCTCCTCACGTATCTTTCCTGTCGTTGTCATACTGCTGGATGCAGCCGTTAAACGGTGAAACAATAATTTGATACGTCGGGCGGTTCGCCATGCAAGAAGAAAATAACGCGGCGTATGACACCATCCGAGCACTCAGGCACAGCCATGCTGCGCTGTCGCCTCGCCAAATCGCTGGGTTATCGGCAAAGTGAAGCGGTAGGTCGGTCTTTTGGAACCGGGCATAGGAGGATGTATGGAATCTGGTGCTTTAAAGCATCTGATAAGAACGGCGGCGGGATGTGCGCTGTTCTTCGGCCTGGTCGCCCCGCCGTTGGGGGGCGTGCTCATGTTTCTGCTGATGGCGTTCGGCAGCGGTGAGTGGGTGGGAATAAGTCTTCTCGATGCCGGCGACTTGCTGGGCATGGCGGGGTTTATCGGCATTTTTTCTTATGCGCTCGGTTTTTTGCCGGCATGTTTGGCGGGGGCTATTGCCGGTATCGCCCATTCAGGCATTCGCCAATTGCGGTGGTTTCTGCTGTTGTGTGCGGTGGTGTCCGCCATTGCCCCCGGTTTGCTGAATGCCGATCAGCGTATTTTTGGCGCGATCGCGGTCTTACCGGGAATGTTCGCCGGGTTTTTATGGTGGCGTCGGAGATTGCGTGATGCCCCGACTGATGAGGTTTTGCACGATAGCCCTTCGCCATAAGCAAGCGAAAAGCCGGGGAGGGCCATTCCTGTTGAGAAAAAGAACCGTTTTGCCCATGAATTCCTGAGCCGATGCATATAATATCAACATTCCGCTTGCCTTTTCGTTGGCATTGTGAACAGTGCGCCCACAAAATAAGCAGTTGAAAGCGTTAGAGAACTTTTTGCTATTTCGGGGGGTTGCCAAGGTGGGGGGTTTAGTCCATAATGCAGTCCATCGATTCGGCAGTAACGAAATAAATTACTTAAGAATCAGATGATTAGGATAAGCGATTTTATCATCGCAATCCCGAAGAACAAAACGAAGTGGGTGATTCACCGGCTTTGGCCTGAAAAGGCAAAACAGAATAAAGGCGCGTTAACAAAGCGGTTATGTAGCGGATTGCAAATCCGTCCAGTCCGGTTCGACTCCGGAACGCGCCTCCAACTTTCCCGAGCCCGGGTGGTGAAATCGGTAGACACAAGGGATTTAAAATCCCTCGGCTTATGGCTGTGCGGGTTCAAGTCCCGCCCCGGGTACCAGGGAATAAAAATACCGAATAATCAAAGCAATAAGTAGTAATGTCGTAGACCGCCGAGAGGCGGTTTTTTTGTGTCTGAAATTCGCATTACGCCTGCATTTTTTTCCTTTCTTGTCATGCCGCCACCCTGCCTGCAGGGAGCCCCGCAGGGCTCCACACTACAGATCATAAGAAACCGAACGCCGCGGCGAGGATCCAGCCGAAGACGCAGGAGACGCTGACGCCGATCAGGCCCGGTAGAATGAAGCTGTGATTGATCACGAAGCGGCCGATGCGGGTGGTGCCGGAGCGGTCGAACTGAATTGCCGCCAAATCGCTGGGGTAGGTCGGCAAAATATAATAACCGTAGCAGGCCGGCGCCGAAGCGACGATATAGGCCGGGTTGACGCCGATCGCCAGCGCCACCGGCACCAGCGCCGCCAGCGCGGCGGCCTGCGAATTGACGAATTTCGACACCAGCAGCAGGATCAGCGCATAGGCCCAGGGGTACTCTTTCACCAGCACGCCCAGCGTGGCTTCTATCTGCGTCAGGTGCGCGCCGAACATGGTTTCCGCCATCCAGGCGACGCCATACACCGCCACGATGGCAATCATGCCGGAACGGAACACCTCGTTTTTAGAGATAGACGCCGGGTTGGTGCGGGTAATGATGACGATCAGCGCCCCGGCCATCAGCATGCACATCTGGATCACCAGGACCATGGAAAGTGGCTTGCCACCGAAGCTGGGTCGCAGGTCGGAAAAGGCCCCCAGTACCGCCACCAGGGCGATAGTGGCGAGGAAAATCCACATGGCGATCCAGTTGCTGCGCGGCAATACCCGGTCCAGCAGGGTGGCGGCGTCGCCATAGACGTAGCGATGGTTCTCCGGCACCGAGATGAATTTCTGGAACTCGGGATCTTTGTCCAGGTCTTTGCCGCGGAACCAGCTGAAGATACCGATCGCCAGAATGCCGCACAGGGTGGAAGGAATGGTGATCGACAGCAGATCGAGGAATTCCAGATGGCGGCCATTGAAGGTGTAGCTGCTGAGCATCGCCACCAGTGAAACGACCGCCACCGAGACCGGGCTGGCGATAATGCCCATCTGCGCGCCGATCGAGCTGGCTGCCATTGGCCGTTCCGGGCGGATGTTATTTTTGATCGCCACGTCATAGATGATCGGCAAGATGGTGTACACCACATGGCCGGTGCCGCAAAGAATAGTGAGAATGCAAGTGACGAACGGCGCGATGATCGAGACATATCGCGGGTTGCGCCGCAGCATCCGCTCGGCGATCTGGAGCATGACGTCCAACCCGCCTGAGGCCTGCAGGGTGGCGGAGGCCGCCACCACCGCGATGATCACCAGCATCACGTCTACCGGCGGTTTGCCGGGCTGCAGGTGAAAGCCGAACACCAGAATCATCAAACCGATACCGCCCAGCAACCCCAGCGCAATACCGCCTTTACGCGCCCCATACAGCAGGCATGCCAATATAACCGCTAATTGCAGAAAGAAATCCATGATAGATACGCCTTAATAATGTTGAACTTAACTGCGTTCAGTTTCCGGCGGCGTTTACAGCAGAAAGTTGTTTTAAATCTAAAGGCATTAATAAATTGTGGTTATTAACCTTAAAGAGTGATGTCGGTCACATTCAAAGAACATAGAGAGCGGGCGGAAAGCGGCATCAGCACGAAAAAGCAAGTCAAGAGGTCAGACCTCTCCTATATGACGGATTTACCACCAGAGGAGAGAGTTATGGATCCGACAAAAATGACGGGGCTGGCGTTATTACAGGCAGCGATGGCCGGCAAAATTCCACCGGCTTCGATCGCTGAAACGGTGCCCATGAAACCGGCCGCGGTTGAAGAGGGATATATCCGCATCGTGGCGCGGGCCGACGAACGCCACCTTAACCCGCTGGGCGGCGTTCATGGCGGCTTCGCCGCCACGGTTTTGGACTCGGTGACCGGTTGCGCGGTGCACAGTACGCTGGGCGCAGGGACGGGTTATGGCACCGTCGATCTGCAGGTGAAAATGTTGCGCCCGGTGCCGAAGGAGATTGATCTGATCGCCGAGGGGCGTCTGGTCTATGTGTCGAAAAACGTCGCTTTCGCGGAAGGCACGCTCAAAACGGCGGAAGGAAAACTGCTGGCTTCGGCAACCGCCACTTGCTTCATCATTCGCCCTACCGAACAGCCTCCGCAATAACCTGCCATTTATCAGGCCCCGGTTCTTCCATCCGGGGCCTGATGCATTTCTCTGTCGGCTGCACCGATCGCCGCGATACGGCTGCAGGCGCGATGCGTCATTGTGGTCTAGTATTCTTGGGTAAAAATTTATCGGGGTGAGTATGCAGCCGTATAAAGAGGTTGAGTTTGATCATGAGCTTTGTCTGGCGATCGGCAGAGCCGTATTGGACGTGGTAGCGCAAGGGGAAGAAACCAGCGCGACGTCGGTGATGAGCGCCATTGAGCGGGCGGTGGAACAGGGGCTGAACGACGACGACACCGCCGTTGCCGACGACGCGCTGGATTTGATGGCTCGTCTTATTCACGGCTGCGGATTTATTAATCTATCGGGTGAAGAGGAGACTTCCCATGCATTGGTTGAATTTCAAGCGCTACAAGAGTGACGTCGCCAAACAGGCCGTGCCGCCGCATCTGAATGCCGCTGAATTTGCGCGGCATTATGCCGATAAGCCGCAGGAGAATACGGAAGAGTATCTTTCGCTCAGCGGGGAGATGTGCTGGGATGCGGTGGTGCTGTGCGCCCACCGTTCCGGCGCGCTCAGTAAGGAGAAATACAAGCAGCTGTGGCTGACGGTGTTCGATAAGCAGTACAAACATTTCGTCAGCCCCGACGATACCGAGATCCGCACCATGGCGGATATGCTGCGCGCCCCGCAGGGATGTTTTATCGGGATATTCTCCATGCGCGACGCGGCCTCACCCCGATTGCTGCATGCCATGATCGGCACCGGCGCGGGATTTGCCGCAGGCAATAAAAATCTTTGCATCGGCGTGGGAGGCGCGGTCGGCTGGGAAAATCTCAATCTGGCGCGCGATCTGCGCTGGCAGCCGGAAGGCGGTTTTCTACGCCAGGGCGACAGTGAAGTGCTGCGTATTTTTTATCGGCCTTTCCCCGCCTGAAACGGTCCGGACGCTTTTTAGGGTAAAAAAACCGCCGTTGGGCGGTTTTTGCGTCTTATTTGAACCCGCCGCTGCGGATGAAGTCGAGACCGGCGGCGGTGATCCGCGTTTGGTGCGGATCGATATCATAGTTGTTCTCGTCGATGTCGCTCATTACGTAGGCCTGTATCAGCCCCTTGGTTTTGAGATAGGCGAAGGGATCTGCGAAGGCGTGCGGGCTGGTGGCGTCCTGCTTCCACAGTTCGTAAGTTTTCTCATCCAGCGTGCCGGGATGATTGGCGGCCAGTCGGGTCAGGATCTGATTGTAGAACACATAGTCGGTCATGATGCGGTCCTCTTTATCGCGAGCGACAGTCTCGGAAAATGACGTAACGTCTATCAATCATAGCCGATGTTTGCTCGCCGCCTGCGTTATCGCGAACCCAGGCTATCCACGCTGGCTTTCGAACCAGTGAAACAGGCGCGAAATGGTAAGGCTGAGATCGCCGATGTTGAAGAGCGCGCCGCTGCGGAATGGCGAAGGCCGGCCATCAGGGTGACCGGCCGGGTTTCAACAGCCTATCTTGCCGCCAAACGGTCAGGCATAGTGGCGGGCGATATGCTCGGCGGTGGCGATCGTCGTCACATTAGTGGCGACGGAGGGCACGTCGGGGAAAATGGAGGCGTCGACAACCCGAAGCCCGTGCACGCCGTGCACGCGGCCCTGAAGGTCAACGACCGCCTTCGGGTCGCCGGCATTCCCCATCGGCGCGGAGGAGGTCGGGTGATGATAGGTATCCAACGTCGCCGTCATCGAGGCCAGAATGGCCTCGTCGCTGTCTGCGGCGGGCGCAAGCTCGCTGTGGATAAGCGTAGACAGCGGGGCGGTTTGCCCTATTTTTCGCGCCAGTTTAACCCCCTCCAGCAAGCGAACACGGTCGCTCTCTTGCGCCAGGAAGTTAAGGTCAATGTGAGGGGCTGCCATTGGATCGCGGCTTTCCAGCCAGATGCGTCCGGTGGATTGCGGCCGGGTCAGCGCCACCGCCAGGACAAAACCGACGCCGGTGGGGCTTTGGTCATGTGGGAACAGATGCGTCGCGGTAATGTGCAGATCGAGCTCCCCCGGTTCCGCCCGGCTGCTGCGGGTCCACAGCTTGGCGCCGATAACCGGCGATTGGCTGCCGATGACGTCGGGGCGGGCTGCGTAGGCATTGTAATAAAAAGGGTGATCGACCAGGTTTTCACCGACGGGCAAATCGGCAACGACGGGGATCCCCAGACGCTTCGACTGTTGCGCAGGCGCAATGCCGGATCGCATCAAAACGGCGGCGCTGCCGTAGGTTCCGGCGCTCAGGATCACTTCAGCGGCATGGATTTCTTCGCCACTGGCCAGGCGAACGCCGATCGCGCGCTGTCCGTCAAATATCACGCGGTCGACCAGCGTATCGGCACGCAGGGTGAGATTGTCTCTGGCGCGCGTTTTCTCATCCAGATAGGCCATGCCGGTGTTAACGCGCACACCGTTGACAATATTCATCGGGTAGGGGCCGACGCCATTCGCTGAAGGGCCGTCAAAATCGTCGATGGCGTCATAGCCGTTGGCGCGCGTGGCGGCGACGAAAGCGCGTTGCATTGGCGTGATGTCATCCAATGTGAGTTGCACGACGGGGAAAGGACCGCTATCGCCATGGATTGCGCGGTCGTGCAGGCCATGACGAGTCTCCAGTTTTTTGAAGGAGGGCAGCAGATCCTGATAGCGCCATCCCGGCAGATCCCAGCGTTTGAAATCTTCCGGGCGGGCGCGGATCGCCACGGCGCCGTTGACGCCTGAACTACCGCCCAGGACTTTACCGCGGATGGCGCCGATCGCGTGGCTGACACAGCCGGGTTCTGTCCGGTATCCCCATTCGAATTCCGGGTCGCCATTGGCGCCGAGCACGTCGCTGTTCGCGATGAGGCGCGGATAATCGTAGGGCGCGTAACTGTGTCCGGCCTCTATCAGCAGGACCCGGCGCGTTGGGTTTTCGCTGAGGCGAGCCGCCATCACCGCGCCGGCGGAACCGCCGCCGACGATGATCACGTCGAAGGTGGATGGCTCGCTGGCGCGTTGGGCCGGTTGTGTTTGCGCCGCCGGCGCGGAACTCGATGTGCAAGCGCTGAGCGTGGCGGCGGCTGAAACGGCCAGCGTTTGGGATATCAGCTGACGGCGTGACAGGTCTTTCATGGCGTAGTCTCCAGAGCGGGCGGAAGGTGTGTTCTGCAGACTAAAACCCGGAGATAAAAGCGACAAGCGGGCGAAATTCGAACCTGCTGTTCGCGGTCTGCGAACCTTTCAGGTTGACGTCAGGAAAGAGGACAGTGCGGTTTCCCAGCAGGGCGTAGGGCCAATGTGCTCACTCAGAAAGTCCACCAGCGCCTTGATCTTGGGGGATGCGCGTTTTGAACGGCGATAGACGGCGGAAATGTCGCCGCCGTCGGGTGAATAGGCGGCCAGCACAATGCGCAGTTCCCCTGCGCGTATCGCGTCGGCGGCGATAAATGCGGGCAGGATGGCGAGGCCCAAACCGGCTTTCGCCGCCGCCAGCAGGTGAAAAGCATTATCGGTGCGCAGGCGTCTGCCGATACGAAACGATCGGATCTCGCCTTCGATGGGGAGTTGCAGCATGCCGGTCGGCTCGCGGTGAATATACAGCAACCCCTGATGCTGTTGCAGATGTTGCGGGTGCGTCGGCGTGCCTTGACGCGCAAGATAGGCTGGGCTGGCGCAAATCAAGTGACGGTTGGCGCAGATGCGCTGCGCGATCAGGTCGGAATCCGCCAAGGCGCCGATACGGATGGCGACGTCGAAATTTTCCTGATTCAGATTGGCCAGGCGATCGCTGTACTCCACGTCCAGATTGAGGTTCGGGTATTGTTCCATAAAGGCGGATAACAGCGGCGCCAGATAGCGGATGCTGAACGCCATCGGCGCGGTTAACCGCAATGGGCCCTGCAGTTGGCCGTGCAGTGTTCGCACCGACTCTTCGGCATCGCTCACTTCGCTTAATATGAGAACGGCGCGCTGATAGAACAGATGGCCGGCGTCGGTCAGCCCAAGCGTTTTCCCGCGTTCGAACAGCACAGTCCCAAGGCGCGTCTCCAACTGCTGGATGCGTCTGCTGACCACCGACTTGGTGGTGCCCAAGCGGCGGGCGGCGGCGCTGATGTTGGCGGCCTCGACCACGGCGATATAGGTCGCCATCTCCTGAAACTGATTCATTCATCTCTCCTTCGGCATCCGCCGGGTCAAGTTACCACTCTGTGCACGCCAGGCAAAAAAAACCACCCGGGCGGGTGGTTTTTGCTTGTCAGAGCGAATCAGTCCAGTTTGGGGTGCTGGTCGATCAGGATCTGTTTTTTCTTTTCCAGTTCGGCGATCTGCGCGTTGATGTCCTCGACTTTTTGTTCGATGTTGTCGTAGGTTTCCTGCAGCAGCTCTTTTGCCTCGGAGCGGTCAGAGGCGGCCGGCGTCGCGCCGCGTAGCGGCTTGTTGGCGGTTTCTTTCATGTACAGACCGGTGATAAGACCGATCACCGCAACAACCATCAGGTAGTAGGCCGGCATGTACAGGTTGCCGGTCGCTTCCACCAGCCAGGCGGCAACGGTCGGCGTCGCACCGGCGATCAGTACCGAAATGTTGAACGAAATCGCCAGCGCGCTGTAGCGGATGTGCGTCGGGAACATCGCAGGCAGGATGGAGGCCATCACCCCGGTGAAGGAGTTGAGCAGCACCGCCAGCACCAGCAGGCCGACGAAAATCAGGCCGATGACGTTGCTGTTGATCAGAATGAAGCACGGGATCGCCAACGCCAACAGGCCGATGCTGCCGCCGATGATAAACGGCTTACGGCCGATGCGGTCACTGGTCAGGCCGATCACCGGCTGCACGAACAGCATGCCGATCATGATGGCGATGATGATCAGAACGCCGTGATCTTCCGAGTAGTGCAGGTTATGCGACAGGTAGCTCGGCATGTAAGTCAGCAGCATGTAATAGGTCACGTTGGTGGAAATCACGATACCGACGCACACCAGCAAACTTTTCCAGTGTTTGGCCGCGATCTCTTTGAACGAGGTCTTTGGCGGATTCTCGATGGCGTTGCGATCCTCTTTCTCCATCTTGTCCACGTGCTGCTGGAACGCCGGGGTTTCTTCCAGCGCATGGCGCAAGTAGAGACCGATCAGGCCCAGCGGCGCGGCGATGAAGAACGGGATACGCCAGCCCCAGTCGAGGAAGTTGGCTTCGCCGACGATACTGGAGATCAGCACCACTACGCCTGCGCCCATCACAAAGCCGGCGATGGAGCCGAAGTCCAGCCAACTGCCCATAAAGCCGCGTTTGCGGTCCGGTGAGTATTCGGCGACGAAGATCGCCGCACCGGAATATTCACCGCCGACGGAGAAGCCTTGCGCCAGTTTGGCCAGCAGCAGCAGGATCGGCGCCCAGATGCCGATCGACGCATAGGACGGGATCAGGCCGATACAGAAGGTGCTGACCGCCATGATGATAATGGTGACTGAGAGCACTTTTTGACGGCCGAACTTGTCGCCCATGGCGCCGAAGAACAGACCGCCGAGCGGACGCACCAGGAAGGGGACGGAGAAGGTCGCCAGCGCGGCGATCATTTGTACTCCGGGAGAGGCGCCGGGGAAGAAGACCTGGCCAAGCGCATAGGCGACAAAGCCGTATACGCCGAAGTCGAACCACTCCATTGCGTTGCCGAGGGCCGCGGCGGTAATGGCCTTCTTGAGTTTGCTGTCATCGATGATGGTGATGTCGTTAATGTGCATCGGTTTATGTCGTTTTTTTCTTAACTTCATATAATCATCCCTTAATGAATTATTCGTTGTTCGTGAAAGCGTAATCTCCGTTCACTGTTGTTTTCGAGTTATCAAATCGGCTAATCGAATCGCGGTTCAAGACGATTCATTATCCACATTTAAGTTGAGATGTGGATCACAAAATAGCGTCGCTCATGCCGATGTTATGTCATTTAGGTGACTAATTATTTTGCATCTATAGCTTAACGTTATATCTTGCGGCGATCAAATCCAGCAGTTTAACTTAAGTGTTTGCACCGATTTGGTGCGAGAATGGTCTGATAATTGTGCGATCTGGCGATTTTTCGGCTGATTGATGGTGTTTCCAGTATAGAGAATACGGGAGATAAAACAGGAAAAATTGATGTGTTCGCCGCTAAAAAACGCCTGGCCGGGTGGCCAGGCCGCTGAGATTACGGCGCCGATGAACCGCCGAATTCGAGATAGATTTTCGCCAGATTCTGGTACTGCGCGAAGCGGTTCTCATCCACCGCCAGTTCCGCCTGACGGCGTTGTTCCTGAGCGTTCAGCCAGTCGGTAATGGTGACGGCGCCCTGTCGGTAACGCACCTCGTTCAACCGCTCCGATTTACGCGCCAACGCCAGTGAGGCGCGCAACTGCGTCTCCTGCGCCAGCAGCTGCGTGCGCAGTGACAGCGCGTTGTTCACATCGCCCATCGCTTTGTACAGCGCCTGCTTGAAGGCCAGAACTTGCTGTTCATAGTCGTTGCGGGCGATCTTGATCTCCACGCCCATTTGCCGCCACTGCAGGAACGGCAGCGTCAGGCCGGCGCTGAGGCTGCCCGTCGGGTTGCGCAGGAATTCCAGCAGCGCGCTGCTGCTGGTGCCCAGTGAACCGGTCAGGCTGAACGCGGGATAGTATTGCAGACGTTTTTCATCGACGTTGGCTAGGGCGGCGCGCAACCGCAGCTCTTGAGCGCTGAGATCCGGGCGACGACTCAGGACGCTGGCGGGAATGCCGGTGTTGATCTGCGGCATCGCCGTCGTCGGCAGGCGCGCGGGCGCGATGGTGGCCTGGCCTGATGGCGCGCCCAGCAGCACCGCCTGTTCGTTCAGCGCCTGTTGACGATCGTGTTGTAACGCCACCAGGCTGCGTTCCTGCGTCAGCAAGTTTTGTTCCGCATTCACTACGTCCAGCGCCGAGATGCTGCCGGCCTGATAACGGGCGTTGGCCAGCCGCAGCGTCGTTTTGGCATAGGCGATGCTCGCCTGGCTGACGCTGATTTGTTGATTGAGAAAACCGATGCGCCAGTAGTTGGTGGCGGCGTCGGCCAACAGCTTCAGGCGCGCCGCCTGCAGATCCTGCACGGAAGCCTGGCTGCTCCACTCGGCCGCGTCGCGCTGGCGCGCCAGCTTGCCCCACAGATCGACCTCATAGCTGGTGGTGAGCGACGCGTTGCTGGTTTTATTCCACGCGGAGGACTCGGACAGCGGGCGATTAATGCTGCTGCCTAATGAGGCGCTGACGCCGGGCGCGGTGCTGATGCCGACGCGTTCCGCCTCGAGCCGTGCGCGGTAAACGCGCAGCACGGCGGCGGCCAGATCGTTATTGCTCGCCATCACCTGTTGCAGCCAACGGTCGAGCTCGGGATCGTGGAAATCGCGCCAGTCGAACGGCGTCGGCGCGGCGTTGTCGGCAGCGTATTGCCACCCCGCAGGATAGTTGACCTGCGGCGCCCGGTAGTCGCTTTTCAGGGCATTGCCGCAGCCGGCGGTGAGCAGGGCGGCGAGGCTTAACGCCAGGGGAGATAAAATTTTCATGGGTTACTCGCTGGCCAATGAAACGACCGGATCCATCCTTGCCGCTTTGCGGGCGGGGAGATAACCGAAGATCATGCCGATTAAGGTTGAACAGAAAAATGCCGTGGCGGCGGCTTGCCAGGAATAGATGGCGGTGAACATGCCGCCCGCCAGCGAGGTGAACAGCGACCCGGCGGCGAACGACAGCGCGATGCCCAAAGCGCCGCCGATCAGACAGACCAGCACCGCCTCTATCATGAACTGTTGCATGATGTCGCTGCGCCGCGCGCCGACCGCCATGCGCACGCCGATTTCGTGGGTGCGTTCGGTCACCGAGACCAGCATGATGTTCATCACGCCCAGGCTGCCGATCACCAGCGCGATGGACGCCACCATCAGGATCAGCAGGCTGAAAGTCATTGACGTGCGTTCGATGGACTTTCGGATTTTATCGAAGTTGTACAAACGGAAATCTTTTACGCCATGGCGTTGGGTCAACAGCTGTGTGATAGCGGTGACGGCCGATTCGCTGGCGACATTGTCCTTTAGCCGAACGGTGATGCCGCTGAGCGTCGGTTTGCCTACCATGCGATACATCACCGTGCTGTAGGGCATCCAAACAGTGATGCGATTGGGCGCGTAGTTGCGATTGCTTTTCGCCACACCGATCACCCTGGCCGGCACCGAGCCGAGAAACACGATCTGGCCGAGCGGCTCGACGCCGAAATCGCCGAACAGCGCCTGACGCGCATTGTCGTCGATGATCACTTCCTGCAGCGCATTACGATCGTCGCGGAAAGTCACGCCTTGTAACAGCTCGACGCCGTTCACGCGGAAATAGTCGCGCCCGACGCCGGTGATCGAGGCGGTGGCGGATTTGCTGCGAAAACGGATGCTGTCGGAAGCGTCTACTTCCGGGCTGACGCTGTCGACGAAGCTTTGCTGCGCCAGCGCGTCGGCATCGGCCGGCACCAGGGTGCGGATGCTGTCGATGGCGTCGTCGAAGAAATCGCGGCCCGGATAGATGCTTACCACGTTAGTGCCGAGATCTTTGAGGTTTTCCAGCGTGCGCTGTTTGGCGCCTTCGCCCAGCGCCACTACCGTGACCACGGCGGCGATGCCGAAGATGATGCCGGTCATGGTCAGCGCGGTGCGCAGACGATGAGCGTTCATCGCTTTCAGCGCCATGTGCAGCGATTCGCGGGTGCGGTCGATCAGGCGTTGCCAGCCGCTTTGCCGGCTGCGGTGCGGCGGCGGCAACGATGGGCCGGACGCCGACTTGCGGCCGCTGTCAGCGATGATCTTGCCGTCTTGCAGTTCGATGACGCGCTGCGCATGTTGCGCCACTTTCATATCGTGGGTGACGATCACCACGGTGTGGCCGCGCTGATTCAGTTCGCTCAGGATCGCCAGCACTTCCTGGCCGGATTGGGTGTCCAGCGCGCCGGTCGGTTCGTCCGCCAGGATGATCTCACCGCCGTTGATCAGGGAGCGGGCGATGCTGACGCGCTGCTGCTGGCCGCCGGAAAGCTGGCCGGGTTTGTGGTCTTCGCGTCCCTCAAGCCCCAACCGCGCCAGCAATTGCGCCGCCCGCTGCCGACGCTGATCGCGCCGGGCGTTGGCGTAGATGGCCGGGATTTCGACGTTGCCCAGCGCGCTGAGATCGGGCATCAGGTGATAGCGCTGGAAGATAAAACCGATATGTTCGCGGCGCAGGCGGGCCAATTCGTCCGGCGACAGGTGAGCGGCGTTCTGGCCGCTGATGTAGTAATCGCCGCGATCCGGCACGTCGAGGCAGCCCATGATGTTCATCAGCGTCGATTTGCCGGAACCGGAGGCGCCGATGATCGCCACCAGCTCGCCGGCGGCGATGGTCAGATCGATGTCTTTCAACACCGTTAACGCTTGACCGCCGTTGGTGTACGTTCGGCTGATGCCTTTTAGTTCGATGATCGCGTTCACAGGAAGATGCCATCCTCAGCCGATTTGGCGGCGGGCTGCGACAGCACCACGGTTTCACCGGCTTTCAGGCCGCTGAGGATCTGAATGTCGACATTGTTGGTGATGCCGGTGGTCACGTTGCGCGTTTCCAACCGCTGGTCCTGGGTCAGCACCTGCACCTGCTGCTCTTTGCCATCGATTTTATGCACCGCCTGGATCGGCACCAGCAGGGTGTTCTTCGCGTCGCCGAGCAGCAAGGACACCTGCGCGGTCATGGCGATGCGCAGGCGGTTTTCCGGGTTTGGCACGTCCAGCAGCGCGTTGTAATAGACCGAGGCGTTCGAGGTGCCGGAGCCGGAAGCGGAGCTGGTGCCGGCGAGCGAGTCGTCTTTCATCACCGATTCCGGTGCCAGCTCGATGGTGCGCAGCGTGGCGTCGTAGCGCTTATCCGGATCGGAGAAAATAGTGAAGTAAGCCTTTTGTCCCGGCGAAATGCGGGTGATGTCGGCTTCGGAGATCTGCGCCTTAATGGTCATCATATCCAGCCGCGCCAGCTTGACGATGGTCGGCGCACTTTGGCTGGAGTTGACCGTTTGTCCCTGCTGCGTGACCACGGCGATAACAATGCCGTCCATCGGCGCAACCACGCGGGTATAGCCCAGATCGATTTTTTTCTTCTCGACTTCGATCTGCGATTGCACCAACTGCGCATTGAGCGCCTGCAGATCGGCACGAGTGGTGGCGAGCGAGGCTTCGGCGGTCTCGAAGTCTTCCCGAGAACTGGCTTCGTCGTTCAGCATGCGACGCTGGCGTTTAAAACGCGACTCCGCCTGTTTCAGCAAGGCCTGTTTGGCTAACATATTGGCTTTGACTACGTTCAGCGCCGCCTCGGCGTTGCGCAGATCGTTGCGCTGTTGCAGATCGTCGATGTCGGCGATCGGTTGCCCTTTGGTGACGCGATCGCCCAGCTTGACCTTCAGCGATTTGACTTCGCCGGAGACGCGGGCGCCGACGTTGACGCGTTCGATGGCATCCAGCCGCCCGGTGGCCAGCACGGCGTTTTCGATATCGCCCAGGCGGGCCGGCGCGGTAACGTAATCCTGCTGCGGCGGGCGTTGCCAAAAGATGGCCAGCGCGACGGCGACGGCGATGAAAACGATGGCGGCGATCAACGCCAGACGGCGGGAGGGGAGTTTCAGTGATGACATACCCAGGTTTTCCATAACGATAAAAGCGGCGGTTCCAGTCTGCCATCATGGCAGCGCCAGCTTGAACTGGCGCTAAACGTGAGGCGCTTTCCCGCTGGAAAGGGGATAGTAAAGGCTTTCCCGTTAAAGATCACGGTGAGTTATTATCCGCCGGGTGTGCAACCGGCTGCGTTGGGCGTTATACTGGGTAAAAAACCAGTATTCATTCATCAGCAGGATAATGCCACCGCCATGATGCCAAACCGCCTCGAGCCAGAACTCGACATTTATCAATACCCGGAGCACCTGCGCGCCTGCCTGGCGCCGTTGCCTAAAGGGCCGGGCGTGTATGTGTTTCACGGTCAAAGCGAGAGCCTGCCGCTTTACATCGGTAAAAGCGTCAATATACGCAGCCGGGTGATGGCGCACTTCCGCGCGCAGGACGAGGCCAAAATGCTGCGCCAAACCCGACGCATCAGCTTTATCGAGACCGCCGGTGAGTTGGGCGCATTGCTGCTGGAGGCGCAGTTGATCAAACAACAACAGCCGCTGTTCAACAAACGTCTGCGGCGCTCGAAACAGCTGTGCGCGCTGCGCTTGCAGGCTGATGCGGTGACGATTGCTCACGCCAAAGAGATCGACTTCGCCGTCACGCCCCATCTCTACGGGCTGTTTGCCAATCGCCACGCCGCGCTGGAAAAGCTGCGCGCCATCGCCGACGAGCATCGTTTATGTTACGGCAAGCTGGGGATCGAAAAGCTGCCGGCGGGGCGAGCCTGTTTCCGCTACAGCCTGCGCAAGTGCGCGGGCGCCTGCTGTGGCGTGGAGTCGGCGCAGGAGCATGCGCTGCGGCTCAGCGCGGCGCTTGAGCAGCTGCGTATCACCTGTTGGCCGTTCGCCGGGCGCGTGGCGCTGGAGGAGCAGGGCGAGACGCTGCGTCAGTACCATGTGATCCACAATTGGTTTTATCTGGGCTCGGTCGGCAATCTGGCGCAGGTGGAGCGGCTACAGAGCGCGGCCAGCCATTTCGACAGCGATGGCTACAAGATTTTGTGCAAGCCGCTTATCGCCGGCGATTACCCGATTATTGAGCTGCCGTAAGGCCATAACGCTGGCGATAACCTAAGACTTATCCGTAAAATCAGGGCATTATGCTAAAAAAGCTTGAGTCCATAATGTTGTTATGGATAATAACGCCCCGAAGCGAAGGAACGCGCTATTAACTCAGTTGGCAGAGTGATTGGTTTTATAATGGCTTGTTTTGGCTTGAAAATTGATAGACGCGGGTTCGAGTCCTGCATAGCGCGCCAGCTTTCTTTCACTTCATCTCATCGCGCTTACCGTAAAGCGCACCCGGGTTGATTTGCACTATCGGCTCCTCGTTGGGATTTTCGGGTGTGCTTTACCGTAACCGCTGGCTTTCCTTCCTCTTTCTCTCTCGATCCTTTGCTAAACTGTAATCAGGCAGGCTTGCTGCCCGGCAACAGGAGGTCGATATGTCCCACTCCGAGCAACTGCAGGAACTCTTGCAACGCGTCGCCGCCCTCGAGGCGAGAGAGAAGGCGCTGACCGCCGCGTCCAACGCTTACCAGGCGATTATCACCACCATGTTGGGCAATATGGAGAAGACTGAACGTGATCGCATCATCGCGATGATCGATCAGGCCCATGAAATCGCCTACGCCCGCGCCATTCAACGCAGCAACGAACCGCAAAAGCAGAAAATCAAACAGGCCGACGACGTCGCCCAGCGCATGTTCATGTTTGCGCAAGGCAAAGCCGCTCAACCGCGCTGAAGCCGAACTATAACAGTTGCCGCCATTAAGTTGGTTAACTGATCTACCCGGCAAAACTGTACTTGTGTTACTTTTAGCGGTGAGATTTGATGGCAATGCTGTTTCCAGCATAAGGTTGTAACGATGGACGCGATTAAAAGCATCTTGGTTAAAGAGATTGAACAGATCAATCGGCGCGAAGGGCGCGACGGCAAGCCGCGCTTCAACAGCGAATTCGCCCGCACTCACCGCTATTTGTGCCTTGCCATGTTCGCCGGTTACTTCGCGGTGATCGCCGTGATGTATCAGGTGCCGTACATGGGGATGTATGCCTTCCTCGGCTTCACCGCCTTTGTGCTGTTCATGTTCGCCATGCTGCTGATAGAGATCCGGCCGGTCTACCGCTTTGAAGACATCGGGGTGCTGGATCTGCGAGTGTGCTATAACGGCGAGTGGTACTTCACCCGCGCGCTGTCGCCTTATGCGGTGCAGCAGCTGCTGGATGAGCCGTCCATCGGCGCCGCGCTGAAACAGAAGATGCGGGTGATCATCGGCAACAAGGGCGAAATCGACTTCTACGACGTGTACGACATGGCCTACGGAAAAAAGCCGCAGGATGAGCCATCGCAGCTGGCGGCGGCAAACTGAAAGGTTTCCGGCCGGCGGCTTGTCGATTATACTCAGCGTTTGAACGCGAAGCAGAATGAGGACCAAGCGATGAGTGATGATATTTTCGATTTTGATATCGATGCCGAACTGGCGAAAGCCGAAGAAAAAGCGGCGCAGAAGGTAAAAGAGGTCCCTGAATTCCTCGAAGACGAAGCGGACTGCGAAGGTTGCAAGATCTGATCGCCTGACCCATAAAAAAACCGCCGCGGCGGTTTTTTTTATCTCTGAGCGTCCTCGGTATCAGTCCAGCATGAATCCCCAGATGAGGAACGCCGCCACCAGAATCAGGCAAAGCGCGGACACCGTCACCAGTATTTTCCCCAGAATGTCTTTTTCTTGTTCCCGCTGCGTCACGTTGAAATTATCCAATTAAAAGTCTATGGACCAAACCGGCGATGCTGAGATCGAGCGCCGCTACGCCCAGCGCCATGACCATCATCACCGAAAGAAATCGAGTCTTGCCGTTCACATCCCTAATCCCCGTTGGCGCCGCTGTTAAATTGTTTTTATATCAAACGGATATAATTCAGCGACGCCGTACTTCATGCATCATGATAGTGATTAAGAACGTTCTTAAGGCCAGAAGTTCCCTCATCTGATAGCGCGGCCGCGTTAGTCGGTCACGATCCTGACGCCTATCTTGCTGACCTGATTGCCCTCCATTTCGGCAATGGTCCAGGTCAGGCCGTCCCATTCCACCTGGTCGCCGATCACCGGTTCACCGCCGATCAGCTGAATGACGAACTGCCCCAGCGTCTGTTGCTCGTCGACATCATCTTGCAGATTGAGGCCATAAACCTGCGATATGTCGCTTAAACGGGCGTCGGATTGCAGGATAAAGTCGCCGAAGAAGCGTTCGTCGAGCGTCACGGCCGGCGCTTGGCTAAACAGTTTGCCGAGGATCGGCAGATCGTGCTCATGGCCGATAACGCACAGGATATCGTTCTCGCGCAGCCGGGTACTGCCGCTAGGGTGCAGCAGCTCTTTGCCGCGGAACAGGGCGGCGATGCGGGTATTGGGCGGCATTTTCAGCTCGCGCAGCGCGGCGCCGACGCACCAGTTTTCCGCCGAAAGTTGATACACAAACTGTTCCCACTGGTTTTCCGGGTGCACGTCCAGCCCAACGCGGGAGATCGGCGTCAGCGCCGGTGGCACGATCACCTTGGCCTTTTTGGCGGCGAACGACAGCGTGGTGCCTTGCAGCAGCAGGGAGACCAGCACCACGAAAAACGCCACGTTAAAGAACAGCTGGGCGTTGGGCAGCCCGGCCATCATCGGGAACACCGCCAGGATCACCGGTACCGCGCCGCGCAGGCCAACCCAGGAAATAAAGCCGCGTTCGCGCAGAGTAAAGCTGCGGAACGGCAGCAGGCCGATAAACACCGACAGCGGGCGTGCGAACAGGATCATCCACAGCGACAGCAGCAGGGCAGGGATGGCGATCGGCAGCAGCTCATGCGGGTTGAGCAGCAGGCCGAGCACCAGGAACATGCCGATCTGGCTGAGCCATGCCAGGCCATCGAAGGTTTGCACGATGCCGTGACGGTTGCGAATTGGACGGTTGCCCAGCAGCAGGCCGCACAGGTACACCGCCAGAATGCCGCTGCCGTCCAGCGCGGTGGTCAGCGCGAAAATAAGAATGCCGCCGCTTACCGCCAGCAGCGGGTAGAGGCCGTCCGCCAGCTTGATGTGGTTAATCAGCGTCAGCAGCAGCCAGCCGCCGCCGAGACCGAAGACGATGCCCATGCCGAACTGCTGCATCAGATGCAGCGGGAAGGTCCAGCTCAGCGCGGTTTCCCCGGCGGCGATCATCGCAATCAGCGTGATGGTGAGAAATACCGCCATAGGATCGTTGCTGCCGGACTCGATCTCCAGCGTGGCGCTGACGCGTTCGTTCAGCCCTTTGCCGCCCAGCAGCGAAAATACCGCGGCGGCGTCGGTAGAACCGATGATGGCGCCGATCAGCAACCCCTGCAACAGATCGAGATTGAACAGCCAGGCGGCGGCCATGCCGGTCAGGCCGGCGGTGATCACCACGCCGACGGTAGCGAGAGACAGTGCCGG
Organism: Serratia sp. CY74737; assembly: GCF_052166775.1. NCBI lineage: Bacteria > Pseudomonadati > Pseudomonadota > Gammaproteobacteria > Enterobacterales > Yersiniaceae > Serratia > Serratia sp. CY74737. The sequence goes on from NZ_JBJNOF010000014.1 coordinate 82,940, forward strand.
CCACAGCGCCACGCGGAATGAGCTGACCCGGGTGCGCATGCCGCCGTCGAGCAGGATCACCGCCAACGCGAGGTTGCTGACCAGATAAGCGACCGGGTAATTGCTGAAGACGATGCCGCCGGGGCCGTCAACGCCGGCCAGCATGCCGATCGCCAGGAAGATCACCAGGATCGGAATGCCGAGCCGGGAAGAAAATGAGCTGAGCAGAATGCTTGCCCCCACCAGCACGGCACCGATGACGAACAAGCTGTTAATGGTGCTGGCATCCAAAATATCGTTCTCCTGAGGCTGGGGGATAGGGGGCACTGCGCGTGTTTCGATGATAACGTGTTTAGTGGGTAAAACGCCAAGGCTGATTGCGAAAACAATCGATCAATTATTACCCTTTGGTGCGATTAAATTAAGAAAGTGAGGGGAAGAGGTGAAGTTCTGCCTTTTATCCAACATTATCAGGCTGCTGTATTTCGGTTTTGGCAATAATGCCGGGTTTGAACGGTGGGAAAAACCATTAAGCCCGCGCAGGCAGGCTTAATGGTTTGCAGGCGCGGTAGGGTTAATGGTCGAGCGATTCCAGCGACCGTTTGATCAGCTCGGTGGCCAGTTTGCGTTCCGCTTCGGAAATGCCGTCGAGATTGAAGTTGGAGAGCTCAGCGACCAAAACGCTGCGTTCTTTACCGCTGATCGAAGCATCCAGCGCGGACAGCAACCTGCTGAGGATCTTCAGCAGGGTGGCGTTTTCTGCTACGGCTTCCTGAGCCTGGGTGTTTTTATCGGTCATTCAAAATCCTCTCTGTCGTGACGGAAGGGAGAGACAGGTAACGCCATCGAATCAATCAAGCGATCGCGCAGCCCTTCGGGGGTTGAGCCCAATCACTACCGTAAGGCAGGGATCCGGATTTCTACTTATGCATTGCAGTTATAACAGCCAGGTTATCTATGCTGCCGTATCACTTTGCCTTAACGGACGACGCCAAGCTGAACAATGTGTGCTCTGCATGCAAACGACCAGTATAGGCTTTTTGCGCGGCGGTAATATGACAGAAAACCCCTGCAAACATTCGGGTTTACAGGGGGCAGGTTTATTGCGGCTTGCCGGAGAACAGGAAGCGCAGCACCGGGATGCGTTTGTGCAGCTCATATAAAGCGAAGGCCAGCGAGAACACAAACAGCAGGCCCAGCAAGAACCCCAACAGGTTGTTGCCGATATAAGGCGTCACGAAAGCGCCATATATCAGGGTCAACGGATGGTGCACCAGATATATAAACAGCGAGGCGTTGACCAGATAGGTGATGCGCGGCGAGTGATAATTCAGCAGGTTATGCCCGAAAGAGAACACCACATTGGTCATCAGGATCCCCATTAGGGTTTTGATCACCACTTCCAGCTCGAACATATAGCTGCTGTGCGCCAACAGTTTCTGGTTCAGCATATATGCGATAAACAGCAGCAGCGAGCCGAGCAGCGCCAGCGGCGAACGGCGCAGAAAAATCTCTTTAAGCCACACATACTTAAACGCATAGGCGCCGAGGATGAAGAACGGCAGGTAGAACATCGTCTCCATCACCACGAAATTGAACAGGCCATTGGATAATAGCTGCGGCGCGAAAATTAAAATAATACGGTGCGCGGCCGAATAGCATAACGCATAAATAAAGAAACACAGTGAGATGTTTCCTAATCCACGCATTCTGTTGATTAACGCTGGAATAGGCTCGCGGGTTTGACGCTTGATTTTGCGGAACAGATAAAAGCAGGCGAAGGTTAACAATGACAGGGTCAATAAGAACCACAGATGAGACACCAATTCCCAAACTGTTACATTTATTTTCTGATAGAGAGAAAACTCGTCCCAGCCGTTTAATTTATCGGTGAAATATTTCAGCATGAAAAATTGCGGCACCGTAATTAGCGGGATGGAGCTCAACAGCGGGATCGCCACCCGCTCCAGCCTGACCTTCAGCCACTGATGGCGCTCGTAACGCTCGTAGAGCATGTAGGAGAAGTAGCCGGAAATCACGAAGAACACCTGCATGCGGAAGGCGTGGATGAAGTCGTTCAGCACCGTGAGCGAGAAGGAGGGCGACGCGCTGTTCACCGCCCAGGCGTGGCTGGAATAAATCAGGGAAAGGTGAAACGGAATGCCGAGCAGCATCAAATAGGCTCGGATCGAATCGAGGAAAAACTCGCGCTGTTTGCTGCCTTTAGTCATAGATTACCGCTGGTGATTTAATCGGGTGCTCATTAACACGCTTAATAAGTCGTCAAACGTTAAATTGTTATCCGGAACCCTACTATAGCCCCTCGCATTTTTCCATAGCGTCTTGTTGCGCGGCTTGCTACGCTGGTGCTCCATCAGCTGCTTAAACAATGAGCCGTAAACATGAACCATCCATTTATCATGTTGTCGGAAAGCTGAGTAATCCATTAATATGGATTTAAATGATTTGAGCACACGAATAGGGGGGGATGTGCTAGTTAATATATTATCCGGACAACCACGCGCCGCGAGCGTTCGTTGGTTAGGTGCTACCGTATTGTTCACGCTGTTCAGTTCGCCGGCATGGGCCTTTTCTATTGATGATGTGGCCAAGCAGGCGCAGGATCTGGCTGCGAAAGGTTTCGAAGCCCCGAAGAGCAACCTTCCTTCTCAGTTCCGCGAGATGAAGTTCGCAGACTATCAGCAGATTCAGTTCAATCACGATAAAGCCTATTGGAGCAAGCTGAAAACCCCTTTCAAGCTTGAGTTTTATCATCAGGGGATGTATTTCGATACGCCGGTGAAAATCAACGAAGTCACCTCTACCAGCGTAAAACAGATCAAGTACAGCCCGGATTACTTCAACTTCGGCTCGGTCAAACACGATCCTGAATCAGTGAAGAACCTCGGCTTTGCCGGCTTCAAGGTGCTCTACCCGATCAACAGCGCCGACAAAAACGATGAGATTATGAGCCTGCTGGGCGCGAGCTATTTCCGCGTGGTGGGTAAAGGGCAGGTTTACGGGCTTTCCGCTCGTGGCCTGGCTATCGATACCGCTTTGCCTTCCGGCGAAGAGTTCCCGCGTTTCCGCGAATTCTGGGTTGAGCGTCCGAAGCAGGGCGACAAACACCTGGTGATCTACGCGCTGCTGGATTCCCCGCGCGCCACCGGCGCTTACCGTTTCACGGTGATCCCGGGCCGTGACACCACCGTGGACGTCGAGTCCAAAGTGTTCCTGCGCGATAAGGTGGGCAAATTGGGCCTGGCGCCGCTGACCAGCATGTTCCTGTTCGGGCCGAACCAGCCGTCGCCGACGCTGAACTACCGCCCGGCGCTGCACGATTCCAACGGCCTGTCTATCCATGCTGGTAACGGCGAGTGGATCTGGCGTCCGCTGAACAATCCTAAACACCTGTCCGTCAGCACCTATACCGTTGAGAATCCGAAAGGCTTCGGTCTGCTGCAGCGCGGTCGCAACTTCAAAGAGTACGAAGATCTGGACGATCGTTACGATCTGCGCCCGAGCGCCTGGATCGAACCGAAAGGCGACTGGGGCAAAGGCAAGGTCGAGCTGGTGGAGATCCCAACGGCGGATGAAACCAACGACAACATCGTCGCGTTCTGGACGCCGGATACCTTGCCGGAAGCCAAAAAACCGCTGACGCTGAGCTACCGTCTGAACTTCACCCGCGATGAAGACAAACTGCATTCGCAAGACATCGCCTATGTGGCGCGGACCATGCGTTCGACCGGTGACGTGAAGCAGTCCAACCTGATCCGCGAGCCTGACGGCAGCGTCGCCTTCCTGGTCGATTTCGTCGGCCCGGTGCTGAAAGCGCTGGACGCCAATACGCCGGTCGCTTCTCAGATCAGCATCGGCGACAACGGTGAAATGGTAGAAAACAACGTCCGCTATAACCCAGTGACCAAAGGCTGGCGCCTGACGGTGCGTCTGAAAGTGAAAGACGACAAGAAGCCGGTAGAAATGCGCGCGGCGCTGGTCAATGGCGATAAGACACTGTCGGAAACCTGGAGCTATCAGCTACCTGCCAATGAATAAGCCTACTCAACCCGCCCAGGATTATCTTGCGGCGCTGCCTCTGACCGCTGAGCGGTCGGAGGCGCTCAACCCTCAAACGGCGGATGACGCTCAAGCTCTGGAGGCGCTCCATCGGCAGATGGGCGCCGCCGACGCCAACGTCAATAGCCTGTCGGCGGATGACGTGGCGCTGGCCTCGGTCAAACCGCGCATCGAAAGCGCCTGGCCGGATGCGGTCAGCGATGACGACTTCGATACCGACGCCGAAGGGCGCGCCATTCTGAAGGCGACGCCGCCGATCAAACGCACCACCATGTTCCCGGAAGCCTGGCGCACCAACCCGGTGGCGCGCTTCTGGGATTCTCTGCTGGGGCGGTCGCCGCACAATCGGCACGCCACCAAAGAGGAGGCCGAGGCCGAGAACCGCTGGCGTACCGTCGGCTCCATGCGCCGCTATGTGCTGCTGGTGCTGATGCTGGTGCAAACCGGCATCGCCACCTGGTACATGAAAACCATCTTGCCTTATCAGGGCTGGGCGCTGATCGATCCTATCGCCATGCTGGACCAGGATCTGATGCAGTCGGTGCTGCAGCTGCTGCCGTATGTGCTGCAAACCGGCATTCTGATCCTGTTCGCCGTGCTGTTCTGCTGGGTCTCGGCCGGTTTCTGGACCGCGCTGATGGGCTTCCTGCAGTTGCTGATCGGCAAGGACAAATACAGCATTTCCTCCACCATCAAGGGCGATGAGCCGATCAACCCGGCGCACCGCACCGCGCTGATCATGCCGATCTGCAACGAAGACGTCGAACGCGTGTTCGCCGGCCTGCGCGCGACCTATGAGTCCGTCGCCGCGACCGGTCAGCTGGAACACTTCGATATCTACGTGCTGAGCGACAGCTACGATCCGGACATCTGCGTGGCCGAGCAAAAGGCGTGGATGGAGCTGTGCCGCGATGTCGACGGCCACGGCCGCATCTTCTATCGCCGCCGCCGTCGCCGCGTCAAACGCAAGAGCGGCAACATCGACGACTTCTGCCGTCGCTGGGGCGGTGAGTACAGTTACATGGTGATCCTGGATGCCGACAGCGTGATGAGCGGCGAATGCCTCACCGGGCTGGTGCGCCTGATGGAAGCCAACCCGAACGCCGGCATCATCCAGTCCGCGCCGAAGGCGTCCGGCATGGATACCCTGTACGCGCGCGTGCAGCAGTTCGCTACCCGCGTTTACGGGCCGCTGTTTACCGCCGGTCTGCATTTCTGGCAGTTGGGCGAGTCGCACTACTGGGGCCATAACGCCATCATCCGCGTGAAGCCGTTTATTGAGCACTGTGCGCTGGCGCCGCTGCCGGGCGAGGGCTCCTTCGCCGGTTCTATCTTGTCGCACGACTTCGTTGAAGCGGCGCTGATGCGCCGTGCCGGCTGGGGCGTGTGGATCGCTTACGATCTGCCGGGCAGTTACGAAGAGCTGCCGCCGAACCTGCTGGACGAGCTGAAACGCGACCGTCGCTGGTGCCACGGCAACCTGATGAACTTCCGCCTGTTCCTGGTGAAGGGCATGCACCCGGTGCACCGTGCGGTGTTCCTCACAGGCGTGATGTCCTACCTGTCGGCGCCGCTGTGGTTCATGTTCCTGGCGCTCTCCACCGCATTGCAGGTGGTGCATACCCTGATGGAGCCGCAATACTTCCTGCAGCCGCGGCAGCTGTTCCCGGTCTGGCCGCAGTGGCGGCCGGAGCTGGCGATAGCGCTGTTCTCCACCACGCTGGTGCTGCTGTTCCTGCCGAAGCTGCTCAGCATCGTGCTGATCTGGGCCAAGGGGGCGAAAGAGTATGGCGGCGCGTTCCGTTTGTTCATTTCGATGCTGATGGAAATGCTGTTCTCGGTGCTGTTGGCGCCGGTGCGCATGCTGTTCCATACCGTGTTCGTGGTGAGCGCCTTCCTCGGTTGGGAAGTGGTGTGGAATTCGCCACAGCGTGACGACGACGACACGCCGTGGGGCGAAGCGTTCCGCCGCCATGGCTCGCAGATGTTGCTGGGCCTGGTGTGGGCCGGCGGCATGGCGTGGCTGGATCTGCGTTTCCTGTGGTGGCTGTCGCCAATCGTGTTCTCGCTGATCCTGTCGCCGTTCGTGTCGGTGCTGTCGAGCCGCGCGACGCTGGGCATGAAAAGCAAACGCGCCAAGCTGTTCCTGATCCCGGAAGAGTACAATCCGCCGCGTGAGCTGCTGGCGACGGAAGAGTACCTGCATCTCAACCGCAACCGCGCGTTGACCAACGGCTTTATGCACGCGGTGGTCAACCCGTCCTTCAACGCGTTGGCGACGGCGCTGGCGACGGCGCGTCACCACCTGCGCGCGACGCTCGATCGCAATCGCGAGGAGCGGGTAAACGAAGCGCTGCAGCTGGGGCCGGAGAAGCTGGTGAAGGGCAAGCGTCTGGAACTGCTGAGCGATCCGGTCACGCTGGCTCGTCTGCACCAGCGCGTCTGGCTGCTGCCGGAAGGCGCTGCCTGGCGTGAACACTACCAGCAGTTGCCGCACAACCCGCTGGCGCACCCAACGGGCCGGCGTTAATCGCTTAACGGCAACGCTTAGACGGGGAATGCGCACGGCGCGTTCCCCGTTTTTTTTACCTTTTGCCTGAGCGCACCGGTGCCGGTGAAAAAAGGGAACTGTGATAGACTGCGGCCGATGCGTTGTTCACTCGCGAAACAACCCCTTTCTCAGAGTCAATGTCGTGAAGCTCTCTTCCTACTTTCGCCTGGCCTGCGTGACGGCCGGCGTGATGGCCCTAACCGGCTGCGGCAGCATCATCAGCCGCACCGTGCCCGGCGCCGGGCACGGTCATCAGTATTATCCCGGCGTGCAGTGGGATCTGCGCGATACGCCCTGGCGCTACGTCACGGTGATAGACGTGCCGCTGTCGATGGTGGTGGACACCTTTATGCTGCCGTTCGATGCGCAGCATGGCCCCTACAAGTAACTTCGTTCAGCGGGTGGCGAACACCACCAGCTGGTAGCTTTTCTGCCCGCAATGGAAAGGCGCCAGCGCCGTCATCCTCAGCCCTTGCACGTGAGCGGCCAACGAATGCGGATTGTCGTCGTCGATAAACAGCGCGCCCACGTCGTAGTCATGACTGGTGTGCGCTTTGACGGCGGCGTAGAGCCGTTTCAGCACGCCTTTGCCGCGCCAGGCCATGCCGAGGCAGACCGGGCCGTAGAGAAATACCCGCTGCTCACGCAGCGGCCGTCCGGCGAATGAGTGCGTGGCGAGCGTCGCCAGCATCGCATCCACCACCGGCGGCCGCGGCTGCGCGTCGGCGGGCATCAGGCAAACGAACCCCGCCAGTTGGCCCTCCTGTTCCGCCACCCATATGCCGATGCCGCGGTTGATCGCCGTCAGCTGCGCCTCATTCATGCGCGATACGATAAATCCCTGCCGTTTTTGGCGCTCATCGAGCGCTTCCGGCACGTTTTCCGCCTGCAGTTGCAAAATGGCGGGGTAGTCGGTGGGGCGGGCCTGGCGAATGTTCATGCTGCCTCCTTGGCGTTCAAAGCGTCGTGCGGGTTAACGTTCATCCCACTCATCGGCGGCGGCCTGGCCTTCTTCGGTATCCAACGGCGGCTCGAGCTGGAAGTCGCCTTCCTCCCATTCGTACAGGGTGTTTTCGTCTATCCACTCGGCGGTGATTTCCACCTCGTCGTAGTCACCGTCGAAGATCGCCTGCGCCGCCGCACCGCTGCGCAGCGTCAGGCATTCCACCGCCTCGCCTTCTTCTTCGAAGAACTCCGCCTGCCACATCGTGTCGCCATCCTGCATCACGTACTTTTGCAGATTGAACTGCTGCGGCACCGGCGGTTCGTCACCGCCGCCGCCTTCGGCGGTGTCGAGAAACTCTTCGCGTGCGGCCTCGATGGCTTCTTCCAGGGTTGCATACAGGCTCATGTTCGCCTCCGTTGACAATGAGAGTAAAGCGTCCGGCGTGCTGCCGGCGCGGTGGGGGAAAACGTCAAAACTAATTGTTGTCTCACTGGCGCAGGATGCAAATTTTTTTGTTGTCCGCTCTGCGACGACGGTTGTCCGCAAAGCGGGAGAAGCAGGCGCGGAGGCGGGAAATAATGACGGTATCGTTCACTCAGGCATCAGGAGAAGCCCATGTTAATCGACCCTTCAAACAAATACCGACCGTTCCCGCCGGTGACGTTACCGGATCGCCAGTGGCCTGCGCGTACCCTGCGACAGGCACCGCGCTGGTGTTCCAGCGATCTGCGCGACGGCAACCAGGCGCTGGCGGAGCCCATGGATAACGCGCGCAAGCGCGAGTTCTATCAGCTGCTGTTGCAGTGCGGTTTCAAAGAGATTGAGGTGGCTTTCCCTTCGGCGTCGCAAACGGACTTCGACTTTGTGCGCGCCCTGATCGACGAGCGGCTGATCCCGGACGATGTCACCATTCAGGTGCTGACGCAGTCGCGCGACGATCTGATCGACCGCACCTTCGAGGCGCTGCAGGGAGCGCCGCGGGCTATCGTGCATCTATATAACGCCACGGCGCCGATGTTCCGCGACATCGTGTTCCGCCAGGATAAGGCGGCTACCGTGGCGCTGGCGGTGAACGGCGCGCGGCGCATTCGCCGGCATTGCGAGGCGCAGCCCGATACCGTCTGGTGCTTCGAATATTCGCCGGAAACCTTCTGCTTTACCGAATTGGCGTTCGCGCTGGAGATCTGCGAAGCGGTGGCGGATGTTTGGCAACCGGGGGCACAGCGGCCGATGATCATCAACCTGCCGGCGACGGTGGAAGTGAGTACGCCCAACGTGTATGCCGATCAGATCGAATGGTTCTGTCGCCACTTCAGCCGTCGCGCTGATGTGACGATCGGCGTGCACCCGCATAACGATCGCGGCACCGGCGTCGCCTGCGCCGAGCTGGCGCTGCTGGCCGGCGCCGATCGGGTCGAAGGCTGCCTGTTCGGCAACGGCGAGCGTACCGGCAACGTCGATCTGGTCACGCTGGCGTTGAATCTCTATACCCAGGGCGTGGCGCCGGGCCTGGACTTCAGCCGCTTGAAGCAGGTGGTGGAGGTGGTGGAACAGTGCAATCAGCTGCCGGTGCATCCTCGCCATCCTTATGCCGGTGAATTGGTGTTTACCGCCTTCTCCGGATCGCATCAGGATGCGATCAAGAAAGGCTTCGCCGCGCAACGGCAGCGGCAAGATGGCTGGTGGCAGGTGCCTTACCTGCCGCTCGATCCCGCCGATGTCGGCTGCAGCTATGAGGCGGTGATCCGGGTTAACAGCCAGTCCGGCAAAAGCGGCGCCGCCTGGCTGTTGGAGCAGAACCATGGGCTGGCGTTGCCGCGCGGTTTGCAGATTGATTTCAGCCAGGTGGTCCAGCGGGCGACCGACGGCAGCGGTAAGGAAATGAGCGTCGCGCAGCTGTGGCGCTTATTCCGCGACACTTACGGGCTGGTGGAACAGCCGCGCTTGCAGCTGTTGAGCTATCAAACGGAAAGTCACGGCGTGGAAGCGTACAGTTTCAACGCGCGAGTCGCCTGGCAGGGGGAGCCTCTGCAGCTGCAGGGGGCCGGCAACGGCCTGCTTTCCAGCGCGGTGGATGCGCTGCGCCAACGCTTCGGTTTGCCGTTGGCTATCGAAGATTACCACGAGCATACGCTGGGGCATCAGAGCGACAGCCGAGCGGTGGCTTACATTCGCTGCGTTTTGCCGCACGGCGAGGCGAGCTACGGCGTTGGCATCGACGTCGACTCCGCCAGCGCTTCGCTGCAGGCGTTGTTCAACGTCGCCGGGCGCTATCTGGCGTCAACGTCGGCGTGGCCCGGCTGAAATAGTCGCTGGGCGCTACCCCCAGCACCCGGCGAAACATGGCGCTGAACGCGCTGGGGCTGTCATAGCCGAGATCCAGCGCCACTTCCAACACCGAACGTCCGATCGCCAGCGCGTTCAGCGCCGCCAGCAAACGGGCGCGTCGCACCCAATCGCCAAAACGCAGCCCGGTTTCTCGCTGGAAGCGCCGCGACAGGGTGCGTCCGCTGACATTGAGGCGTTCGGCCGCCTGTTCCAGCGTCCAGGGCTGCGCCAGCGTGGCCTGAATATGGCGGCACAGGGCGAGCAGCGAGGCCTCGCGCGGCTCGGGCAGGTGCAGCGGCAAGCTCGGCAGTACCCGTAATTCATCCAGAATCAACTCCATGATGCGCTCGTCGCGCCCGCCGCTGGGGTAGCCGGGCGCAATCTCCATCGCGCTGATAATCAGCTCGCGCAGCAGCGGCGACACCTGCACCACCTGGCACTGAGCCGGCAGATCGGCGCGCGCCAGCGGATCGATGAACAACGTCCTGGCCGCTACCTGGCCGGTGATGCGCAGACTGTGCACCACTTTCGCCGGTACCCAGACGCCGCGGCCGGGCGGCACCACCCAACTGCCGAGCCGGGTAGTGACCTGCACCACGCCGCTCAGGCTGTGGATCAGCTGCGCGCAGCTATGGTAGTGCTCCGGCTCGCTGTCGCCATGATGATAATCCCTGGCTAACGGCCGGACAGGCTGATCGGGCGGCAGAACGTCGTGAAAAAATAACATCGCTGGCGCCCTCCGCGCGGCAAAAGGATAAGACCAAACAGCATGCCATGCGGCGTTATTTCACGCCAGCCTGTGGCTTTGCACGTCAATACTTTATAAAATAATATTATATAATTTTATATATTGATGGAGGGTCAATGGATATTGACGCGATGCGTAAGGCGGCGACGCAGGCCGGCGCGATGCTGCGCACCCTGGGCAACGAAGATCGGCTGCTGCTGCTGTGCCGGCTCAGTCAGGGCGAGATGGCGGTGAGCGAGCTGGCGCAGGCGCTGGATATCCGCCAGCCGACGCTGTCCCAGCAGCTTGGCGTGCTGCGGGAGGAAGGGTTGGTGTCCACCCGGCGCGCCGGCAAGCAGATTTACTATGCGGTGGCCGATGCCAAAGCGTTGGCGCTGCTCCATACCCTGTATCAGCTTTATTGCCCACAACCGGAGAACCGCGATGACCATTGACTGGCAACACTTCACGCCTTATTCCGCGCTGGCGGGCGGGGCCATTATCGGCGGCGCGGTGGCGCTGCTGCTGCTGTTCAACGGCCGGATCGCCGGCATCAGCGGCATTACCGGCGGTGTATTGAGTGCCGGTGGCCAGGAGCGGGGCTGGCGCGCCGCATTTATTGGCGGGTTGCTGCTCTCTCCCTGGCTGTATGCTGCCGCTGCGGCTTTGCCGTCCGGTGAGATCGCGGTCGGCAACGGTGGGCTGGCGGCCGCAGGGCTGTTGGTGGGATTGGGCTCTCGATTGGGCAGCGGTTGCACCAGCGGGCACGGCGTGTGCGGCGTCGCACGGTTGGCGCCGCGTTCGCTGGCCGCCACGGTGGTGTTTATGCTGCTGGGCTTTATGACCGTGTGGTTGATGCGCCACCTGGCGGGAGGTTGAGAATGCTTAAAACGCTGTTGGCGCTGCTGAGCGGCGTCATTTTTGGTCTGGGGCTGATCGTCGCCGGCATGGCCAATCCGGCCAAAGTGTTGGCGTTTCTCGACGTTACCGGCGCGTGGGATCCCTCGCTGGCGTTGGTGATGGCTGGTGCGATCGCGGTGGCGGCGCCGGCCTTCCTGTGGGCGAGGCGACGAGAGCGTAGCCTGTTGGGGGAAACGCTGCAGATCCCGGCCGCCGGGCGTCTGGATCGTCGTTTGCTGGCGGGCAGCGCGCTGTTCGGCATCGGCTGGGGCATCGCGGGTATTTGCCCCGGCCCAGCCTGGGTGTTGGCCGGGGCGGAGATAAGCCGGATATGGCCGTTCCTGCTGGCAATGCTGGCGGGCATGGCGCTGTATGACGTTATCATGAGGAGGAGGAGGACATGTCGATAGCCAAAGCGGTGTTGCGCATCGCGCGCCCGACCGATCGGTTGCAAGAGATTGCTACGCTGTATTGCCGCGGGCTGGGGTTCGAAAAGCTGGGCGAGTTTGTCGATCATCAGGGGTTCGACGGCATGATGATCGGGCATCCGCAGCATGCCTACCATCTGGAGTTCACGCAGCATCGCGGGGTACGGGTCGGGCAGGCGCCGACGCAGGATCATCTGCTGGTATTTTATCTGCCGGATGAGAACGAATGGCGGGCCGCGTGTGAGCGGATGCGGGCGGCAGGGTTCTTAGCAGTCGCCGCCTATAATCCCTATTGGGATCGGGCGGGGCAAACCTTTGAAGATCCTGATGGCTACCGGGTGGTATTGCAACATCAGGCCTGGCAGGCATAAAAAAACCGGCGCATCGAGCGCCGGTTTGCGAGATAAAACGGGCTATCCGTCAGGCGTTGGTCGCCGGTTTTTGCGCGCTCTTGGACTGGGTATTTTCCAGCATGCGGCGAATCGGCACGATCAGCACGATAAGCACGGCGGCGCAGATCAGCAACGCGACTGAGCAGCGGGCGAACAGATTCGGCAGCATATCCAGTTGGTCGGCCTTGACGTGACCGCCGATCAGACCGGCTGCCAGGTTGCCCAACGCGCTGGCGCAGAACCACAGCCCCATCATCTGACCGCGCATTCTCTCCGGCGCCAGCAGCGTCATGGTGGCCAGCCCGATCGGGCTCAGGCACAGTTCACCCAGCGTCAGCATCAGAATGCTGCCCACCAGCCACATCGGCGATACGCCGGCGCCGCCGTTGCTCAGCACATTCTGCGCGGCCAGCATCATCAGGCCAAAACCGCCGGCGGCGCACAGGATGCCGATCACGAACTTGGTGATGCTGCTCGGACGCACGTTATTGCGTGCCAGTGCAGGCCAGGCCCAGCTGAAGACCGGCGCCAGCAGGATGATGAACAGGGCGTTGATCGACTGGAACCATACCGCCGGGATCTCGAAGTCGCCGATCATGCGATTGGTGTAATCGTTGGCGAACAGGTTAAACGAGGTCGGTTTCTGTTCAAACGCTGACCAGAAGAACGCGGCGGAGATCAGCAGGATGAAGCACACCAGCAGGCGTGCGCGCTCTTTGCGGCTCAGGCCGGCAAAGGCGAACAGATAGATGAAGTACAACGTGACCGACGCGGCGATCACGTACACCAGCACGCTGGCCACCTCGACCGGATTGATGACGATAGTGCCTTGGGCGATCAGCACGATGACCGCCACCAGGATGGCCGCCAACGCCAGCAACCAGGCGCCGACGCCTTTTTTCTTCGCGACCGGGCTGTTCCAGGTGGAGTCCAGGCCCACTTCGCGGTCATAGCGTTTCATCGCCGGGACGGCGAACACCCGGAAGATCACCAACGCCACCAGCATCCCGATACCGCCGATGCCGAAGCCCCAGTGCCAGCCGTGTGACTTGATCAGCCAGCCGGAGATCAGCGGGGCGATGAACGAACCGATGTTGATGCCCATGTAGAACAGCGAGAAACCGCCGTCGCGACGCGCATCGCCTTTCTTGTACAGCGTACCGACCATCACCGAGATACAGGTCTTGAACAGGCCGGAACCGAGCACGATGAACATCAGACCGATGAAGAACAGGTTGGTGCCCATCACTGCGGACAGCGCGATCGACAGGTGGCCGAGCGCGATCAGAATCGAACCGTACCAGACGGCCTTGCGTTGGCCGAGCCAGTTGTCCGCCAGCCAGCCGCCCGGCAGCGCCGCCAGGTACATGCTGCCGGCGAAGATGCCGACGATCGCCGACGCGTTCTCGCGCGCCAGGCCCAGGCCGCCGTCGTACACCGTGGCGGCCATAAACAGGATCAGCAGCGGACGGATGCCATAGAACGAGAAGCGCTCCCACATTTCGGTGAAGAAAAGAGAACCCAGCGGATAGGGATGGCCGAAGAAGGTCCGGCTTTCTGACTTATTGACAGAGGATTGCATAACGATTTCCCAATAAAAGGCGCTGCAAGGCTGCAGCCCGTACTGTGGTATGTATGTGTATTTAATGAAGGCGATCCGCCCAATGCGGATTACCCGACAAAACCGCGGCTGCAACGCTGATAAACCGTGGAAAGCGTGCTGACCTTTTCTTCACTTGGCCGATGGTTCACATCTGGCGTGATATTATTTAACCATTTGATAACTGGTCATTGGTTTTGTCTAGTACCTGTATCCCATTTTTTAGACGAAAAGTCGACAAGCATCTCCTTTTCTGGTTTTTCTGTTGGTTGTGACAGGAATATGATTGACAGCGGGTTTTATGCGCTGAAAGTTAATTATTTGTTGATAAACAAGATGTTGTATTAAGAAGGTTCTGAGTTAGGTGAAAATTCACCGGCGGCGAGAAAGCATTATTAAAAATAGGGGAAACGCGCCGTTGATCCGGCCAATGGCGAAAGCTGGCGATAAATGCAGCTATTGCTCTTCCTGCAGCGTATCTTCCCGCATATAGCCCGGCCGTCGTCGCAGACACCACCAGGAATAGCCGGCGTTGAACAGCACCACCAGCGCGGTGACGCCGAAGACCGCGCGAAAACCGTAACCGGCGGAGACTGCGGCGCCGAGCAGCGGGCCGCTGACGTTGCCGACGTCGCGGAACGACTGGTTATAGCTGAAAATACGGCCGGCCACCTGATTGGTGCAGTTATAAATCAACAGCGTCTGTACCGCCGGCAGCAACGCGCCGTCGGCCGCCCCCAGCAGAAAACGCAGCACCCCGAGTTGCCACGGTGTTTGCACGAACGCCATCGGGATCAGCAGCAGCACCGAAACGATCAGCATGAACACCAGTATGCGTTCCGGGCCGATGCGATCGCCCAGCTTGCCCAGCCGCGGGGCGCTCATCAATGCCGCGACACCGGGCACCGAGGCGATCAGCCCGCTGATAAACGCCAGATTGTGGGTGGCGCCGGCCAAATCGCGCACATACAGCGTCAGGATCGGCGCGATCGAGCCGGTGGCGATCTGGATGATCATGGTGGTGACGAACAGGCTGAGCACCAGCTTCGGGTTTTTTAGCGAAGCGAACACCTGTTTTGCGTGCAGCATGTCGCGCTTTTGCACCGGGGTGAATTGTTCTTTGACATACAGCAGCGTCAGCACGAAGCAGACGAACAGCACCGCGGCGGTGATATAAAACACCGGGCGCAGGCCGTATAAATCGGCCAGCAGCCCCCCGATCAGCGGGCCGACCAGCGCACCGCCGACGCCGCCGGTGGACAGGGTGCCGAGCGCCCAGCCGCTGCGGTTGCGCGGCACCTGGGTGGCGATCAGCGCGTTGGCGTTGGGAATGAACCCGCCGAGCAGCCCCAGCACCGCACGCAGTGCGAGAAACTGCCAGACCGTTTGCGCCATGCCCATCAGCGCCATGACGATCGCCATACCGAGCGCCGAACGCAGCAGCATCAGTTTGCGGCCGCGTCGATCGGCCAGGGCGCCCCAGAACGGTGCGGCGATAGCGGAAAACAGGAAGGTGATGCTGAACAGCAGACCGGACCACATGTTGAGCGCCTGATGGCCGGTAACGCCCAGCGTCTCTACGTACAGCGGCAGAAACGGCATCACCAGGCTGAAGGCGGCGCCGGTGAGAAAACATCCCAGCCAGGCGACGAAAAGATTGCGTTTCCAGTTAACGGGTTCTGCTGCCGAAGCCATAAATGTCCACTGCCGAAAGGTGACGCGTTTTGCCGGTGGCGAGATGATGGGGCAAAACGTGAAAGTTAGCGTGGTAAGTATGCGCCGCAGGCGCGGCGACGGCAAACGAGGGGACGCAGATAGGGCAAAAAATGAAATAAAGTTTTAAAAATGACGTTTAAACCTTATTCCGCGCTTGGCGCGCGGAATTTACAGCGTTTTATAGTCCGGCCAGCGCCTCGAAACCGGCGGCGGTGGTGGTGGCGCTAAAGTCGGTGACCTCGTAGTGGGCCACGGCGTTGAACGGATCTTCGGCCAGGATGGCGTCCAGCCGAGCACGCTCAATGCCTTTGGCCAGGATCACGCCGCCGGTGCGGGGATTCTTGCGGCCGGAGGCGACGAAGGTGCCGTCCTGAAAATATTTCTTAAGCCAGGCGATGTGCCCGTCAAGGTGGCTGTCGACGTCGGCGATCGGGCGATGGTAGGTCAGGCTGACAATGTACATGGCGTCTCCAGGGTTAGCGGCAAAAACATTACCATCCCACCCTCGCCGTTGATTCTCAAGGGGCGCGCAATAAAAAACCCGCCGGCGGCGGGTTTGCGTGATCAGTACAGCGAAGGTTCGCCTTCCGGGCGGGTCTTGAAGCGGCGGTGCAGCCACATGTATTGGTCCGGCGCCATCAGGATCTCTTTTTCCACCACTTTATTCATAAAGGTGGCGGCCTCGAGTTCGTTGTCCAGCGGGAAGTTTTCCACCGCCGGCTGCATGATCAGCTCATAGCCTTTGCCGTCCGGCAGGCGACGCGGAGTGAACGGAATGATCGCCGGTTTGCCCATCCGCACCAGCACGTAGCTGCCGGTGGTGGTGGCGGCTTTGTCCACCGCGAACAGCGGCACGAAAACGCTGCTGCGCGGGCCATAGTCGTGATCCGGCGCATACCAGATGATATCGCCCTGTTTCAGGGCGCGGATCATGCCTTTGACGTCTTTACGATCCAGCATCGATTTGTTGGAACGCATCCGGCCCCAGGTTTGCAGCCAGTCCATCAGCTTGTTGTCGTGCGGGCGGTAAACGCCGATGCCCGGGTTGTGAATGCCGAAGATGCGCGCGCCCAGCTCCAGCGTCAAAAAGTGCAGGCCAATCAGCAGCACGCCCTGATGGTTGTCGCGCGCTTTTTGAATGTGCTCCAGGCCGCTGACCTTGAACCATCGCTCGATGCGCCAGTTCGGCCAGAACCACGCCATGCCGGTTTCAAACAGCCCCATGCCGACCGATTCGAAATTCTTTACCACCAGCGCATCGCGTTCAGCCTGCGGCATGTCGGGAAAACAGAGTTCGAGGTTACGTTGGGCGATAACGACGCGCCGCTTGAGAAAGCGCATGGAAAATCGCCCGATCGAGGTGCCGAGCCAGTAGATGACGGGATAAGGCAGCAACACCAGCAGATACAGCAAGCCGATGCCTACCCAGGTCAGCCAGTAGCGCGGGTGCAGTAAGGAGCGATTGAAAGTAGGAACTTGAGTCATGGGTTCTCTGTTTTAATACGGTTGTTTAAGTGTAATGACAGAGTCATAGCATGGTCTGACGGCCGGGTGGGCTCGGTCGCAAGGTTCGTTTCTGCCGATTGTTTGCGACTATTGTGGCATTTTTCTGACGATCCGGGAAAACACAACGCATTAAAATCCCTTTTTGGGCGTTAAATATGCATCGAATGCCGAATTTTTCCACAATGTTTCCCGCTAAAGGCCAACGGCAATATCATGGCCGGGCATTATTCAGGAGCAACCGTGTAGGCATTATGGCGGGGCTGCGCGGCGGCGGTTTTTCGGGTATGATGTGCGCCACGCGCGGGCCGGCAGGCTGCGCGCGATAATCAGTCACCTCCCGAAAGACAGGAAAGTACACCATGCCAGTGTTACATAACCGAATTTCTAACGAGGAACTGAAGGCGCGCATGCTGGCGGAAACCGAGCCGCGCACCACAGTTTCTTTTTACAAATACTTCTCCATCGACGATCCCAAAGCGTTTCGCGACAGCCTGTACGTTCAGTTCGAAAAACTGAAGGTGTTCGGCCGCATCTACGTGGCGAAAGAGGGCATCAACGCGCAGATCAGCGTGCCGCAGCATAATTTCGACGCGTTCAAAGCCGCACTGTTCGCCTCGCACCCGGCGTTGGATCAGGTCCGCCTGAACATCGCGCTGGAAGACGACGGCAAATCCTTCTGGGTGCTGCGCCTCAAGGTGCGCGAGCGCATCGTGGCCGACGGCATCGATGACGAGAGCTTTGACCCGAGCAACGTCGGCGAGTATCTGCAGGCCGATCGCGTCAATCAGATGATCGACGATCCGAATACGGTGTTCGTCGATATGCGCAACCACTATGAGTACGAAGTCGGCCATTTCGAAAACGCCATCGAGGTGCCGTCGGATACCTTCCGCGATCAGCTGCCGATGGCGGTGGAGATGTTGCAGGACAGCAAAGACAAGAATATCGTCATGTACTGCACCGGCGGCATTCGCTGTGAAAAAGCCAGCGCCTATATGCTGCACAACGGCTTTAAAAACATCTACCACGTGGAAGGCGGGATTATTGAGTACACCCGCAAAGCGAAAGAACAGGGGTTGCCGCTGAAGTTTATCGGCAAAAACTTCGTGTTCGATGAGCGTATGGGCGAGCGCATCTCCGACGATGTGATCGCCAACTGCCACCAGTGCGGCGCGCCGTGCGATACCCATACCAACTGCAAGAACGACGGCTGCCATCTGCTGTTCATTCAGTGCCCGAGCTGCGCCGCCAAGTTTGAAGGATGCTGCAGTGAGATTTGCCGTGAAGAGCTGAAGCTGCCGCGCGAAGAGCAGCGCGCGCGCCGTGCCGGCCGCGAAAACGGCGTCAAGATTTTCAATAAATCGAAGGGATTGTTGCAGACCACGATGCACATTCCGGCACCGGAAGAAGAAGGCCCAGCCCGCTGAGCCTGAGGAACCGACAAGCCCGGCCGCCAAGCCGGGCTTTTTTTTATTTCTCGCGCACGCCTTCTACGGAGATGATCAGCTCAACGTCTTGCGACGCCGGGCCCAGATCGGTGGTGATGCCGAAATCTTTCAGCTTGATCTTGCCGTTGGCTTCAAAGCCGGCGCGGTAGCCGCCCCACGGATCGTTGCCCTGGCCAATCAGTTTGGCATCGAGCGTAACCGGTTTGGTGACGCCGTTCAGCGTCAGGTTGCCGACCACCGCGTAACCGTCGCCGCTTTTCTTCACTTCGGTGGATTCAAACTTAGCCTGCTTGTTCTTCTCTACGTTGAGGAACTCGGCGCTGCGCAGGTGTTTGTCGCGCTCAGCGTGGTTGGTGTCGACGCTGGCGGTATTGATGGTCACGCTGACCTTGTCCTTGGACGGATCTTTTTCGTCGAAGGTGAAGCCGCCGTCGAAGTCTTTAAAGCTGCCGTACAGCCAGCTGTAGCCCAGGTGCTGGATGCGGAATTCGATAAAGGCGTGCTGGCCCTGTTTGTCGATTTTGTAGTCCGCCGCCAGTGCGGAACCGGCGCTCAGCAGCAGGGCGCCTGCGGTCAGGCCCAAAACGGTCTTTTTCAACATAGCAATCTCCATAAATCCAAAGGTTAATCGGCGCTGCTACCCAGCATCCGTTTCAAAGTGACATCACGATCGATAAAGTGATGTTTAAGCGCGGCCAGCCCGTGCAGTACCGAGAGCACTACCACGGCCCAGGCCAGGTAAAGGTGAATGGCGCCGGCGGTGTCGGCTTGCTCCGCCATGCCGGTCACGGTGGCGGGCACGTCGAACCAGCCGAATACGCTGATCGGTTGGCCGTCGGCGGTCGAGATCAGATAGCCGCTGATCAGAATGCCGAACAGCACGGCGTATAACGCCAGATGCGCGAGAATGGCGCTGACGCGAGTGAGGCGGCCATAGCTGGCCAGCGGTTTGGGCGGCGGCGATACAAAGCGCCAGATCACGCGGATCACCATGATGATGAACAGCAGCGCGCCGATGCTTTTGTGGATCTCCGGCGCCTGGTGGTACCAGACGTCGTAATAGCCCAGCGTAACCATCCACAGACCAAGTGCGAACATGCCGTACACCGTCAGCGCCACCAGCCAGTGGATCAACACTGACACATGGCCGAAACGATCGGCGGTATTTTTCCAGAGCATCCTGTTTCCTTCGATTACCGATTGGCTGGCTGCAATAATTAAACTTTAGGAAACATAAAATCAATAATAAATTTAACTATGTTACTTCTTAGAAATATTAGTCAGTGAATTTGTTTGAGATGTTCGGAGTTCATCAGATAAATCGTTGAAGATGATATTATTTCTTTCACGTAACGTTTATGCTAGTTGTTGAAAATTAGGATTATTATCTATTAATGTCAGCTTTTGTCATTTTACGTAAACCGTCCATAAATTGCTCGGTGGGATTATTTGTTGGCAAAGGTTATGCCTATTTCTCGCGGCGAAGAGCAGGGCGGAAAGATTAATTTTTTCGAACGGTTACGCGCAATCCTCTGCGGCATAACGGCGGACTTTGCTACCATTAGCGCCAAGAGCCGGCGCCCTGGCGCCGGTTAACCCAGTGAAATAACAAGGAAACGTCATGGGCCGAACCCGTGTGACCGACAGCAGCCTGCGTCTGGCCGTCCTGCTGGCGATGTTGGTGATCATTTTGGCCGGGGTGAAAGCCGCCGCCGACATTGTGGTGCCGTTTTTGCTGGCGGTATTTCTCGCCATGGTGCTGAACCCGCTGGTGGCGATGCTGGAGCGTAAACGGGTGCCGCGTATCGTCGGGGTGACGCTGCTGGTGACGGCGGTGATTGTGGTCGTGATGCTGTTCATCGGCATGCTGGGCGCTTCGCTGAACGAGTTCGCCCGTTCGCTGCCGCAGTACCGCGGCATGATGATCGAGAAACTGCGCGAGCTGCAGTATTACGCCGATCGCTTCAATATCAGCCTCTCCAGCGAAGCGATGCTGCAGTATGTCGATCCCAGCGCGGCGATGAATCTGGTCACCCGCATGCTGGGGCACCTGTCTGGCGCCATGACCAACGTCTTCCTGCTGCTGATGACGGTGGTGTTTATGCTGTTCGAAGTGCAGTTGCTGCCTTACAAGCTGCAGCAGGCGCTGGATAAACCGAACGAGGGGCTCGCCGCGATGCGGCGGGCGCTGGATGGCGTGACGCGCTATCTGGTGATTAAAACCATCATCAGCCTGGCCACCGGGGTGATCGTCTGGATCTTCCTGGCGGTGGTCGGCGTACGCTTCGCCTTTATCTGGGGGCTGCTGGCGTTTCTGCTCAACTATATTCCCAACATTGGCTCGGTATTGGCCGCCATTCCGCCGCTGATTCAGGCGCTGTTGTTCAACGGATTAGGAGATGCGCTGGTGGTGGCGGGCGGCTTTATCGCTGTCAACATGGTGATCGGCAATATCCTCGAGCCGCGCGTGATGGGGCGCGGGCTGGGGCTGTCGACGCTGGTGGTGTTCCTGTCGCTGATCTTTTGGGGCTGGCTGCTCGGCCCGGTGGGCATGTTGCTGTCGGTGCCGCTGACGATCGTGGCGCGCATCGCGCTGGAGACCACCGAAGGCGGCTATCGGCTGGCGGTTATCCTGGGCGACGGCCGCCCTCCGCGCCAGCCTCCGGCAGAGCCGGAGTGAGGAGAATTCTTGTAGCCACATTATGCCCGGGGTTGTTAATGCGTTTGAATAACCCCCCCAACGGTGGCTTAACGCTTCTATCTGACTGTTTATAGTTTGCGTGGTTGACCAATACATTCACTCTGGTTTATTTACTGTTCATTAAACGGACTGCCTGTTTTATTAAGGGTAAATCAACCATCGAGCCACCAACCTGAAAAGCATAGTTATCTCTGGATTGTTTTAACACCTCTTCAGCCCATTTAATTTGTTCCTCCGTAGGGCTAAATGCCTTGGCAACCACATTGATTTGATCCGGATGAATACATAATTTAGCACCGAATCCAAGGGAACGAGCATGGCAGCAATCCGTTAACAACGTTTCGGACGTACAAAATTCGGGGGTGACGCAATCAATAGGGGGCGGTAGGTTGGCAAGCCGTGAAGCCACCACGATACGACTTCTCGCATAGAGAAGTGCCTCAGGTGTTTGCAGACAATTAATATCGTGCGAATAATCTAAAGAGCCGAACGCTAATCTGACCACACCGCTACAGGCTATACTCTCACAGTGATACAATCCTCGCGCCGTTTCTATGATGCCGATAAAGGGTAGCCTTGATATTCCGGCATTAAGCCTCGACTTCAAATGGTTTATCGTTTCACTGCATTCCAGTTTTGGCACCATCACACCCGTAATCAATGGCTTATTTAATGAATTGAGTAAACTGATGTCGTCATCAAATTCCTTGTCGTTTGGATGATTTATCCGGATATATATTCCGGTTTTAACGCTGCTCTTATTAATTTTATGTAGCCAACTCAGAACGTTATCACGCCCAAGGGGCTTTTCGTTCGGATGAACAGCATCTTCAAGATCAATAATGATCGCATCGGTACCACTGGCCAACGCCTTCGAAAACATTACCTCTTTATTAGCAGGGATAAACAAATAGCTAATCTCTATACTCATACCTTGTCCGCCTAAGTGATTGATATAAATTGATTCTCTCATCATGGATTACAGTTATGAGAATGATATTGATTATCATTTACATGAATTTATTTTGATGGTAGCGTAGTGACTGAAAGTTTTCAAGGAACCTGAGAGAGCAATGAAATATCACGTTGATCTTAAGGTTCTCAATTTACGCCTAATCGTTTCAACCCTCTTACTTTGGGAGAAAATATGATGGAGCTGGCAGAGGAGAATGGCTTTGCGAGACAGGCACTTTCAACACAACCTGATTTTTCGGCTCGTAACGCACTCTCTCGAATAATTCGTTGTCTTTTTTCGGAAAAACTACTTGATGAAAAGAAACTTGAGGTTTTCGATGATAAAAGTAGGGTTAATTACCGCCTCTCTGATGGAGAATATACCCTTCGGCTAAATCTAACGGCGGTTTTTCCGGCGAATAGTGTTATTAATCGTGGTGATATTATCCTCGAGGCAGCCGACGGGAGCAAAACACCGATTCTGTCACATGAACAACTGATCGACGTCCTGAAAAATGAATTTAGTTTCAGCCCTTCGGCTGAGGGTATAGCTAAATTCAATAAAGATGTTGCTAACAGTATCCATAATGACCGGCTGGCCAGAGCGCATCGGTCAAAATGGCGGAATAGCATTACTAAAGACATGGAGAAAGAGGGGGAGTCTTATTTTGTTAAATGGATAAGACGCCATCACAGTTTGAGAGAGGGGGCGACTCTCCTGGACCAGTGGGGATCTCTGGAAGGCCACCCTTATTATCCTACCTGGAAGTCCCGGCCTGGATTAAATGATGAAGACATCGAGGCCCTGTCCGCCGAATTTGGAGCCCGAGTCATTCTTCGCATGGGAGCCATACAGGCCGACATGGTTTATTGCGAGAAGATGCCTCATGTTCAGGATACCCATCAATGGCTGTCATCGGCCTTTCCTGGCGTCTGGAGTGAATGGTGCGCCTGGCTCGAAAGTCAACATCACAACCCTCAAGAATGGCTGCCCATTCCCCTTCACCCCTGGCATCTTGAACATTGGGTCTTGGGTCATTTCGCCAAAGAAATAGACGAAGGCATTCTTTTGCCATTTGGTCCCGAAATTGAAACCGCACCCTCAATGTCGTTCAGAACTATGCTTCCGACGGCCCCGGCATTGCCTTTTATAAAATTGCCCGTTGCCATATGGATGACCAGTGAGATGCGTAGCCTCCAGGCTAAATCCATTCACATGGGGCCGCGTATTAGTACGATTATTGAGGATATCCTGGATGTGGAGCAGGGTTTTGACGGCAAACTCGACTTTTTCCGGGAAGATGCCGCATGGCACTTCCGTCATAAAGATCGTATGGATGACGCTGAGGGTAAGTTTCTCTCCGTCGTGTTTCGTAGTACGGATGCGTGGAAAAGAAACGATAATTCATTGGCTATCACGGTTGCATCGCTATTTACCGCCCTCCCGCATAAATCCGATCCCCTTATCAGTGAGCTGATTGCCTTGTCAGGATACACGCCTGAGACATGGTTTCGTCATTACACCCGGATCATACTGAAACCGGTCTTGGCTATGTATTTGATTTATGGCGTGGCGCTTGAAGCACACCAACAAAATACGCAGGTTTTATTTGATGATTCCGGCCGCGCTGTGGCCATGCTTATCCGTGACTTCGGCGATGGCCGCAGCTGGGCCCCGGCACTCCGTAAGCAAGGTTACGAACTCAAGCCTTATATCTGGCCTGGCATTTTACCCACGGTGTTTGAAGATGATATTGAACCCGTCAGAACCTTCGTCGTGGATGCTTGCCTTGTCAGTCATTTACATGAAATCGCCCTTTGCCTGACTCACTTCTATTGCATCCAAGATAACCGTATGTGGAAAGTTATTGGCGAAGAACTTGACCGTGTATTTAAAGAACTTCACCCAAGGCTAGATGACAGCTTCTGGCATCAGGAACGCGAGCATTTTATGAACCATCCCTGGTATACCCGCTCATTAATGAGCATGCATTTACAACAATATACTGATTATCGACTTCAGCACGGCCTTAATAATCCTTTAGCTGATTGATACGCCGGTAACTCTGGGACTCGAGATAATGGTTATGAATCGTAGAAAGAAGTTTCTGGTTTTGGCTGTTGTAGAAATTTTAATTCCTTATATTGCGAACGCGGAAGATACCGTTGTCGTTACCGCCGACAGTGCTGTTACACAAACTGAAGATGAACTATCCAAACAAGCCAACATTGGCTTATTAGGAAGTAAAGTCATTCATGATACGCCATTCAGTATCAAGGGATATACCTCGCGATACATTGAAGACAGGCAGGCTAAATCTCTCGGCGATGTTATAAAAAATGATTCATCCGTGCGGGTTACCTCTCCTTCAGGCGGGATCCTGGATTCTTTCATGATCCGTGGATTCCCTATTGGTGAAGGCAATACCGGTGAAGTGGCACTCAATGGTGTCTATGGTGTGGCACCAAATTATCAATTATTGCCGCAATATCTCGAACGAATAGAGTTACTGAAGGGGCCGGGCGCGGGGCTCTATGGGATGTCCCCGAATGGAGGGGTTGGCGGTGTCATCAACGCAGTGACTAAAAGGGCTACAGCTCAGGATATTAAACGACTCACCACCACCTGGGAGTCCAACAACCAACTCGGTGCATACGTCGATGTCGGTAAATTGTGGGTTACTCCGGACGGTGAGGTGTGGGGAATCCGTTTTAACGGTGGCGGTAGTGGTGGCGATTTGGCACTCGACAATGCCTATAAAAATACGGCATTAGGCGCGCTTGCTCTCGATTATGGGAACGGAGGGGTGAGGGCTTCCCTTGACCTGCTTGATCAATATCAGCGAGTCAAATCCCCAAATCGCCCCTTCATTGTCGCTGCAGGCATTGATGTTCCGGATGCTCCCGATGGTAAGACAAATATCGCACAAAAGGGGATGTGGTGGAAAATCCGGGATCAGGGGGCATTGCTACACACAGAATACGATATTAATGACAACGTGACCGTTTTTGCGAATGCAGGCGGTGGGCGCTCGATGGTTTCACGCATATCAGAGCAAACCCCTAATATTATTAACGACAAAGGGGATGTCGTCTCGACGATTACTAATTTCCGCTTTAAGGTGAATCGTTATACTTTAGAAGCTGGCGCAAGAAGTTATTTTTCAACCGGTTCCATTGATCATCAGGCGACGCTGCAGGTCAGTTATTACCATGATCGCCTCGCAATCGCCAGCACTTGGGGGCAAACGGTAGATTCCAATATTTATTCCCCGTCAGACGTTGATGTCACCCTGCCTTCTGCGCCAGCCAGAGTATCAAAAACCTCCTCCAGCCAGTTAAGTGGTCTCGCGCTTGCAGACACAATGACCGTACTGGATGGAAGTGTTGACATCACGCCAGGCGTGCGTCTCCAAAGGGTTCGTGCCGATAACTTCGCCGCTAATGGCGATCGTTCATCCACCTATGATGACTCTGCCGTCACTCCGATGCTTGGCCTGGTCTACCGTCCCTGGAAACCCGTTTCGCTGTATGCCAACTACATTGAGGGGCTCAGCAAAGGTGATGTTGCCTCTGGTACGGCACAAAACGCAGGTCAGGTGATGCGTCCATACCGATCGCGTCAATACGAAGTGGGCATTAAATACGATGAGGCGGGAATCCAAAGCAGTCTTGCTCTTTTCCAGATCACGAAGCCAAGCGGTGCAATCGACGGTAACAATACATTCAATTCCAACAGCGAACAACGGAACCGTGGAATTGAACTGAATATCTCCCATAAACCTCTGGATAATTTGCGAATGTCAGGAAGCCTTTCCCTGATTGATGCTGAGCTCACCAAATCTCCCTCCACCGGCGTTCGTGGTAACAAACCCGTTGGCGTCTCCCCGGTACAAGCAAACGCGGGTGTGGAATATGACCTCCCTGTCCTACGGGGATTGTCCCTGAACAGTCATGTTAATTACAGCGGGAAGCAGTACGTCAATCAGGCGAATACGCAGTCTATCCGTTCCTGGACAACGGTAGATATGGGGGCTGCCTATAAAACGCGTGTGTACGGTACACCGGCAACTTTCCGCTTTGATGTTCAGAACGTGTTAGATCGTCATTATTGGGCTGGCGTGGCGTCATACAGCACCATTGCGCAGGGAGCGCCACGCACCTTCCTTGCATCGGTAACCATTGATTTCTGAGAGGTTTTAATATGGCTTCGCTGTTAAATACCTATTGCCGGGAAACAACTTCATGGCGGGTAAGCCCTGCCAGAGAATTACCCCCCTATGTGGATCCTGTTATTGCCCGATGGTTAGAGACGTCTCCTGATACTCTTGTTCGCTTATCAGAAATTTACGGTTCTCCGCTCAATATTGTTTGGCCACATACCGTGGAGAATAATTTCAATGCGATGGCTGCTATTACGGCGGGATTTGGCATTGAAGCGAAATTTTATTATGGCGTTAAAGTCAATAAATCACAGTCGTTATTACAGGCGGCCGTCACTGCCGGAACAGGGGCTGATGTATCCAGCCTGCAAGAACTCAACGATGCTATCCGCGCTGGATGCAGAGGCAACGATTTGTGTGCCACTGGTCCTGCAAAAACAATACGTTTTTTGCAGGAGTTAATTCTGCAGGGGGCGCGGATTGTTGTGGATTCAGTCGAGGAAATGGACGATCTCATAGAGGTAGCTAAACGCTGGAAAAGCCCGACAGGCCGGATCAGTCTACTACTGCGCCTTCGCCCCGCGTTCAGCCATACCAGCCGTTTTGGTATGTCATCCCGTGAAGTGAGTGCCGTGCTTCAGAAACTCGAGACCTGTAATCCCTTAAAAATCGATGGCTTCCATTTCCATATTAGTGGCTACTCGCCCGTATCCAGGGTTAACGCTTTTTTTGACACTTTACCGTTAATTGCCTGCGCCCGTAGTCTTGGCCATTCCCCATGCATTATCGATATCGGGGGAGGATTGCCCGTTCAGTATGTAGAGGGGAATTGCTATAAGGCATGGCTATCCTCACAAACGCAGGAAAACTATCGTACTCGACGGGTCCCGGATGCTTTCTATCCCTATGGTGGCGATATAAACGCTGAGCACTGGCTCACTCAGTTTCTTGGCGGCGCGGACCCTGCGGGTAAAAGAGTCTGCGATGCATTAATCGATGAAGGATTAACGCTGTGTGTCGAGCCCGGAAGAAGTCTGGCCAACCAGAGCGCCATAAGTGTTTTTCGCGTATGTCGAGTCCGGCCTCACGGTGATTCCGGATACGTTATTTTTGTCGAGGGAAGTAGCTTCAGTGCATGCGAAACGTGGTTTAACTCTGAATTCCTAAGCGATCCGCTCCATATTCGTCAGAATTCTCATGAGCCACCTCCTGCTGCGAAAGCATGGATTGCGGGTCATAGTTGCCTTGACGAGGACGTTATAACTAACCGTCTGATTACATTCAAGCACCTGCCTGAACCGGGCGACTTGCTGATATTTGCCAATACTGCTGGTTACCAAATGGATTTACTGGAAAACCAGTTCCACCGGCACCCGCTCCCCACAAGACTGACTGCTGTCATGAGCTCGCGCCAAAACCTCATTTTTACCGTTGACAATTAAGGAGTTGTAAAATGATCTTCAGAAAAGTAACTGATTTGATTGGTAATACTCCCGTCATTCAATTACCGCTGGCGCAATCTGAGTCTCGCCTTTATATCAAAGTGGAGAAAAACAATCCTGGCGGGAGCATGAAAGATCGCATGGCCAGAAATATGATTGTTGCGGCGCTGAAATCAGGGCGAATCCAACCAGGTGGGACAATTGTTGAATCATCGTCAGGAAATACGGGGATCGGCCTGGCCATTGCGGCTATCGAATTTGGGCTTAAATTTATTGCAGTGGTGGACCACCATGCCGCTCAGGATAAAATTACCATCATGCGAGCTCTGGGAGCAGATATTCGTTACGTTAAGGGTAATTACGGCGAAAATGAAGTCGCGGTTGTGGAACGACAGCGTATGGCGGCTGAAATTGCGAGTGAAATACCCGGCGCAGTGTTCATGAACCAATCAGATAATGCAGCCAATGCCGGTGGATATGCAGACCTGGTGCGTGAAATTATCTGCCAGATTGGCAAAGTCGACGCGTGGGTTGGATGTGTTGGCACTGGCGGTTCGATGACAGGGATAGCGCATGGCCTCAAGGTTCATAATCCGGATACAGTCACGATCGCCGTAGAGCCAGAAGGCTCTATCGTATTTGGAAAGCCAGGAAAGCCCTATTATCAATCAGGAACCGGCACACCGGAAGGAGACACCGTCGGATTAGTTCTGGATTACAGCTGCATTGATTATGGTGAACAGGTTTCCGACGTCTGCGCTTTTGAAACTGCACGCTATCTTGCGCGCCGTTTCGGGTTGCTTGTTGGCGGTTCTACCGGGGGGGCAATATATAAAGCGTTGGAATTTATCAATAATGGAACGATTCGGGGGAATGTGGCTCTCGTTATTGCAGATGGCGGTGAAAAATATCTAAATACGATCTTCAATGAGGAGTGGCTCAAAGAACGGGATCTTCTCTCCGTGCAAGTTTGGGGGCAACTTGATAGCTGGTTTGCACTCTCTTCTGTTGAGGAGGGAGAATAATGTTCTCAGGCGAGAAGTTAAGGGTAACAATATGTGGGGCCGGCCGTACGGGCCATCTTGCTGCCATTTTATTCAGTCAAAATCCCGCAGTTGCAGTAACTCTCTACACTAGCCGGTCAGAAACTGTCACCGCATATCAAGGCAGTGGCGCTCAGTTGCATGCGATCATGCCTGACGGAAATGTTATAAAAGCCCCTGCCGTCAGGATGACGGCGTCTGCCGATGAAGCCTGTACCGCTGCAGATCTCATTATCATTACTGCCCCAAGCCATGTGCGCGAAAGCGTGCTTCACAGCATCGCGCCAGCACTGCCACGGCATAAGCAGGTCTTCGTCGGAGCCATTCCCGGTTTTGGCGGATTTGACTGGATGGCAGAAAAAGCATTTGGATGCTTATCGAATATTGTTATATGGGGCATGAAAGATGTCCCCCATATTGCGTTTGATCTTGTACCTGGAAAACGTGTCAGGATGGGGGGGGCGAAATCACAGTTGTACGTGGCTGTTCATTGCCGGGAAACACCTGAGAATACCGATATTCTGCTTGATTACCTGAAGCAGCTTTATGAAGCTCCCGTCACTCTGCTTTCTAATTACCTGGAGATTACCCTTACACCAGGAAATCCAATCATGCACAGCTCCGTCATTTATGGTCTCATCGGCCCATGGGGGCAGTGGCACGGGCATGCTTTCAATCATATTCCGTGTTGGTGGAGTGACTGCCCGGAACTCGGTGCTTATTTCCTTGCTCGCTGTGATGAGGAAAATCAGGCCTTATGTAAAGCTGCCGAACTTTCACTGGGTATCGATCTCAGCTCTGTGCAGTCATTGCAGCAGGAAATAGTCGAGGCATACGGTGACTCAATTTCTGACCCCAGAACACTCCTCAGCGTTTTACGAACGAATAAGGCCTATGAGGGTATCCCGCTGCCTCTGATCCGCGAAGGGCGATCCGACACTTTTATTTTTGACAAAAACCATCGGGTCTTTCGGGAAGATATTGGCTGTGGTTTAAGCCTGTTGGTTTCGATCGGCCAGAGGCTCAGGGTGCCAACACCATATATAGAAGAAATCTATTACTGGTGTTGCGAGTATATGGGAGGGAAGATTGCCCCCTCCCCGATCCCCGCCGATTGGCCAATGGTAAGGGGGGAGTGAGGATGCGCGTAACGGGCAGCGTGACTTTTATTGTCCAGTTTCTGTTTATCGTGCAACTGCTTTCGATGGGAGCGATGGAAATGAGTGGCCCTTTTTGGCCGCTTCATCTCGAAAGCATGACGTCCACAGAACTACTGAGCATCGCTGGCACGGGAGTGTATATAGCGCCGATGCTTGGCGTTATGCTAACCAGTACATTCTGGGGGCGGGTAGGCGACAAAACGGGCAATAAAGTCATGATGATCCGCGCACTGATGGGCCTGGCATTAACGCAACTCGGGCTTGCTTTCGCCAATGACGTCTGGCTGGTGCTTATTTTACGTTTTTTGCAGGGTACCTGTGCGGGTTATATTGCGCCGGCTCAGGCCTATGGTATTGCAATGGTGCCAGCGGCACAGCGTACGAGACTTTTTGCCTGGTTACAGGTGTCAACCAACGCAGGCTCTTTGGCAGGGGCGATTATCGGGGGAGCCATTCTCGATCTACTGAGTTTCTTCTGGATAAACGTCAGCGCATTTATTATTTGTACGCTGTGTGCACTGATTGTTCTTTTCATATTACCTGCTGATGCTCCTCATGGAGTCTCGCCCACTTCAGCTGTTCATTCAAAAGATAAGAAAAGGACTCCAACTGGAATCAACAATGGCGTCATTGTTGGCTTACTGACGGTTCTTGGCTTGTTATTAATGAGCCGTATGATTACGCAAACGCCTTTTTCTCTTTATGTCAGCACGGTGTTCAATGCCCCTAATTGGCTAACAGGATTAGCTTATGGATTACAGGCTACGGGAGTGATTGTATCAGCGTCTCTCTGGGCAAGATGGTTTGAAGCGCACGATATAGCCAGCACGCTCTACCGAATGGTGGGGGTCATCATGGGATGTATCCTGGTAACACTGCTGCTGGCTACAGTAAGGGAAACCCGCTGGTTTATCGGGCTTTATTTTTTATGGGGAATTCTCCTTGGCGCAACCACGCCTGTACTTACCGCATTAATCTCGCGTACAACAGCCGAAGGTATGCAAGGGTATATATTGGGGGTAGTCCAGAGTATCAGCCAGTTCGCCTCCATTACAGGTATTGCTTTGGGGGGCGTAGTCCTTCTCTGGCCAGGGTTGTCAGCGTTGTTTCTTTGCGTTGCGGTTATGTATTCCATGACTTTAATTATTACGTTAAAAATCAGCCGATCTTCAAGGGAATTCAACAAGAAAATAGGTTATGAGAAATGATATTACGACTTGTGCTCTTTATTGTATTGTTAACCTCATCAATTGCTCATGCTGAACAGACGATGACGCCTGTAACCGATCTCTTTGGCCGAACCGTTAACATCAAATTACCGGTACAGCGTGTCATCCTTGGGGAAGGGCGCCAACTGTATCTGGTCGCCATGCTTGATAAAGAAAATCCTGCCAAGAGGATAGTGGCCTGGCGGAAAGATTTAATACAGTCAGATCCGGCAACATGGCAGCAGTACCGGCAACAGTTTCCACAACTGGAGAAAATTCCGACATTTGGAGGCCGCGAGCAAGGGACCTTCGATATCGAACAGGCTATTAATCTGAAACCTGACGTCATCATCATGAATATGGATGCGCGAAATGCCATTGTTGACTCAGGGTATGAGGCCGCACTTGCCAGTGCGGGTATCCCAATTGTCTACGTGGATTTTCGGTATGACCCTATTGCACATATTCCTCCAACAGTGAAACTATTTGGCGAGCTATTTGGCCAATCGGAACGCTCTGAAGCCTATTTAAAATTTCGCGATAGTGAATTACAACGCGTCACATCCAGGACTTTAAAATTAAAGAAGCCATTGCCAACGGTATTTTTAGAACGTCTTGGAGGTTATTCAGAAGAATGCTGTATGACCTTTGGCAAGGGGAGCTTTGGGCGTTTTACTAAATTAGCCGGAGGAGACAATATCGCAGCCAATCTTGCTCCCGGTTCATTTTTTACGTTAAATCCCGAAAAGGTCATAGCTGCAAATCCTGATGTCGTCATACTCACCAGCGGGAATTTTCAGGCCTTCGTTCCTGGTGGAAGGTGGATCCCTCTCGGGCCGGGCGTCAATATCGACGAATCCAGGCGTAAGCTGGCATGGTTCACCAGCCGTCCAGCTTATGCAGATAGCACTGCCCGCCGTAATAGCGCATTTTTCGCCATCTGGCATCAGTTCTACAACAGCCCGTATGATGTCATTGCCATCCAGCAACTAGCCAGATGGATACATCCACAATTATTCGCGGACCTGGACGCTGATGATACATTCCGTCGCCTGCATCAGGAATTTCTTCCCGTTCCGTATCAATCCGGATATATGGTAAGCCTGAAAAAAGAGGAGGATAATCATGGTATTAAGTCTGGAGCAACTCCGCGCTGACACGCCAGGGACTGAGCATGTTATTCATTTTAACAATGCGGGAGCAAGCTTAATGCCTGTCCCGGTTATACAGGCTGTACATGAACACTATTTAAAAGAAATTACCCTCGGTGGGTATGAAGCCGCAGAGCGTGAGCGCCAATGGCTTGGTGATATATATGGTTATCTGGCGAAATTGATCCAGGCAAAGCCTGCAGATATCGCGCTTGTGGAAAATGCTACCCGGGCCTGGGACATCGCATTCTACTCTCTTCCCTTGCGCCCAGGGGATATCATCCTGACTTCGACCACTGAATATGCAGGCAATTATATACCTTACCTGCAACGACAAAAACGTGATGGCATTCAGATCAACATTCTGGAAGCGGATGAGGACGGGGCTGTTTGTCTGAAGCAGTTACAACATGCCCTTGACAATCCTCGAGTCAGATTAATCAGTCTCCCAATACTGGGAACTCATGGAGGACCAATACAGCCGGTAGAAAAAATGGGCGTCCTTGCTCGTGATGCTGGCGTGTGGTTTTTCCTTGATGCTTGCCAGGGTATTGGACATTTACAACTTGATGTCCAAAAAATTGGGTGCCACGTGTTAACAGCCTCAGGGCGTAAATACCTGAGAGCTCCACGCGGTACGGGTTTTTTATGGATGGACAGCACCCTGAGTTCGAATATTGAACCGGTGTGGCTTGATCACCATGCTGCCAGTCTTATAGATGAGCAGTGTTATCATATTAGCGAGGGAGCCCGACGATTCGAATGCTGGGAGGCAAATATTGCTGACAGGCTTGGCCTGGGGGCGGCCGCGAAATATGCGCTTTCGTTAGGGCAAGATAAAGTAACGCAAAGGATTTTTAAGTTGGCTAAGCAACTTCGCTCAGGCCTGAAATGTATACCGCACGTTCAGTTACAGGATAAAGGAGAGAATCTATCAGGAATCGTTACATTTACAGTTAAAAATAAAACAGCTGAATCTGTTAAGGAATACCTATCGGCTCAACCACGTCGAATTAATGTCTCATGTTCTCGATCGAGTTCGACATTCATTGACATGCGAAATCGTGGGTTGGAGTCAGTCGTTCGTGCATCCGTTCATGCGTATAACAGTGAAGATGAGATAGATATCTTACTTAATGCCCTTGAAAATTTCAGGTGAGGTGAACATGCAGTATGAGGTAATATTACACCCAGTTGCCTTGATCCGTCCCTCTGAAGAGGTCAACATGGAACATGTTATAGCATTAACAGAGGAGATAGCGCGTTGCCAAAAATGGATAACACCCGTTCCCATTGAAAAAAACACGGGGATCATTATGGATGGCAACCATCGATATCGCGTGGCCAATAATCTTGGGCTAACGTACCTTCCTTGTATATTGCTTGACTATACTGATGTACGCGTGAGAGTACACGACTGGAATAATGGTGAGCCGTTCTGCCCGTTAAAAATCAGAGAGCACATAGTCAACCAAGGAAAAATTTTTCCGTATAAAACCACTCGTCATTTATTTTCACCGGTTCTTCCAGTCGTTGATTTTCAGCTAAGGCAGTTACTCGATATAAATTCATTAACCATGTAACTATTGTTGGCTCTGAAAAAAATTAATACCGGAGCCTTTTTGCTGGAATAGTTTTGCACTAGGGAGTTGTCATGGATCTTTTTGTCTGCAGAATTATCGGCTGGAGTCTGTCAGCGAATGCCGATACAGAGTGGGTAAGTCGTGTCCTACGGATGGCCTATGAGACGCGTGGCCAACCCCGGTAGGTCATGTTCCATAGTGATCAAGGAAGCCAGTATACCGGCCTTAAATATCAACAAGTTCTTTGGCGTTACAGGATAAAGCAAAGCGTCAGTCGGCGAGGGAACTACTGGGATAACAGCCCAATGGGACGCTTCTTCCGTAGTCTGAAAACAGAATGGGTTCCGACAAATGGTTACGCAGGGAGTGATGAGGCCCGGCGTCAAATCGGCGGTTATATCCTGAATTAAGACAATAGCGTCAGACCTCATCATTACAGCGGGGGGCTGACGCCGGAAGAATCAGAGAACAGATACCGTTCTTACTGTAAAACCGTGGCCAGTATTACTTTACCACTACAACCCCAATCTGCTGTTGTTGCCTGACTTGTCGTACTGGCTGAAGTAGTTTTCAGGCATCTATCAGAGGATTCGTACTTAAAGGTGGCGAAGATCTCAAACCCACTAGATTTAATGAGTTCATCGTTTGACTCTTTAATTGCCATGCTCATTTTACTATCGATCGTTATTTCTTGGGTAACGATGCGCCTTATCTCAAAGCGTAGAGATTGATAGCATAATAATGTCCGTTGCCCTAATAAAAGGGCATCTCACCACTAATAAGTTTACATTAACGGAAAAGGCGCCTTTTCCTCCATTGCGTTTTATTTATTGGGAACCCCGTTGAATAATGGTTCATCCACCGCAATCGTCTCAGATGTCGTCGGCGTAAGGAAGATTTTGCCATTCACGCCGGGCTGCGTGGCGTGGTGCAGCGCCGCTGCGTACTGATGCAAAGGGTAAATCGCGGCGGGCGGGCGCAGCGTCAACTGGCCACGCCGCAGCAGCTGGAATAGCTGATAAAACGCCGTTTGCCACTGCGCCGGCGCCGCCTGCGCATTCCATTTACGCAGGTGGAACAGCGAAGCGCGCAGCTTTAACTCGTCCACCACGCACCGCCAGTCTACCTGGCGGCCGCTCAGCAGGCCCAGCGCCACAAAATCGCCGCCGGTGCGGACCGCCCGCGCCAGCTGCAATCCGTCCTCTCCACCGATGCAGTCGATGGCCGCTCGGGCGCCAAAATTCGTCATTTCCGCCAGCTGCGGCGCTTCGATAACGCGCCAGGCGCCGGCGGCCAGCAACGCCTGGCGATGAGCGGCATTGCGCACCACGACCGCCAGACGAATGCCGCGCAGCGCCGTCAGCTGCGCCAGCAGCAGGCTGACAGCGGAGCCGCCGCCGTTGAGCAGCAGTACGTCGCCGGCGCTGAGCGGCAGCCATTGGGTCAACAGCACCCAGCAGGTGAGCGGGTTGATATAGATTTGCGCTGCGCAGGCGTCGTCGATGTCGTCCGGCACCCAGACCACCCGATCTTCAGGCAGCGTGACGAACGTTTGCCAACTGCCGTTACCCGCTACCGCCAGCGCGCGTCGGCCCGTTGAATGCCCATTCTGCGGATTGACGACGACGCCCACGCCTTCATATCCCGGCACCTGAGGAAGGGCGATGCGGTGCGCGTATTGGCCGTGGATCGGGATCAGATCGGAAGGGTTGATCGGGGCATAGCGCATCTGCAATAACCGCTGTCCGGGGCGCAGCAGCGGTCTGCTCATCTGCTGCAATTCCAGCACCTGGGCGGGATCGCCGAAGCGGTTGAAGCTCAATCGGGGAAATAACGGCGGCATGGCTTACATGACGAAGAAGAAATAGACATCCAACGCCAGCAGCACCAGCCACAGACAAAGGTACAGCACCAGATGCTCACGCACATTGTTGACGATAGCCGCCAGTATTCGGTTTAACATTTCAGCCGCCTGAAGAGAAGGACCCTTGATTATAGTCCTTTTCTCGGCGTCATTTATAGCGCGCCGCGCGTGAGTGGCGGGAAAGTGGCGATAAAAAAGCCTGCGTTATCGCAGGCTTGAGGTTACACGGCCAACAGCGCCAGCGGCGTTGAATTCGCCGGCGTGCTCGGCGGGTAGAAATAGCGCAGCACGTTATACAGTGAGTAAAACTCCAGCCGGTTGCGCGCGTTGATCTTTTCCGTGATGTGACGCTTGTGCACATAGACCGTATGGGAGCTAATCTGCAGTTTTTTCGCAATGCGGTAGTTAGGCATCTCTGCCATCCAATACTTCATTACCGTCAGCTCCTGCGGGCTGAACAGGGAACGCTCTTCGCCGTCATCGGCCAGCGCCAGCGGATTCTCGCGCAGCGTGCGTAAGGTGAGCGGCAGAATGCTTTTATTGAACAGAAAAGCGTTATCGGCGATGCGCATTGGCGCTTCGCTGTAAGGGTAAGGTGTATCGAGATAGATAAACAGCAAGGCGGACTGGCTGGCTTCCATAAAGGCCTGCAGTTGCGCATCCGCTTCGTTATAGCGGCATTGGTTGCTGAGGTTCACCAGAATGTGGCTCGGCTGAAAGCTGGCCAACAGCGATGTAGCGTATTCAATGCTGTGGCAGCACTTGATCGTCGTGATCCCACTATCAGCAAAGTAGCTGGCTATACCGACCCGGGTGAAGCAGCATTCGTCCACGACAAGTAGTTTCATGGTGACGTCCTTGTTGAAAGCCGATGGAGCATATCTTCTGTAAAATAGGACTTACACTGCAAGTGTTCAATTCGGAAATTCAACTGCTGAATATAAGAAATTTCCGTTATCAGGATTTTTACTTGGTATTTAAAAGAGTTAGCAGGTTAACAAATTGTAACCGCCAAATTTCGCTGTCCAGTGCCTGAGGGGGACTTGGACAGCGAAATCCTTCGCTCAGCTAAATCGTTTCAGACCAAAGCTTGAGACGTCAACCGGCGGCGCTTTGTCCTGCGCGAACAGCGCGGCGATCTCGCCCAGAGCGCTGGCGAACTTGAAGCCGTGGCCGCTCAATCCGCTGATGACCATCAGGCGATCGCAATCCGGCAGGGTATCGATAATAAAGTCTTCGTCGGGGCTCATATCATAGCTGCAGGCTTCGCCGTGTAAACATACGCCTACACCCGGCAAAAATTGCCGCAGGAAGGAGAAAACTTCCGTGCCGTCGCTGGCGTAGCTGCCGAAGGGTTTGCGCTGCTCGGGGGCATCCATCGGCTGGCCGCCGTCGTGTTTGCCCACTTTCAGGCCGTCGTTATCCGCCGGAAAACCGTAATAGTGCGTGCCGTCTTGCGCTTCGACGGTAAAGGCAGGGAAACGATTGTTCACGCTGTAGCGGCCATCTGCCTGATGCCAGGAGAAGACTTTGCGCAGCGGTGCGATCGGCAGTTGCGGAAACAGCGCTTTGACCCAGGTGCCGGCGGTGATCACCGCTTTTCGCGCCGTGAAACGCCCTTCGCCGGTGATGACCTCAACGCCGCCATCGATGGGTTCTACCGCGTTGACCGGGCAGTTGAACAGCTGGCTGCAGCCGGCTTCTTTCGCCAGCTTGATCAGGCTGGTTATCGCCAGCTCGGCGCGCAGGAACCCCGCGTCTGGCTCGAATACGCCGACATAACCTTCCGGTGCTCGGAATTCCGGCCAGCGCTGATTGATCTGTTCGGCGCTGAGGGTTTGCGCGTTCAGGCGGAATTTTTGCGCGCTGAGCTGCGCATTGCGAATGAATTCGGAGTGCTGTGGCCCCAGGTTGAGCACGCCGCACGACTGGAACAGTTCCTCGCCGGATTGTTGAATCAGCGCATTCCACAGCGCCTGCGCGCGCAGCACCAGCGGCACGTACTTTTCGCCTTCGCCGTAAGCGTGACGGATAATGCGGGTATCGCCGTGATGGCTGCCGTTTCGGTGCGGAGGGATAGCGCTGTCGATCATCAGCACTTTCAAGCCGGCCCGCGTGGCATAATAGCCTGCCGCCGCGCCGACGGAACCGCTGCCCACCACAATCAAATCATATTCCACGTGCCAACCCTCTCTGATAGCGATTTCTTATGCCCCCATGATAAAAGGTTGGCGGACGCAATGCACTGATTGAACGGCGAAAGGCGAAGAAAAGGCGCCGGGAAAGATCGCGGCGCCTTAGGGGGTAGGAGACGATGAATCAATGTTTTCTGCGATCAAGATCCTGGTAATCCGTAGCTTCAATCTTGGCGATGCCGGCCTCTAAGATATTGATTAATTGACGGGCGACATCTGTGGTCAGCCAAAGCGTTCGGTCTACTTGGGCTTCTTCGGGCGTTTGGTCTAGTGAAGACAGGTAATGAAGGCGTATCATCATGGCGTCGTAAACGTCGACAGTACTGATATCCCAACCGACAAGCGGGTGCGTCTGAATTACTTCATCATTTCTGTCCATAAAGACCCCTTATTGAGTAGTAACTACCGTGAGTGACTAACGAGGATCAATGCGGCTCATCATCATGAGAGCAATTACAGTATACGCATCCGCTTTCATCGGTGGAGGGGTTGTCACCTAAAATTGCAAAATAAATATTTATTTGAACAATTATTCTACAAATTTGGGTGCGAACGCGCGATGAGTAAAGCCTGTGGCGTTATTCCGCGCCGCCGGTGGGTGGGGCGGAGCCGTGCAGGCATTTTTCCAGTTCTTCAGCCAAGTGCGCGAAATGTTTCTGCGTTTCGGCGTCGCGATTCTGGCTTTGCGATTCCATCCTCAGGCTGTGGATCAGCCGTTGGTTGGCTTTGTCATCCAGGCTGAAGGCCAGGTAAGAGAAGGCCACTTCCAGTACGTTCAAACGTCTTTTCTGATCGGCAATCAGCGCCAGCAATTCGCCAAACGTCATTGCGTCTTCGGATTTCACCTTGTCCGGGGCCATGCTTACTCCTTTGCGTTAAATACAGCGCTGAGGCGGATTTGGTTCCAGAGTAAGGGTAAGCGATGAATGGGCAGGGCGCCAGAAACAAAAAAGCCGGAGAGCGACCCCCGGCAAAAACAGCATTGCAGTGTTATTCTGCGCTGAACCATTCGTCCGCGCTTTCCCAGGTTTCCTGAAGGATTTCCTCAATCAGATCCCGGTCGGTTTTGGCGCCCCCTAGCACGGAGAGCCCGTTGGCGCCGGCATAACGGACGTGCACGACGGCGTCTGGAAACTGGCGATTGACCCGTTTGCCCAGCTCGCCGGTCAGCGCCTCAATGGCGCCCGACGGCAGCGGCCGGGTTTTATCTATAGTGACTTCAACACGCATAATTGCCCCCGAAGCGATTTACTGTTTATTTATACAGTTAACCGTAAGCGAGGGCAAGAGGGCGAAGCAAAAATATCAGCCTTTCAGCGACCAGTTCAGGGTTTCGCCGGCCAGGAATGGGATCACGGATTCATTGCCCAGGGCGATCTCTTCCGGCTGGGTGGTCGGCACGCGCTGCAGTTCGATGAAGTCTTCGTTGAGCGGCAGGCCATAGAAGCGTGGGCCGTTGAGCGAGCAGAAGGCCTCGAAGTGCTCCAGCGCGCCGAGCTGTTCGAAGACGGCAGCGTAAGCCGGGATCGCATTCGGCGCATTGAAGCAGCCGGCGCAGCCGCAGCTGGACTCTTTGCGATGCTTGAGGTGCGGCGCCGAGTCGGTGCCGAGGAAGAAACGGTCCGAGCCGCTGGCCACCGCCTGACGCAGCGCTTCCTGATGGACGTTGCGCTTGAGGATCGGCAGGCAGAACAGGTGTGGGCGAATGCCGCCGACCAGCATGTGGTTGCGGTTGAACATCAGGTGCTGCGGGGTGATGGTGGCGCCGAGGAAACGGTTGCCTGCCTGCACGTACTGCGCCGCTTCTTTGGTGGTGATGTGTTCGAAGACGATTTTCAGTTCCGGGAAGTGACGGCGGATAGGCTCCATCACCTGTTCGATAAAGCGCGCCTCGCGGTCGAAAATATCGACGGCAGGATCGGTCACTTCACCGTGGATCAGCAGCGGCATGCCGATTTTTTGCATTTGCTCGAACAGCGGGTAAATGCCGGTCACGTCGCTGACGCCGTGGCTGGAGTTGGTGGTGGCGTTGGCCGGATACAGCTTGGCGGCGGTAAACACCCCTTGCTCGAAACCGCTGACCAGTTCACTGGCCGCCAGAGAGTTGGTCAGGTAACAGGTCATCAGCGGAGTGAAGTTGTGACCCTGCGGCACCGCCGCCAGAATCCGATCGCGGTAGGCGCGCGCGGCGGCCACGGTCGTCACGGGCGGAACCAGGTTCGGCATCACGATCGCCCGGCCAAATACCTGGCTGGTATAGGGCACCACCGTTTTCAGCATCTCATCGTCACGCAGGTGGATATGCCAGTCGTCTGGGCGGCGGATTTTCAGAACTTGAGGTTGTGCGGTCATCTAGCTAGGCTCCGGCGGTCAAATACGTCTAATGAAAAGCGAATAATGGGTTTATTCACGCCGGGGTGTAAGGATAAGCGGAAAGTGCCGCAGATGCATCTGTTTGTTGGCGACAAGTTGAAATCAACGGCGCAGCAGGCGCATAGTGACAAGGATTTCAACGATGCCGACGCCAATAGCGTCGACTTTCATCAAGTGGAAAGGGAGAAAACAATGGAAGTACGCGTTATCGCCACCCTGCAAGCGAAAGCGGGATTTGAGGCCGCAGTCAGTGAAGCGGTGCACGACATTCTCGAGCCGAGCCGCCAGGAGCTGGGCAACCTGCAATATGATTTGCATCGCGATCTGGAAAAACCGGGCACCTTCGTGTTCTTTGAGCGTTGGGCCAGCAGCGAAGCGCTGGATAAGCATAATGAGACGGCGCATTTTCAGCAGTTCGTCAGTCGACTTGACGGCAAGTTGGATGTTCTGGACATCAAAAAACTGAAAAAGATCGCCTGAGCTTTTTGCAGGCAAGAAAAAACCCGCCGTCGGCGGGTTTTTTTAGGTGTGTAGATTAACTTATTCGTTAACCGGCTGCGGCTTGGTGGCCGGCGCGGTGGCCTGGCTCACTGCCGAGTGACCACCGGCTGAACCTTTGCCTTCAAAGTTGAAGGAAGGGCGCTGCCAGTCGCTGTGCTTGCGTTCTTCCGGCACGTAGATCGGCGCAGGCGCTTTGGTCATCGGCGCAGTGGCGATGTGTTTGTACAGCGCGTCCTGCACGGCTTTCACCGGCGCCGGCTGCTGAGCAACCGCAGGCGCAGGCTCGGCGGCCGTTGGTTCCGGCGCTTTTTCTACCGGAGCGGCTGCCGCTGCAGGTGCGGCTTCTACCACTGGCGCTTCTTCCGCCGGCGCGGCTTCTACCGGTGCAGTTTCGACCACAGGCTCGTCTTCCGCTGGCTTAGCTTCAACCACTGGCTCTGCCGCTACGGTTTCAGCTACCGGATCAGCTTCCACTGCAGGGGCAGTCTCTTCCGCTTTCGGTTCTTCAACCGCAACCGTTGCCGGGGCGGTTTCCACCGGCGCCGGGGTTTCCTCGGCCGGGGTGGCAACAACCGGCGCTACGACTGCCGCTTCTTCCGTTACGGTGACGGCGGCAGTTTCAACGGCGGCTTCTGGTGCCGGTTCGTTGACGCTGGCCGCGGCCTGAGTTTCTTCCACGGCAACACTGTGCTGTTCAACCGCTGCGGCGAAAACCGGCGCCTGCTCTACGGCTTCGGTTTGCACTTCGGCTTCTTCAACCTGAGCGACCGGGTAGCTGACCCAGACTTTGCCTGATGCCATTTCCGGGGAAGCGAACGCGCCCACCAACGGCATTGGGGATTGCAGTGGGTAACGCTCGTCGCGGTAACGACGGCGACGCTGGCCGCTGACGCGCAGGTGACGCGGTGAACGGCGGGAACGACGCGGCATGCCTTCGCCGTTGCCGCGGTTTTCGCCCTGGGCATCGTCTTCCGCCTGAGCGGCAACGGTTTCCGGCAGCAGCTTCACGCTGTCGTCGGCGGTTGGTTGCGCATCTTCGGCTTTCGCTACCGGCGCTTTCGGCGCCAACAGCTCTTCCGCTGCGCGCTGCAGCTCTTCTTCCGCGGACAGGATGCGCACTTTCTGCGTCAGAGGGCGGCGCTGACGGCGCTGCATGTTCTGCTGCTGGCGTTCTTCCTGCTCTTCGTCGGTGCTCTCGACCGCGTCAACGCTTTCCAGCGCTTTCACTTCCTGCTGAGCCTGACGTTTCTCTTCCTGACGACGACGCTGGCGTTCAGCACGCTGTTCACGGCGCTGCTGCTGATCTTCGCGCGGCGCTTTAGCGCTTTCTTCCGAGGCAGTTTCCTCCGCTACCGGCGCGTTCTGCTGCTGGTTGCGGCGGTTACGGCGCTGCTCATCGCGGGATTCACGCGATTCACGGCCTTCACGGTTCTCACGCGGTTCACGGTTGTCGCGTTCGCGATTGTCACGGCCTTCACCGCGCTCTTTACGTTCGCCGCGTTCCGGACGATCGCCACGGTCGCTACGCTCACCGCGCTCTTTACGGCCGGTGCCTTGACGGCGCTGACCGCGACGATCCTGACGACGGTTTTCACCGTTGCCTTCCGCCTTCGGCGTTTCGGCCGGTTTGGCTTCTTCGACGGCAGGTTGTTCTTCACCGGCGAACAGGCTCTTCAAACCACCGAACAGGCGGCCCAGGAAGCCCGGCTTGGCGGCGGCCGGCGCTGCGGCTTTAGCCTTGGCGGCTGCAGCGACAGGTTTGGCAACGGCGACGGGTTCTTCAGCCGGCGGCGGCACATCGGCGGACAGGGAGAAGGAAGCCAGGGCCGGTTGCTCCGGACGCTTGCGTTCCATCGGCGCATCTTCCAGCGGACGCTCCATGTCTTCTTCGTGCAGTTTCGGCAGCAGGTAGCTGAGGGTAGAGGTTTCCTCGCCCTTGCGTACGCGCAGCACCGAGTAGTGCGGGGTTTGCATTTCATCGTTCGGCACGATGACGGCTTTTACGCCACCCTGACGTTTTTCGATCGCGCTGACGGATTCACGCTTTTCGTTCAGCAGGTACGAAGCGACCTGAACCGGTACGATAGCGTGAACTTCTTTGGTGTTTTCCTTCAGCGCTTCTTCTTCGATCAGGCGCAGGATGGACAGCGCCAGCGATTCGTTGTCGCGGATGGTGCCGGTGCCGTTACAGCGTGGGCACACGTGGTGGCTGGATTCACCCAGCGACGGGCTGAGGCGCTGACGCGACATTTCCAGCAGGCCGAAACGGGAGATGCGGCCGATTTGGATGCGCGCGCGGTCTTGACGCACGGCGTCGCGCAAGCGGTTTTCCACTTCGCGTTGGTGGCGTACCGGCGTCATGTCGATGAAGTCGATGACGATCAGGCCGCCGAGATCGCGCAGGCGAAGCTGGCGAGCGATTTCGTCCGCCGCTTCCAGGTTGGTGTTGAACGCCGTCTCTTCGATGTCGCCGCCGCGGGTTGCGCGCGCGGAGTTGATGTCGATGGCGGTCAGCGCTTCGGTGCTGTCGATGACGATCGAGCCGCCGGACGGCAGGCGCACTTCGCGCTGGAAGGCGGATTCGATCTGCGATTCGATCTGATAGTGGCTGAACAGAGGAATTTCACCGCTGTACAGTTTGATTTTGCTGCTGAAATCCGGGCGGCCCAGCGCGGCGATGTGCTCTTTGGCCAGGTCGAGAATTTTCGGGTTGTCGATCAGGATTTCGCCGATGTCCGGGCGCAGATAATCGCGGAAGGCGCGCACGATAACGTTGCTTTCCTGGTGGATCAGGAACG
This sequence comes from Serratia sp. CY74737, assembly GCF_052166775.1. Lineage (NCBI taxonomy): Bacteria > Pseudomonadati > Pseudomonadota > Gammaproteobacteria > Enterobacterales > Yersiniaceae > Serratia > Serratia sp. CY74737. The sequence continues at coordinate 126,677 of NZ_JBJNOF010000014.1, forward strand.
GTGCAGGGCGTCCTTCGGCGGCTTTTTTAATCGCTTCCCAGTGCTTCAGGCGGAAGGAGAGATCCCACTGCAGCGCGTCGGCGGATTTGCCTACGCCCGCGGTGCGAACGATCAGGCCCATGCCGTCCGGCAGTTGCAGCGAAGAGAGCGCTTCTTTCAGCTCGGTGCGATCGTCACCCTCGATGCGGCGAGAAATACCGCCGGCGCGCGGGTTGTTCGGCATCAGCACCAGATAGCTGCCCGCCAGGCTGATGAAGGTGGTCAAGGCGGCGCCTTTGTTGCCACGTTCTTCTTTGTCTACCTGAACGATGACTTCCTGGCCTTCGCGCAGCACATCTTTGATGTTCGGGCGGCCATGGGAAGAGTAATTGCTAGGGAAGTATTCGCGGGCGATTTCTTTAAGAGGGAGGAAACCATGTCGTTCTGCGCCGTAGTCCACGAACGCTGCTTCAAGACTTGGTTCAATGCGGGTGATTTTGCCTTTGTAAATATTCGCTTTTTTCTGCTCATGACCCGGACTTTCGATATCCAAATCATACAGCCGCTGTCCATCTACGAGGGCAACACGCAACTCTTCCTGCTGAGTTGCGTTAATCAACATTCTTTTCATCTTAACTTACTCGTTATTTTTACATTATCGACAAAGCTGCGGGCAAAATAACCTCATGGCCGGAGTTAAACCGAAAGCCCCGTGTCTTCTCGCAAAGCCGTCAACCTCACGGTTGTCGCCTGCATAGGGGCGCATTATCTCGGTAAGCCTGCTTTTCTTTGTGAAAGACAGCACTTTTACTAGGGGAATAGCCTCTGATTTACGTCGACAGATCTGATTCCATTTGCCGGCCAAGCTGCAACCCGCAGCCCGCTAATTGTTTGATTTCGCATTACGTCTTACGCCATTGCTGCGTTTTTGCGCGATCAGACAAATTTTATAATTCCACCGTTTTCCCTGTTTAACGAGAATCAACGCGGAAAGTGACTGCATTATTCCACTGCTGATGCCGTTATAGCAAGGTGACTTTTCCTTAACTGCGGAAGAAATCGCAAACGTTCAAATCGGCTTGCTGCCTTATTGTCCGCTGGGGTTTCGCCCGCCGTCAGAGAGACAGTTAAGCACAGAAAAAGATGTGGCGCTATTCACGCGCTCTATTTAGAATCCCGCACCATGAAAACGAACAATCCAGCAGTACAATTCATCACGATTTCCGACGACGAAGCCGGTCAGAGAATCGACAACTTTCTGCTCGCTCGCCTGAAAGGCGTGCCGAAGAGCATGATTTATCGCATCGTGCGCAAAGGCGAGGTGCGGGTTAATAAAGGGCGCATCAAGGTCGAATACAAATTGGCGACCGGCGACGTGGTGCGCGTGCCGCCGGTGCGCGTGGCCGAGCGCGAAGAGGCGCCGGTGTCGGCGAAGCTGGATAAGGTGGCGGCGCTGGCCGACTGCATTCTGTATGAAGATGACCACCTGCTGATCCTCAACAAGCCTTCCGGCACCGCGGTGCACGGCGGCAGCGGCCTCAGCTTCGGCGTGATTGAAGGGCTGCGGGCGCTGCGCCCTGAGGCCCGTTTCCTGGAGCTGGTGCATCGGCTCGATCGCGATACCTCCGGCGTGCTGTTGGTTGCCAAGAAGCGTTCCGCGCTGCGTTCGCTACATGAGCAACTGCGGCTGAAGGGCATGCAGAAGGATTATCTGGCGCTGGTGCGCGGCCAGTGGCAGTCCCATTGCAAGGCCGTACAGGCGCCGCTGCTGAAAAACATTCTGCAAAGCGGCGAACGTATCGTGCGCGTCAACAGCGAAGGCAAACCTTCGGAAACCCGCTTCAAGGTGGAGGAGCGTTACGAATTCGCCACCCTGGTGAAGGCCAGCCCAATCACCGGGCGTACCCACCAGATCCGCGTGCACACCCTGCATGCCGGGCATCCGATCGCCTTTGACGATCGCTATGGCGACCGCGAGTTCGATCGTCAACTGGCGGGTACCGGCCTGAAGCGTCTGTTCCTGCACGCCGCGGCGCTGCGCTTCGAGCATCCGGCCACCGGCGAAACGATGCGTATCGAAGCGCCGATGGACGAAGAACTGCGTCATTGCCTGCAAGTGCTGCGCCGACAGGCCGCCAAATAATCCGCGTCACACCAGCGGGTTGATGCCTTCAGCCCGCAACATCTCCAACAGCGCGATCAACGGCAGGCCGACCAGGGCGTTCGGATCCCGGCCTTCCAGCCTGTCGAACAACGCGATCCCCAACCCCTCGCTCTTGAAACTGCCCGCGCAATTCAGCGGTTGCTCCAGACGCACATAGGCGGCGATCTCCGCTTCGCTCAGCGCGCGAAAATGCACGTGGAAAGGCTCGCACAGGGCCTGCAGCTGCTTGCTGCGGCCGTTGTACAGCGCCAGGCCGGTATAGAAGGTCACGGCCTGGCCGCTTGCCTGGCGCAGCTGCGCGCGGGCGTTTTCCTCGGTATGGGGCTTGCCGGTGATGCTGCCATCGATCACGCAGACCTGATCGGAACCGATGATCAGATGCTCGGGGTAGGCGAGGGCCAGCGCCTGAGCCTTCGCTGCCGCCAGGCGCAGCACCAGTGCTTCCGCGCCTTCGCCCGGTAGCGGGGTTTCATCCACCTCCGGCGCGGCGCAGTCGAACGGCAGCTGCAGTTTCTCCAGCAGCATTTTTCGATAGGGGGAGGTGGAGGCTAAAAGCAATCTCTGCATAATTTTTTTCGCAAACCGTAGCGTAAATGGGTACGGCATTTTAAACTGTCGGCCGCTGTGGAAGCGAATATTGGTGAAAGGAGCCGTTTTACGGCCTTTTTCTTTGACTCTATGTCGTTACAAAGTTAATATGCGCGCCCTATGCAAAAGGTAAAATTACCCTTGACCATTGATGCGGTACGTACCGCTCAGAAACGCCTGGACTATGCTGGTGTCTATGCGCCTGAGCAGGTTACTCGTGTTGCCGACTCCGTGGTCAGTGTGGACAGTGATGTTGAGGTGTCGTTGTCGTTTAATATCGACAATCAGCGCCTCGCGGTGATAACAGGGCATGCGGACGTCACGGTAACGTTGATGTGCCAACGCTGTGGAGTCCCGTTCGAACATCAGGTTCACACAACATATTGTTTTAGCCCGGTCGTCAATGATGAGCAGGCTGAGGCATTACCGGAAGCGTACGAACCGATCGAAGTTGACGAGTTTGGCGAAGTCGATCTGTTGGCAATGATTGAAGACGAAATTATTCTTTCACTGCCTGTCGTTCCGGTACATGAATCTGAACACTGTGAAGTGTCCGAAGCGGACATGGTATTTGGCCAACTGCCTCCCGAGGCGGAGAAACCGAATCCGTTTGCCGTATTAGCCAGTTTAAAGCGTAAGTAATTGAGGAGTAAGGTCCATGGCCGTACAACAGAATAAACCAACCCGTTCCAAGCGTGGCATGCGTCGTTCTCACGATGCTCTGACCACGACTACTCTGTCTGTAGACAAAGTATCCGGTGAAACTCACCGTCGTCACCACATCACTGCCGACGGTTTCTACCGCGGTCGCAAGGTTATCGGCTAAGTAGCGATACCTTGACTCGTCTAACCCTGGCGTTAGATGCAATGGGCGGGGACTTCGGTCCCTGCGTCACAGTGCCTGCTTCGTTGCAGGCACTGGCCTCTAATTTACAGCTTCATCTCTTGCTGGTCGGTAATCCCGACGCCATCTCCCCTTTGCTTGCCCACGCCGATCCGGTTCTTCTGGAGCGTCTGCAAGTCGTGCCCGCCGAGTCTGTGATCGCCGGCGACGCCAAACCTTCACAAGCGATACGCGCCAGCCGCGGCACGTCGATGCGCATTGCGCTCGAACAGCTCAGCAGCGGCAACGCGCAGGGCTGCGTCAGCGCCGGCAATACCGGCGCGCTGATGGGATTGGCGAAGCTGTTGGTCAAGCCGTTGGAGGGCATTGAGCGCCCGGCGCTGATGACGGTGATCCCGAACCAGCAGCGCAGCAAAACCGTGGTGCTGGATCTGGGCGCTAACGTCGAGTGCGACAGCACCATGCTGGTGCAGTTTGCCGTGATGGGCGCGGTGATGGCGGAAGAGGTGATCGGCATTGCGCAACCGCGGGTGGCGCTGCTGAATATCGGCGAAGAAGAGACCAAAGGCCTGGATAATATCCGCGAAGCGGCCGCTGTGCTAAAAAATACTCCGGCAATCAACTATATTGGTTACCTGGAAGGAAACGAACTGCTCACCGGCAAGACCGATGTGTTGGTCTGTGACGGCTTCGTGGGCAACGTCACGCTGAAAACCATGGAAGGGGTGGTCAGGGTGTTCTTATCGCTGCTGAAATCGTCCGGCGATGGAAACAAGCGAGCCTGGTGGCTGAAATTGTTGGGCCGTTGGTTGCAAAAACGGGTGGTCAAGCGGTTCGGCCACCTGAACCCCGACCAGTATAATGGCGCATGTCTGTTAGGATTGCGCAGCACCGTAGTCAAGAGCCACGGCGCTGCGAACCCTCACGCGTTTGCAGTCGCAATCGAACAGGCTGTGCAGGCGGTGCAGCGGCAAGTCCCGGAAAGGATTGCTGCGCGCCTTGAGGCTGTATTACCTAAGAGTGACTGATCGTACATGTATACAAAGATTCTCGGTACGGGGAGTTATTTGCCCGTACAAGTGCGCACCAATGCTGATTTGGAAAAAATGGTGGATACCTCTGACGAGTGGATCGTCACGCGTACCGGTATTCGCGAACGTCGCATCGCCGCTGCGGATGAAACCGTCGCGACGATGAGCTTCCAGGCCGCTGAGAAAGCGCTGGAAATGGCAGGTGTGGCTAAAGAAGACATTGGGCTTATCGTCGTGGCGACCACCACGACGACTCACGCGTTCCCGAGTGCGGCGTGCCTGGTGCAGCAAATGCTCGGCATCAAAGACTGCGCGGCGTTCGATCTGGCTGCGGCCTGCGCCGGCTTTACTTATGCGCTCAGCGTGGCCGATCAGTACGTGAAAAACGGCGCGGTCAAACATGCGCTGGTTATCGGCGCGGACGTCTTGTCGCGCACGCTGGATCCTGAAGATCGCGGCACCATCATTCTGTTTGGCGATGGCGCAGGGGCAGTGGTGCTGGGGGCTTCTGAAGAGCAGGGCATTCTGTCTACCCACCTGCATGCCGACGGCAGCTACGGCAGCCTGCTGACGCTGCCTTACAAGGATCGTCAGAATCAAGACAAGCCGGCCTATGTCACCATGGCGGGCAATGAAGTCTTCAAGGTTGCGGTCACCGAACTGGCGCGCATCGTCGATGAGACGTTGCAGGCCAACAACATGGACCGCAGCGAGCTGGATTGGCTGGTGCCGCACCAGGCTAACCTGCGCATCATCAGCGCAACGGCGAAAAAACTGGGCATGGGGATGGACAAAGTGGTGGTGACGCTCGATCGTCACGGCAACACCTCTGCCGCCTCGGTGCCTTCCGCACTGGACGAAGCCGTGCGAGACGGGCGAATTCAGCGTGGCCAGCTGGTGCTGCTGGAAGCCTTCGGCGGCGGCTTTACCTGGGGCTCGGCGCTGGTTCGTTTCTGATTTGAACAGGAATAAAAAATGACGCAATTTGCTTTTGTTTTCCCGGGCCAGGGGTCGCAGGCCGTTGGCATGCTGGCCGAATTGGCCGCACATTTCCCGATCGTCGAAGAGACTTTCGGCGAGGCCTCTGCCGCGCTGGGTTACGATCTGTGGCAGCTGGTGCAGCAAGGCCCGGCGGAAGAGCTGAACAAGACCTGGCAGACCCAACCGGCCCTGCTGGCGGCTTCCGTAGCGATTTTCCGCGTGTGGCAGCAGCAGGGCGGTAAAGCGCCCGCATTGATGGCGGGCCACAGCCTGGGCGAATACTCGGCGCTGGTCTGCGCCGGCGTGCTGGACTTCAAGGCGGCGATCCGCCTGGTCGAGCTGCGCGGCAAGCTGATGCAGGAAGCGGTGCCGGAAGGCACCGGCGCTATGTACGCCATCATCGGCCTGGACAACGATGCGATCGCCAAGGCGTGCGAAGAGTCCGCGCAGGGACAGGTGGTTTCTCCGGTCAACTTCAACTCGCCGGGCCAGGTGGTTATCGCCGGCAATAAAGAAGCGGTTGAACGTGCAGGCGCCGCCTGTAAAGCGGCGGGCGCCAAACGTGCACTGCCGCTGCCGGTGAGCGTGCCTTCGCACTGCGCGCTGATGAAACCGGCCGCCGACAAGTTGGCCGTGGCTCTGCAGGACATCACCTTCAACGCGCCGCAGGTGCCGGTGGTGAACAACGTCGACGTACGTACCGAAAACGATCCTGAAGCGATCCGCAGTGCGCTGGTGCGTCAGCTGTACAGCCCGGTGCGTTGGACCGAGAGCGTAGAATTTATCGCAGCACAGGGAGTGACGTCGCTGCTGGAAGTGGGGCCGGGCAAAGTGCTGACCGGTCTCACTAAACGTATTGTTGACACCCTGACGGCTGCGGCGGTGAACGACACCGCCAGCCTGTCGGCGGCGCTTGAACAATAAAGAGGAAAATGATGAGCTTCGAAGGTAAAATCGTTCTGGTCACCGGCGCGAGCCGCGGTATTGGCCGAGCTATTGCAGAAACGTTTGTGGCCCGCGGCGCCAAAGTGATCGGCACCGCGACCAGCGAGAGCGGCGCTGAAGCGATCAGCGGCTACCTGGGCGCAAACGGCAAAGGGTTTATGTTGAACGTTGTTGATGCGCAATCTATCGACAGCGTGCTGGCATCGATTCGCGCCGAATTTGGCGAAATCGACATTTTAGTGAATAATGCCGGCATTACGCGTGATAACCTGCTGATGCGTATGAAGGATGATGAGTGGGAGGATATCCTCGACACTAACCTGACTTCCGTATTCCGCCTGTCAAAAGCGGTAATGCGCGCTATGATGAAAAAGCGGTTTGGCCGTATCATCACCATCGGTTCCGTTGTCGGCACTATGGGGAACGCAGGGCAGGCGAACTACGCGGCGGCTAAAGCCGGTCTGATTGGTTTTAGCAAATCTTTGGCACGTGAAGTTGCTTCTCGTGGCATTACGGTCAACGTCGTGGCACCTGGCTTTATTGAGACGGACATGACACGGGCGTTGACAGATGATCAACGCGCAGGCATTTTGTCATCAGTTCCAGCCAACCGGCTGGGCGATGCTAAAGAAATCGCCAGCGCTGTTGCATTTTTGGCCTCTGATGAGGCCGGCTATATCACCGGTGAAACGTTACATGTCAATGGCGGCATGTACATGATTTAAAAAATGTGAAAACCATTTGCGTTATTTGAGGCAAAAACCGCAAAATAGCGTAAAATCGTGGTTTGACCAGCCGGGATTTAGTTGCATCTTTTTCAGCATTTTATACACTACGAAAACCATCGCGAAAGCGAGTTTTGATAGGAAATTTAAGAGTATGAGCACTATCGAAGAACGCGTTAAGAAAATCATTGTTGAGCAACTGGGTGTTAAACAGGAAGAAGTTTTGAACAACGCTTCTTTCGTTGAAGATCTGGGCGCTGATTCTCTTGACACCGTTGAGCTGGTAATGGCACTGGAAGAAGAATTCGACACCGAGATTCCAGACGAAGAAGCTGAGAAGATCACTACTGTTCAGGCAGCTATTGATTTCATCAACGCTAGCCAGCAGTAAGAGAACATATCTAGGCGGTCGTTCGACCGCCTAAGTTTTTTCTATCCCTAGTGTCATATTTTTCCCTCCCTGGAGGACAAACGTGTCTAAGCGTCGAGTAGTTGTGACCGGACTGGGCATGTTGTCTCCTGTCGGCAATACGGTAGAGTCCACGTGGAACGCTCTTCTTGCCGGTCAGAGTGGCATCAGCCTGATCGACCATTTCGATACCACTGCCTATGCGACCAAGTTTGCTGGCCTGGTAAAGAATTTTAATTCTGAGGATTTCATCTCTCGCAAAGATGCGCGCAAGATGGACGCCTTTATCCAGTACGGTATCGCTGCCGGCATGCAAGCCATGCAGGATGCAGGTCTGGACATCACCGAGGCTAACGCCAGCCGCATTGGAGCCGCGATCGGTTCCGGCATCGGCGGCCTGGGTTTGATTGAAGAAAACCACAGTTCACTGGTTAACGGTGGCCCACGGAAAATCAGTCCGTTCTTCGTGCCTTCCACCATTGTGAATATGATTGCAGGTCACCTGACAATCATGTATGGCATGCGTGGCCCAAGCATTTCCATCGCCACCGCCTGTACTTCAGGTGTACACAACATCGGCCATGCCGCGCGTATCATTGCTTACAATGATGCGGACGTGATGCTGGCCGGTGGGGCAGAGAAAGCCAGCACCCCATTGGGCGTCGGCGGCTTTGGCGCAGCGCGCGCCCTGTCCACCCGTAATGACAACCCGCAGGCGGCGAGCCGTCCGTGGGATAAAGACCGCGACGGCTTCGTGCTGGGCGACGGCGCCGGCATGATGGTGCTGGAAGAGTACGAACACGCGAAAAAACGCGGCGCGAAAATCTACGCCGAAGTGGTTGGCTTTGGGATGAGCAGCGATGCTTATCACATGACGTCACCACCGGAAAACGGCGCTGGCGCTGCGTTGGCGATGGAAAATGCCCTGCTTGACGCCGGTGTGACCCCGTCACAAATCGGTTACATCAACGCACACGGCACCTCTACGCCGGCGGGCGACCAGGCGGAAGCGCAGGCGGTGAAATCTGTGTTCGGCGCTGATGCCCAGCGCGTGCTGGTGAGCTCGACCAAATCGATGACCGGCCACCTGTTGGGTGCGGCGGGCGCGATCGAGTCCATCTTTACCGTGCTGGCGCTGCGCGATCAGGCGGTACCGCCGACCATCAACCTGGATAACCCGGATGAAGGTTGCGATCTGGACTTCGTGCCTCACGAAGCGCGCCAGGTCAGCGATATGGAGTACACCCTGTGTAACTCCTTCGGCTTCGGCGGCACCAACGGCTCGCTGATCTTCCGCCGAGTGTAACTCGCGCGATTGTTCGCTGATGAAAAGCCCGGTTTTTTAACCGGGCTTTTTTACGCCTGGCGTCCGGCCGTCAGCAGGGCTGCGTATTGCCTCGCCGCCTGCTATTCTGCGGACGTAATGAAATTACCCGGCAACAGGAGGAAGCATGTACTGGATTAACGGACAACGCCACGATGCGCTGGCGCCGAGCGATCGTGGTCTGCAGTTCGGCGACGGCTGCTTTACTACCGCCCGGGTTATCGACGGTAAAATCGAGCTGCTGCCCTGGCATCTGGAGCGGCTGCAGCAGGCGGCCCAACGGCTGATGCTGCCCGCCACCGATTGGCCGGCTTTCGAGCGCGAGATGGCGCAGGCGGCAGAATCAATTTCGCTCGGCGTGGTCAAAGCGATACTGACGCGCGGCAGCGGTGGACGAGGCTACAGCCCGACGGGGTGCGAAAACCCGACGCGCATCGTCGCCCGCAGCAGCTACCCTGCGCACTATTTGCAGTGGCGCGAGCAGGGCATCACGCTTGCGCTCAGCCCGGTGGCGCTGGCGCGCAATCCGCTGCTGGCGGGGTTGAAGCATTTGAACCGCCTGGAGCAGGTGCTGATCCGCGCGCATCTTGACCAGACGGCCGCCGACGAGGCGCTGGTGCTTGACACTGCCGGTATGCTGGTGGAATGCTGTGCGGCTAATTTGTTCTGGCGTAAGGGAAAAGCGGTGTTTACCCCGGACCTGAGCCAGGCGGGCGTCGCGGGCCTGATGCGGCGACGGGTGATCGCGCTGCTGGCGGGATCGGAATACCGTCTGCACTGCGTCAGCGAGCCGCTGGAGACGCTGGCCGATGCCGACGAAGTCCTGGTGAGCAACGCGCTGATGCCGCTGCTGCCGGTAAACGTTGCTCAATCATGGCGTTATCATTCGCGCCAGCTGTATGATTTTTTGCGTCCACACTGTTAACCATGGCTGATTGATGAAGAAAAGAAAGCTGAAGGTCCTGTCTGTTATTGTTGTTCTGGCATTGGCGCTGCTGTTTTGGGGCTACCAGAAGATCGAACGCTTTGCCGATACGCCGCTGGCTATCCAGCAAGAGACTATCTTCAAACTGCCTGCCGGCACCGGCCGGGTGGCGCTGGAAGGGTTACTGGTGCGCGATAAACTGGTGCGCAGCGGCCGCTGGTTCCAGTGGCTGCTGAAACTGGAACCGGAGCTGGCGGAGTTCAAGGCCGGAACCTACCGGTTCACGCCGGGCATGACGGTGCGCCAGATGCTGAAACTGTTGGCCAGCGGTAAAGAGGCGCAGTTCACCGCGCGCTTTATCGAAGGCTCACGCCTGCGTGACTGGCAGCAGGTGCTCCAGCAGTCCAAATACCTGAAACACACTCTGGCGGGCAAAAGCGACGCGGAGATCGCCGCCGCGCTCGGCATTGCTGCAGGAGAAACCCCGGAAGGGCGGCTGTACCCGGATACCTACCAGTATACCGCCGGCATGAGCGACATCGCGCTGCTCAAACGTGCCCACGTCCGCATGAACAAAGCGCTGCAGGCCGCCTGGGACGGCCGCGACACCAGTCTGCCGTACAAAACGCCGGAAGAGCTGCTGACCATGGCATCGATCGTCGAGAAAGAGACCGCCGTGCCGGAAGAGCGCAGCAAGGTGGCGTCGGTGTTCGTCAACCGTTTGCGTCTCGGCATGCGTCTGCAGACCGATCCGACGGTGATCTACGGCATGGGCGAGAGCTATAATGGCAACATCACGCGCAAGGATCTGGAGACGCCGACGCCTTACAACACCTATGTGATCGCCGGCCTGCCGCCAACGCCGATCGCCATGCCGGGTGAGGCCTCGTTGCAGGCGGCCGCCAATCCGGCTAAAACGCCTTATCTCTATTTTGTCGCCGACGGCAAGGGTGGGCATACCTTCACCACCAATCTGGCGAGCCATAACCAGGCTGTGCGCGTGTACCGTCAGGCGTTAAAGGAAAAGAATGAAAAGTAAATTCGTTGTAATCGAAGGGCTGGAAGGCGCGGGCAAAACCACCGCGCGCGACACGGTAGTCAATGTGCTGCGTGAGCATGGCATCAACGACATCGTCTTCACCCGTGAACCCGGCGGCACGCCGTTGGCGGAGAAGCTGCGCGACCTGTTCAAGCGCGGCATCGACGGCGAATTGCCGACCATCAAGGCCGAAGTCTTGATGCTGTACGCTGCGCGCGTGCAGTTGGTGGAAACCGTGATCAAACCCGCCCTGGCGCGCGGCGCCTGGGTGGTGGGCGATCGCCACGATCTCTCTTCACAAGCCTATCAGGGTGGCGGCCGTGGCGTGGATCCGCAGCTGATGACCTCGCTGCGCGACACCGTGCTGGGAGATTTTCACCCGGATCTGACGGTCTATCTCGATCTGCCTCCGCTGGTCGGCCTGCAACGCGCACAGGCGCGCGGTCAGTTGGATCGCATCGAGCAGGAGGCGCTGCCGTTCTTCGAACGCACCCGCGCTCGCTATCTCGAACTGGCGGCGCAGGACGAAACGATCGTCACCGTCGACGCCGCCCAGCCGCTGGAGCAGGTGACTGCGGCGATCCGCGACTGCGTCAGCCACTGGCTGCGGCAGCAGGAAGGCGCATAATGAACTGGTACCCGTGGCTGAATGGCCCTTATCGCCAGCTGATTGGGCAGTACGCCGACGGCCGGGGCCATCATGCGCTGCTGCTGCATGCGGCGGCGGGCAATGGCGACGATGCGTTGGCCTACGGCCTGAGCCGTTGGTTGATCTGCCAACAGCGCAACGGGGAAAAAAGCTGCGGCGAGTGCCACAGCTGCCGGTTGATGCTGGCGGGCAATCACCCGGATTATCACGTGTTGGCGCCGGAAAAGGGCAAGAGCAGCCTGGGCATCGAACCCATCCGCCAGGTGATTGAAACGCTGTATGCCCACGCGCAACAGGGCGGCGCCAAGGTGATTTGGCTGCCGCAGGCGGAACAGCTGACCGAGGCGGCGGCCAACGCACTGTTGAAAACGCTGGAGGAGCCGCCGGAGAAAACCTATTTTCTGCTGGGTTGCCGTGAGCCGTCGCAGCTGATGGCGACGCTGCGCAGCCGCTGCCTGTACTGGCATTTGGCCAGCCCGGATGAGCAGCTCAGCCTGCAGTGGTTGGGCCGGCAGGCGGCGGGCTCTCAGACAGACCGAGTCACGGCGCTGCGCCTGCATGACGGCGCACCCCTGGCCGCCGAGCAGCTGTTGCAACCGCAGCAGTGGCAACAGCGCGGCGCCCTGTGCGCCGCATTGAGCGCCGCGCTCCCGCAACGCGATATGCTGTCGCTGTTGCCGGTGCTAAACCATGAAGACGTTGCCGAACGCCTGCATTGGCTGTGCGCGTTATTGGTGGACGCAATGAAGTGGCAACAGGGCGCGCATCACTATGTATTGAATCAGGATCAGCAGCCGCTGGTGCATCAGCTGGCCAGCCTGCTGAGCAGCGCCTCGCTGCAACAGATTGTGCAGCAGTGGCTGAACTGCCGTCACCAGCTGCTCAGCGTGGTGGGCATCAACCGCGAGCTGCTGCTGACCGAACAGTTACTTCGCTGGGAACAGATGCTTGGCGCCGCCGGCTATTCCCAACCTCATTCGCTGTAAAGTAAAAGAGTTAAAAATTATGTTGTTAGTCGATTCTCATTGCCACCTTGACGGCCTGGATTACCAAACGCTGCACCAGAATGTGGACGACGCGCTGGCCAAGGCCAAGGCGCGCGACGTCGGCTATGTGCTGGCGGTCGCCACCACGTTGCCGGGTTACCGTTCCATGACCGAACTGATCGGCGAGCGCAACGATGTGGCTTTCTCCTGCGGGGTGCATCCGCTTAATCTGGAAGAGGGCTATGATTACGCCGAGCTGCGTCGCCTGGCGGCGGCGGAGCGGGTAGTGGCGCTGGGAGAGACCGGGCTCGATTACTTCTACCAGAAAGACAACCTTGAGCTGCAGCAGGACTCTTTCCGCGAACATATCCGCATTGGCCGTGATCTGAACAAGCCGGTGATCGTCCACACCCGCGAGGCGCGCGCGGACACGCTGGCGATCCTGCGTGAAGAGAACGCGCAAGACTGCGGCGGCGTGCTGCACTGCTTCACCGAAGATCTGGCCACGGCCGAAGCCTTACTGGATCTGGGCTTCTACATCTCCTTCTCCGGCATCGTCACCTTCCGCAATGCCGAACAGCTGCGCGAAGTGGCACGCTACGTGCCGCTGGATCGCATGCTGGTGGAAACCGACTCGCCTTATCTGGCGCCGGTGCCGCATCGCGGCAAAGAAAACCAACCCGCCTATGTGCGTGATGTGGCTGAATACATGGCGGTATTGAAGGGCGTCAGCCTGGAACAGCTGGCCGAAGCGACCACCGCCAACTTTTCACGCTTATTTCATCTCGAACTGTGATCTTTGACCTAGGCTATAGCGGTAGGTCATTGTCTGCGTAATTTTTTTTAAGCTCGTAATTAATCACTGAAACGGGTAAGGTTCGCTCCCGTTTCAGGGTGATTGGCGCGCGTTTTTTGCTCTGTTTTGCCAAAAAAACGCCGGTTTATGCAAAGTTGCCGCGGCTCGATCATCGAAACGTGATTGTCATCAAACATTGCGCAGGCTATTTATTTTACTCTGCGTAATAAATTCAAGGGGTGCTCAGACACCCTGAATTGCAGGGGTTTTTCTCCCCCCCTTGCAGCGCGACCAATCGCGACAAGAAGTAGCAAAGCATTATTACTCAGGAGCACACTCAACTATGTTCAAGAACGCATTTGCAAACCTGCAAAAAGTAGGTAAATCGCTAATGCTGCCGGTGTCCGTGTTGCCTATCGCAGGTATCCTGCTGGGCGTCGGTTCCGCCAACTTTAGCTGGCTACCTGCGGTAGTCTCCCACGTGATGGCGGAAGCGGGCGGTTCGGTCTTCGCCAACATGCCGCTGATTTTCGCCATCGGCGTCGCCTTGGGCTTCACCAACAACGACGGCGTTTCCGCGCTGGCGGCAGTGGTGGCTTACGGCATCATGGTGAAAACCATGGCGGTGGTTGCGCCGCTGGTGCTGCACTTGCCGGCTGAAGAAATTGCGGCCAAACACCTGGCGGATACCGGTGTGCTCGGGGGGATTATCTCCGGCGCCATCGCGGCCTATATGTTTAACCGCTTTTTCCGCATTCAACTGCCGGAATACCTGGGCTTCTTTGCCGGTAAGCGTTTCGTGCCGATCATTTCCGGTCTGGCGGCGATCGTTCTGGGCGTAGTGCTGTCCTTCATCTGGCCGCCGATCGGTACGGCTATCCAGACCTTCTCGCAGTGGGCGGCTTATCAGAACCCGGTCGTGGCCTTCGGCATCTACGGCGTGGTTGAGCGTGCACTGGTGCCGTTCGGTCTGCACCACATCTGGAACGTCCCGTTCCAAATGCAAATTGGCGAGTTCACCAACGCGGCGGGCCAGGTATTCCACGGTGATATCCCTCGCTATATGGCGGGCGACCCGACCGCGGGCAAACTGTCCGGCGGCTTCCTGTTCAAAATGTACGGTCTGCCTGCTGCGGCCATCGCCATCTGGCACTCGGCCAAGCCGGAAAACCGCGCGAAAGTCGGCGGCATCATGATCTCCGCCGCGCTGACCTCGTTCCTGACCGGTATCACCGAGCCGATCGAGTTCTCCTTCATGTTCGTCGCGCCGATTCTGTACGTGATCCACGCTATCCTGGCCGGCCTGGCGTTCCCAATCTGCATCCTGTTGGGCATGCGTGACGGCACCAGCTTCTCGCACGGCCTGATCGACTTTATCGTACTGAGCGGCAACAGCAGCAAAATCTGGCTGTTCCCAATCGTCGGTATCGTCTACGGTCTGGTGTACTACACCATCTTCCGCGTGCTGATCGCCAAGCTGGATCTGAAAACGCCGGGCCGTGAAGACACCGCTGCCGAGCAGACTGCGCAGGGCGGTTCCGAAATGTCCGCAGCGCTGGTTCAGGCCTTCGGCGGTAAAGAAAACATCACTAACCTGGATGCTTGCATCACCCGTCTGCGCGTCAGCGTGGCCGACGTGTCCAAAGTCGACCAGGCGGGCCTGAAGAAACTGGGCGCAGCCGGCGTAGTCGTCGCTGGCTCCGGCGTGCAGGCCATCTTCGGCACCAAGTCCGACAACCTGAAAACCGATATGGACGAATACATCCGTAATCACTGATTCAGGCAGGGGAGTTATCAAGGGAGGCGAAAGCCTCCCTTTTTTGTTGCCTGTCGTCAGGCGCTAAGGCGCTGTTCGAGTTCGGCGAGAGAAGGAAGGAACCAGACCTGTTCGCCGCGGTTGGCTTCGCGAACGAAATCTTGCAGCGCGTTGCTTTTCGCCAGCCATGGGGTGATATCGCCTAGCAGCGCCACGCGCAGCCGGTAGTTGATGAATTTCTGCAATACGGCGCCGGCAATGCCGCTTCTGAGCTGGAAAAAGGTGGCGTCGAGGCGGTTGACGGGGAGGGCAATCATCCCGGCCTCGTGTTCAAAGGCGGGCGCGATAAACAGGCTGACGTCGTTTTCGCCTTTCAACATCGGCCCGGCTTCGGCGAAAACCACCAGGCGCAGATCGTGGACTTGCTGCACGGCGTAGCTCATCGGCGCTCCGGGAATCAGGGTTTGGCATGTTTTTGCAGGTAATGCTCGAACACCGCCAGCGTTTCGTCCGAGATATGGTGTTCAATCCCTTCGCTGTCCAGCTCGGCGGTTTCGCTCGGCACCCCGAGGCACATCAGCAGATCGACCACGATGCGGTGACGGCGGCGCACCTTCTGCGCCAGCTGCTCGCCTTCCTCGGTTAAAAACACCCCGCGATAAGGGCGCGACTCCACCAGCCCGGCGCTTTTGAGCCGCGCGATATTTTTGATCGCCGTCGGGTGAGAGACGCCGAAGCGGCGCGCGATATCGGTGGTTCTGGCTTCGCGGGTGCTTTGCAGCAAATCGGCGATCAGCTCAACGTAATCTTCGATCAGCGCATTGGACTGCGCTTCGCGGGCGCGGCTAAAACGCAGGGCGTGCTCGGCCTCGTCCGGCATGTCGGTCTGGGCGTGGCGGTCGGCGTTATCTGGCGCGCGGGTAACCATAGCGTGGGGCGTCCTGTAAGCATAAAAATGGCGTCTCCCGGCAATGCGGGGAGGGTTGCCCTAAGTTAGTCCAAATAGCACACATTATCAATTCGATGCCATGCATTGTGGTAGTTAGAAATATCTCTACACAAAGCCCATTAATTTCGCCTGTTGCATAAAGTGTAGCCGATGCTACATTGTCAGCATGATCGGTGGAAAAATAACCAGCAAAAGATTAAGGGTACTTCATGCGAGACGCGGCAACCCCCTCATCGTTAACCGAACGGACCAACATCGCGATTGGCGCCGCCCTTGCCGGGCGCAAGCGCGGCGCCTTTACGCCACTGCTGTTCGCCGGTCCGGCGGTGATTGCCTCTATTGCCTATATGGACCCCGGTAACTTTGCCACCAACATCCAGGCCGGGGCGAAATACGGCTACAGCCTGCTGTGGGTGGTGGTGATGGCCAACCTGATCGCCATGCTGTTCCAGGCGCTGTCGGCCAAGCTCGGCATCGTCACCAACCGCAATCTGGCGGAGATGTGCCGCGACCAGTTTTCACGGCCGGTGGTGATCGGCATGTGGCTGCTCAGCGAAGTGGCGGCGATGGCCACCGATCTGGCGGAGTTTCTCGGCGGGGCGATCGCGCTGGCGCTGCTGTTCCATATGCCGCTGCTGGCGGGCATGGGGGTGACGGCGGTGATCACCTATGCGCTGCTGATGGTGGAGAAAAAAGGTTTTCGTCCGGTTGAGCTGATGATCGGCGGCCTGGTGGGCATCATCGCGCTGTGCTACCTGGTGGAAATGTTCATCGTGCCGGTGGATTGGCAGGCGGCCGGCATCGGTATGGTGACGCCGCAGTTGCCGGATGCCCAAGCGCTGACCATCGCCGTCGGCATTATCGGCGCCACCGTGATGCCGCACGCCATTTTCTTGCATTCGGGGCTGACCCAGCACCGCAGCCCGGCCAGCGACAACGGCGAGCGGCGCAAGCTGCTGCGTTTTTCCAATATTGAAGTGGTGATCGCGCTGGCGCTGGCCGGGCTGGTGAATATTGCGATGGTGATCATGGCCTCGAGCGCCTTCCACGCCGGTAACAGCGACGTGGCCGAAATTGGCACCGCCTACCATACGCTGACGCCGCTGTTCGGCGCGGCGGCGGCCGGCATCTTCCTGGCTTCGCTGATCGCCTCCGGCATTTCCAGCTCGGTGGTGGGTACCATGGCCGGACAAATGATCATGCAGGGGTTCGTCGGTTTCCGTATCCCGGTGTGGGTGCGCCGTCTGGTCACCATGGTGCCGGCGTTCATCGTGGTGGCGATGGGCGTCAACGCCACCGACGCGCTGGTCTACAGCCAGGTGGTGCTGAGCCTGGCGCTGCCGGCGCCGATGATTGCGCTGGTAATGTTCACCCGTCGCCGCGACATCATGGGCGAATTCGCCAACGGTCGCTGGACCAGCCTGGCTGCGGTGGTCGGCACGGTGGTGATTGTGCTGCTCAACGTGGTGTTGCTGCTGCAGACTTTCGGCGTCGATATCCCTGGACTGGGGTGATCTTGCGGGCCGCGCAGGGCGCGGCCGCGTCGCCAAATTATAAATTCCCCACGCCGCCGTCCATCTGCAGCTCCGCGCCGACCATAAAGGCCGACTCATCCGCCGCCAGAAACACCGCCGCTTTGGCCAGCTCCAACGCGCTGCCCATGCGGCCGATCGGCACCAGCGCGCGGATATCGTCGCGCAAGGCCCGCTCATCCGCTTCCGCCAGCCCCAGCTTACCCAGCGCCGGGGTTTCGGTCGGGCCGGGGCTGAGGCCGTTGACGCGAATGTCGCGCGCGTGCAGCTCGCCGGAGAGCGTTCTGGCCAAAGACAACAAACCGGCTTTGCTGGCGGCGTAGGCGCTGCTCTGCGGCAGGCCGATATGGGCGCTGACCGAACCGCACAGGATCACTGAAGAAGGGTTGGCCAGCAGCGGCAGCAGCGCCTGGATCAGAAAGAACGGCCCCTTCAGGTTGATGTCCATCAGCCGCTGGTAGCTCTGCTCATCCCACTCCTGCAGCGGGCGATGCGTGACGTCGCCGGCGTTAACGTACAGCACGTCCAGCCGCGGCCACCGTTGCTCCAACTGCTGCGCCAGCGCGCGCTGCTGTGGGATGTCGCCGGCGTCGCTCAGCAGCAGCAGCGCGTTGCCTGCCAATGCCTGGCCCGCCGCGTCCAGGGCGCGTTGGCTGCGGCCGGTGATCGCCACCGTTGCGCCCTCGGCGATGAATTGGCGGGCGGTTTCCAGCCCGATGCCGCTGGTGCCGCCGGTAATCAATGCGTATTTGCCTTGCAGTCGTGACATAACCGATTCCTCTTTAGCGTCTGTTGCGGCATTATTTGCGCTATAGTTCCTTTTGCATAGTAGGAACCTTTTGGATACTAAAGGGCGAGGTGGGATGAAATGACGACGCAAGCGCCCTTAACGGCGGAAAATAATTTGTCGGCGCTGCCGACGGCGGGCGAACCCTGCCCGATGGTGGACTTCGTCAATCTGGTGTCGGGCAAATGGGCGATACCCATCCTGTATCGGCTGATCATAATCGATGGCCCGGTGCGATTCAGCGAGCTGCAGCGGGCGGTGGCACCCATCGCGCAAAAAGAGCTGACGCGCCAGCTGCGGCTGTTCGAGCAGCGTGGTCTGGTGACGCGGCAGGTGTATCCCGAAGTGCCGCCGCGGGTGGAGTATCAGGTCACCGCGCTAGGCAAATCGCTGCGGCCGACGCTGGACTCGCTGGCCGAGTGGATGCGTCGGCATGCTCCGCAGCTGATCGGCGGTTAGTCGCCGATGCCCGGCGGGTTGATGGTTGAACGCTCGACCTTTTCATCGCCTTCGCCCCAGCGTTCCAGCACCTGCGCGTATTCGCCGCTGACGATCGCGCCATTGATCGCGGCGTTGACGGCGTTCACCAACCCGTTGCCTTTTTTGGTGGTGACCGCGACGTAGGCCACGTTGGGGCCGATGCCGACCATTTTGGTTTTGCCGGTCAGCGCCGCCTTGTAGGCGCCGGTGGAGTGGGGGCCGAAGAACGCATCGGCGCGCCCGGACTGAATGCTGAGGTTGGTGGCGGCGTCGTCGGTCACGTAGATCGGCTGTACCGGCGGCAGCCCGGCGGCGCGATTCTGCTTATCCCATCCCAGCAGAATGTTTTCCTGATTGGTGCCGGATCCGACGATGATCCGCAGCCCGGCCACGTCCTGCGGGCGGTTGATCGAGGTGATGTGGCTGGTGGATTTGACGTAAAAGCCCAGCGTGTCCACCCGGTAGGTGGCGAAATCGAATTTGGTTTTACGCTGTTTGGTGACGGCGATATTGAAGATCGCCGCATCGTATTTGCCCGCGCTGATGCCCAAGGGCCAATCTTCCCAGGAGGTGGGCACCAGATTCAGCTCCAGCCCGAGGCTATCGGCCACCAGGCGGGCGATGTCCGGATCGCTGCCGATCAGCGTTTTATTGTCTTCGGCGAACAGCGCCAGCGGCGGGGAGTTCTCGAATGCTACCGCCACCGTCAGCTTGCCGGGCACCGCGAAGTGAAAGTTCGCCGGGATCAGCGCGATAGCGGCGGGGTTTTTCTCTGTGTGTATCGGCTCTCGGTTAGCCTGCAGGTCGATACCGCTCGTCGTGGCCGCCTGCACGGCGGCGCTCAGCAACAGCGCGCACAGCGCCGAAATTCTCGGTAACATAACGCCCTCTATCCTTTGTTAATCATGGGGTTACTATTGGCGGCGGCGCGAGGCAAGTAAAGCAACAATAGTGAATAACCAAAGTGAAAAGATGCACAAGCGGGGGGCCGGGCTGCGCGAATCTGCAGCACTCGACGTGGAAAGTGCGCAATCAGGTTGAAAGCAGTAGAATTTGTCACTCATACTGCGTACAGCTAATTGTGTAAAACAAGGAACGCCAGATGGCCGAAGAAACGATTTTCAGTAAAATTATCCGCCGCGAAATCCCTGCTGATGTGGTTTACCAGGATGAACTGGTCACCGCTTTCCGTGACATCTCCCCCCAGGCGCCCACCCATGTGCTGATCGTTCCCAACGTGCTGATCCCAACCGTCAACGACGTGACCGTTGAGCATGAGGCCGCGTTGGGCCGCATGATCACCGCCGCGGCAAAAATCGCCGAACAGGAAGGCATCGCCGAGGATGGCTACCGCCTGATCGTCAACTGCAACCGCCACGCCGGTCAGGAGGTCTATCATATTCATATGCACCTGGTCGGTGGCCGCTCGCTGGGGCCGCTGCTGTCACGTTAAGCGAGGAAATCATGCGCGGTAAAAAAACTCTGCGTTGTCTGATGGCGTTGGCGCTGCCCGCCGCGTTGCTGATGGGGTGCAGTTCGCCATCCGGCATCGCGGTTAACCGGGGGCAAACGGTGGTGATGGATCCTTCGGTGCTGACCGCCGGCATTTTTGCCGATACGCCCTCTGTCTCGAACGCTTCCGGGCGGGTGATGGCGACTTCGGTGCTCAATAACAGCCAACCGACGCCGGTCACCGTGCATTATCGTTTCTATTGGTACGACGCGCAGGGGCTGGATATTCGCCCCTTCGAGAAACCGCGTGAGATCGTCGTGGCGCCTAACTCGGACGCCAAAATCTACTCGATTAACGGTAATCTGGAAGCTAAAAGCGCGCGTCTGTATCTGTACCTGTAAGCGCTTGCCAGGTTTGGAGAAAAAGCATGAAAAAGTACGTCTTAGTGGCGCTGGCCGCATTCACCCTGAGCGGCTGTCTGTCGCGCCCGCCTGAGCCGGATCAGCCGTTGCCGCCGGTCACCGCCGAACCGGAACAGCCAACGCCGCCGGTCGAGCAGCCGCAGCCGCCAACCACCGAGCCGGTGCCGCAGCCGCCGAAAATCCAGCAGCTCGACTGGCTGGGCAGCGTTCAGCCGCTGGTGAATCAGATGCTGAAGGCCGATGGCGTCACGGCCGGCAGCGTACTGCTGCTGGACAGCGTCAAGAACAACACCAACGGTTCGCTGCAGATGGGCAAAGCCACCGCGGCGCTGTATAAGGCGCTGGCGTCGAACTCCACTTTCAGCGTGGTGCCGGAAGCGAAGCTGACGAGCGCCAGACAAACGCTGGGCCTGTCGGCGGATGACAGCTTCGGTTCGCGCAGCAAGGCGATTGGCCTGGCGCGCATCGTCGGCGCGCAGTACGTGTTGTACAGCGACGTCAGCGGCGACGTGAAGTCGCCGGCGTTGGATATGCAGCTGATGCTGGTGCAAACCGGAGAGATCGTCTGGTCGGGCAATGGCGCCGTTAAACGCTGAGGCCGCGCTGCGACAATTGATGGAAACCAGACTGCCGGCGGTGAATACCGCCGGTTGTCATTTCAGCCCGGTGCAGGGGCTGACCGGCGAGAGCTGGCGCATCGACGGATCGGGCATTACGCTGCTGGCGCGGCAAAACAGCGCGGAGAAACGCGCGCTGGGCGTGAGCAGACGGCGGGAAGCGCAGGTCTTGCGTCGCTGCGCGTCGGGGCTGGGGCCACGGGTTTTCGCGCAGAATAATCAGTGGCTTGTCCTCGAATGGCTCGAAGGTGACATCGTCACAGAAGCTGAGTTTGACATGCTGAATCAACGCGGCGGGCTGGCGGCGATGGCGACGACGCTGCATCGGCGGCCGCTCAGCGGTTACCGGCTGGATCTGCGGCGGCAGTTCCTCCGCTACTGGCAGCAGCTGGATACGCGGCGTTTAACCCCCGCCTGGCTGCGTTGGCAGCGTCATTTCTTACGCTGCGCGCCGCCGCGGCCATTACGCCTGGCGCCGCTGCACATGGACATCCACCCGGGCAATTTGCTCGCGACCGGCGAGGGGCTGCGGCTGATCGACTGGGAGTATGCCGCCGACGGCGATGTGGCGTTGGATATCGCCGCGCTGTTTCGCGGCAACCGCTGGGCGGCTGAGCCGCAGCAGCGCTTTTTGCAGCACTATGCGCGTCAGGGCTATCACGACGTCGCCCGGCTGCAGGCGCAGGTGCAGCGCTGGCTGCCGTGGGTGGATTATCTGATGCTGCTGTGGTTTGAAGTGCGCTGGCAGCAGAGCGGCGACGTTGAATTTTTGCGCTGGGGCGCGGCGCTGCGCCGGCAATTCTGTTTATCATCATCCGAATTCTGAACGAACAATATGAAGTGAGGTGCCCGTGGGCCCAGTAATGCTAGATGTCGCCGGCTACGAGCTGGATGCAGAAGAACGCGAGATTTTGAAACACCCGCTGGTTGGCGGATTGATCCTGTTTACCCGCAATTTCCACGATGCGGAGCAGCTGCGTGAGCTGGTGCGCCAGATCCGCGCCGCTTCGCACGATCGGCTGGTGGTGGCCGTGGATCAGGAGGGCGGACGCGTGCAGCGTTTCCGCGAAGGCTTCACCCGCTTGCCGGCGGCGCAATCGTTCGCCGCCTTGAACGATGCGCAAGAAGGCGGTCGCCTGGCGCAGGAGGCCGGCTGGCTGATGGCGGCGGAGATGATCGCGCAGGATATCGACATCAGCTTTGCGCCGGTGCTGGACATCGGCCATGCCAGCGCGGCGATTGGCGAGCGTTCGTTCCACAGCGATCCGCAGCAGGCGTTGGTGATGGCGGAGCGCTTTATCCTCGGCATGCACAGCGCCGGCATGAAAACCACCGGTAAGCACTTCCCGGGGCACGGCGCCGTCAGCGCAGATTCGCACAAGGAAACCCCGCGCGATCCGCGGCCGCTGGCGCAGATCCGCGAGCATGACATGGCGATCTTCCGCGAGCTGATCAATCGTCAATTGCTGGACGCCGTCATGCCGGCTCACGTCATCTATACTGAAGCGGACCCGCGTCCGGCCAGCGGCTCGCCGTACTGGCTGCAGCAGATCCTGCGTCAGGAACTGGGCTTCGACGGCGTGATTTTCTCCGACGATCTGTCGATGGAAGGCGCCGCCATCATGGGCAGCTATGCCGAACGCGGCCAGGCGGCGCTGGATGCCGGTTGCGATATGATCCTGGTGTGCAACCACCGCGCAGGCGCGGTCAGCGTGTTGGATAACCTGTCCCCGGTCAAAGCAGAGAAGGTGAAGCGGTTATATCATCGCGGTCAGTTCACCCGTCAGGAACTGCGCGACTCCGAGCGCTGGCAGCAGGCGCACAAGGCGCTCACCGCGCTGAGCGAACGCTGGGAGGAGCACAAGCAGCGTTCGCAAGGGTGAATCCAGGCGCCGCATCGCGGCGCAGAGCGGAAATGATGAGGGCCGCGCCCGCGGCCCTTGGCTTGTTGCGAGGATCCACATGATTATCTATTTGCACGGCTTCGATTCCACCAGCCCCGGCAATCATGAAAAGGTGTTACAGCTGCAGTTTATCGATCCGGATGTGCGCTTTATCAGCTACAGCACGCTGCACCCGCGTCACGACATGCAGCATCTGTTGAAAGAGGTGGACAAGGCGGTGCAGCAGGGCGGCGATGCGCACCCGTTGATCTGCGGGGTCGGCCTCGGCGGCTTCTGGGCGGAGCGCATCGGCTTCCTGTGCGGCATTCGCCAGGCGATGTTCAATCCCAACCTGTACCCGGAAGAGCACATGCACGGCAAGATAGACCGGCCGGAAGAGTATCGCGATATCGCCACCAAGTGCGTGGAGGATTTCCGCGAGAAAAACCGCGATCGCTGTCTGGTGGTGCTGTCGCGCCACGACGAGGTGCTGGATAACCGGCGCAGCGCCGAATTGCTGCATCACTACTACGAGATCGTGTGGGATGAACAGCAGACGCACAAGTTCAAAAACATCTCGCCGCATCTGCAGCGGCTCAAGGCGTTCAAGGCGCTGGGTTAACAGTTTCATAACGCTGCCGCGAGCCGCGCTCCCCGTTTTTCACCGACGGAAAGTGCGGCTTTTTTGTGCGCCAAAGCCAGATTTTGCGTGGCAATCGGCAAAATTTAAAACTGTGACTCAGCGCTAACTATTTGAATCGCAATCCCCAAAAAATGCCCTCGTCCAGCCTTTAACCAAAAAAAATTGATGTACGTCAATTTTGGTATGACCAAATAACCTCACATGCTATTCTGGCTGCAGAGAGCCGATTTATTTTACGCGAACCCTATGTATTCTAAGGATATTATTTATTTACCCTGGGATAACAAATGGTTCACATTTAGGGGGTTATTTTGACAACGCCAAAGAAGAAAATCGTTATTGTCGGCGGCGGCGCCGGTGGTCTGGAGCTGGCGACCAGCCTGGGCCATAAACTTGGCCGTAAGAACAAAGCCGAGATCACGCTGGTGGATCGCAACCACAGCCATTTGTGGAAACCGCTGTTGCACGAAGTGGCGACCGGCTCCCTCGATGACGGCGTGGATGCGCTCAGCTACCTGGCGCACGCGCGCAATCACCATTTCAGTTTCCAGCTGGGGTCGTTGACCAACATCAACCGCGAGACGCAAACGCTGCAGCTGGCGCAGATCTGCGACGAGCAGGGCGGCGAGCTGGTGCCGGCGCGTGAACTGCCGTACGACATCCTGGTGATGGCGCTGGGCAGCACCTCAAACGATTTCGGTACGCCGGGCGTGAAAGAGCACTGCATCTTCCTGGATAACCCGCATCAGGCACGTCGTTTCCACAACGAAATGCTTAACCTGTTCCTGAAGTTCTCGGCGCAGCCGGGGCAAAAAGAGCGGGTCAACATCGCCATCGTCGGCGGCGGCGCCACCGGCGTTGAACTGTCCGCCGAACTGCACAACGCGGTGAAACAGCTGCACAGTTACGGTTTTGAAGGCCTGGACAACAGCGCGCTCAACGTGACGCTGGTCGAAGCCGGCGAGCGCATTCTGCCGGCGCTGCCGCCGCGCATTTCCGCTGCGGCGCACCAGGAGCTGATCAAGTTGGGCGTGCGCGTGCTGACCAACACCATGGTGACCAGCGCGGACGCCAAAGGCCTGAATACCAAGGGCGGCGAGTTCATCGACGCCGATCTGATGGTATGGGCGGCAGGCATCAAAGCGCCGGACTTTATGAAGGACATCGGCGGCCTGGAAACCAACCGCATCAACCAGTTGGTGGTGGAGCCGACGCTGCAGACCACGCGCGATCCGAACATCTTCGCCATCGGCGACTGCGCCTCTTGCCCGAAAGAGGGCGGCGGTTTCGTGCCGCCGCGCGCCCAGTCGGCGCACCAGATGGCCTCACGCTGCGCCACCAATATCCTGGCGCTGATGAACGGTCAGACGCTGAAGCCTTACGTGTACAAAGACCACGGTTCGCTGGTGTCGCTGTCGCGCTTCAGCACCGTCGGCAGCCTGATGGGCAATCTGATGCGCGGCTCGATGATGGTGGAAGGGCGCATTGCGCGTTTCGTCTACATCTCGCTGTACCGCATGCACCAGGTGGCGCTGCACGGCTACATCAAAACCGGCCTGATGATGCTGGTGGGCGGCATTAACCGGGTGATCCGCCCGCGTCTGAAGATGCACTGATCCCGCCGTTGTCGATCAACCCGCGCCGGTTCGCCCGCGCGGGTTTTTTTATGGCGGGGCGAGGCTAACGGCGGCGGTTGCTTGATTCTTCAGCATAAGCTGTCGCCGACATGGGTAAAATTCTTAAGATTCCTCCTAAACAACGGCAAAACGGCCGTTTTCCCGCATTTTTGGTCCCCTTGTCTTATTGCGAGCCCTCAAATCATTGTGCAGACTTTACCTCGTTTACAGACGGCGCGTCGCGCACGCCGTAAACCGGGATACCGCAAGCCGCCCATGCGCAAAATAATAAGCGCGGTGCCATGCCGGTAACAGACCCGGAAAAAATGCGTGGTAACACTTTCAGGAGGTTTCCTGTGAACAAGTCAATGTTAGCCGGTGTTGGGATTGGCATCGCTGCCGCTCTGGGGATTGCCGCGGTAGCCAGCCTGGACGTCTTTTCTGCCGGTCCGCAATATGCGCAGGTGCTCGCCGCAACGCCGATTAAAGAAACCATCAAAACGCCGCGTCAGGAATGCCGCAACGTCACCGTCACGCACCGTGCACCGGTGCAGGATGAAAACCGCATCGCCGGTTCTGTGCTGGGCGCAGTGGCGGGCGGCGTGATCGGCCACCAGTTCGGCGGCGGTCGCGGACGCGACGTGGCGACCGTGGTGGGCGCTCTGGGCGGCGGCTACGCCGGTAACCAGGTGCAAGGGGCGATGCAGAATAACGACGTCACCACCAGCGTTCAGCAGCGTTGCAAAACGGTCTACGACAAGTCTCAGAAAATGCTGGGCTATGACGTGACCTACAAGATCGGCAATCAGCAGGGCAAGATCCGCATGGATCACGATCCGGGCACCCAAATCCCGTTGGACAAAAACGGCCAGCTGGTGCTGAACAGAGCCTGATCGACGCATTCGAATTAAACCCGCGGGCAGTGTTAGTTCTGATCGTTTAACTCGGTTAAGCGAGCGGCGTTAACATTGACGCGGGTTTCTGCTTTTTGTCTGCCCGCGAATTCGACGATCGTTCTAATGTCTGCGTGCGATATCACTGGGCAAAACTTCAAAAAAGCCCCCGCGTTTGTTATATTATTGTGCGATTAAGCGGTGTGTTCGGCGCTAATCGCCGCACCGGCCAAACCCGAGTATTTCGTCTCGCAGAGATAACGACATGTTAGATTTTCGCTTTCCGACAGCGTTGCAAATGGTCCTTAGCGTCGCCGTAGCTGAGAAGCAGGGCATGCGTTCGACGAGCGCCACGCTCGCCGCCACTCTGGAAGCTAACCCGAGCTTTATCCGCAAACTGATGGTGCCGCTGACCAAAGACGGCATCATCGTTTCCACCCTGGGCCGAAACGGCTCTATCCACCTTGGCCGCCCGGCGGAAGAGATTACCCTGCGGGATATCTACCTGGCGGTGATCGACGACAAGCGCATCTGGGCCTCACGCCCTGAAGTGCCGGCCCGTTGCCTGGTGAGCGCCAACGCCTGTTGGTATTTCAAATCGGTGGTGAACGAGGCCGAGCAGGCTTCGCTCGCGGTGCTGGCGCGCCACACCGTGGCTGACTCGCTGGCCGAACTGGAGCGGGGCGACAAGCGCGCCTGTGCGGAATACGCCGCCGCGCAAGAGGCCGAAACCGCCGATAAATAATCGCGGTTCTGATGCATAAAAAAAGGTCGGGCAATGCCCGACCTTTTTGCATGTTAAGACGAGGATTACGCCGTCTGCGGCTGCGTTTTGCGTGCCACCAGGCGACGCAGGGTGACGTAGAACACCGGCGTCAGGAACAGCCCGAACAGCGTGACCCCCAGCATGCCGGAGAACACCGTGATGCCGGTGACGCCGCGCACTTCGGCGCCGGCGCCGTGGCCGAGGATCAGCGGGATGGTGCCGGCGATGAAGGCGATGGAGGTCATCACGATCGGGCGCAACCGCAGGCGACAGGCTTCCAGCGCCGCCTCGACGATGCCTTTGCCCTGCATTTCCAGCTCGCGGGCGAACTCGACGATCAGAATAGCGTTCTTGCAGGCCAGCCCCATCAGAACGACCAACCCGACCTGCACGAACACGTTGTTGTCGCCGCCGGTCAACCACACGCCGAACAGCGCCGACAGCATGGTCATCGGCACGATCAGGATCACCGCCAGCGGCAGCGTCCAGCTTTCATACAGCGCCGCCAGCGCGAGGAACGCCAGCAGCACCGCGACCGGGAACACCACCAGCGCGGCGTTGCCCTGGGTCGATTGCTGGTAGCTCAGATCGGTCCACTGGATGTTCATGCCGTTCGGCAACAGCTTGTCGGCCATTTGCGTCAGTGCGCTCATCGCCTGGGTAGAGGAGAGGACGCGCGGATCGGCGTCGCCGATCAGGTCCGCCGCCGGGAAACCGTTGTAGCGGATCACCGGATCCGGGCCGTAGGTCGTGCCGATGCTGACCATACTGCCGATCGGCACCATTTCGCCTTTGTCGTTGCGGGTACGCAGGTTGGCGATGTCTTCCACGCTGTCGCGGAACTGGCCGTCGGCCTGCGCCATCACCTTCCAGGTGCGGCCGTAACGGTTAAAGTCGTTGATGTAAGACGAACCGAGGTAGGTCTGCAGCGTGCTGAACAGCGCATTGAGCGGCACCCCCTGGGCCTTGGCCTTGTCGCGATCGATTTTGGCGTCCAGCTGCGGCACGTTGGCCTGATAAGAGGAGATCGGGAAGCCCATGCCCGGCGTTTGCATAATGGCGCCGGACATCGTGTTGATCGCGGTCTGCAGCGCGCCGTAACCCAGCCCGCCGCGATCCTGCACGTACAGCGAATAGCCGGAACCCTGGCCGATGCCGAGGATCGGCGGCGGCATGATCGAGAAGGCGAAACCTTCCTGGATCTGAGAAATGCGCGCGTTAATCTCGGCGTTGATCTGCGCCGCGGTGCGGGTACGGGTGCTCAATGACTCCAGCGCGAAGAACACCGTGCCGGTATTGGGCGTATTGGTGAACTGCAGCGCGTTCAGGCCGGGGAAGGCCACCGCATCGGTGACGCCGTCCACGCTCAGGCCGATGGCGCTCATCTTGCGGATCACTGCATCGGTGCGCTCCAGCGAGGCGCCTTCCGGCATTTTCACGCCGCCAATCAGATACAGCTTGTCCTGCGTCGGGATAAAGCCGCCGGGCACGGTCTTGAACATCACCCCGGCGGCGACCAGCAGCAGCAGGTAGACGACGAACACTGCGCCGCGTCGGCCCAGCACGCGGGATACCCCGTGCTGATAACGCTGCGAGCCGCTGGCGAAGAAGCGGTTGAACGGCCGGAACAGCCAGCCGAACAGCCGGTCGATCAGGCGCGACGGCAGATCTTTCGGCGCGCCGTGCGGCTTCAGCAAGCGCGCCGCCAGCGCCGGCGACAGGGTCAGTGAGTTGATGGCGGAGATCACCGTCGAGATGGCGATGGTGACGGCGAACTGTTTGTAGAACTGGCCGGTAACGCCGGAGAGGAACGCCATCGGCACAAACACCGCGCACAGCACCACGGCGATGGCGATGATCGGGCCGGAGACCTCGCGCATCGCCTGGTGCGCCGCCGCCAGCGGCGACAGCCCCTCTTCGATGTTGCGCTCGACGTTCTCCACCACCACGATGGCGTCATCCACCACGATGCCGATCGCCAGCACCAGCCCGAACAGGCTAAGGGTGTTGAGCGAGAAGCCGAGCAGATACAGCGCGGCGAAGGTGCCGACTACGGAGATCGGCACCGCCAACAGGGGAATGATCGAGGCGCGCCAGGTCTGCAGGAACAGAATGACCACCAGTACCACCAGGATCACCGCTTCCAGCAGGGTGTCGACCACCGCGCGGATCGAATCGCGCACGAACACCGTCGGATCGTACGGCGATTTCCAGCTCATGCCGTCCGGGAAGCGGGTCGCCAGCTCGGCCATCTTGCCGCGCACCGCGTCCGACAGCTCGATGGCGTTGGCGCCCGGCGACTGGAAGATGCCGATGCCGACCGCATCCTTGTTATTGAGCTGGGCGCGCAGCGCGTAGCTGCCGGAACCCATTTCGATGCGCGCCACGTCGCGCAGCCGCACGATCTCGCCGTTATCACCGCTCTTGAGAATGATGTTGCCGAACTCTTCTTCGGTTTGCAGGCGGCCCTGGGCGTTGATCGACAGCAGATAGTCGCTGCGCGTCGGCATCGGCTCCGCGCCGAGCTGGCCGGCGGAGACCTGCACGTTCTGCTCCTGCATGGCGCTCACCACGTCGGAGGCGGTCAGCCCGCGCGCGGCGACCTTGTTCGGATCGAGCCAGATGCGCATTGCGTATTCGCCGGCGCCGAAGATCTGCACCTGACCGACGCCCGGCAGGCGGGCCAGTTCATCTTTGACCTTCAGGGTGGCGTAGTTGCGCAGGTACAGCGAGTCGTACTTGCCGGAAGGCGATACCAGATGCACCACCAGCGTCAGCGCCGGAGACTGTTTCTGGGTAGTGATGCCCTGGCGGCGTACGTCCTCCGGCAGGCGCGCTTCGGCCTGCGCCACGCGGTTTTGCACCTGTACCTGCGCCTGATCGGGATCGGTGCCCGGGCGGAAGGTGACGGTGGTCACCAACACGCCGTCGGAGCCGGCGACCGACTTCATGTACATCATGTTTTCGACGCCGTTGATCGCTTCTTCCAGCGGCGTCGCCACCGTTTCAGCGATCTCTTTCGGGTTGGCGCCCGGGTATTCGGCGCGTACCTGCACGCTGGGCGGCACCACGTCCGGGTACTCGCTGATCGGCAGCAGCGGAATGGCGATCACCCCGGCGACAAAAATCAGTATCGACAGCACCGCGGCGAAGATCGGCCGGTCGATGAAAAAACGGGAAAAGTCCATGGGTCAGAATTCTCTGCTGGGAGCTTAGTTAAGGGCGGAGGCGGTGGTGGTCATGGCGACGCTTTTCGCGTCGACCGGCATGCCCGGCATAAACACTTTCTGCATGCCGTCGACGATCACCCGATCGCCGTTCACCAGGCCTTTTTGCACAATGCGCAATCCTTCGGCCATCCGGCCCACGTCGATGTCGCGGCGCTGCGCCTTGCCGTCTTTATCGACGATGTAAACGAACTTGCGGTTCTGATCGGTCATCACCGCTTTGTCGTCGATCAGCATGGCGTTGAACTCGGCGCTGCCGGGCATCTGCACGCGGGCGAACAGCCCCGGCGTGAAGCGGCGATCGCGGTTGTCGAGCAGGGCGCGCATGCGGATGGTGCCGGTACCGGCGTTCAACTGGTTGTCGGTGAAGTCCACCAGCCCCTGATGCGGAGTGCCGTCTTCGCCCACCAGGCCCACCTTCACCGGCAGGCGCGCGTCGTGTCGGCCCTGCTGCTGATAGCGCAGGAAGGTCGCCTCATCCACGTCGAAATAGACGTAAACCTTATCGAGCGATACCAGCGTCGTCAGCACGCTGGCGCTGTCGCCGGCGGTGACCAGGTTGCCGGCGGTGATCATCGCGCGGCCGGCGCGCCCGTCGATCGGGGCGGTGACGCGGGTAAAGTCGAGATTAAGCTGCGCCATATCGAGCTGGGCCTGCGCCGCCAGCACGTTGCTTTGCGCCTGCGCGGCGGACGAACGGCGCTGTTCCCACACCTCTTGCGAGATGGCCTGAGTGCCGATCAGTTTCTCGGTTCGCGAAGATTCGCTGCGCGCGAGGGCTGCCTGATTGCGCGCCCGCACCAGCTCCGCCTGCGCCTGTTCGCGCGCGGCGCGGTAGGTGCGATCGTCAATGGTGAACAGCACCTGGCCTTTCTTCACCTCGTCGCCTTCGGTGTAGTTGACCCGCTCGATGTAGCCGGAAACTCGCGGGCGCAGCTGTACGCTTTGCACCGCTTCGACCCGGCCATTGAACGCATCCCACTGGCTGATCGGTTTGACCACCACGCTGGCGGCGCTGACCACCGGCGGCGGTGGCGGGGCGTTGTGCGCGACGCTGTTGTCACACCCGGCGAGCAGGGCGGCCAGCAGCGCCACCCCGGAGAGCCGCTGGCCCAGAGCGAAGGCGCGCGTGCGGCCGCCGGCGTTGAACGATGAGTTTGGTTGATTTGGCATTATTTTTATTCCGATAAGTAAGCGCTGTCTGGCCCCATACCCAGCCCTGTTTTCCGGGCTTTTCCCTTCATGCCGGCGTTCGGCGGAAGGGGCGCCGCGCCTTGTCATGGCGCAACGTTAGGTTTTGAAACATATTGGTGTCACATTAATGTATCAATATCGGTTACATTAATTGGGTGGAGTATAGAGGCGGCTTTCTGGTAAATGCAATAATAAAAATTGCATTTAAAGCGAAACTGTTGCAACGTATGCGCACTGGGCAGAGGGGGACCCTGCCGACATGATGGGAGCATCAGCATGAACACGACGGGTTTCATTACCGATTTGAAGACGTGGATCGACAACAATCTGGAAGAAAAACTGGATATCAACACCGTAGCGGACCGCGCGGGCTACTCCAAATGGCATCTGCAGCGCATGTTCAAGCGCCAGACCGGCTATGCGTTGGGGGAGTATATCCGCATGCAAAAACTGAAGGTGTCGGCGGAGCGCCTGGCCAACAGCGGCGAACCGATCGTCAGCGTGGCGATCTCGCTCGGCTTCGACTCACAGCAGTCGTTCAACCGCAGCTTCAAACGCCAGTTCGGCCAAACGCCGGGGGACTGGCGCCGCGCACTGGCGCAGCCGACGGCGGTGAGATGCACGCACCACTGAGCGGTTTGGCAGTGGGAATAAAAAAGCCTGAATTTGCGTTCGGGCTTTTTTTATGGCGGTGAGGGAGGGATTGATTCGCTGCGTTCACCCTGCGGCCGCCTTGGCGGTCCAAAACGCGGGCGTTTTGTCGAACCCTGTCGAGGGTTCTCACCCTCCCGATCGGTGCGATATACATACAAAAAAGCCTGAGCTTTCGCTCAGGCTTTCTCGTTAGAATATGGCGGTGAGGGAGGGATAGATTCGCTGCGCTCACCCTGCGGGCCGCCATTGGCGGTCCAAAACGCGGGCGTTTTGTCGAACCCTGTCGAGGATTCTCACCCTCCCGGTCGGTGCGCGATGCAAACAAAAAAGCCTGAACGCGAGTTCAGGCTTCTTCGTAGAATATGGCGGTGAGGGAGGGATAGATTCGCTACGCTCACCCTGCGGGCCGCCGTTGGCGGTCCAAAACGCGAGCGTTTTGTCGAACCCTGTTGAGGATTCTCACCCTCCCGGTCGATGCGCTATGCAAACAAAAAAGCCTGAACGCGAGTTCAGGCTTCTTCGTAGAATATGGCGGTGAGGGAGGGATTCGAACCCTCGATACACTTTCGCGTATACACACTTTCCAGGCGTGCTCCTTCAGCCACTCGGACACCTCACCATATTTTTTTGTTGCGAAATCATCGCTGCAACGGGGCGCTACTATAGGGAGTGGGGCCGATCCGGTCAAGAATAATTTCTGTGTTTTTGCTTGTCCGCTCAAGCCGTGTTCACTTTGTTGAAAACTGCGGCGAACTACACGTCAGAAGTCATGAAAGGGCGAGAAAATCAGAGAGGCGGTTCGAGGAGAACCGAGAAAAAGGGGAACCTCGGTAGCGTAAGGCGGGAGGCGTTCGCGGCGGGCCGCCGTTGGCGGTCCAAAACGCGGGCGTTTTGTCGAACCCTGTCGGGGCTTCTCACCCCTCTCGGCGGTGCACCATGCAAAAAAAAAGCCTGGACGCGAATCCAGGCTTTCTCTTTGAATTTGGCGGTGAGAGAGGGGTTCGAACCCTCGATACACTTTCGCGTATACACACTTTCCAGGCGTGCTCCTTCAGCCACTCAGACACCTCACCGTTTTGTTGCCGATAACGCCTTGCGCTGTCGACGGGCGCTAATGTAGGAGAATCTGATCTCAGCGTCAACCCTCTTATTTCATTCTCATGACTGTTTAGCCAAACTTGCAGCAATTTGCTGATTTACCGAACGATATCCTGACTCTCGGCCGCCGGCGGACAGGGCGGCAGCGAGCAAAATGCGTGAAAGCCGATTGTTTGACTTTTTTCTGTACAGATAGCTCAATATCTCGCCATTGAGGTGAGGTTGTTTGCTGTTATATGCATTAATACTGGATTATTAGTCAGATGTGTCGCTAAATGGAATCATGTCGGCGCGGCGTTTTTGGCAAGGAACATCACGTCGCCGCGCAGATTGCCGGGTGACAGGCCGGCGATACCGCAGACAGGGACAGACTCATTACATAATAATGCAGTAGAGGTTCGTTTTGACTCCTTCAGATGCCATGCCGGCGCCGCAAGCGCGCCATGCCATTCCCCCCGGCGCGGGGGCGCTGTTCTTCATCCAGATCTTCGCCACGCTGGGTTTCGCCGTGCTCTATTCCACGCTGGTGCTGTACGCCACCAAGCGATTGGGTTTCAACGAAAGCAGCGCCAATGTCATGATGGGCGTGTTCGGCGCCTTCAACTATGGCCTGCACATGTTCGGCGGCTATCTCGGCGGCCGTTTCCTCAGCAACCGCAACCTGTTCGTGCTCGGTATGGTGCTGCAGGTGTTCGGCTGCGCGCTGATTGCCGTCGCGGGCGTGTGGGGGTTGTACTGGGGGCTGGCGATGTTCCTGACCGGCAGCGGCCTCAACGTGACCTGCATCAATATGATGCTCACCCAGCGTTTCAAACCGGACGATGATCGGCGCGAATCGGCGTTCCTGTGGAATTACGCCGGCATGAACCTCGGGTTCTTCGTTGGCTTTACCGTGGCCGGGTATTTCCAACTGACGGAAAATTATCGCGCGCTGTTCCTGTTCGCCACGCTGGGCAACGCGGCGGCGATCATCGTCGCCGTCTGTCGCTGGCGCATTCTGGCCGATCTCAATACGCCGCTCCACGACGCCAGCCGCAGCCAATACCGCTGGCGCATGCTGGTCGGGTTGGCGGTGCTGGTGGCGCTGGTGCCGATTATCCGCGTGATGCTGACCCATGCCGAGTTCAGCGGCCATTTCGTGATCGTGCTCGGCGCGCTGATCTTCCTGATGCTGTGCGTCGTGACGCTGCGCCACCATCCGCGCGATGAGCGCCGCAGAATGGCGGCCTATCTGATCCTGGCGCTGGGGTCGCTGGTGTTCTGGGCACTGTATCAGCTGGCGCCGATGGGGCTGATGCTGTTCTCCGAGCACAACATCAATCTGAACGTTTACGGCATTCAGGTGGCACCGCAGTGGATCCAGAACATCAACACGCTGGTGATCGTGGTGGGCGGCCCGCTGCTGGCCTGGTGGTTCAACCGCCTGCGCGCCCGCGGCTGCAACATCGACATTCCGCTGCAGTTCTCCGGATCGCTGTTTTGCATCGGGCTCGGCATGCTGGTATTGCCGCTGGGCATCAGCATGGCGGGCGGCGACGGGCTGGTGGCGTTTAAATGGATCGTCATCAGCTATGTGCTGCAAAGCGTCGGTGAATTGATGATCTCGCCGATCGGTTACGCGATGATCGGCAAGCTGGCGCCGCCGCGCTATCAGGGCGTGATGATGGGCTGCTGGATGATGGTGACCGGCGTCGCTTCGGTGTTGGCGGGCTACGTATCCGGCTTGATGCCGGAAAACAGCGGCAGTACGCCGCTGCAAACCAATCCCGGCTACAGCGAAATCTTCAGCGCGCTGGGCTGGGGGGCGACGGGCGTCGGCGTGGCGATGCTGATTTTAATTCCGCTGTTGCGGCGTCTTATCCGGCGCGACGGCGCGTCTGCCGCCTGATTTTGCGCACATGCACAACAGCCCCACTGGTCGGGGCTGTTTTTATTTTGGGCTTTAACGCTTGCATCCGGCGATGAATCGCGGAAGGCTGAAGGAAAACCAATAAAAACAAACGGGAGCCCGCAGTATGAACATCATCTATTACCATCCCTTATTTAACGCCCAGGAATGGCTGACCGGCATCAAGCAACGCCTGCCGCAGGCCGAGATCCGCGAATGGCAGCGCGGCGACGAGCGGCCGGCGGATTACGCGCTGGTATGGCGCCCGCCGCACGAGATGTTAGCCAACCGCCGCGATCTGAAAGCGGTGTTCGCCCTCGGCGCCGGCGTCGACGCCATTCTCGATCAGGAGCGCAAACACCCCGGCACGCTGCCCGCCGGCGTGCCGCTGCTGCGGCTGGAGGATACCGGCATGGCGCAGCAGATGCAGGAATATGCGCTGAGCTATGTACTGCGCTATTTCCGCCGTTTCGACGAGTATCAGGCGTTGCAGCAGCGGCAGGAATGGCAACCGCTCGATCCGCACTCGCTGGATGATTTCACCATCGGCATCCTTGGCGCCGGCGTGCTGGGGCAGAGCGTGGCGCGCAAGCTGACCGAGTTTGGCTTTAGCGTGCGCTGCTGGAGCCGCAGCGCCAAACAGATTGACGGCGTGCAAAGCTTCGCCGGGGAGGCTCAGCGCGCGGCCTTCCTCGACGGCGTCAAACTGCTGATCAACCTGCTGCCCAATACGCCGGAGACCGTCGGCATCCTCAACCGCGAGCTGTTCGCGCAGTTGAGCGCGGGCGCCTATCTCATCAACATCGCGCGCGGCGCGCACCTGGTGGAAGCCGATCTGCTGGCGGCGCTGGAGCAGGGGCAACTGGCCGCCGCCACGCTGGACGTGTTCGCCCGCGAGCCGCTGCCGCAGGATCACCCGTTCTGGCGTCATCCGCGTGTCACCATTACCCCGCATATTGCTGCCATCACGTTGCCGCAGCAGGCGATGGATCAGATCGCCGCCAACATTCGCGCGCTGGAGGCGGGGCATACCCCTGCCGGCGTGGTCGACAGGCAACGGGGGTACTGATCCTTCAGCCGCCGTTCGGTAACTGATAAGCTGACACCGTCATCGCGCCCGCCCGCACCGCTGCGGGCAGGCCCTCTGGAAGGAGAAACAATGTATCCCGTTGATTTGCATATGCACACCGTCGCCAGCACGCACGCTTACAGCACGCTGTACGATTACATCGCCGAAGCCCGGCAGAAGGGCATCCAGCTGTTCGCCATCACCGATCACGGCCCGGACATGGCCGATGCGCCGCACTACTGGCACTTTATGAACATGCACGTTTGGCCGCGCCGGGTGAACGGCGTGGGCATTTTGCGCGGTATCGAAGCCAACATCAAAAACCTGCAGGGCGACATCGACTGCACCGGCCCGATGCTGACGGCCACCGACGTGATCATCGCCGGTTTCCATGAGCCGGTGTTTGCGCCGCAGGATAAAGCGTCCAATACTGAAGCGATGATCGCCGCGATGGCGCAGGGAGACGTGCATATCATCAGCCACCCCGGCAACCCGCGTTACCCGATCGACATTCCCGCCGTCGCGGCGGCGGCGGCCAAATACGAGGTGGCGCTGGAGCTGAATAACTCGTCGTTCACCCACTCCCGCAAGGGCAGCGAGGCCAACTGTCGGGCGATCGCCGCCGCGGTGCGCGACGCCGGCGGCTGGCTGGCGCTGGGCTCGGATTCGCACGTCGCCTTTTCGCTGGGTAACTTTGAGCACTGCGAGCGCATTATCGAAGAGGTGGGCTTCCCGCAGGAGCGCATTCTCAACGTCAGCCCGCGCCGACTGCTGGATTTTCTCGAGCGGCGCGGCAAGCCGGCGATTGCGGAATTGGCCGATTTGTGACATCGTCCCGGCAAAATTTTCCGTATTGAATAAGGCTTTATCATGAATGAGTTTTCGATTGTCTGCCGCGTGCTGGGTACGCTGTTCTACCGCCAGCCGCAGGATCCGCTGTTGGTGCCGCTGTTCGCGCTGATTAAAGAGGGCAAGCTGCAGCAGCACTGGCCGCTGGAGCAGGATGACCTGCTCAAGCGCCTGCAGCAGGGCGGCGACGTCAACCAACTGGCGACCGACTTCAATGCGATGTTCGTCGGCAGCGAATGCAGCGTGCCGCCGTTCCGCTCCGACTATGTCGAAGGCGCAAGCGAGGCTGAAGTGCGCGCCTTCCTGCAGCAGCGCGGCATGCCGCTGGCTGAGGCGCCGGCCGACCATTTCGGCCAGCTGCTGCTGGCGGCGTCCTGGCTGGAAGATCAGTCGCAGGAAGATGAAGCGCAGGCGCAGATCGCGCTGTTCGACGAGTTCCTGCTGCCGTGGTGCGGCCGCTTCCTCGGCAAAGTGGAAGCGCACGCCACCACCGGTTTCTACCGCACGCTGGCGCTGATGACCCGCGACGCCCTCCAGGCGATGCGCGACGAGCTGGCCGAGTACGAGCAGGACGATGAAGCGGGCGACGAAGACGCGTAACGCCGCAGCCATCCAGGCGGGCCGCCCGGCCCGCTAAACACAGGTTTGCATCCCCCAGACGTAAATTGACAAAAGATCCCCTAATCTGGCGGTTTACCGTCGGTTCGGCCGCGCTTGCGCGCCGCGTTTTCTCACGCAAGGGGTAGATGATGAAAAGTAACTGGATGCAGCAGATTCAAACGTTGATCGGGCAGAAGGCCGGCGCGATGGGCGGGGCAGAAGGCATCGGCAAACTGCTGGCGCCCACGGCGCTGGGCGGCCTGGTCGGTGTGCTGTTGGCCAACAAATCTTCGCGCAAGCTGGTGGGTAAGTTCGGCAAGAATGCGCTGATTATCGGCGGCAGCGCGGCGGTGGGCGCGGTGCTGTGGAACAAGTACAAGCAGCGGCTGAAAGAGACCCATCAGGACGAACCGCAGTTCGGTTTGCAAACCACGCCGGTGGATCTGCGCGCCAAGCGTTTAGTGCAGGCGCTGGTGTTCGCCGCCAAAAGCGACGGCCATATCGATGCCGACGAGCAGCGCGCCATCGATCACAGCCTGGCGCAGCTGCAGGTGGGGGAAGAGGCGCAGGGCTGGGTGCAGGAAGCGCTCGACCAGCCGCTCAACCCGGCGTTAATCGCCCGCAGCGTGCAAAACGAAGACGAGGCGCTGGAGGTTTATTACCTGAGTTGCCTGGTGATCGACGTCGATCACTTTATGGAGCGCGGCTATCTTGATGCGCTGGCGCAGGCGCTGAAGATCCCGGCGGACGTCAAGCAGGGCATCGAGAGCGACGTCAACGAGAAAAAGCGCGAGCTGGCATAGCGCCGCTTGGCAAGCCGGGGGGAATCGTGTCACTCTTGCCGCAATCTATGTAAGCGGATGATTTAGCAATGATGACCCCACCGAAAGCGGAAAAACGGCCTTATCCCATCACTATCCACGGCGATACGCGCGTGGATGACTACTACTGGCTGCGCGACGATGAGCGCGCAGACCGTCAGGTGCTGGACTACCTGCAGGCGGAGAACGCCTACACCGATGCGATGTTGAAGCCGCAGCAGGCGCTGCGCGAAGCCCTGTACGAAGAGATGGTGGCGCGCATCCCGCAGCAGGAACATTCGGTGCCTTACGTGCGCCACGGCTATCGCTATCAGACGCGCTATGAGCCGGGCAACGAATACGCGATTTATGTGCGCCAGCCGCAGGCCGAGAGCGAGCAGTGGGATGTGCTTATCGACGGCAACCAACGCGCCGAGAACCACGAGTTTTACACCCTGGGCGGGCTGGACGTCAGCCCCGACAATCAGCGTCTGGGGGTGGCGGAGGATTTCCTGTCGCGCCGCCAGTATGACATTCGTTTCAAGAACCTGGCCGACGGCAGCTGGGCCGACGAAGTGCTGGAAAACACCTCCGGCAGCTTCGAGTGGGCCAACGATTCCTCGACGGTGTACTACGTGCGCAAGCACGCCAAGACGCTGTTGCCGTATCAGGTTTATCGCCACGTAGTCGGCAGCGATCCGCAGCAGGACGAGCTGATTTACGAAGAGCAGGACGATACCTTCTACGTCGGGCTGGAGAAGACCACCTCCGAGCGCTTTATTCTGATCCACCTGAGCAGCACCACCACCTCGGAGATCCTGCTGCTGGATGCCGATCGGGCGGATGCCAAGCCGCAGCTGTTCGTGCCGCGGCGCAAGGATCACGAGTACGCCATCGATCACTATCACCAGCATTTCTATATCCGCTCCAACAAGGACGGCAAGAACTTCGGCCTGTACCAGAGCGAGCAGGCGGACGAAGCGCAGTGGCAGACGCTGATCGCCCCGCGCGCCGACGTGATGCTGGAGGGCTTCAGCCTGTTCCGTGATTGGTTGGTGGTCGAAGAGCGCAATGCCGGCCTGACGCTGCTGCGCCAGATCCACTGGCAAAGCGGCGAAGAGAAGCGCATCGCCTTCGACGATCCGACTTACACCACCTGGCTGGCGTATAACCCGGATCCGGAAACCGCGCTGCTGCGCTACGGCTATTCGTCGATGACCACCCCGACCACGCTGTACGAGCTGAACATGGACAGCGGCGAGCGGACGATGCTCAAACAGCAGGAAGTGAAGAATTTCACGCCGGACAACTACCGCAGCGAGCGGGTGTGGGTGAAGGCGCGCGACGGCGTCGAGGTGCCGGTTTCGCTGGTGTATCGCCAGGACAGCTTCCAGCGCGGCGCCAACCCGCTGATGGTGTATGGCTACGGCTCTTACGGCAGCAGCATGGATCCAGCGTTCAGCGCCAGCCGCCTGAGCCTGCTGGATCGCGGTGTCGTGTTCGCGTTGGCGCACATTCGCGGCGGCGGCGAGCTGGGGCAGCTGTGGTATGAAGACGGCAAGTTGTTCAACAAGCAGAACACCTTCAACGACTTTATCGACGTGACCGAAACGCTGGTCGCCCAAGGGTACGGCGACGGCAAGCGAGTGTTCGCGATGGGCGGCAGCGCGGGCGGCCTGCTGATGGGCGCGGTGATCAACCAGGCGCCGCAGCTGTTCCACGGCGTGGTGGCGCAGGTGCCGTTCGTCGACGTGGTGACCACCATGCTGGATGAGTCCATTCCGCTGACCACCGGCGAATACGACGAGTGGGGCAACCCGAACGAGCAGGCCTATTACGACTACATCAAGCAGTACAGCCCGTACGATCAGGTGAAAGCGCAGGAGTACCCGCATCTGCTGGTGACCACCGGCCTGCACGATTCGCAGGTGCAGTATTGGGAGCCGGCCAAGTGGGTGGCCAAGCTGCGCGAGCTGAAAACCGACGATCGACAGCTGCTGCTGTATACCGACATGGATGCCGGCCACGGCGGCAAATCCGGCCGCTTCAAGGCCTATGAGGATATTGCGTTGGAGTACGCCTTCATTCTGGCGCTGGCGGAATAACGGCGTGCGGCGGGCGGCCTGCGCCGCCCGCTGTGTTAGCCAATCAGATAGTATTTCAGCGTGTGTTTCATGTCCGGGCTCAGATCGTCGATGGATTTCAGCATCCAGCGCAGATAGCCAGGATCTTCCTGGGCGATGCGATCGATCTCCTGCCCGCGATATTTGCCGAACTTGAACTTCTTCAGCAGCACCGGCTGTTCGGTGATCTGCACCATTTGCTCCGGCGTCCAGCCCGAATCTTTGATGATGCGTTGCAGCAGCGCGGCGGTCACGTAGCAGTCATACAGCGCGCGGTGCGGGTACAGCGTGGCGTCTGCCGGCAGCTGCACGTCCAGATTCAGCGCGTAGCGCAGATACTGGTTGCCGTACTTGATGTCCGGATACAGCGTACGCGCCAGCTTGAGGGTGCAGATCCAGGCGCCGTTCATCTCCGGCAACACCCCGCGATCAAAGGCGGCGTTGTGCGCCACATAGTAGGAGCTGCCCTGATAGCGGCCGATCGCCACCGCAATGCGCGGTTTGCCTTCCACCATCTGTTCGGTGATGTGATGAATCGCCATCGCGTCGAGGCTGATGGGGCGGTCCGGGCTGATCAGGTCGCTCATCGGGTT
The DNA here is from genome assembly GCF_052166775.1 of Serratia sp. CY74737. NCBI lineage: Bacteria > Pseudomonadati > Pseudomonadota > Gammaproteobacteria > Enterobacterales > Yersiniaceae > Serratia > Serratia sp. CY74737. The sequence goes on from NZ_JBJNOF010000014.1 coordinate 167,954, forward strand.
GGTCAATTGGCCGTCGAGCAGATCGAGGGAGGCCACTTCCACCACGCCGCCGTCCAGCCCGCAGGTCTCGGTATCTATTACGCGTAACGTCATGCTTTCCTCCGCGTTGCCGTCAGGTTTCAGCTTAACCGGCACAGGCGGCCGTGCCAACCGTCGCGGGTCTTGTCGGCGATGATAAGACCAGGGGCGTCATCCGGCGCGGCAACCAAAAGCGCTCCCGTTTCATTCCAGATGGCGCTGCGGCCTGCCGGGATCCAGCCTCCGGTCGGCGCCGCATGGTTGGCCATCAGCGTGACCATGCCATAACGACGGGCATAGCCTGCCAGCGCGGCGCTGTCTTTCGCGTAACCGGCTTCAGATACCAGCACGCCGGCGGCATAAATCTGCGCACCCGCCAGCGCGGCGGCGCTTGCGTGGCCGGGTTGCGAGGTGTCGGCGCAGATAGCCAGCGCGATGCGTTGCCGATGTATTTCCAGCAGCGTGCCGCCATTACCGGGCAAGAACCGTTGTTGTTCCGCGCCGTGCAGATGTTGCTTGGTATAGGCGGCCACCGCGCCGTTGGGGTGAAAGATCAAGGCGGCGATATGCAGCGCCTGGCCGCTGCGCAAGGGCGCGCCGACGATGATCGTCATCTGATGCGATTGCGCCGCCGCAGCGAGCGGTTGCAGACGCGGATCGTCCAGCGTCAGCGCCAGTTCGGCGGCATCGGTCAGCTCATAGCCGCTTAGCGACAGTTCGGGAAAAACCAGCAGTTGCACCTGCTGTTCGGCTGCCTGCGCGACAAATTCAAGGTGACGTTCAAGGTTGCAGGCGATATTGGCCGCAGCGGCGGGGTATTGGGCTGCGGCGAGGGTAAAGCACGGCATTGGCCATCTCTCCAGTGAGGCAATAAAAAACCCGCCTTGGCGGGTTTAATGACGGATGGAAGGACGCTTACTCACCAGACGGATGCGCTTTTTTGGCGCGTTTCTCCGCACGTTTCTCTGCTGGGGTTTTCAACGGCTTCTTCTTCGCATTTTTTTTGCTATCCATTCCCTTACTCATGATGGCCTCTCGTTACCTATGATTGGGTGGCTTGCTCAGCCATTAACCGCCTAAAGCCGACAGGATGCAAGCGACAAAGTGCAAGTAGTATGTAACCGGCTGTTTGCACTTGAAATTTTGTTTTTGGATGACCGGGTGCTTAAAATGATTATTATGTTATAATATTACACTTTTAGGGTTCGGAGAACGCAATGACAGTGATGACATTACCGGATGCGCAGCAACTGCTGGCCATGCCGGATTCTGATTACATGAACTCGGTTCAACGGGCTTTTTTCCGCCAGCTGCTGCAGGATGAGCGGCAAAAACTGCTGTTGCACATCGATGAGCTGAAGAAGGCGATCGACAGCGGCGAAGCGACGGGCGATGAAGCTGACAAGGCGGCGCGCGAAGAAGAGCTGCGCCTGTTGTTCCGCCAGTTGGATCGCGAAAGCCGCCTGCTGCCGAAAATCGATGCGGCGCTGGCGCGGTTGCAGAACGGCGAATACGGCTACTGCCGGGAAACCGGCGAACCCATCGGCTTGGCACGCCTGCTGCTGCGCCCGACGGCGGAACTGAGCATCGAGGCGAAAACCGCACAGGAGATGCGCGAGCCGCATATGCGTAAAGGTGGCTAATTGAGTCCCGCCGGGGGGCGAATGTGTCCCTCAACCGATCGGGCCTGTGGGCATTTTGCAGGCGGGTCGTTGCGATTTTGAGCAAACGCGCGCCGAGTTCCCGGCGCGCGTTCGAGTTTTCAGGTTTTACCGTTGACCTGCCGGGCGGCTTCCGCTTTGATGAAAGCATGACTCACAGAGAGACGGAAAGCGCCATGGAACAATTACGAGGTTTGTACCCGCCGTTAGCGGCATACGACAGCGGTTGGCTGGACACTGGGGATGGCCACCGGATCTACTGGGAGCTGAGCGGCAACCCGAACGGTAAACCGGCGGTCTTCATTCATGGCGGGCCGGGCGGCGGCATCTCTGCGCATCATCGCCAGCTGTTCGATCCCGAGCGCTACAAGGTATTGCTGTTCGATCAGCGCGGCTGTGGCCGCTCCCGTCCGCACGCCAGTCTGGACAACAACACCACCTGGCATTTGGTGGCCGATATCGAGCGGCTGCGCGAAATGGCCGGCGTCGAGCAGTGGCTGGTGTTCGGCGGCTCCTGGGGATCTACGCTGGCGCTCGCCTATGCGCAGACCCACCCGGAGCGCGTCAGTGAAATGGTGCTGCGCGGCATCTTTACCCTGCGCAAGCAGGAGCTGCATTGGTATTACCAGGACGGCGCTTCGCGCTTCTTCCCGGACAAGTGGGAGCGCGTGCTGTCCATTCTGTCGGATGACGAGCGCAAAGACGTGATTGCCGCCTATCGGCAGCGGCTGACTTCAGCCGATCCGCAGGTGCAGCTCGAAGCGGCCAAACTGTGGAGCGTGTGGGAAGGGGAAACGGTGACGCTGTTGCCAAGCCGTGAATCCGCTTCGTTCGGCGAGGATGATTTCGCGCTGGCGTTCGCCCGCATTGAAAACCACTACTTCACGCATTTGGGGTTCCTGGAGAGCGATGACCAACTGCTGCGCAACGTGCCGCTGATCCGCCATATCCCGGCGGTGATCGTCCACGGCCGCTATGACATGGCCTGCCAGGTGCAGAACGCCTGGGATCTGGCCAAGGCCTGGCCGGAGGCGGAGCTGCATATCGTGGAAGGGGCGGGGCATTCGTTTGATGAACCGGGCATTTTGCACCAGCTGATGATCGCCACCGACCGGTTCGCCGGCAAGTGACACGAAAAACCCGCCGTAACGGCGGGTTTTGTTATTTGGCCTTCGGTTCGTAAGGCAGACGCGAAAACTTGTGGGATTCCGCGCGGTAGTGCGCCACGCGCTCGCGAAAATAGTCGCGCAGCGGCTCCGGCTGCTCGCGCTCCACCACTTCCGGGATCACCGGCATGTTGTAACGCTCTTTGTACGCCACGCCTGAGGCGGCGAGATCCACGTTCACCCGGTCCATCTCTTCTTTAGACAGCTCGGCCAGATTGTAACCCACGCTATGCTCCTTACTTACTTTGCCGCTTTGAACCTGCGCAGAAGGTAATCCACCCGGCGGCGCTTGGCAAGCCCGTTGCGCCGCGGCGGCGGGCGATATTTATCCAAGAGTAATGCAATCTATTTATTCTTTTAAATAAGAATGATTCGCTTTATGATTAAAATAAAAGATCTAAATAATTCTCATGTTAATTACCAATAATTTTATGATATTTTAACTTATTGATATAATTTGTTTTTGTAATTGATTTGGTTTGAATGTAAATAAGGTGTTTTTATTTTTACGGCGACAGGGCATAATGCGCGGAAATTAAATTCATGACCTGCAAAATAAAAGGAATGATTATGCTGACGCAAGAAATGACTCAAAAGCTGAATGAGCAACTGAATCTGGAGTTCTACTCCGCCAACCTGTATCTGCAGATGAGCGCATGGTGCAGCGACAAAGGCTTTGAAGGCGCCGCCGCATTTCTTAAAGAGCACTCTCAGGAAGAGATGCAGCATATGCAACGTCTGTTCGACTACCTGAGCGATACCGGCTCTCTGCCGCTGCTGGGCACCATCGCGGCCCCGCCGGTGGCGTTTGAGTCGCTGGCGGACGTGTTCGAACAGACCTACGAACACGAGAAGCTGATCACCCGTCAGATCAACGAGCTGGCGCACGCGGCAATGTCCTCTCACGATTACTCCACCTTCAACTTCCTGCAATGGTACGTGGCGGAGCAGCACGAAGAAGAGAAACTGTTCAAATCCGTGCTGGATAAGCTGGCGCTGGTGGGCACCAGCGGCAAAGGCCTGTTCTTCATCGACAAAGACCTGAAGAAAATGGGCGCGATGGGCCAGGGCGGCAACGGCCAGGCCTGATCCCTGACTGAACATTGAAAAACCGCGCGCGGGGCAAACCCGACGCGCGGTTTTTTTTACCCTGCGTTTATCGCGGTTATGCGGCGATACGTGCTGCCGGATCGCAAAATGCCAGTGATGCGCTCGACTTGCTGAGGCGTGCTCGTTATGATTTACCGCGATACGCTACAGGGATGGTAGAGTCAAAACAGCGGGTTAGCCGATACAACCCGTTTTTCTGTTTACCCGTGGCGCAATCATTTGCGGTGGGTTGGGGCCGCTGATACATCGCCTTGGCTGTGGCCTTAACCCTTATGACCCTCTTTATATTGTTAAGGGATACCACTGTGATCGGTAAAATTCGTTCCTCCTGTCGCCTGCTTTCCACCGTTTTCGTCCTGTTCGTTGGCCTGTCTTCACAGCAAGCCTTGGCGCACGCTCACCTGAAAGTGGAAACGCCGAAGGCCGACGCCAGCGTCAGCCCGGCGCCGAAGGCGCTGACTCTCAGCTTCTCCGAAGGCATCGAGCCGAACTTCAGCGGCGTGAAAATCACCGGCCCGGATAACGCCGTGGTGAAAACCGGCAAGCTGCAGCTCGATCCGAACAACAACACCCAGGTCAACGTGCCGATCGAAGGCGAGCTGAGCGCGGGCAAATACAACGTCAGCTGGCATGTGGTTTCGGTCGACGGGCATAAAACCAAAGGCCAGTACAGCTTCACCGTAAACTGATCGTGAGTTTGGCGACCCTGTTCGTTCTGTGTCGCTTGGTGCACTTTGCGGCGGTGATGCTGATGTTTGGCATCAGTCTGTTCACCGCCTTATTGGCACCGCAGCGCCTTTCCCCGATCCTCTCCCGCGATGTGCGTCCGCTGCTGCTTGCCGGCACCTGGATTGCCGGGCTTTCCGCCGTGGCGCTGCTGGCCATTCAGGCCGGGCAGATGGGCGACGGTTGGCAAGACGCCTGGCGGCTGGAGGTTTGGTGGGCGGTGCTCGGCACCACCTTCGGCGAAGTGTGGCGCTGGCATCTGGGCCTGTCGCTGCTGGCGATCCTGAGCCTGCTGCTGCCGGAACGGTCGCGCGCGCAGGCGTTGGCGCTGTGTTCGGCGCTGCTGCTGGTGAGCCTGGCGTTTATCGGCCACGCGGCGATGCACGAAGGCACGCTGGGTGCGCTGCACCGCGCCAACCATGCGGCGCACCTGCTGGCCGCCGGTTACTGGTTCGGCAGCCTGGCGCCGCTGCTGGTTTGCCTGCGCTACCTGCAGCCGCCGCAGTGGCGCAGCGACGCCATCACCACGCTGATCCGTTTCTCGCGCTGGGGGCACCTGGCGGTGGCGGCGGTGATCGTCACCGGCATCGTCAACAGCCTGATCATACTCGGCGGTTGGCCGCTTAATCTCAGCTCGCCTTATCAGCGCCTGCTGCTGATCAAAACCGCGCTGGTGGCGCTGATGGTGATGGTGGCGCTGGCCAATCGCTACGCCATCGTGCCGGCGATGAGCCGCGTACCGGCGCTGGCGCAGCGCGGGGTGGTGCTGGCCTGCTGGCTCGAAGTCGGGCTGGGGATGGCGGTGCTGCTGCTGGTCAGTTTATTTGCAACCTATGCGCCGGTTTGACATTTCAGCTTGCCGCAGGCCGGCAAGCTGCGGGAAAATCGACGCGAATAGCAACCTTAAGGCCATCACATGAAATCGGTATTACTCGGCATTACGCTGCTGGCAACCGCGACCGGCGCGCTGGCGGCAGACAAACTGGTTAACATCACCAAACTGGAGTACGGCAAACAGTGGGCGTTCACCAAGGAAGAGGTGACGCTGCAGTGCCGCAGCGGCGGCGCGCTGTTCGTGCTGAATAACAGCACCCTGATGCAATACCCGCTCAACGACGCGGCGGAGCAGCAGGTGAAGAAGGGCCATCAGCGCGCGCAACCGCTGGACGTGATCCTGCTGGACGATCCCGCTGAACCGGGGAAGAAAATGAGCATGGCGCCGTTTATCGAACGCGCCGAGAAGCTGTGCGCTGACTAACCGCTTGTTTGCCAACGCCTTGCCCAGCGCGCGCAGATTGATGCGCATTTGCCGCATAGTTATTTCGTCACGAAACTATCACGCGGCCGCCGGGCGGCTGGCAAAACTGGCGCGGTAGGCTACTCTTAAAGTGCACGGCTGAACAAGCCCTGCATTAAATGCCAACTTTTAGCGCACGGCTCTCTCCCAAGAGCCATTTCCCTAGACCGAATATAGGAATCGTATTCGGTCTTTTTTTGAGTTGTTGATTTTAAAGGGTTTATTTTCGTTTGTCCGAAAATGTCCGAAATATGTCCGAATTTTGATATTCGGTCTTTTACAGCATCACGTACTCTTTCCCCCTCGTTTTAAGATATTTCAGCGTCATCATTTCCGTTGTATGTCCCAGCAGCTTTTGAGCAAATGCCTTGTCGTTCTGCTTTTCGTACAGGCGGCCGGACAGGCTTCGGATCTCGTGGAACGTCGGCGGGCTTTCCTGAAATTCCAAACCTGATGCTTTCCGCGCGGCGACAAATTTTTTCGTTAGCCCGTCGGGGTGGATCGAGCCATCTGGGCTATTTTTCCTGATGCCGGCGCTGATCATGAAGTCAGTCGTGCTGACCAATCGGCATCGGTCGATAACGGCGCCAAGCCGCAGGCCCATGCATTTCAGTTCAAGATCAAGGGGGAGGGAGAGCAAAGCCCCCGTTTTGCCTTGTTCAACCTGCAGGCGGCCGTCAACGATATGGCTAAAGCGCATTTGTGTCAGATCCTCGCGGCGCTGGCCGGAGACCAGAGCGAGATCCATCGCCAGGCAGAACCAAGGCGGCATTGTTTCCGCGGCCTCTCGAATCGGCCCGTATTGCTTCAGTTCCAGACGTTCGCGCATCACGACAGCTTTCGCCGCGCGGGTAGGGGTCACAGGGTTGTTTTCGATGTGACCTTCCACGATCGCCTCGCGGAAAATATCAGACAGCACCGATCGCATGGTTGCGGCCATTGTCTTTTTGTTCTGGGCGATCCAAAACTCGAGAAATTCGGCGATATGGCGTGTCGTGATTTTTGTCAGCACCATGTCGCCCAGGCGCTCCCGGATAATGGCAATTTGGCCGGCGCGCACTTTGTATGTGTTCTCGGCCAGTTCTCGCCGCTTGAATAGGACATCGTACCGATCGAGCCAGGCGTTTAGCGTGTATTCGTGGCTACCCTTGATTTTCTCCAGGAGCAGAACGGGAGAGTAATTTTGTTCGATATAGTGGTTGGCTTCAATCGCCTGGGCGATAGCCTCGCGTCGCGAAATCTGACCGAGAGAGATCTCCTTTTTGGTGACTGGATTGCGCCAGTAGAACGCGTTCCGATTTCGGCGGAATGTCAGGTTTTTAGGCAGTCTCATGTCATACTCCCCCCTTTGCCGAGTCATTAATCACTTTCTCCATAAACGCTGTTCTTGCTGGCTCGATGCTGCGAGCTTCTTTTATTTTTTTGCCTAAGCGAGGATCGCTTGGGTCTATGTATATGGCACCAGGTACAAGCCTGTATTGCTTCCCGTGTTTTTCAGCCGCCGGGTAAAAATTGCCGTTTCGAGCCCAGCGCTGAAGAGTTTGCAATGACGGTTTTTTCCCAGGATAAGTGCTATTGCACCATTCCTCTAAGGTCAAAAATACGGCGTGGCTAGTGCTGTTGATTGTGTTTGGAAGATGACTATTGCAACTCCCCTGGATCAATTTGTTGGACATGGTCTTTCCTCAGTTTCAGCTTCAGTAATTGGGCGATTGCGTCGTCGGTCACACGACACGCCCGGACGATATCGTCATCGCTCAGCGTCGCTTTTCTGACGCTGGCAGATAGCCGGCCGATCTTGATATCGAAATCAGAGAGTAGGCGGGCGCCTGGTTGCCATGGTTGCATTGCTGTTCCCCGTTGTGTGGTTTCCAACAATGCAAACATGGCGGGGGTGGTTATTTCTGATTAGGCGTAATCGGTTTTTTAAAGGCTTCTTTCTCGCGTGTCAGGCGTACAGATTGCGGGAAGTGGAAAGCCAGCTCGCCGCGGCTCTCGGCCTCAATGATTCCGGTGGTACCGTCAGGGAAGGTCACGTGCACCGCATCGCCTTTGGCCAGGTACATTCTCAGCATGTGAGATCCTCAGTATTGGCCCCGTCGCCGGGGCCGGATGATTAACGCACCTGCAGCGACGGTTCGCCGATTTCGATATGCGCGCCTTTGACTTCCACGCCGTTCTCGATTGCCTCTTTGATGGCTTTCTTGTCCGGCGCTACCACCGTTTGCACCGTCACCAGTTCATCAGGCAGCAGGTCGGCATTGTCGACCACCACGCTGGCGGAGCCTTTGCGCGCCGTGAAGGTGTTCGCCGTGGTTTTAATTGAGCCTTGACCGCTGGCCAGCAGGCACGCCAGCACATACTTGCGGATCGACTTAGCGCGGTTCTCGAATGACTTTTTACGGTCGGTCAGGCGTTTGATTTCCGCCGTCAGCGTGTCGGCCTGCCCCTCGATATTGCGAACGTGGATAAAAGCGGCGTCCAGCTTGTCGCCGAGCGCCCCTTCAATACCTTCAAGCGTGTCGGCGATCATCTCCGGCGTCAGATCGTCGGAGGTTTCGACCAGTTCGTGCAACTTGGCGTAATCAGCTGCTAATGCAATGGCGGTAGTGCTCATCATGCTTTCTCCTCGGACAATGCGGCGATACGTTCATCTTTCAGTGCGGTGAGGCGGCGCAGGCGGCCGGCCAGGTACTTGGCATGATCGGCATCGCCTTTTGCCTCAGCGGCCTTGCGATGCGTTTCGACCTCGCGAGCGATGGAGGCGTGAACCTTACTGGCCTCGTTGACTGTTACAGCAGATGTGATGGTGTCGGCGACTTTTGCCAGCTTCTCGTCCAGTTCTTCACGCAGGCGCGTTACGTCTTCGGCCTTGTCACTGGCATTTCTGATCGCGAACTCGGTGGCGTTTTCTTCGCGATATTCCGGCAGGTCGTGCCAACCCAAGAACACGTCGGCGGAGAAGCCCAGCATGGACAGCGACTTTTTGATCGCGTCGGTGAGGCTCTTTTTCATCACCTCACCGTCAGCCATAAAACCGCGCTTCGTTTTGTACATATATGGCGTGGCGCCATATGCCGTAACTCGGCCTTTGGTGCCGTTCAGAACATACCAAAACTCGATCAGTAGGCTGTGGTTCTGCTCGAACAAGATAGAACCGTCTGCATCGCGTAGAATGCGGTTACCAATAATTTTCCCGCCCTCGAATACGGCCTCGCTCATTGGTGCGCCGGCGATCATCTTCTCTTCTACAATGTCAAATCCCCAGCCCGTACCGATAGGGCCAAAAATTTCGGTTGCGCGCATAAACATGTATTCGCTGTTGATGCTGGTACCGACATAGCCAGCCCCTTCGATCGGCTTCGTATATCGAGGATCTGTACGCATAACGCGCTTCCAGATATCGAGATTCTTCTGGGCCTCAGCTGGCTGCTCGGCGATCACCTGCGCAACCTGCGCGGCGCGCTGCTGGAAATCGTCGGCTTTCAGCTGCTGCGCCAGCGCTTCGGCGCGGTCGGCGTTTTCTTCCTCCTGCTGCAGTTGCGGGGATTTCTCCGCCGGTGCGTTGGCGTAAACGCCATAGCCCATCTGATCCAGTTGCTGCTTGGCCTGCGCCGCCGCAGCGTCGGTAACTTGCTGCTGCGCTACTTCTGTTTTTTCACCCTGATTTGAGGTGGTAGATTGCGCCGTGTCTGGATCCGCATGCTGCTGCTCACCGCTGCCGATCAGACCTTCGATAGAGAAGCGGCCGCCGCCGAGATTTTCCACTGATACCGGTGGTGGGTTCTTGCCGTAGGAATCCAGCTCTGGGCATGCAGTGTGACCAGCGAGGCGCGATTTCACGAAGTGCAGACGTTCTGCATCGTCGCTGATCAGCTTGAGGTTTTTCAGACCGTCGGAAATGATGCCATGGCGCACGTCGGTTTCGACGTTGAGAATGCCGACGATCACACGCAGCGTTTTGTCCCACGCGCGCCAAGCGTTATCGCGGTTTGCGATAATCTCTTTGGCGTTCTTCACGTCGGCCGCTTTCGCCTCTGCAGGATTAACGCCCATGATCGATAACGCCGTGTGCATGCTCAGGGTGTTGTAGTCGGCCGCGCCGCCGGCATTGTCGGTGCTGGTGCTGGTTTGAGTAAGGTTTTCGCGATCGCGCGGATTATCCACCCAGGCCTGAGCAAACTCGACAACATCGTCATGCGACGGCATATCATCCCCAAAGCTCTGAATGACAGCCTGCGCCAGCCGCAAAATCGCCTCGGGTGACATTGCACCGACCGCTTTTACCGACTGCAGGCCAGTGATCAGGTCGCGCATGCCGGTATCGTCCGGGGTTTCTTCGTCGTCGATGAAATCCGCAGCCATCGACAGTTGATGGTTATCGATCTCGGTGTTGCAGTACATGACGACGGCGGCGATCCGAATATCCGCAGGCTGCGCCATCAAATCGACCGGGCCGGGTGGAACTTCCGGCTCAGGCTCTTTTGGCGTCCATGCGTTGCCGTCGAAAGTGTTCTCAGCGGCAAACTTTTCATCAAACTGACCGACGGCTGGGCGAGGGTGACCGGTCTGATCTTCGACAGTTTTCGGATTGAAGAAGTTGTCGCCGCCCTCCGGGTAGGCTTCGTACAGTTTGCCAGTGGCGATGCTTTCGGCTGCGCGCTTGTTTGGCGCTTCCAACGCGATCACTAGCGGCACGGCACCATTAACCTGGGCCTTTTTCTTCGGCTCAAAAAGTGAAATGTAGATAGGCATTTTTGGTCTTTCCTCTGTTAAAAATCGGCGCTGGTCAGGCGCCGGGGTGGGTTAAAACTTCTCGCGCGCTACGGCTTTCACGTTGTCGCAATACCAGCTGTAAAGCTCACGCTGGCGCTGCTGCAGGGTGTCCGGCGTCGCCATCATTACGGCCATTAACAGGCGGTCGCGGGTGTCGGCGGCGGTGCCGTCGATGTGGGTGAAAACTTCGATCGCCTCGTCGGAATAGCCGTGCGTCGCCGCGGCTTCGAACTGATCGCGCTGGCTTGCTGGATCGACTCCATACCAGAGCACCAGCTCGGATTTTAGGTTATCCATTTCGCTATCCATGGCCGCGCCCTCAGTACGGGAGTTCGTCGGCGTCGACAGGGCAGTGCTCAATGCAAAGCAGCTGCTGCACCTGATCGTCGATCTCGGCAATGCGTTTGTAAGTGGCGTCGGCCAGACGGGCTTTTTCCAGCTGCAACGCTTCAACCTGTTTCCCGATGATGTCGATCGGTTCAGGCTGATTAACGTCGATGTGGATTGTGCGGGTTTCCAGCAGCACGTATTCCGGGTACTGAGACATATCCATGGTGAACACGGAGATTTTCTCTTGGGTGTACTGGCTAACGTTCGCGTGGATAAACAGCGTGACGGGTATCTGTAGTGCTTTCATAGCGACTCCTGATATAATTGGAGCTGATCAGTAGCTCCATGGGTTATTGGTCTTTCCTCGATACAGGGTTGGTCCCCTGTATCATTCCCGGTTGCTTTGGTCGGCGCCGGGGTAAAAGAACCCGCTTCGGCGGGTTTTTTTACGTCTGGTGGTTGCCGGTCTTTCCCGGCTGTCAGGCTGGTCAGGCCGATGGTCTTTCCTCAATTTGCTGGGTGAAAAAATTGCCCCGGCGCGCGGGGCGAAAGACTACACACAGCAATGTCTTTCGGGTTGTGGTGGCCGAGAACAACGCCCCGAAGTTACGACCACCACGCTTAAATCCTTTGCCGCGTATCGCCCGGCTGGCGGAACATTTCTGAACAACCGCTGCAGGGTTAGTGCGCTGTTGATGGAAATTAGCTTAACTAAAGGTAAGTTAATGGTCAATGGAAATTGCTTGCAAAAAGTTAAGTTTCTGCGTCGCATTGAGTAACTTACTGATATTTAGGCTATTTTTTCTTTGAGTTTTTTCTTGCAGTCAAAAGCTCTTCAAAAAGAGCATTGAAGTCGTTGACCTTGGCCTCTAGATCAGCCAAGTGACGATCTTTCTCTGATTCAGGAAGAGAATCAAATAGTTCGATGAGCTTGGCTTGTCGTTCGTCAAGCTCTACAGGCAGCTGATCGGCAGGGAGTGGGGTTTGATCTTCATCACCGTAAAGCAACCAGGTAGGAGTACAGCGTAGAGCTTTAGACAACAGAAAAAGGTTTTTGCCTTTCGGTTCAGTGTCTCCGTTCTCCCATTTAAAAACTGTGACGTGAGAAACCTTCACAGCGTCAGCTAGTCGCTGCTGTGAAATGTCCAGTTCTGTCCTGCGCATCTTCATGCGGTCGCTTAATGAGGTCATTTTCATCCAGTTACTATAAATTAATTTGACTTAGCTTTTGTTAAGTTGTAATTTTTAAACAAATGTTAATCACAGGAGGCAAGAATGCTTACTAAAGACGCAGTTAAATTCTTCGGAAATAAAACCAAACTCGCTGAAGCCGCGGGCGTTTCGCAGGCTTCAGTATCGCGTTGGGGGAAGCAAATTCCCGAACGACGCGCTGCTCGTTTAGATCGCTTAACTGATGGTGAGCTGTCTTACGACCCCGCGGCATACCAGCACCCGAAATCAACGGATGCAGCTTAACAACCAACCCCACCGAAAGCTGATTAAGCAAAATTAGTTTTCGAGCGACAGGAGACGCGAAGTGGAAAACATCGAGAAACTGAAAAACGAGATCGTGAGCTGGGCGGCGGAGCAGGGGCAGGAACACGTTGCCATCGAGATCACCCGCGCATGGTTCCTGCTCGGCGCCGACGGTGACCGGGTTCGGCTGTACCCGATCGAGGATGAAACCGGCGCCGCCGACTGGCGGGCGATCAATACCAACCGGCAGGCGATTTTCCGCCATATGCGCAGCGAGTCGAAAGCCGCGCGTGAGAAGGTGCAGGAGCTGGCCGACGCCATGCTATCCGCGCTGCCGGCGGAACGGCGCGCCCGGCTGGCCGGCCCAACTCAGCAGTATTTGCTGTCGGTGGCCATCCGTGAATTTGCCGCCGCGATTATCGCAATTCTGCTCGGCGCCTGTGACACGCCGCAGCGCATTGCCGGCGCACTTGTCGCCCTGCAGGAAACCCAGCGCCTGACCAGCGCCGCGTAAAACTTTGTACCGAGGAAAGACCAATGCAAGCCAACCACATCACATACCGGAACGGCTGGCGCCTGAATGGCATGCCCGCCGACGCCGCAGAAATCAGACCGATCTTTGAAGATCGCCAGGCTGCCGCGCATGCCGTCTGGGAACAATACGAGCAGGGCAAGGCCGCGCTGCGTGAAGAAAACTTATCGCCGGAGCAGTACCAGGATGCGTGCCGCCAGCTTGCAGACTCGCTGGGGATCTGATGATGGATATTTTACAGCTTCTCGATCGCCCGGTCGCATTTCAGCGCAGCTTTGTTCGCCTCGGTGCCGGTGTTACGGGGGCGCTGCTGCTATCACAACTGGTCTACTGGGCTAACCGAACGAACGACGAGGACGGTTGGGTGTACAAAACCCAGGAGGACTGGGAAAGCGAAACCGGCTTGACTCGCTACGAACAAGAGGGCGCGCGGAAGAAACTCCGCTCACTCGGATTGCTGATCGAGTTGAAGAGGGGACTACCAGCTCAGCTTTTCTACAAAGTAAACGTAGATAAGTTAAATCAACTACTTGCAGAAGCATGCAAGGATGCGGAATTTCCACAAACAAGCGTGCGGAAAACCAGCAAGCCTGCTGCGGGAAAACCAGCAAACATTCATACAGAGATTACTACAGAGACTACTACAGAGATTACTGATGGTGAATCAGCTGGCGCTGATCACCCTGAGCAACCGCAGGCCGATCGGATTGATTATCAAAAAATCCTCGAAGCCTATCACGCTACGCTGCCGGAAATGGCGACGGTGCAGATCCTGACGGATACCCGTAAGCGCACGCTGCGTAACTTCTGGAAGAAATTCAAGTTCAACGAAACCCGCTGGCAGGCATACCTGCAGTTTATCGCCGAGAACTGCCGGTGGATGCTGGAAGACCGGCCGAACGGTCGCGGTGGCCAGTGGCGCCGTAAAAACTTCGACTACCTGATCACTGAGCGCTGCTATGTCGCCGTGAAAGAGGGCCGCGCCGATGATCGATAACCTGCCGGCCGCGCCGTACAACATCGACCTTGAGCAGGCCATTCTCGGCAGCCTGATGCACAACACGGAGCACGACAGGGCGGCGGCAGTGTTTGGCCTGCTGAAGCCGGAATCGTTCTACCTGGCGGCACACCGGATAATTTTCACCGAGCTGCGCGCACTGGTGAACGCCAGCCGACCGACTGACCTGATCACCCTGAGCGATTCGCTCGAGAGCAAGGGCGTGCTGGAACAGGTAGGTGGGTTCGCGTACCTGGCGGAAACCGGCCGTAATACCAGCGTTCCGGCGATGGTCAGCTATGCGCACGCCGTGCGTGAGAAAGCCGTTCTCCGCTACGCGCTGGAGAAGCTTTACGCCTGCGTTGAGCTGGTGGGCGCTAACAACGGCATGGATGCAGCGAGCAAACTCGCCAGCGTGCAGCAGATGATCACCGCGGTATCCGACCATGCAAGAACTGGCAAACGCGGCGGCCTGCGCGTTGCGGGGGAAGTGATCGGCGAGTGGGTGGATGAAATGGATCGCCGCTTCCAAGACCCGGACAGCGCCGCCGGCCTGACGCTGGGGATCGAGAGCCTCGATCGACTGATGTATCCGAAACAGGTGCTGCGCGGCGCGCTAGTAGTGGTGGGGGCTCGGCCAAAGATGGGCAAAACGGCGTTCTACAACAAAGTCGGCGCGCACTTTGCGCTGAACCACAGACTGCCGACGCTCGTTTTCAGCCTGGAAATGACCGACCGAGGGATCATCGAGCGAATGGTCGCACAGGAAGCCCGCGTGAAGTCCGAAATTTTCTACGTTGGCGCCCACGACGACAGCGATATGGCGCGCGCGATGGCTAAGGCCACGGAGCTGGCCGAGTCAAACCTGATGATCGACAGTACGCCGGGCGTAACGCTGGCGCACATCGTGGCGGAGTGCCGCAAAGTGAAGCGCCAGCGCGGCGCTGTGGGGCTGATTGCGATCGACTACCTGACCCTGATGAAAGCCGAGGAAGCCGAGCGCCGCGATATTGCGTATGGCGATATCACCACTGGCCTTAAAAATCTGGCCAAAGAATTGGATTGCCCGGTGCTGCTGCTGACCCAGCTGAACCGCAAACTAGAAGACCGCGCCGACAAGCGCCCGGTGCCGAGCGACAGTAAGGACACTGGCCAGATCGAGCAGGATTGCGACGTGTGGATCGGCCTGTACCGCGACGCCGTATACACCAAAGGCGCCGACCCGCAGCTGATGGAAGTGATTTTGCGCCTGAACCGCGAGGGCGCTACTGGCACCGCGTATGCGCTGCTGGAAAACGGATATATCCGAGACATAACCGACGAGGAGGCCGCGCGCCGGGCGCAAACCGGGCAAACGAGAGAGCGGCGTTACGCCGACAAGAACGAAGCGACAAAGAGTTTTTAACCGGCGCCTGACCAGCGCTTGAACGACCAAAACGAGGAAAGACCATGAGCAATATCAACGAAATGATCCGCGATAAGCGGTTTGTGATGGATGACGGCTGCGACCACGCGCCGGCGATTCTCGACCGCATCAACCAGGCAGCCCGCGCCCGTTCCCGCGCGCCGTACTGCCCACCTCCGAAACCCCAGCGCGTCGCCCGGCCGGCAGCAGAATCCGGCCCGATCGTCAAAATCGGTGACCGTATCAGCTACGGCCGCCGGGGGATGACCGGTATCTACGAGCTGCAGCGCCTGGGTCGCTCTCCCGAAAGCATCGCGCTGATGCTCCGTATGCCCCTCGATCGGGTACTGCACATCCTGAAGCCTCTAACGGCCGTACGCCGCGAGATACATAAAAGCGTGGCAAGTGGGGTACCCCCACGCGAAAAAGACGTCATGCGCCGTTTGGCGGCCGAATCGAGGGCATAAACCATGGCCGGGCAATCGGACTATCTACCGCCCGGCCTGCCATTCAATCGAGGCGCCTGGACGCAGGAACAACGCGATTTAGAGCAGTTCGACCTGCGCGCCTGTGGCCTGGTCCGCGATTTATTCGCGAGGAAGATCACCCGCACAAAGGTGCTGGTGGCGATTGAAGAGGCGCCGGAGCAATACCGGGAACATTTCAGAGCACGCCTGAATTACTGGCGCAAAAGAAGAGTAGGGTGTGAGATAATTACGTAAACCAAACGTGTTTAATTGCGTTTAGTTTACGTTTTTTTACTGCGAGATTTTGGTTAAGTTTACTCTCTAAATCGTGGCGCTATATCTTCCATCCATTCTCTTATTTGTGCTGTAAACTCAGGCCAATCATCTGCAATAGCAGCTTTGTCAATAATTTTTGTTAAACCAGGCTCCCTGCCGTATCCTAGTTGCTCTATTGCCTGATCAACAAAATCATGAGTATCTCTAGGATTAACTATACCCCTTACTGTATTTTGAATTTCAGAGGTCTCATGGTCATTTTCATTTAGAGATAATATCAATTTGCTTATTCTTTGCTCGGGTTTTTCATTTTCTTGCAGATTGTATTGACGGATTATACCCAACGCGCTTTCTCTTTTTTGTGGATTATCAACTTCAGTTCCACTTAGCTTTGATTTAATCTGCCTTTGTTTTTCTTCAATGTTTGGGTATTCATCCCCATCCAGCACTATTAATGTGTTTTCAATGTTTTTATTTTGCATAATTAAGGCCGCTGCGATAGTGAAAGAATTAGATGCGCAGCCATACAAACTAACCTTCAAATATCTTCTTATCCCAAACTCACTTGCAATTTTCTCTATGATGAATTTTGAAAGATCATCTTCGACATAAACAGATATATCTCTAGGAACTTGCCCAGTTAATCTCTGGATTGCAGCCGGCGTTGTCCTATCAAAATAAAGGGTTCTATTTTGCGACTGATATAAATGAATTATAGATAAACGATCTTTGCGATAATCTAATATAGACTCGCGGTGGCTTGTGAAAATCACCTGTATATCTTTGCTTAATGCACGTTCATAGATCACGTCTAATAATCGGTTGAGAGCATCAGTATGTAACAAAAGATCAATTTCATCAACCAAAAAGAGTGTGCCTTTAGGAGATAAATATAATTTTTCTAGCATGAAGAATACTCTTTGCTCTCCCGCACCCATTGCCAAAGAAGAATATTCAATATCTCCAGATCTAACACCTATATATTGCTTTCTTGTTTTGAGTCTCTTGGAGTAATCAGTGTACGCTTTGTTGAAAACAAAACCAGCCTTTGCGACTATCCAGTTTTTTAAATCGACATCTGTTTCTTCTCTCTCAAATAGCACAATGCTAATGCTTGATTCGTTTTCTATCCTAGGGGCGCAGGAAGATATTCCTATGTACTCAACATGTCTTTCTGGACGTCGATCATAAATTGGTGTCCATCGGTCTACCTTTGCATATTCAACACCAACCCTATTGTGAACGGCTCTTTCATTTCTATATGAAATTTTTAGCGTAAAGGCACTCCCACTCCAGTTGTAGTCTGAAGTAGATAAAAAGAAATGAGTGCTAAATTTATAGTTATCTCTGTTTAATCCAGGTTGTTCCAATGGTTTGAAAGAGCAAGCTAACGCATGAATTATAGTTGACTTACCGCAGCCATTTGGCCCCATAATTGCAGTCATTAGTGTATTGTCAAAATTAATTTCTTCGGTGTTAGTAAGATTCTTTAATTTTTTAAAGGTTGCTGAGTGGAGTTTTTGGTTAGTAATAGGCATGTTTATAACCTTGAGTTTTTTTATATAATACCAGTAACTTACTGTGAGTGTTATATGTTTAAAAATACAGTAAAAAATTCAATTTATAATTATTTTTTGTTGAATGATATCTTCGCTGTCACATGTCCCCATTGTTTTCTTTTAATATTTAATGTTATCATTGCTCAGTTAACCCATCGGAGTTCTGGAGGTTTTTTTGACCCAGTTTTTGAACTCCCCCTTATGCTTCCGAGGAGCACAACATCTAGGTGCCTGAGCCAGGGGTAAACTGAAAAAGAGTGGATAGCGAGAAGAGGGTTGCCTGGTACGGTTGGGCCGTATTGGGGCTGTTATCTTGGGTTTGTGACCTGAGAGACTCTCGCCATGCCTGTTGTGGGGTATGGTCAATGCGTGAAAAGCCAAGAGGCTCAGGTAACATCTGAATTGGCACACGGGTGCTGAAGAAGGGTAATCCGCATCAAGCTTGGTCTGCCTCTCACCTATAACGTAACCGCCGTAAGGCGGTTTTTTGTTTAATGCTTGGCACAAAAACAAATACTGTTTATTTGTACAGTTATTTGATGCAATATCACTGCAATACACAATAAGAGATAGTTAATTGATTGATATTAAAGATTTTCATTATCTATTGCCAAGCACCGGTAGGATAGTTATCACCTGTGATAACGGTACTATAATCGGAACTCGTATCGTCAAGAAAGACGAGTATATAGCCTCACTTAACGCGTTGATTGATTTGGCAAAGTCCGCAGGTTATTCAGTTGTAAGACCTGATGAGAACGCGCTATAATTAATAGGCTGGACTGAACACCCAGCCCATTCATATTCTGAGCAACTGCTGCGCTACTGGAGAACATTCTATGGCGCAGTATTCGTATATCAAAGCAGCAGGTGATCTGCTGGTACCCGCGACCCGGGATGCCAGAGATTTTCTGCGATCCAAAAAAGTCGGCTCTGTTTTATACGCCGATTTCAAACAGGCCCGAAACCCGGCATTTCACCGCAAGCTGTTCTCGTTGCTGAATCTCGGCTTCGACTACTGGCAACCGACCGGTGGCACCATATCCCCCGCAGACAAAGCGCTTGTGAATGGGTATGTAAAATTCCTCGCATATTACGCCGGCGGTGAAGATGCGTTGCAGTCCGCTGCCGATGAATATGTTGCAGATTTAGCAGAAAAGCGAGCTGGGAATATCAGCGCCGCAAAATCATTCGAAGCTTTCCGGGCATGGGTAACTATTCAAGCGGGCTTCTCCACCAAATTCGTCATGCCTGACGGAACCACTCGTAATGAGCCAAAGTCGATCTCGTTCGCCAAAATGGACGACATCGAATTCGGCGAATTTTACAAAGCTGTCCTAGATGTGCTCTGGAACTACATCCTGTTTCGCACTTTCCCCGATCAACAGTCTGCAGAAAACGCTGCTGCCCAGCTGATGGGGTACACGTCATGAGCAAATTAACCAAAGAGGCTCGCGGCCGAGAGTGTCAGGTGCGGATCCCCGGCGTATGCAATTTCAACCCAGAAACCACTGTGTTGGCGCATTACCGGCTGGCCGGCACCTGTGGCACGGCAATAAAACCAGACGACACACAGGCCGCTTGGGCCTGCAGCGCCTGTCACGATGAAGTAGACCGTCGCACACGGCTTATCGACGCGAACGACGCCCGGCTTATGCACGCCGAAGGCGTCATGCGCACTCAAGAAATTTTGAGAAAGGAAGGAAAATTATAATGCGCGATATACAGATGGTTTTAGAACGCTGGGGGCAGTGGGCGCAGGACAACAGCGGAGTGGACTACTCTCCAATTGCAGCCGGTTTTAAAGGACTGCTCCCGGATACCCGTAAGAGCAAGCCCTCATGCTGCGATAATGACGGACTGATCATCGATGGTGCTGTCGGAAGGTTGAAGAAAGTTCGCGATGAGAGAGAGCTTGGCGTCATCATGCTGCATTATTGCTATGGGGTTTCCAAGTCAGCCATAGCTCGTCGTTGGAAGATTTCTGAGGGCAGTGTGCGGCAGAAACTGATGATGGCGGAAAGCTTTATTGAAGGCTGTCTGGCGATGACTGGCGCATCACTTGAGATGGACGCCTGGACGCATAAACTGTCTGCATCAACTCAAGCTTGAACTGATCGTTTCCTTGGTTTGGCTCGACAATGCTGCGTCGTCAGCATTGTTCGAAACTGCAGTAGCTTTACCTTAGTTAGAGCTCGCGAGAATCTTTTGGAATAGATCGTTCGCTCCGAGAAGAAAAACGTCACGACTTAAGGTTTTGTTAATTAATTTGTACCATACTCATGAGACATTGTCCCTGTAAACTGAGTGGTAATATGATGAACGAACAGCTGCGTAATGCACTTCCGCATAAAGACACACCTTTTTTTCGCGTTTTGCATATCATCGTTGCGTTTCTAATTTTATTGCAGATCATTAATTCAAATCTTACTGAGAGTAGCTCTTTAGGTGACCCTACTGCAGTCGGAATTGTGACGTGGATTCATGTCATCTCAGGATTTGCGCTTATCGTACTCGGTTTTGTCATGCTCGTCTGGATGTTGGTTAACCGTGGGTTCCGCTACTATTACTCTTGGCTTGCGCTCGATTTTCGTGGCATTACGGAGGATATAAAAACACTCTTTTCACTTCGCCTTCCAGAGGCGCACGCTGGCGGTATAGCTGCATTGATTCAAGGGCTTGGAGTTCTGGCCTTGTTGGGAGTAGCGTTATGCGGTGGACTCTGGTTTGTGCTAAACGCAAATCTTGGGGCATCATCGGTATTGGTTCGGGATGTGCTTCATTTTCATAAGTTTCTTACTGTGTTTATTGAGACTTATTTCTTTGCACATGGGGCGATGGGATTACTTCATATATTCCTTACAGTACGTGATCAAAGGAAAAATCCAGTTACTGAATGAACTTACTTCAGTGATTGTGGTAACTACGCTGAAGTGAAACGTCAGATATGGGTTAGATTCATGATGGTGTCATTTTAGATTTGAGTGAAAAGAAATCTTAAGCCTTATCCAGCACAGAAAATTTTTCTTTTCGTTACGAATTTTACTGGCTATTGTGATAAGAGTGGTTACGCAGTGACGTAGCTTATCAACTTTCAAGACCTCGCTTTTGTGAGTCTGTGTAAAGAACCTCAAATTTAGTACTTTAGTATTTCCTTTGAGAGTAACCTGACCATATAGCTACTGTGAGGTGTAAAATGTTGACGCTAATTAATAAGGTGCTTAATAGTAAAGCTTCCGGGTATGTAGTTGGTTTGCTTACAACCATATGGCTTGGTGTGAGCCATGTGGAAACCCTGGATGAAGCAGAGAAGTTCGCAAAATAAACCCGCCTTGCGCGGGTTTATGCATTTTTATCCAGGTGTAAAAAGGGATTTTCGTATCTTGTGCCCCGTCTTCGCAATAACCTGATCGTCTCTTTCTTTTCGGCTGCTGACTATGCCCTGTGTACGCTGAAAACAAAAGATCCCTAACTGGTGCTCTTTTAGGGCATCAGAGAAACCATGATTGACGGAGAACCAACCAGTAAGGCGAACAAGATGACGCTGCCAATAGCGACAGCTGCTGCTAAGTCTTTTTTCATATCATTATCCCCGATTAATGTATTGGTATTGCTGCGAACTCTGTCGGTTCGATGTTTCTTCTAATCGCCAGGGCTAATCTGGGTAAGATGCCCGCGTGTGCGGGCTAGAGAAGCCATTCTGGTGTTTCAAGTGTTACAAAGTCCATATAAGAGATTGCTAACTCTATATGACATTTTCAACTTAGGACTATTCCGAAGTGGGGGCAAGTTTTACGAGGAAGTAATGCATCCTTTTAGGACAAACCTCAGAAAAAAACCCGCACAGCGGCGGGTTGAAAGGATGATTGCTACATGATTTTTGTGTAGACGATGAGGTGCTGTGTGTGTCGTCTTTTGGCGACACTACAACAATGCTTTTAAGCGGGCAAGCCGATTTCCCAAAAAGTAAGAAAATTCTGTAATTCGGCGTTATACCGAGTAGATAACGTAATTCCAGTATGTTTTTAGACAATCTTACGGGTGTTCATAAATACAAGTATGTGATTGAATAGAATGATAATGTTGTCATGTTTCTGATGAATGCTACTCATCAGACGGAGGTACTCACTTGATACTCGTTATCTAATCCCCCCCGGATTATGTGAGTACCTCCCTCGATGGGATGCTGCACTAATCGGAGCGCAACGGAAAGAGTGCTTGAGTCCTTTAACGGGCGATCGGCACAGCAATAGTACTCTTTTCGTTGTGGTGAATTGCAGTCCTCCGAGACAAGCCGAAGATAAGCACCGGCCGCCACGACACCCTGCCAAGCCTCAGCCTAATTGCTGGGGCTTTTCGTTTTCGCCTCCTTGCTAAATCAATCAATCACACTGCAAACATATCCTGATCTTGAGTGACTAGGCGGGAGGCTAAACCATTCCTATCACCCGGTACCGGGACAGATCCCCGGAAGGGGGAGGTATGAAGATGGACAAATACAGCTCCCAGCTCTCGTACTGGGTTGCTTCACTGTTGGCCGCAGCTGGCGCCATGACATTGCAAGATTGGGCTGTATTAGTGGGGATCCTCGTTGCCGTTTTTACGGCGGGGGTGAACTGGTATTACAAACGCAAATTGGTCAACAAACTCACAGCCGTCGGTTATGACAAAGAGCGTGCAAAAGCAGCTTATAAAGCGATGAGCGAGTGAAGCCATGAACTCACATTTGAGAAATAAAATCGTCGCTGCCATAACCGGTGGCGGCGGGGCGATTGCGATCGCCACTGCAATGCTCGGCGGCCACGATGGGTTAGAGGGGCGGCGGTATGTGGCCTATCGCGACGTTGTCGGCGTTCTGACGGTCTGCGATGGACATACCGGTGCCGATATTATCCTCGGCAAGCGATACAGCGACGCAGAATGCGATGCGCTGTTGAAATCTGACCTGCAGAAAGTTGCACGGATTGTCGATCCTGCGATCAAGGTGAAAACCACGGAAACCCAGCGCGCCGCTATTTACTCGTTCTCGTACAACGTCGGCCCGTATGCGTTCATCGGCTCCACGATGCTGAAAAAATTGAATGCCGGCGACCCGGCCGGTGCGTGCGGTGAACTGAAGCGTTGGAAGTATGCCGGCGGCAAAGAGTGGAAAGGGCTGATCACCCGGCGTGAAGTCGAAAACACCGTCTGCACCTGGGGCCAATCATGAAAGGCTGGATGAGCAAGATCGCCGACGGCAGCCTGGTGCTTCTGTTGCTGGTGGCTATCTTTCTTGGCGGTTACAGCTCGCTGTTGTCGCACCGGTTGCAGTTGGCACGCCAGCAGGCTGCTGAACAGCAGAAGACGCTGGCGCAGCAGGCAGGACTGATCACCACACTGCGCGCGGATGACGCCCGTAATCGCGCAATGATGGCCGAACAGCAACGGAGAGAGCAGCAGCTGCGCCAGCAGGGCGAAAACTACCAGAGGAAATATCGTGAAGCAATCCAGAATGACGAGTGTAGCCGGCGCGCTGCTCCTCCCGCTGTTCTTGGCCTCCTGCGCGGAACGGACACCACCGACGCCGGCGCCGCTCGTGCTGTTTCCCCCTGAATCAGTGTTCACCCCCTGCGAACAACCAAAATTGCAGGGTGATACCTGGGGGGATATCGGCAGCCACGCGCTGGCGCTTCAAACAGCGTTATCAATCTGCGCCGGCCAGGTGGCCACGCTGAATCAGTGGAGGCAACAAATGCTGAAATAAAACGGTTAGACCGCAGCAGCCGAAGGGCGGCAATTGTAGGGTAATAACCTGCACCCGAGTCTCTCGTCGTGAGCCAGCTTCGCATCTGGTTAGGGTTAATGAATCAAAATAGCGCCGGGGAAGCATCGGGAACGCCAATCCCGAACTGGTTATGGGCGGCCATAGGGCGACGGAGACTCAAGGGCATGGGCGCGGCCACTGCGAGAGTGTGGCTGGTTAATGTGAGGGGGGAAATTCCCCGAGATTCTGCAAATCTTTGATGGCAGAACCATCTACGGTGATTTCATATTCCCCAAGACGCATACTATTTGGATGGGTGTCCGCAGTAGCAATAATTGCTGATGGCGGTGCCAAGCCTTGTAAAAGTACGCCACCTGAACCACATGCATTAAGTCCCCTGGCATATTGCAAAGCCTTATCCTTTTTCTGTGTCCAGCAAAACCCTATGACGCCTTGATTATACCGATCGAGATTTTCGCCTCGATACACGATTAAACTTTCGCCGCCATAGGCAGGCAACAATGTCCTTAGAACATGAAGAAGTTTCTTGTCATCGTTTATACATGATCGAATGGATCCACCTAATTCAATCCACATCGAATGAAAAGCTGATTTTAGCTCTGGGCTTGGGTTGTCCGTTCCTTCGAACGATGCTGCGAATTCAACCCATTTGCATTGAGCGTGAATTGTTTTCAGATGGATTTGCTCGGGTGAGTCCTTTTTACCCCACATCTTGTCCATTTCAGTTTTCATCGATTCTCATACCAGTGGTTATTTTCATGTGAGCATTACAAAGCAACCTTACGAGGATGCTGTGTAATGCGCAAGCAAAGTCACCTCGTTACTCCTGCTCGCTGTGGGGGTAGTGCTGGTGGCTTTTTTTATGGAGCACGCTATGTCACAACCGGAAGAAAGCGGCCTTGAGCGCGATTACTGTGCCGGTCAGCTTTCTCTCCGTGAGATGGCAAAGATTTACGGCATCAGTGAAGCAGCCATTAGAAAGCGGGCCAAAAAGCATGGTTGGGTACGCAGTGAGAAAACTGGTACGCAACCCGGTACGCAGGTACGCAAAAAAGGTACGCAAAAAGCTAAGGTGCGTAACGAGGAAAAAATGCAGAACTCAACACCTGAAAAGGTTATAGAGGAACTGCATCGTGATGCTGTAGAAGGAGAGGAAGAATTTTCCATAGACTCGCGTAAGTACGGGCTCAGCGATATGCAGTGGCGTTTCGTCAATGAATATCTCATCGACCTAAACAGGACGGCAGCATACAAACGTGCGGGAGGCAAAGGCGAGGGCAACACGGCATATGTCAGCGCTAGCCGCATGTATAGAAACGCTAAGGTGAATAGGGCAATCAGCGACGCGCTGGCTGCTCGCGAACGTCGCACCCAGATCACCCAGGATGAAGTCTTGAAACTGTGGTGGGACATCGCTACCGCCGACGCCAACCAGATCACCGAGTACCGCCGGTTGTGCTGTCGCCATTGCTGGGGCTTTGGGTTTCAGTACCAGTGGCGTGACGCTGTTGAGTATGAAGAGGCGAGCGAGAAGGCCAAGACAGCGAAGAAACCACCGCCGCGAGACAAAGGTGGCTACGGTTTTGACTCCACGCTGGATCCAAACCCTGATTGCCCACGTTGCAATGGTGCCGGTGAGGGCCGCGCCCACTTCCACGACACGCGTGATTTAAAAGGGGCTGCCCGCCGCCTGTTCGCTGGCATCAAGGAAGGTAAATTTGGTATTGAGGTGATCACCCGCAATCAGGACGACGCACTGAAAATGGTTGCCCAGCATCTTGGAATGATAAAAACCAAGACTGAATTGAGCGGTCCTGATGGTGGCCCGGTTAAAACCGAGAGCGTCAATATGACGACGGAAGAGGCTGCGGAGTTTTATCGGAAAATGATGGGTTGAAAAAAAGGGGCGATATTGCACCCCCTTGTATGTGAGCAATTTATTAACCGCGGGCATTTCTGCCTGGCTCATCCTCGGCAACTCGATAGCGCCAGTAAAACCCGGAACGAACCCAAACAACATCATTTCTCGTTAAGTTGAGAAATTCATTCAGGAGAGGGCGTCCCAAAACTTGGTTACCATCTGTATTTTCGGTCAAGTGCGATTCGTCATTATTTTTGATCAGGTAATCAACAACATCATCCTGATAAAGACACTTATCGCGTCGTAGAGCGGTTAGCATCCACTGAGCGACTTCAGCTCTCTCCATTTTCAGCTGATTCCAAAGAAGCTTCCGAGAAATTGCCGCGCTCAAGCTTGCGCCCAGCAAACCATTGACACCAATATGAATATGAGGTCGATGTTTCACTTACTGACTGAATAGTCATGTCTGGACCGCCAGATTTTAATTTAACTAAGTCACCAACATCAAAAGCATTGTTCATAAAAATCTCCTTTGTTAATAAGCACATCTAATATGTGGCTTTTGCATGCAAACATCAACAAGGTCGTTTTCATTATGCCGATACCATTCCCCTTCGACTTCAAAAACCCGGACTACACCCAGGTGTTCGAATGGCGGATGGAACGCCTGCAGCGTATCAGGGCTAATCCTGAATCGCTCCCAATCATGAAGGCCTTTTATAAGGACCACCCGGCCCAGTTCATCATTGATTGGGGAATGACGGTTGACCCGCGCAACGTCGAGCGTGGCTTACCGGCTCGCATCCCATTTCTGCTGTTCCCAAAACAGGAGGAGTGGATCCAGTGGTTTGTAGAGCACTGGCGGGCATCAAAACCCGGCATCACGGAGAAAACCCGCGACATGGGCATGTCGTGGCTGACGGTGGGGATGGCGTCGTCGCTCTGCCTGTTTAATCGGGGCGTTTTCGCCGGCTTCGGCTCTCGCAAAGAAGAATACGTTGATAAAATCGGCTCACCGAAGTCGCTGTTCGACAAAGCCCGTAACTTCATTAGCCTGTTGCCGGTAGAGTTTCGCGGCGGCTGGAGTGCCAAACAGCACGCGCCGCACATGCGCATCCTATTCCCGGAAACCGAATCAGCAATGACCGGTGAGGCCGGCGACGGCATCGGGCGTGGTGACCGCACCAGTTTCTACATCGTGGACGAATCCGCGTTCCTGGAGCGGCCTTATCTGGTTGATGCGTCGCTGTCTGCCACCACCAACTGCCGGCAGGACATTTCAACGCCGAACGGCATGGCCAACTCCTTCGCTGAGCGCCGTCATAGCGGCAAGATCGACGTGTTTACGTTCCACTGGCGTGATGACCCTCGCAAAGACCAGGCTTGGTACGACAAGCAGGTAGAGGAGCTCGACGCTGTCACCGTGGCACAGGAAATCGACATCAACTACAGCGCATCCGTCGAGGGTGTGCTGATCCCGTCTGCATGGGTGCAGGCGGCTATCGACGCTCACATCGTGCTTGGCATCGAGCCAACGGGCGTGCGCATGGGGGCGCTGGATGTTGCCGATGAGGGCAAGGACACCAACGCTTTTACGTCCCGTCACGGCTTCCTCCTGGAGGATATCGACGAGTGGTCGGGGAAGGGCGACGACATTTTTGGAACCGTTCAGAAAGCTTTTAACATTTGCGATCAGCAACTGCTTGATCACTTCAGGTTTGACTCAGACGGTCTGGGGGCCGGGGCGCGCGGCGACGCACGGGTAATAAACGAAAATCGTGAAACCGAGGACATACCAACAATTGTCGCTGTGCCATTCCGCGGTAGCGGAGCGGTATTCGATCCTGAAGGCGAGGCCGTTCGTGGCGATAACGGACGGCCAGCCCGTCTTAACAAGGACTTTTTCGCCAATGCCAAAGCACAGGGGTGGTGGTCACTGCGTACCCGGTTCCAAAAAACCTACCGCGCAGTGACTGAAGGGATGGAATTTGATCCTGACGAAATTATTTCCATCTCTGGGACGATGAAAAAAAAGGACAAGCTGGTTATTGAATTATCCCAGCCCACTTACACGGTGAATGGTGTGGGGAAAATCGTGGTTGATAAAAAGCCTGACGGTACCAAATCACCGAACCTCGCCGACTCGGCAATGATCGCCTACGCCCCAATGGAAATGCCTATGCTCATTTCCGACGACTTTTTGGAGAGTATTTGATGTGGCCCTTTAAGCGAAAAAAAACGAGTGACGAGGCGCCGCCAGTGCAGGAGGCGCCAAAATCGCCAGGGATTGCGATCAGCGACGAGATGCTCGCCGAGGTCGGACACAAAAAGCGGCGTGAGTTCGAGAAGTACGAACCGCCGGCCGGTGTTATCCCTGACGATATCCGCAGTGGAATTCTTGCGATGGATGCAACGCCATACGATTCACTGAACGGCAGCTACCCTGACTACGTTTTCGGCGGCTTCCCAGGCTATCCCTATTTGGCTCAACTCGCCCAGCTGCCGGAATATCGCCGGATGGTGAGCGTGATCGCCGAGGAAATGACCCGCAAATGGATCAAGGTTAAAGCGGCCAGTGACGGGGATGAAAGCAAGGCTGACCGCATCGCGCTACTCGTTAAGGCGATGGAGCGCTACAAGGTGCAGGATGTTTTCCGCCTGGCTATTGAGCACGACGGATTTTTCGGCCGCGGCCAGATATACATCGATGTGCGTTCCCCGCGCGGTTTGTCCGCATGGACGGATCCGGAGGAGCTGCAATCCCGGCTGTTCCTGTCCAACAAAAAAATCACGCCCGGCTCGCTGGTGGGCTTTCGCGTGATTGAGCCGGTATGGACCTACCCAGGCATCTACAACGCCGATAACCCGCTGAGCGATGATTTCTACAAGCCGGCGGAGTGGTTCGTGATGGGTAAGACCGTGCACGCCAGCCGCATGTTGGATCTGATTTCCCGGCCGGTGCCTGACATGTTGAAGCCGGCCTATAACTTCGGTGGCTTGTCGCTGACGCAAATCGCCGAGCCCTACGTCAATAACTGGCTGCGTACCCGCGATAGCGTGGGTGATGTGCTTCATTCCTTCTCCCTGAGCGGCATCCTCACGAACATGGGGAATGCGTTAAGCGGAAAGAACGATCCCAACTATGCCAAGCGCGCGGAGCTGTATAACCGCACGCGGGACACGCGCGGCTTGTTGATTCTGGACAAGCAACAGGAGGAGTTCTTCCAGTTCAACACGCCACTGAGTGGGCTGGACACGCTGCAGGCGCAGGCACAAGAGCACATGTTCTTTGTCAGTGCGATCCCGTCGGTGAAGTTCGCAGGCCTGAGCCCCACGGGGTTGAATGCCTCGAGCGAGGGCGAGATCAAGGTGTTCTACGACACGATAGCGGCCGGCGCGTCCAGATTGCTCAAGCACCCGATAAAGCGCGTGATGGACATTATCCAGCTTTCGGAGTTTGGCGACATCGATCCGGATATCACCTTTGAATTTGAATCCCTGCACGAAATGACGCGTGAACAGCAGGCCGCCATCCGCAAAACAGAAGCGGAGACGGACCAGATTTACGAGAGTATCGGCGCGGTGACGAATAACGAGGTGCGCGAAAAATTGGCCTCGGATCCGAACAGCCCCTACAGCGGTCTGGATTTAAGCGGGGAGATTGAGATTGACGACGACGAAGACGACGAAAACTTCAACCTCGAGGAAAGCGCGTCGGAAAAAGACCCTCCGTCAGATCCGACCCAACGCGGGGATTGAGGCCTGGTACCGGCGGCAGCTGGATAGGGCGGTGCAGGAGCTGCACAACAGCACGCTCTATTGGCTGCGCGCCGAATACCGGCAGACCGGGCTGGCGCAGGATGCCTCACCGGCGATCATGATGCGTGATGCCATGCGCAAATTGTCGCGGCGCTGGCGAAAAAAATTCGATGTGCTGGCCGGGAAACTGGCTGAGCGTTTCGCTTCTGATGTGATGAAGAATAGCGATGCGTCGCTTTCCACTGCATTGCAGCAGGCCGGTTTCACGGTGCCCTTCAAAATGACGGCGGAAATGAACAACGCACTGCAGGCGACCATCACCGAGAACGTCAATCTGATCCGCTCCATTCCGCAGCAATACCTCACGCAGGTCGAAACGCTGGTAATGCAGTCGGTATCTCGCGGGCGTGATCTCGGCACCCTGACAAAAGAGCTGCAACAGCGCTATGGCGTCACCCGGCGCCGGGCGGCTTTTATCGCGCTGGATCAGAACAACAAGGCAACGTCTGCCATGCAGTCGGCGCGCCAGCGTGCGCTTGGCATCCGCCGGGGGCGCTGGCGCCATTCCCACGCAGGGAAAGAGCCGCGCATCTCCCATGTGAAAGCCGACGGCAAAGAGTTCGATCTGGACAAAGGCATGTTTATCGATGGCGAATGGATCATGCCAGGGCAAAAAATACGTTGCAGGTGTGGATGGGAGGCGATTTTACCGGGACTGGAGTAATGAATGACGACTGAACGACTGGCATTTGACCGGGGTTCGGTGCGGCAAATTGATAAGGTCGGACGGCTGCAGGTCGAACGCAGCAACATCAGCAAGGCCAACGTGTGCGGCTATTACGGGCGAGAAATCCCGAATTCCGAGGCGCTGGGACTTGAGCCCGACCGGCTGTACATGCTGTACCGCGACCCCGACGAGCTGCGCAAGGCAGCGAAAACCTTCAATAACATCCCCATCCTTTGCCGACACAAGCCTGATTACCCAGGCGCGCCCGCGCGTGAGCTTCGGGTGGGGGCAACGCACGCCAACAGTGATTTTGATGGCACCTACCTAACAAACGGATTGTCGATTTGGGACAACTCCGCCATCGCCGGTATCGAGACCGACGAGCAACGAGAACTGTCATCGTCGTATGCGTACGTCGCTGACATGACCCCAGGCGTTACCCCGGATGGCGTCAAATTTGACGGCGTGATGCGGGATATCGTCGGTAACCACGTGGCGCTGGTCGGTGACGGCCGGGCCGGATCCGATGTGCTGGTATTTGATTGCCTCCCGAAGGAGTTACAAAACATGAAATTAAATCGCAAGGGTGTCGCCATGCGCGCAGCGCTGGGCGCCTATCTTAAACCTCGCCTGGCGCAAGACGCCTCGCCGAAAGACCTCACGCAATTAGTGGGCCAGCATAAACGCCCCAATGCGATCGCGAATGCGGTCAAATCCGCGTTTTCCGGCCGCCTGGCGCAGGATATGGAAATCGAGCCGGCCGAGCTTGCCGAACTGATGGAGGCCGCCGAAGAAGTGGTCGAGCCGGAAGAGAACGGGCCAGCGTTTGATACGGAAAACCCACTGGAAAGCATCCTGGCGCTGTTGTCCGACAAAGTGCCGGAGGAAGTGCTGGAAAAAATCAAAGCGGTACTGATGCCGGCGGCGGATGACACCCCGGACGATCCAGCAAAAGACCCGGTAAAACCGAATCCCGATACGGTCAGCAAACCGGCGATGGACGCAGCTATCAGGCTGGCGGCTGACAACGCCACCAAGGCGGCGGCGAAAAACTTCCAGGCGGTTCGCACCGCTGAAAGTGAGGTGCGTCCTCTGATTGGTGACGTGGTGGCGATGGACTCCGCCGAGGAGGTTTACCGCACCGCGCTCGAACAGGCCGGGATCGATATCACCGACGTACACCCAAGCGCTTACCGCAGCATGGTGAAGTATGCCGTAGAACAAAAACAGGCCGTCAAGGCGCCGAAGCTGGCCCATGACTCCGCGGCTGCATCGTCTTTCGCTGCCGACTTCCCTACCGCCGGCAAACTTAAACGAGGTTATTAACATGTCAGGATTTCAGACGAGCATTAACCAATACCCGGCTCCGGGTATTGAGGGGGCTTTTGCCAGTAACAACCCGTACACCAGCTATGTGGCCGGTGATGGGGCATTGGTCACCGGCGCCGACGGGTTAACCATTGGGCGATTTGCCTGGGTGGTGAAGGGCGTGGCATCGAACAAAGGCACTGGCGCGCCGTCGGGGTTTGTTCCTCGCGATGGCCAGGCGTCAATCGTTGAATGGCTGGGCGCGGCGTCTAATGTGATCCAGCCGGGGCGAGAGTGCACGCTGCACACCGGCGGTGATTACTGGGCGGTTACCACGACGGCAGCCACTGTCGGCCAAAAAGTGTTTGCGTCACTGACCACCGGCGAGATTGCTACCGGTGCCGCCGGCGCGACCATTGAAGGCTTTGCGGAAACGGCATTCTCGGTGGCCAGCGCCGCGGCGGCCAAAGAACGTATCAAAATCAGCACCTGGAGCAAGTGATGAATAAATTTAAGCAGCATTACGCTACCGCCAGCCGCGATTACGGCATCATCCTGCCGGGCGCGCAGGCTTACCTGCCGCCGGAGTACGCGAGCGATTTCGCGCTGGCGATGGATGCGCAGCCTAATCTGGTAACGGTCTCAAACTCCGGCGTGCCGGCCTATTTCACCAACTACGTTGATCCAGAATTAATTCGCGTGCTGGTGACACCGATGAAAGCAGCCCAAATCCTGGGCGAAACCAAAAAGGGCGACTGGACGACGCTGACCACTCAATTCCCGATCGTGGAATCAGCCGGTGACACCAGCTCTTACGGCGACTACAACAACAACGGCATGGTAACCGCGAACGCAAACTGGGTGCCACGCCAGAGCTACCACTACCAGACGCACACCCGCTGGGGTGAACGCGAACTGGATATGTACGGCGCGGCGCGCATTGGCTGGGCGGCGGAGTTGAATGTCGCGTCTGCTCTGGTGCTGAACAAGTTCCAGAATAAATCCTACTTCTACGGCATCGAGGGCTTGCAGAACTACGGCATGCTGAACGATCCATCGCTGTCGGCGCCGATTACCCCGATTGACGTCGGCGGCAAGTTGAAGTGGGACGATAAGGATGGCGACGCTATTTATAACGACGTCGTCAAGCTGTACAAGCAGCTCGCCAGTCAGACCAAAGGTCATGTCGAACGTACCGACGCGATGAAGCTGAATATGTCCCCGACATCGGAAGCAAACCTGACGAAGACCAACCAATACAAGGTCAACGTTTCAGATCTTCTGCAGAAAAACTTCCCGAATATGACCATCGAAACGGCGGTGGAGTATTCCAGCGACGCGGGTGAAGTGGTTCAGCTGATTGCCGAGCGCCTCGGGGAGAACGACACCGGTTACTGTGCGTTCACCGAGAAAATGCGCGCGCACGCCGTGGTGACGGAGTCTTCAGCCTGGCACCAGAAAAAATCCGCCGGTACCTGGGGGGCGATCATTCGCCAACCGCTGGCTTACGCACAAATGTTGGGGGTTTAAAAGATGGCAGAGCAAGTAACAGTTGGCTGCAAATTGCCGAACGGTTTGGTGTTGGAAGTCGACGGCCATCGGCAGGCGGTCGCGGGTTACCGCGGCGAAGATGTGCGAATTATCGGCGGCTATGGCCTCACACCGGTCGATAAGGAACTGTGGGACGCCTGGCTGAAGATCCACAAAGATCAGCCGTATGTAAAAAACGGTGTGATCTTCGCGCAGGAGAATGGCAACAGCGCCCGTGCGCAGGCCAAAGAGCAGGAAAAGTTGAAGTCAGGCCTTGACCCATTGCCGCAGAACAACCCGGCACCGGGGATCAAGCGTGATGATGAAGCGATGAATAAGAAGGAGTAATGCATGGGCGCCGTGGTTTTCAACATCAAGGCATTTCGGGCGCTTTACCCGGCGTTTGCAACGGGATGCGGATCGGCGCCAAGTGATGACCTGCTCGAGGCGCTGTTCAATCAGGCCTCGACCCTCTACCTCGATAATACCGATGAAAGCAAAGTGCAGGATCTGAAAGAGCGTGAGCAGTTATTTTTCCTGCTTGTTGCTCATCTCTGTGCGTTGCGCGGATTTGGTTCAGGACAGTCGGGCGGTCAGGGAAGCGGCCTTGTTGGCCGCATTACCAGTGCCTCAGAGGGATCGGTTTCTGTATCGGTGGACAGCGCCGGCAGTAACGATCAGTCATGGTGGTATCTACAGACTCCCTATGGCGCGGATTATTGGCAAGCGACCGCGCCCTACAGGACGATGGTTTATCACCCGGGCTCATCGCCATCTCGCTATCCAGATCACTACTATCGGCCGGTCAGGCGGGGGCGCTAAATGGGTGCCAGTGTTCGCGGCGGTGCCGCGTTTAAAGCGCGCCTGGCGCAAATTGCCGAAGGGCTGTCTTCGGGCAAGAGCCTCAAGGTGGGTTTTTTGGCCGATGCGACCTATGAGGACGGGACCCCGGTTGCGCTGGTGGCCGCCGCGAACGAGTTCGGAAAAATGGTGATGACCAAGGCCGGGGAGTCCTATTTTCAGCTGCCGCGGCCTTTTTTCCGCAACATGATTTCAGCCAACAGTACGCAGTGGCCCGGTGAGTTTTCGCAGCTTATCCGTTCATCAAATTATGACGCGCGGTTAGCGCTTGGATTGATGGGGGAGCGGATAAAAAGCCAGCTGCAGGATTCTATCCGGGAGCTCAATTCTCCGCCGTTGGCGGAATCGACCATTAAGCGCAAAGGGTTCGATAAGCCGCTGGTCGACACTGGCCACATGCAGAACAGCGTCGACTATGCCGTTGATGGAGGTGATGAGTGAATTTGCACGGTATTGTTTCGCGCGCCGTCGGCGCAGTTAATCCCTTCGTTGAGGCGCAGATTTATCGATCGCTCGGTGCCGAAAAACGTGAGGATTATTCCCGGGCGCCGGCCTATGACGCGCCTATTCCGATGATGGTACAAAAACAGGCTGTTACCCAGGGCGATATCCGCCACCTGGACAACCTGAATATTCAGGGGGTGTTCACGTCCATCTATACGAACGGGAACTGGTGCGGTGTGAGCCGACCGAAGCAGGTCGGCGGTGACAAATTCGTCATCGCGGGGGAAACGTGGCTTGTGGTGGCGGTGCCGGAGAACTGGCCGGATTGGACGAGGGTTGTTGCATGTCTGCAAACGTAACGCTCTCGATCACTGAAAGCGATCTCTATAAAGCCCTTGGCGATTTTCTCCAGGGGCTTTTTGTTGATGCGCAGATCGTGCGCACTCAGCAAAACGGGGTGCCGATGCCACAGGGCGAATTTATCGCGATGACTTCGCTGAATTCCGCCGGTTTGTCTACGGCGGTGGTGAAGTACACGCCGCCACCGGCGGCCGGAATGGGTACGCAACACATCACGCGCACCACGCGCTGGGAATGTCAGCTTGATTTCTTTGGCGACAGCGCGGAGCGAAATTCCCTGATGTTCGCCACGCTGATCCGCTCGGAGTTTGGCACCTCCGCTTTTCGCTGCTCCGGGGGCGTCTTAACGCCGCTCTACTGTAGCGATCCCCGTCAGACCACGATGATTAACGGCGAGTGGCAATACGAACCGCGCTGGACGCTGGAATTCATCGCGCAAATCAAACCGGTGGTCAGTGCGCCTCTGGCGTTCTTCGACAACGTGACCATCAAAACGACCACAACGGAGTCCATCGATGGCAATTCCAATCAGTAAAGACGTAAAAATCAAACCGGGCGTGCTATCCGCCGTGGGTAATGCGGTCGACCTCAACGGCCTGCTTTTAACCGACAGCCCTTACGTACCGATCGGCGACGTCCCTTCGTTTTCGTCACCCTCGAGCGTGGCCGATTATTTCGGTGGTGACTCTGACGAATACGTTATGGCATCCATGTATTTTCAGGGCTACAACAACGCGACAAAATCTCCGGGGGCGTTGCTGTTCGCCCGATTCAACCGCGCGCCGGCGGCCGCATGGTTGCGCAGCGGATCGTTTAAAGGGGTGACGGTCGAGGAGCTGAAAAAAATCTCCGGTACGCTCACGATCAGCATCAGCGGGAAGAATGCCAGTGCGGAAGTCAATTTCAGCGCGGTAACCAGTTTTGCGGAGGCGGCCGCCGCGTTGCAAACCTCATTGACGGCCGCCGTGGCGACGGTGGTATATGACACCACGCACAATGCCTTCATCATCACTGCTGCAGGCGCCAAGCCGGAAGCGACGACCATCGCGTATGCGACCGGTACCGCAGCGGCACCCATGAAGATGACCAGCGATCTCGGCGCCAAGATCTCCCAGGGGGCGCCGGCGGCAGTGGTTCCCGCGCTGTTCACGGCAATCATCGCCAAGTCGCAGCAATGGGCTTCATTCTCGACCGTTTTCGAGTGCAAGGATGATGAACACCTGGCGTTGTCCGCATGGGCCAGCGCGCAGGAGGAGCGCTTTTTCTATGTGGCGTGGACCACCAACGAAAAAGCCCGAATTACGGGCAATCAGGATCACATCGCGTACAAGATCATCACCGTGAATAATTACGGGAGTGTCGTGCCGGTGTTCTGCACTGACGTGAAAAAACCTGCATCCGTATTGGGATATGCCGCTGCGCTGGACTTTACCCGCACAGAAGGGCGCGTGCCGTTCAAATTCCGCGAATACAACGGGCTGGCGGCCGATGTGACCAGCGGGGATGAGTACGACGTGCTGATCGCCAATGGCTATAACTTCTACGGCAAGTACGCCGCCAATAACATCGTCGAGGATTATTGGGCAGATGGCTCGATCACCGGCGATTTCAAATGGCTGGACAGCTTCGCTGGGCAAATTTGGCTGAACGCCAACCTGCAGGGCGCGGTGCTGGCGCTGTTCAAATCCAACAAGACGATCCCTTACAACAACGCCGGGCGCGCGCTGGTTGCAACCTCGATGACCGATGTGATCGAGCAGTTTAAAGCATGGGGCGGCATTCGTGCCGGGGTGACACTGTCCGCGGCGCAAAAACTGGAGATCAGCAACGCAGTAGGGGAAGACGTGTCGGCGACAATTTTCGCGACGGGGTACTACCTCTATGTCGGTGAAATGCTGCCGGCCCTTCGACCAGGTCGCACCAGCCCGAACTGCGCGTTGTGGTACAGCGACGGCGGCAGCATCCAGAAATTGAATATTGCATCGACGGAGGTTCAATAATGTCCAACACCATCACTTCTGCCGACGCCATCATTACGCTGTCGGTAATGAACCTGTACCCGTCAGGTGTGCAGCTGCAGGGCTTCGCTGCGGATAATATCTACGGGACCGACGCGCTGAGCCTGGCGGAAACGGTGCGCGGCGCCGACGGCAAGTTATCGGCCGGCTTCATTTACGGCAACATCAACCAGACGATCTACATTATGCCGGATTCGGAAAGTCGGGACGTGTTCGATACCTGGGCTACCACATCGCGCGCCAGCGTGGCGGTGTTCCGCTGCAATGCAACGGTTATCTTGCCGGCGCTCAAGCGCAAATATAAATGCGTGAACGGCGTGCTGAAGCAGTGGAAGGCGCTACCGGATGCCGGCCGCATTCTGCAGGCCAGCCAGGCGATCATCGAATGGGAATCCATCACTCCGGAGGCGTTTAACTGATGGCACGTAAAGAGACGTTTATCACTATCGACGCCGCCGGGCGCGATCAGGGCAAGGTTTTCTATATCAAGGAAATGTCGGCTTCACAGGCTGAATGGTGGGCTTTGCGGGCGCTCATGGCGATGGGGCGCGGCGGCGTCGAGATCCCCGATAATTTACGCAGCATGGGGATCGCGGCGATGGCTGTTGAGGGCTTAAAGGCGATTTCGAAGATCCCCCCGGATGAGGCCAAGCCGCTGCTTGATGAGTTGATGACCTGTGTTCAGGCCGTGCCGAATCCAGCGGATAAAACCGTGGTTCGCCCTTTGATTGAAGCCGATATCGATGAAGTGGCCACACGCCTTAACCTGCGCGCGGAGGTGTTCAAACTGCACGTGGATTTTTTCGCTACCGCCGGCCGCTAGATATACCGCCTCGTTTTGCCAATCCTGACAGGCCGTTTGGGCTTGTCGATTACACCAACGTTCCGCACACCATCGCTACCGTGATTTCCGCCGGCAAAGCCTCCAAGGCCGAGCTGGATGCGGTGCTTGGTGTGCAGGACTTGTGGGATTTGTTGGAAATCATCCAGGTGGACGCCCATAACGCACGCGTAATGCAGGAGGGGAAATAGTGGCAATGGTACTTGACGAGCTCGTCCTCGCCCTGGGTATTGACGACAAAAACTTCAGCGCTGGCGAGCAGGCGGTAGTGGCAGGGCTTGACCGCCTGACAGCGGTCATGGAGAACGTTGCGCAGGCGTTCGACACCGGCGAGAAGAAAAGCAGCGAGGCGCTGGATAAAACCGGGAAAAAAGCCGACAAAACCGCCAAAGACATGGAAGCCAGCGGCAAAAAGGCGGCGTCGTTCTTTTCCAGTATTCGCGCCCAGGTGCTGGCGCTGGCCGGCGTCACGTTGTCGCTGGGCGGCCTCAAAAGCTTTGTTACCGGGTTCACCAGTAACCTGAACCAGTTGGCGACGGCGGCCGATGCTTTTGGCATGTCGGCCAAATCGCTGGATGGCTGGACCAAGGCGGGCGAGGCGTTCGGTGTCAGTGCCAATGAGATTGTTGGCGCGTTCTCCCGCATCAACGATGCAAAGGCACGCTTAAAATCTGGCCTTGGGCTGGATCCACAACTTCAAAGCCTGCTACTGGCCGCCAACCAGGCGGGCGCCAATATCGATCTGGGCCGGGATGGGACTGAAGATATTGTCCGCAAATTGGCAGCCGCGTTTCCAAACCTGAATAAGGATCAGCAGCAGGCCTATGGCAGTGAGCTGGGGTATGGCTACGCCGCGCAGCAATGGTTCGGCTCTGGCCATGCGTTGCGCGATGTTGACCGATTTACAGCGCACTCAGGCGTTGACGATCAGTCAATCGCGGCGGCGCGAAAGTTTCGCCAGCAGTGGGCAGAGATCAGCCAGGCCTTTGAGAAAACGGGATACATCCTCTTTAACGCGCTGCTGCCTTACATCAAACAGTTCAACGCGTGGCTGAACGATCTGGCGAGCTGGATGGCACAGCACCCGGATGAAATCAAAGCCGCAGTGCAGGGCGTGTTCGATGTTCTGTCGAGCATTGTCGGTATCGCCGGTGAAGCCGCCAATGCGGTAGGAGGCTGGCAGAACGCCATTCTGCTGCTGGTTAGCGCATCGGTGGGTGGCAAGCTGCTTTCCCTGTTTAAAGGGCTCAGCGGGGCGCTGATGGGGCCTGCCGGCCTTATTGCAGCTCTGGTGGCGCTTGAGGAGTTTGTCATTAAACCCCTCGAGGAAAAATACCCTGCGCTGAAAAATAACCCCGTTGCGGATGCCCTGAACAATCTGCCATTCAGTGACAAGGTAGAGGGGTGGGGAAAATCCGCTCACGATTGGGTTAAGGATACATTCGGGATCAATCTTCCGCGTGGTGATGGTTACGGGCAAGACCAGGCTCCGACGCAGTTTGCTCAATCTGTACGCCGGCCACAGCCAACAAAGGCCGGTGAGGAAATGCTGGCGTGGCTGCAGCCGAAACTCAGCAAGCTGGAGGAAACGTTCGGGCTCCCTGCCGGGCTGCTGCGCAGCATGGTGATCACGGAGTCAGGCGGCGATACTCAGGCTATATCGAAAGCGGGCGCCAAAGGGCCGTTTCAGTTCATGCCAGGCACGGCGAAGGACTTTGGGCTGGTCGGCGATGACGTTTTTGATCCGGAGAAATCAGCCTATGCCGCAGCGCGCTACATGTCGCAGCTGCTGAAAATGTTCGATGGTGATCTGGGTAAGGCGCTGGCGGCGTATAACTGGGGCCAGGGTAATGTTGAGCGCAAAGGGCTCGGCGCGGCCCCGCAGGAAACGCGGGAATACGTGCCGAAGGTGTTGTCGAATTTGCCTCAGCCGGGCGCAGGCATGGCGGCGCAGGCGCGCCAGCCGGTCGGCGGTTCGCAATCCACGATCACCGAAACAACCCATATCGGCACTCTGCAGGTGAATTCGCCGGCGGACAGCACGAAAGGGATCATCGACGACGCAAGGCAAAAAATTAATCGCTCCAGCTTTGTGGGCGCGTATGCATCGGGAGTGTCGACATGAGGTTTTCCCTGAATCAGGCCACTGTACTGAATGCTGTGCGGGGCGGTGGCCTGCTGTCTGTCGTTAACAGCGTGTTGGCACCGGGATACGGAGTTTATTATGCCTCCGGCGCCAGTGTCGGCACGAAGCCCTTTTCGCCAACGTCATTTGTCGTTATCGAAGTGGGGGGCGAAGCGTCGATCACCACGGCGCCGATCGAGCGAGGTGGTTACACCTCATTCAACAAGGTGCAGCGGCCGGCAGAATTACACATTACGTTTACCGTGGAAGGCTGGACAGGGTTTTCAGGCGGGCTTCCGAACCTGACCAATCTCACGCTGACATCCCGCTC
This sequence comes from Serratia sp. CY74737, assembly GCF_052166775.1. Classification (NCBI taxonomy): domain Bacteria; kingdom Pseudomonadati; phylum Pseudomonadota; class Gammaproteobacteria; order Enterobacterales; family Yersiniaceae; genus Serratia; species Serratia sp. CY74737. The sequence goes on from NZ_JBJNOF010000014.1 coordinate 207,679, forward strand.
GGACGTGCTGGCCACCCTGGAGACGATGCGCACAACGGCGGAGGTTTATGACATCGAAACCCCCGACAAAACCTATTCGTCCTATGACCTGACCAAATACGATTATCGGATCCGAAGCGACGGCGGCCCGACGTTGCTTACGGTAACGGCGGTTTTTCAGGACGTGCAGGACGTGGCCGAGGTGACCGTCAGCAGCGAGACATCGCAGGCCGACACTACCAATAATCAAATCACCCAGGGAGCGAGCGCCAAAACGGAGCTCGTTACCTCTTCAACGAGTGGTTCCACCCTTTCTGATGTGAAGAAAGCGATCTCCGGCGTGCAGCGCTCGGCGTCGGAATTGGTTGGGAACATTGCCGATAAGGTTTCGTCAGCGGTCGAGGATGTGACCAAACCTCTCGGAGAGGTCACCGTCAGCGCGACGCAAAAGTTGGATGCGGCGGTTAAGCAATTGGCGCGGAGTTTAACCTGATGCTGGAAATTGTACTCAAGCCCCTCAAGTCTCAACGATTCACCGTCTCCCTGAATAATCAGGCCTGTGAAATTCGTCTGGCACAGCGTACCACGGGGCTATATATCGATCTGACCGTTAACGGCACTCCCTGCCTGCAGGGGGTGTTGTGCCTGAACGGCAACAAGATCGTGCGTTACGTCTATCTGCCATTCGCCGGCGAATTATTTTTCGCTGACCTGGCGGGAAACGCGGATCCTGAATGGTCCGGCCTGGGTGAGCGTTTCAAACTTTACTACCTTGCGCCGGAGGAAATGCCGTGAGCTATCAACAACGGGATATCAGGGTGGAGTTTACCCTGGCAGAGGGGCGAACGTTTGACGATCGGGGTAACGTGCTTACCGTCAAGAATGCGCGCTGCTATATAAGCCTGGCGGCGTATGGCGGGATTGCCGGCACGCAAATTACCCTTTATCTGTGGGGGCTCGTGGCCCAGCAGATGGCGGCGCTGAGCTACAAAGGGATTTGGATTGATGGGGCCAAGCCTAATCGGATCCGCGTATGGGCTGCTGACCGTCTGATTTTCGAAGGGTTTATCAGCGATGCATATGCGGATTACAACCAGGCTCCGGATGTGCCGCTGATTATTACGGCGAACATGATGTTTTATCTGCGGGCGAAAAAGGTGTCGCCATTCAGCGCGAAAGGCCCCGTCTCGATCGATGACATTTTGATGCCAATGGCATCATCAGTGGGGCTGAAATATGAGAATCAGGGCGTTAAACGCACGCTGCCCGATCCGTATTTCCAGGGAGATATCACGCAGCAGATGATCGAGGCGGCACGGGCTGTTGATGCCGAGATCGATATCAACGTGGAGAAGGTGACGATCTGGCCAAAGGGAGTCTCCCGAAAAGAGCCGGCATTGTTCGTTTCTCCCGACCACGGATTAATCGGATATCCCATTTTTACCAATGTTGGGCTGAGCATTTCATGTCTGTTCTGTCCTGATATTTTTATTGGTCGCAAATTGTCGTTGGTGACCTCACTCCCGAACGCCAGCGGCCGCTATGCGGTGCTCGGTGCAATGCACACGTTAACCTCATGGATTGAGGGCGGTCAATGTTCAACATCCTGCGAATTGTTGCGGCAACCCGGGGGCTGATATGGAGAATTTTCATGTAAACGGCTCCGATCTGAATGGTGATATCAACGCGCAGGACTTCGTTATGCGCCAGTTTCTGGGGCGTCATGCGTTTATCACGTTGTGTAGGGTGATCAATGCCAATGGGGAGCACGTGGACATTCGCCCTATGGTGATGGCCGTCGCTGGCGACGGCTCACCTATCCCGCATGAGGTGATTTACAACGTGCCGGTATGGCGTCTACAGGGTGGCCAAAGTGCGGTGATTATGCCACCGAAAGCCGGTGATATTGGGTTCATAGCGATTTGCGATCGGGATATCAGCGGGGTTAAAGCCACGCGCCAGCCCGCGATGCCCGGTTCAAGGCGCACGCACAGCCTGTCAGATGCGATCTATCTGGGTGGTGTGCTGAATGGCGACCCGGTGCAATTTGTCGAGTTTGCCGATCAGCAGATCAATGTAACTTCACCCTGGAAAATTACGCTGAATGCGCCGGATGTTGAAACCAATGCATCGAAGCGCTTTGCCGTTAACTCGCCGGAAATCGCACTGAACGGCGCGACCGAGGTGAGCCAGAAGTTTACAGCCAAAGGCAAAGCGGAACTGTCCGCCGGCGCCACGATTAGTGGCATCGAGTTTGGTGACCACGTGCATGGTGGCGTGCAATCAGGCAGCGCGCAGACGAATAAACCGCAATAGGGGGCATGATGCAAACTCGCTCACTTCTTCTCGATACGAATACCTGGGATCTGATGCTGGACGACAAAGGCAACCTGGCGGTCACGGACAATCCTTATGCGGTGGCGCAGGATGTGGCGTGCGCCTGCAGCACTTTCCTTGGCGAGTGTTGGTATGACAACACGCTCGGAATTCCTTATTACCCGCGGATCCTCGGCCATTGGCCCGGCACGCAGCTGATTAACACCAAAATGCAGCAGGAGGCGATGAAACTGCCGACGGTCTCCAGCGCGCTGTGTACGGCAGTCTCTGATGGCGATCGCCGCATTGGTGGCGTAATGACGATCACCGATACCAATTTCAACGATTACACGGTGCTGTTATGACGGATGAAAACACCAATTACACAACTGCGGTACCGGCGGTTACGTTTTCAAAAACGGGGCTGCTGGTGCCGGATGAGGTGGACATACTAAACGGCCGGTTAACCGATTTCTCCACCGCGCTGGGGAGCTCGATGGGGACCAGTCTGACAAGCCCACAGGGGCAGCTGGCGATGAGCGATTCGGCCATCATCGCCGATAAGAACGATCAGTTGCTGGCGATCGCGAACCAGGTGAACGCGGACTACAGCAGCGGCAGGTTTCAGGATGCGATTGGCCGGGTTTATTTCCTCGACCGCATCGGTGCCACCGGCACGACAGTAACCGGGACGTGCTCAGGGCTGGTGGATACGCTGATCCCTGCTGGAAGCCTGGCACAGGATGAAGCAGGGTATCTCTACGCCAGCCTTTCCGATGCAACGATCGGCGCCGCCGGTAGCGTGGATGTGGTTTTCCAGAACCTCACGACAGGCCCGATCGGTTGCCCCATTGGTGCGCTCAGCAAGGTCTACAAAGCGATCCCTGGCTGGTCAGGTGTGACCAACCGCGCCGCCGGGGTGCCGGGCAACAATGAGGAGAGCAGAGCCGACTTTGAGCACCGCCGACGCAATTCCGTTGCCAACAATGCCCGGAATACATTGAACGCGATCCGCGGCGAGATCCTCGCAAAAGTTCCCAACGTAGTGGACGTATACGTTACGCATAACCCGACCCCGGTAGACAGACAAGTCGGCCCATCCAAATATACATTGAAGAAAAACTCGTTCTACGTTGGCGTATATGGCGGAAAGGCTGAGGATATCGCGGATGCTATCTGGCGCAAGGCGCCGCCCGGTGTCGACATGAACGGAGATTCCTCATACACGATTGCAGATACCGACGGCTATGAGCCGCCATACCCGGAGTATGTGATCACTTGGCAAGGGTTGAAGCCGGTGAGCGTGTCAGTGAGGGTTATCCTGAGAAAAAGCGAATATTTGCCATCGGACATTACCGATCAGGTAAAGAATAAAGTGATTGCGGCATTCAATGGCGCTGATGGGGGCAATCGCGCGCGTGCAGCGGCTGCGCTGGCCGCCGGGCGATTTTATGCGGGCATTTACAGCATTGACCCTTCAAACATCGATATTCTCAGCCTGGCGCTGAGCAGGGATGGTAACGCCTTTTCCTCATCCCTCCAGTTTGGTATCGACGAAATTCCGACGCTGGATCCGAACAATATCAGCGTAGAGCTGCAGGAGGTCTAAATTGCAGAATGTGGCCGCCACTGTGCTCGCACAGTACGCCGCCAGCCCCCGCCTTAACGCCCTGATCGGCAGCTTCAACGAAGCCGTTTCCCCCGACAAGTTCGTCGATGATTTTTACGATCTGATCTGGAACATCGAAACCGCAGAGACCTATGGCCTCGATGTGTGGGGAAAAATTGTGGACGTAAGCCGGCGGCTAACGGTCGACGACGACTTTAATTATTTGGGGTTCAGTGAGGCGCGGCTGGATACGCCAACGCGGACAGATCCCCGCCCATTTGACCAGGCGCCGTTCTATAGCGGTGAGAGCACAACGCAGACCATTGAACTTGCGGACCCGATCTATCGCCGTCTGATCATGATGAAAGCCATGAGCAATATCACCGATTGCTCAATACCGAATATCAATCGGATGTTGCGTTACATGTTCGGCGATCGGGGGCGCGCCTATATCCAGAACGATGGCGGAATGAAGATGAGCTATGTGTTCGAGTTTGAACTGTCGACCGCAGAGCTGGCTATCGTGCAGTCCTCCGGCGCACTGCCGGCGCCGCCAGGTATTAACGTTTCAATAATTCAGAAGGCATAAAATGAAACTGACAGATAAACCGCGTCAGATTGTAGTGCCGTTCGCCAGCGGTACTGCTGACAAAAACACGATCCCCAATAACGCCACGCAGGAAACCAAGGAAAAGGGCAAAGCTGCCTATGACTCTGGCTTTCCGCCACTCACAATGACAGCGATCGCGGCCGGCGGTATCCCGCCGCACGGGAAGGATTTTAACGGACTGCTGAACGACATCACTGCGGCAATTCGTTTTTCTCAAGCCGGCGGTCAGTATACCTTTGATTCCGCTTTTGCTCAGGCTATCGGCGGATATGCAAAAGGCGCGACGGTATTAAGCGCTGACGGCTCGAAAATCTGGTGGAATACCGTTGATTCAAACACCACGGATCCGGACGGCGCCAGTGCAGCGGGCTGGAAAAATCTGTTGGCGGATCCCAATGGGCTGTTTCTTCAAAAGTCACAAAACTTGGCGGATTTACAAAATAAAGCGGAGGGCCGGAAAAACCTTGAGCTCGGTACTGCTGCGACAAAAAACGTCGGCACTGGCAGTGGTAATGTTATGGAAATGGGCACGGCGGGTTTGGGTGTCGGGCCAATAGCCAAAAGCGACGCTTACAGTAACATCGCGCAGTTTTACCGCGTAAATGCCTCGGCAGCTAATAAGCCCCCAGCGGTGTCCGGGAACGTATCAGCTGGCGTTGTATGCTTGCCTATGGATGCCGCACCGTCCTCAGGCTACGTTGCTGTTGTTGGCGGTAATATGGCTGCGTATGTTGGTGTTTCTCAAGCAGAGGCTGGTGGGATTACCTGGGCGAGAATTTATACCGATAAGTTTAAACCTACTGCTGCTGATATTAATGCTGTTGCTAAGACTGGCGACACTATGACGGGACAATTGTTTTCCCCCGCTATTTCCACAACGCCAGGAGCAATTCCGTGGGGAGCTGGGCCATTTTCCGAACAGTTGAACAATCAGGCGCCATTCTTTCAGCCTAATTGGCAATGGCCTGTAACATCAGGCGGTGTTTATGTGCCAATAGTTAAAGGGGTGTCAACTCGACAAGGGCAAGGCTATCCAACTGCAGTGAGTTTTGGATATTTGCTCAGTGGTACGCCAAGCTTTGCACAAGCCTGCATCCATGCAAAGGGCGATAATACAGATGTAAATTGGCGATTTGACGCAAATGGCGGGAACTTTTATTGTCCAGGCGGAGTTTATGCAAATAATGCTATTTTTCATGTCGACGGTAATATTACCGGTAATATCTGGGGTGGGTATCTTAGTAACTGGCTGAATCAAAATATATCAAATGCGCAAAATAACGCTCAAAACTGGGCTTATCAAAATCTTGTCCAAAACGTCAGGCTCACTGGACGAATTAACCAGCCTGATACTGGGGGGCAAGTTAGAGCTCCTGACGGTTGCGTGTTTACTGGTATGTCTGGGGCCAACTATAACCCATCTATTTGGGCTTCTTATTCATATGTCCAAGTTTTAATTAATGGTTCTTGGCGAAATATAGGGACTTCTTAATCATGGTTAAATTTGAAAACTTTGCTATTTACAAGCCTGATTTTAAATCCACCGAAGAGAATGAGCCAGCATATAGACCTGATATTCTTTACGCCAGAGATAAAAATGGGCGAGACTGGTACGCCTGTCAGGCGGATTTTAGTCCAGACACGCTGAAGGTCATGTATGACGAGAATGGCATTATCGTCTGTATATCAAAAGACGTCACAGCAATTTTCCCTCCAGGTTTCTCAGTAGCAGAGGTGGCGATTAGCGAAACCCCACCTGAAGCGTGCAACGATATGACGTGGGTATATCGTGACGGAAGGGTGATTAAGCGCACCTACAGCTCTGCTGAAAAACGCAAGATGTTACAGGGGGAGAAAGAACGTCGTATCGCACGTGTTAACCACGTTACGCAAACCCTCAATAGCAAGTTGCTATTGGGTATGGCTACCGATGAAGAGAAAGCCAAATTGCGGGTATGGATGGACTACGTTAACGAGATCGAGAAGATCAGCGATGACACAGATCTTGAAAAAATCGTGTGGCCGGAACCAAAAATAAAGCCCTCATGGTAGAGGGCTGAATAGGTCAATTATTATCCGTTCCCAATGATACAATGGCTGTATTACCTGAAATGAACAGAGAATATTCCTTATTAGTTGAGATTGGTTTAATCCCACTGCTAATCATACGAGAAAGCACATTTTTATTGTTTTGTTCATCTCCATAACCATGCAGAGTCTGCGGGAACCCTTTGTTAATTAGTTGAAAAGAGGCTAAAAACTCAGATGCAGGGCTAAGGAAATAGCCTATTAATGGTTTGTTGTCCACTAACAATTTAGCCCTTTCATTTATATTGACCTGGCCAACTGTTCCGATGGTGGTAATTTCATTATGAGTGAGCAAGTCACGACTGATCATGTTAAAAATAAAATCTTCATACTCGCGCTGTGATTTAATGGCACTGCCTAATTGTGCGCTGAATGCAATTGCTGTAATAACAGGAATTAGTGATAAATATTTCATTTTTGGTAAAAAATAAACAATGGGAATCGATATTAAAACAAGACACGCTGAGAAGGAAACTAAAGTCCTGGGGAATACCGGAGCATCTTTAAGAAATATGGTTGGCCCCATCAGTGAAACTAAAAATATAATTAGGGAAATAACCAAATAAAGGCTGAATGATAATATTGATTTTTTCTTATGGCGATTTGCAAACAACATGAAAATCAAGCCAGCAACAACTGGAATCAAAAAATAAATATAAACCGGGCCATAGAAATATGATAGCACCATGTTTTTTAATGAACTAAGCGTAGAGGCTAAATGCTCTAGCCCTTCAGTATTAGCTGATATGATCTCTGCGCGTGAATTACTTTTTGCAGCAAAGAATAACATGTAAACCATGTAAAAAGAGACGAATAAAGCTGTTTTTTTAAGTATTCTTCTTATAATGTCAGTGGCTTTACAGTCATTTTTTACTGCTGCGATCATTACGTCTACAGCAAGTAAACCAATAAATACATTTGCGCATGGTTGGTATATGGTTAAAGATAGTACGCCAGCGAAAAGTTTTACTAAAGTTTGTCTGGTAGGATTACTGGCTGTATAGGTATAAGCCATAACCGCTAGGAAAAAAGCAATGGACATGCCTAAAGAGTCATATCTGTAAGCGATATTTTGCAGCATGAATGGATTAAAAATTAGAAGAGCCGAAACTAATTTGTGTGAAGGAACTTCTAACCTCGATAAATGATCGCTAAGTAAAAGCGATGCCCCACCGATAAACAAGCAGGAAGCAATCATAGTATAGGGGTATAGATCAAGGTTATAGTGGCCACTGGCGGATAAAACTTTCATGAGAATATCTGCAACAGGCCGACCTAATCCTCTCCATCCATACTGACCAGTTATGGCTCTATCTAGATCATCCCTATAAAAAACACCAGCTTGGATTAATGGATAAATAAAAAGAAGAGCAATCCCTGAGTAAAGGAGCAGTGCTTTTTTGTCGATTTTACAAAACATTTTAATTCTCATCTCACTTCTTTATTATATAGCGTGGGCGACGTTTGGTTTCAATGTATATTCTACCAATATATTCCCCAAGCACTCCGATTCCTATAAGCTGTACACCGCCAAGGAAAAGAATGGAAACAATAATTGAAGGGTAGCCAGCTACCGGGTTGCCCCAAATAACCTTATCTATGATCATCCATGCGCCATACATGAAGGAAATTGCAGCAACAAAAAATCCAATGTAAGCCCAAACACGAAGAGGGAAGGTGGAAAAACTTGTAATTCCCTCTATTGCCAAATTCCAAAGCTTCCAGCCATTAAATTTGCTGGTTCCTGCGACTCGCTCGGCTCTAGAGTATTCAACAATTTCAACATTTCCGCCAACCCAGCTAAGGATACCTTTCATAAATAGGTTTCTCTCTGGAAGTAATTTAATGCTTTCTACCACTTCCCTGGTCATCAGCCTAAAATCACCTACATTCTCTTCTATGGCCGGTTTACTTATTTTATTGTGTACTCGATAAAACCATTCTGCTGTTTTTCTCTTCATTCGGCCATCGCATTGCCTATCCATACGTTTAGCCAACACCACGTCTGCACCATCTTGCCACTTATTCAATAATAGTGGGATAACATCAATTGGATCTTGAAGGTCAACGTCAATTGGGATAATAGCATCACCGGTAGCGGCTTCCAAACCAGCAAATAATGCAGGTTCTTTCCCGAAATTCCTGGAAAAATTTATCGATTTAACATTTTGATCATCATTAGATAAGGAAGACAGTATTTCTTCCGTTCTATCTGAGCTACCATCGTTGACGAAAACGATCTCTACATCTATATGCTGAAAAGGTTTAAACTGACGCACAGATTGGTAGAATAGAGGAATTGCTTCTTCCTCGTTGAATACGGGAACTACAAGTGAAATTTTCATTTATCTTCCCTGAAGACAACTAACTTAGAATAAATGAAGCCACAGATTAGGCTGATCACTGAAAAAGTAACGAGAGTTACAATTGGGTTTGCATGTAGCGTATCTGCTGCCCAACCGACAGAGAATGCCATACCTCCCATAAACAACACATACACCATATAGCGGTAAGTTGTAGCTTGTGCCTTGAACGTCCACTTGGCGTTAGCAAAGAACGAAACGGTTACAGCGATGCCAAAAGCGACAACATTTGAAACTGATTGTGAGAAACCGCTAAAGAGCATGAGCCCAAAAACAGCCCAGTGAGCCAGGGTATTCATTACCCCTACAGATGCATAACGTATAAAAGTATTCAATGCGTAAAATTCTTAAATGTTGGTTTGCTATATTCTGCCATCGCATGATATTGATGGCAAAATTTTCTAGCCCATCAAGATGATAAGTAAGCACAATCACTATCGTTGGGGCATGGTGACGTACTGTAGTAACAACGTATGACTCCCAGCACGCCGTCCGTCAGCGTTGCCTCACGCCACCTGATAGTTGGGTTCTGGCGCTCCTCTCAGACTGATATCGCAAGGGATAATGTCGCGATAAACATCAGCACAGTGTTCTACTTGTGGATGCGAAAACGCGCTGAAGGTCGAACTTCGATCGTGAGTTGTAGCCTGGAGGGAACTCGGCCATTCATCGAAACTATCTTTCTTTACCGATCAATATCCTACCTTTCTAACAAAAATCCGAACTTTCCCCCGTCAAAATCTTGCGCATATACTGTATAAAAACACAGTAACAAGGCAACATTATGACTTTCTTTTATCCAACACCAAACCCAACCAAGCTCAAAATCCCGCTTTTCGCCGACAAGGTGCCGGCGGGGTTTCCCAGTCCTGCAGCAGATTACGTCAGTTCGCGCATCGATCTGAACGAGTACTGCATCAGCCATCCCAATGCGACCTATTTTCTCTATGCGACAGGTGATTCCATGCTTGAGGCAGGGATCACTGAGGGCTCTATGCTTGTTGTTGACCGCAGCATCAGTCCGGCCCATGGAGATATTGTTATTGCCAGCATAGCCGGCGAGTTCACCGTGAAGCGTCTCTGTTTGCATCCTCGCGCGCAATTGGA